>DAHUYW010000009.1:104252-129490 GCA_027306915.1 Spirochaetales bacterium | reverse complement strand
TGCTTCGGCGCATGAGGTCGTCGATGAGCACCTTCGGATGGACCTTCTCCTGGATGTAGAGCGGGGGAACCGGCACGACGAGGTCGGACCAGTCCTGCTCGTCCTTGCCCCGCCACACCAGCTGCGGGTCGAGGTCGGTGTTGCGCGGGTAGCGCAGGGTGCGCGGGGCCTCCTGCTCCCGCTCGAGCACGGACTGGTGCTCGGCGGTGGGGATGTTCGTGCGCTTGGCTTCGTCGTGGAGAAGAGTCTCGACGCTTTTGGAAGCGCTCGGTTTTCGCGCCATTTCGTACGCCCTTCTATCTCTCGAATGGATTCTTGATCACGAGGCCGTCGATCTTCTGACCGTCGTGCAGGTCTTCGCTGTACAATCGAGCACAACCGCCTTCAAGCGCAGCGGCCACGATCAAGGCGTCGTAGAACGCATACTGATACCGGCTTTGGATGTCTATGGCACGATGATAGAGCTCGCGGCTGGGCATGATGCGCCACAGCGGCAGGAGCACTGCGTCCATGAAGCGTCGTGCCTGATCGGGTGTCGCGGGCACCGGAAGCTTCCGGGTGATGACGTTGAGGGTCTCTTGGATCACTTGATGGCTGATGCTGACGGTGCCCTCCTCAAGCCCGGACTGGATGAGCGACCGCGCGACCTTATGCTTTTGGAGCGCGGTGTCGTCGAACAGGTAGACGAAGACATTGGAATCGACGAAGTCACCGCTCATTCATCTCGTCCCGGGTGAACCTGCGGCCGCCTGTGCGCACATAGCGGCGCAGCTCATCGATCACCGCCATGGCGTCGGCGGCCTGTCGGCTCGAGCCGACATATTCCGCCAACCACCGGCGGAACTCGTCGTTCAGGGTGGTCCTCTTCGCTCGCGCACGCTCCCGCGCGGCCTCGATCAGCTTCTCGTCGGCGCTCAGGGTGATGTTCTTCATGGCAGCCTCCGGTGGCACCTACTGGCACCCACTGTCACCTACTAGCATACAACATCACACTGTTTCAGTGTACACCACTCTCACGTGAGGACTCGGTTCCCTCTTTGACGAAGCCGCCGATCATCTCGTCGAGCTTCGCTTCGAGCGCCTTTTCGAAATCGGCCTCCATCTCCCAGATATCGGTGAGCTCCGCGAAGGCCCAGCGCCCGAAGCTCCGCAGGTTGTTGACGCCGGGGACCCAGTAGCTCTCCATCGTGAGCTTCTTCTCCTTGGCATCCTCGCGGCGGTAGCCCTTGATCTCCACCACGAGATGGAGGAGGTCCTCCGGGCCGCGGCCGTCGTCGACAAGCACGATGAAATCCGGCAGGTAGGTGCGCGCCTCGGAGAGGTGGCGGTAGGGAACCTCGAAGCCGAGGTTCCGGTTCTTGGTGTAGGCGACGACGCGCGGGTGCGCCTCGACGATCCGGCAGAGCTCCGCCTCCCAGTCGCTGTCGAGGATCACCCAGTTCACGTGATTCTTCGGCGGGGGGCCGCCTGTGTCCCAGCGCTCCTTCGCCGAGGTCGTGAAGCGGACGTGGGCGGTGGAGCCTGAAGGGTTGTAGGGGTCGACCAGCGCCTTGATCGGGCGGGAGCCCTCGAGGGCCCGGGTGATGGCCGCCGTGATCCGCTCGCAGGCCATATCGGCGACCTGGGGATAGAGCACTTGAGCCGGGTAGGTGCCCCCCTTGCAGACGAGGTAGCCGTCGAGCCACTCCTTGGTGATGCGCTTCAGCTGGCCGAAGAGATGGAGCCTCGGCTCGCCGCCGGGATCGCGCCACTTCTCGTAAACGAGGTGCTTCGTGAGCTGGAAGAGCAGCGTGGACTGCCGCGTGTCCGCGGTGTGCTCGAGGGTCATGTTCACCGACTGCCCGATGATCCCCTGGTTGAGGGTCTTCGACGGACCAAGGAGGTCGGGGGTGAGCTCGAGGATAGAGTCTTCGGTGAAGCTCGCGGTCAGGCGCTCCGCGGGCAGCTCGACCCGGTAGCCGGTGACGCGCGGGAAGCGGATCTCGAGGCGGTCGCGCTCGGGACGCACCGCCCTTACCTGCACGGTCTCCCGCGGCGCTTGCGGCGGAGCGACCACGGGCTCGGCCGTGAAGTCGAAGGGTACCCCGAAGATGTCCGCGTACTCTACGTTGAACTGGCGCTCTTCGTTCAGGTCGTAGGACTGGCGGCGCAGGGCGCGCCCGATCACCTGCTCGCACAGGAGCTGCGTGCCGAAGGCGCGGATACCGAGGATGTGGGTCACGTTGCTCGCGTCCCACCCCTCGGTGAGCATCGACACGGAGACCACGCAGCGGATGCTCGCGCCGAGCTGCCCCGGCTTTCCGACGGTGTTCATCACCTCGCGCAGGAGCTCCTGGTCGCTCAAGTTCTCGGCGGCCCGGGCGTCGCCGGTCCGCTCGACTTCCTCGCGGCGGAAGCGCTCGATCTCGTCGGCGGCCATCGCCCGGAAGTTGGCGTCGAGCTTGTCGCCCGCCTCGAGCTGCTCCGAGTCGATGAGGAGGGTGTTCGGGCGGCCAAGGGGGTTGCCGGTCACCTCGTCGAAGTTGCGGAACAGGGGAAGGCGCCCGTTGGAGAGCGCGGAGGAGCCGTCCTCGTTCTTCCGGTAGAATCCCGAGACGTGGTCGTAGACGTACTTCGAGATCGAGGTGTTCTGGCAGACGATGATGAAGCAGGGCGGCACGGGCAGGCCGGCGTCCTCCCAGAGGCGGAAGGTCTTTTCGTAGTGGCCGTAGAGGGATAGGAGCGCGGTCTGCAGGCGGACCGGGAGCGTCAGCGGATCGAGCTCGCCCCCCTTGCCCCGCCCCTTCTTGGGCATCTCCGCGCGGATGTTCTCCCAGAGGTTGCGGTAGACCGGCATCTCATTTCCGGGGATGTTCTCCGCGACCGGCACCCTCGGGAGCTTGACGATCCCGCACTCGATCGCATCCATCAGCGAGAAATCGGAGACGACCCACGGAAACAAGGTTCCCTCGGGCCAGCCCGAGCCGCGCAGGAAGAAGGGGGTGGCGGAAAGGTCGATCACCCGGGAGAGTCCGAGCTTCCGGCCCACCGCCTCGAGCCCGGAGATCCACAGGCGCGCGGCCTCGTTGTTCTTCTTGGCCTCCTCCCTCTCCTCCCCTTTTAGGCTTTCCTCTTCCGGTTCGGCTGCCTTCTCCCGGTAGCAGTGGTGCGCCTCGTCGTTCAGGACGAGGATGTTCTTGATCCCCATGAGCTCCGGCATCACCCGCTTGAGCATCTGCCCCTCGGTCTCGAGGGTGATGAGCTCAGGGCCCGTGCGTCCGCGTAGGAGCGCGCGGCCCCCGGCGGAAAGCTCGAGCCGCTCGCGGAGGCGGAAGGCGTGGTAGTTCGTGATGACGATCTTCGCTCGGCCTAGGTCGTCGAGCAGGTCGTTCGGGACGAGCTCGCGGTTGGCGTAGTAGCTGTCGGGATCGTTGGGCAAGAGCACGCGCAGGCGGTCCTTGATCGTGAGCCCCGGTGCCACCACGAGGAAGCCTCGGGTGAAGTGCCTGCTCCCCGGGTGGCGCACCGCATTGATCGTCTGCCAGGCGATGAGCATCGCCATCACCACGGTCTTGCCGCTTCCGGTCGCGAGCTTCAGGGCGAGGCGATTGAGCTCCGAGCTCGCGCCGTCGTTTGCCCGCGCGAGGTACTCGAGGATGCGCTTGCCGGACCTCGATTGGGGGGCGACCTCGGTGAGCCAGATTGCGGTCTCGGCGGCCTCGATCTGGCAGAAGAAGGGCCGCACGCCGGCAAAGCGATGGTGGCGCCAATGGTCGAGGAGGCGGGCCGTCTCCGGCGTCACCTGCCATTCGCTTGAGGGAAGCGCGCGCCAGCCGTCCAGGTTCTGCCGCACCTCGTTGATGATCGAGGTGGGATCGTACTGCTGCCTTTCGGTCGACAGTCCCTTGCCCTCGTCATAGACGAACTCCGCCTGCTGCGCCGACTTTGCCTTCTGCTTCTTCGGCTTCGGGATCGGGGTGATAAAGGCCGCCTTCCGGCGCGACTCGGTGATCTTCTGCGTCGGCTGCCCGCTCCCGTCGAGCTCCCAGTGGCGCAGCGGATAGTCGTACGGGGAGTTGAGGATTGGATGGTCGAAGAACGGGTTTGACACGATCAGCTGCGACTCCCAAAGCGCGCGCTATCACCCCAAAGCCCTCGTCGCCGTTTGCCGGACCGACGAGGTGCATGAGTCTGTCGTCAATGAACTCCCCAATTATAATGGATTGTCCGGTCTCGCGCTAACGTTTTTCGAGCCGCTGCAGGGCTGTCGCAACGCTTCGAGCACATCTCTTCGCACCGTCGAGTCTTTTCCTCGTTATTCCCAAACGCGCTCGGCACCGAGATCGGTGAGCGAGCGGTCGGAGCTTGCCACCGGGACGCCCTCGATGAGACTCTGCGCGGCGATCATGCGATCGAAGGGATCGCGGTGCTCGCCGGGCATGGAGCCCGCGCGGAGCGCGTGACGGGCCGAGATCGGCAGCTCGATGAATCCGTCAGGTGCCATGCGTTCTCCCCATTCACCAATGACCCTTCCGCCATCGGGGTATTTGCCGATGCGGTACTTCGTGGCTACCTCCCATGCCGAGGCGGCGCTGACGAAGATCGTGTTCGCTGGATCGCGAAGGAGCGCCCTGACCCGGGGAGCGATTCGATCGGCTTGTGACCACCACCACAATAGGGTGTGGGTGTCAAGGAGAAGCTTCACCGCTCCCACGCCTCAAGCTCATCTTCGGGAAGCGGCTCGAAGAATGAGTCCGGAACCGTTCCCGGGTAGCGTCCGGCGACACGCTCCGGTGGAGTCTCAAGCGGAACCAAGCGCGCATAGGGTTTGCCGGCTTTCGCGAGGATGATCTCCTCCCCGGCGTGAGCCCGCTCGAGGAGGGCTGAGAGGCGAGTCTTCGCTTCATGTACGTTGACCGTCATCATGGAGTTAGCTTAGTCATCGTCGTGGACTAAGTCAATCTCACCTTCGACGACCGACCGGACGTGGCGCTCGATTTCGTACTCAGTCCGCCCCGAGGGGAGCGATGCCTCGGTTGCGAGCGCGCCTGAGCAGACGAGGCACTCCTCCCTCCCGCGCGCCTTCGAGCGCAGCAGGTCATCGTTTCGCGCGGTCTTGGAGGAGGAAGGTGAGCGGATCGAAGTTCGTCTTCGCTGCGATGGTCGGAAGTGTCCTGGGTCCTCGCGGCGGCCGCACAATTATCCGCGCGGGTGTCGCTTCGTAGGGGACAACCTCGGCTACCGGCTTGTCCCGGTCGAGGATGACGATTCGCTCGCCGTTTCGGACGCGCCGGAGCTCCTCCCTGATATGGGCCTTGAACTCGGAGATCTTTACGGTCTTCACATGACCATACTAGGTCATGTGAAGAGACACCGTCAACCTTTAGCATGTCGTTGGAGCAGTCCACTCAAGCATCGCTCGAACCATCCGGCGTTGGCCACGAGAACGACAGCCAACGCTGCTGCGGCGCAAACACCTGGCAGCCGGCGGCGGTAGCTACCCATTAGCCGGCGGCGGCAATTGGCTCCGGTGACGTTCAGAGTTCGCCGCGGAGCCGCGGACTCGGCCGTGGCGGAGCTCCATGGATGCGAGCACGGTCGCGTCGGTCGAGCGGGCGGCGCTCGCCGGCGATGGGCCTACGTGCTTGGGGGCTGGCCGCTCTCAAGGGCTGCGCGGATGGTCTCGAGAATGCGCGCAGCGCGCCGCTTCCGGTAGCGCCGGACAAGCGCGAAGATGCTCCGGGCGAGCTGCCAGGCGCCGGCGAGAACCGCGATCGGTACCAGGGCGGCGAAGATGGGCGAGCCGAGCACTGCGATACCGACACCCAGCCCTATCCCGAGGCCCCCGCCGAGACCAAGTCCGCCCGCGATGCCGCCGAAGAGCCCCCCTGCCACGCCTGAGAGGTTTTCCTCCACCCGAACCTCGGTTCCGCCCGCAATCGGGTGAACAGTGACCGACAGGCTCCTTCCGCTTCGCAGGGCAACGAGGGTGTCGCTCGCCCACATGAGGGTGCGGCCTACCACCGATCCGGTTCCGGCATCCCCCGTGATGGTCGGAAGGGGGACGAGCAGGGATTCGAGCATCTCGGGCGAAACCTCCGACCGAAGGCTTGCGGCGGCCGTCAAGCGAATGGGGCCTCCGAAGAAGAGGCGCGCCGGAGCGCCGGGGCGGCCCACGCTCTCTGCGGAAAGCTCATGGGCGGCCCGCCGAATGAGCTCAGGGTCGATCCCCGACTCGCGGGCGATTCCCTCGAGCTCCGGCAGGGTGAGGCCGGCGCCCGTGCCGCCCGCCGTCCGCTCGGTCCGCTGAATCTCGAGCGCGCGCCGAATGATGCGCGCGGACTCCTGGTCATCGTAGCGATGCTCGGCCGCATCCATGGGCTCCCTCCTGCACGAGAGGGTGCGGGCCGCAAGATCAATGCCCGCTATTCTTGTCGGTTTGGGAATGCTTCAGGGTATCACGTCTCCCGCCGGGGGGCAAGGCGCGCTCGAGGCGCCGCGGACCAAAGCGCAGCCCCGGCAGCCGCGCCCGTCAACCCCACGCGTTGCCAAAGCGGGCCCGGCGCTCTACAGTGGTCTCGCCGCAAGGAGGTGCGAACGGCATGGGTCCCTCTTTTGCCTGGATCTCCGGGTCGGGCCACTACCTGTTTGGCTCGGTGCCGTCGGTAGCGGCGCTGCTGCTTGCCGTGGCGCTCGTCCTTTCGGCGGTCGGCTTCATTCGCCTGGTCTACTTCATCAGCATCGGCTACGGCCTGGCCGTTGCCGGTATCGCTGTCGCGGCGCTGGTCGCCTACCGCGCGACGGTCGACCTGTGGTCGCTTGTGCAGGGGCTGCTCCTGGTGATCTACGGCGCGAGGCTCGCCGGCTATCTCGCTTTTCGAGAGCGGCAGGCGGCCTTCAAGGACGAGCGCGACGCGACCGTAGGCGGCGTGGCCGGGACGCCGACGGTGCTCAAGCCGGTGATCTGGATCGGCGTCGCGCTCCTGTACGTCGCCATGTGCTCGCCGCTCCTGTTTCATCTCTCGCGCCTTTCGGCGGAGAGCGCAGCTGGGCTCGCCTCCGGTATTTCGAGCGGCGCCGGTCCGCTGCCGACAGCGGCGGTGGGCGGCTCCGGGTTGCCTTCGGCTGCGGCAGCCGGCGGCGCAGCGTCGTTTTCGGCAGCAGCGGCCGGTGGGGCAACCTCCGCGCTTGTGCCGATCGGTCTGGCCATCTGCGCCGTGGGCATCGCGATCGGAGCGTTCGCCGACATGGAGAAGTCCCGCTTCAAGAAGCGGGATCCGAGCGCCTTTTGCTCGCTGGGACTGTATCGCGTTGTGCGCTGCCCCAACTATTTCGGCGAGATCCTCGTGTGGACCGGAGGCTGGGTTGCGGGGATCCCCTTCTATTCGGACTGGGCCGCGTGGATCTTAAGCCTCGCCGGGCTCTCGCTCATCGTGCTCATCATGCTCGGCTCGGCGAAGCGCCTGGAAGAAAAGCAGATCGCGCGCTACGGCACCCAGGAGGCCTACCGGGACTATGCCTCCTCGGTGCCGGTGCTTTTTCCCCTCGTTCCGGTCTACAGCCTCACGGGGCTGAAAATCTATCTCGGCTAGCGCCTCCGGCGTGTCTTGGCGCCGCGCAGATCGCAGGCGCCGCCCGCCGGCGGCGCTCCAATCGCTGCCGCGCATACCGATTGACGTGGCAGGCGCGCGTCGCGGTTCGCTGTTGCCCTGCGGCCATTGACGCTTTGGGCTCGGTTCGGGTACTACCTTCAATCACCATGAGAAGCGACAGCTCGCAGGCGGGCGAAGAAAGCCTGAAAGGGATGGGGATTGCCTCCTTCAAGGGGCCGCGGGAGTGGGAGCGCTGGCTTGCCAAGAATCACGCCGCCTCTCCCGGCCTGTGGCTGAAGATCGCCAAGCAGGCCGCCGGGGTGGAGTCGGTGAGCTACGCCGAGTCCCTCGAGATTGCGCTCTGCTACGGGTGGATCGATTCGCAGAAAGGAAGGTACGACGAGAGCTTCTTCCTGCAGAGGTTTACCCCCCGTGGATCGCGCAGCATCTGGTCGAAGACGAATCGAGAGAAGGCTCTCGCCTTGATCGAAAGCGGCCGGATGAAGCCCGCCGGCCTGCAGGCGGTCGAAGATGCGCGGAAAAGCGGACGGTGGGAGACAGCCTACGATTCGGCATCGGTCGCCGCAGTTCCGACTGACCTCCAAGCCGAGCTTGACCGCAATCCCGCGGCGCGGGCCTTTTTCGAAAACTTGAAGGGTACCAACAGGTACGCCATCCTCTTTCGCCTCCAAACCGCAAAGAAGCCGGAGACCCGCGCGAAGCGCCTGGCGGAGTTCGTGCGGATGTTGGCGAACGGGGAGACCATCTACCCGCAGTAGGCGCCCTCCTTCGGCGGCCGTGAGGATTCTCGGCGTTGAGTCGCGCGGTCGCCGCCCGACCGTCGGCGCGCGCGCTGCGCACGTTTCTGACCATTTCTCTGGGCCATTGCGAGTGAAATGTGGTATAATGATTATAGGCGCCCGCGGCAAACGTCGCGGCACCTCGTGGCGCAGGATGAGTGAGATTGCGAGTCACTCGACGATCGATGGCAAGGTGTATCGATTCCGCGGTCATCAGGTGATGATCGACCGGGACCTTGCTGTCTTTTACGGCGTTCCGACCCGGGTCTTGAGCAACGCCGTCCACCGCGCCATCGATCGTTTTCCCGAAGAGTTCATGTTCCAGCTCAGCATGGAAGAGGCCGCCGCAATGGGGACGGGAGTCCGTCCGGGACGCCGGGCAGCCGCGGCCCACAGACCCTATGCCTTCACCGAAGAGGGTATTCACGCCATCTCCTACTTTCTCAAGAGCCCGCGCGCCCAAAAGGTGAGTGTGGAGATCATCCGCCTCTTCCACTCGATGCGCAACATCGTTGACGACTACCAGTCGCTGTTCACGATGATGCAGGAGATGAAGAAGCGCCAGGAGCTGGACAGCAAGCGTCTGTGGGAAGCGACCCGCTCCATTCATGAGCTGGAAGAGTTTCGCGAAGAGGTGGCCGGTCGCATCCTGCGCGGGGCGCGCGAGGGATGGAACAACGAGCGCTCGCGGGAGAAGCTCGATCTCATGCGCTATGAGCTGGACCAGATGGACCGCCACGCCCTGAAGCACCGCGATCTTTTCTATCTCATTCTTACCATCTTCGGAGCACTGCTCACCGCGCTCATCCTCTTTCCGCGCTGACGGCCCCGTCTCGCGGTCGCACGCAGCGGGTAGCTGCCGCCATCGAGCACAGAGGGGGAGATGCTGCGCCCTCACGCGCTCTCGGGCTGGGCCGCTGCGTCGTTCCCGCTCGTGCGCTGCGGCGCCCCGCGCCCGCGCCGGACTTCGTGTACGAGCCAGATAAACAGAAAGGCCGCCACCCAGCGTCCGATGGCGCTCAAGAGAAACACCAGCCGGTAGCTTGCGACGTCGGCAAGGTAGCCTCCGATGATCGGTCCCGCTACTGCGCTCCCGAAGACGACGCTCTGGAAGAGGGCGACGGCGCGGGCGCGCTCGCTCTCCGGGGTGTACTCAAGGAGGAGATTGAAGTTCGAAAGGTTATAGCCGGCCCAGAGGAAGCCGCTCACGGTATTGATGACGTAGATGTGCCAGGGATGGGCAGCGAACACCCAGGCGAGGGGCATGAGGGGGATGAGAAAACCGGTAACCTTCTGCACCCAGTAGTTCCCGCGGCGTTCGGCCAGGTAGGCGAAGACCCAGAGCCCGATCAGATTCGTGAGGTTGCTCACGCCGGTCGCGATCCCTACCTGGGCGTCGTTGCCGCCAAGCCCTGTCACGAGATAGACGTTGAAAAAGGGCCCGGCTACCTGCAGGGCGAGATTCCAGACGAAGGCGCTTGCGACGAAGCCCATGAACGAGCGGTTCGCACGCATCGAGTGGCGCAGCATCCTGAGCGAAATGCGGTGCCGGCGCTGTTTCGGGGCAGGGGTACGGGCGGGCTCGGGGATGCGGTTGAAGCAATAGGTGCTCGCCATGCCGAGTGCGAGCGCGAGAAAGAAGACGATCTGATATCCAAGACGCGGCAGGCTCGGCGCTCGGTTGCCCGCGCTAATGAGCCAGCCCGCGATAGGCGCGAAGACCAAGGCGGCGACTCCCATCATGGTGTTGCGGTTCCCGAAGTAGCGCGCCCGCATCACCGGAGGGACGAGGTCCGCCGTGAATGCCGTCCACGCAGGGCTTCCGAGGTTGCCGGTGAAGGCGCGGACTCCGTTAACGGCGATTATGACAACGATCGCGGCGGCGGGGCTCACGACAAGGAAGGGCAGGATCACCAGGACGACAAGCACGAGACGACCGACGCCGCCGCCGCTTGCGACGATGAGGGGACGCCTGCGTCTGACCACCTCTGCGATCTTCGCTCCCGGGAAGAGGGCGATTGTTCCTAGCAGGTTGGCTGCGGCTGTCATGAGCCCGATGGCGCCGCCTGAGGCGTTGTAGGCAAGCGCGAAGAGGGGAACGAAGGTGAGATAGAAGCTGTCGCTTGCGGTTGAGAAAAAGCCGTCGAACAAGAAAAAGCGCATCCCCGCGAGCTTCCATGCCTCGACCCCGTGCGCCGATCGGTGCGTGAGGCTCCCGGAGAGAGGCTGCAGGAGGAGCCGGAAGCCGTTTCGCTGCGGCTGGAGCTGCTCGGATGGAGTGTGCTCGCGCCCGGCGATGTAGTCGAGAAGGTTCGGACCTGCTGCAAGAAGGCGTTCAAGAAGTTTCATGGGATTGATAGCTCACAGTGTTCTGGCCGTCAAGGGCGAAGGCTCCTACAGGCGAAGCACCGCCGCGCCGTTCACCTCGCCGGCCTTCAGTTTGTTCAAGACCTCGTTCGACTCTTCGAGAGAATACGTCTCTATCGTGCTCTTTATCGGAATCTCCGCCGCAACCTGCAGGAGATCGATCACGTCATGGCGTGTGCTGTTTGCGACGCTCAAGACCGTTCGCTCGTGCCAGAGCAGCTCGTAGGGAAGAGCCGGCACCTCGGACATGTGAATCCCTCCGAGGACCAGCGTTCCTCCATGGCCGAGCCGCGCGAGCGCCTTGGGCACGAGCGGGCCCGAGGGCGCAAAGATTATGCTCGCCTCCATGTGGGCTCCCGGATCGTCGTCCGCACCCCGCGCCCAGGCTGCGCCGAGGGCACGGGCCAAAGCGCGGTGGCGCTCGTTTCGGGTGAAGACAAAGACCTCGCAGTCCCAATAGCGCGCGATTTGGATAACGATATGGGCCGATGCCCCGAAGCCGTAGAGGCCGAGGCGCTGACCCGGCTTGATTCCGCTGCGGACCAGGGCGCGATAGCCGACGACCCCGGCGCACAGGAGGGGCGCCGCCTCGACGTCCGAGAAAGCCTCGGGGATCTCGTAGGCAAAGCTCTCGTCGGCAAGGGTCCACTCGGCGAAGCCGCCGTCGGAGTGGACCCCGGTGAGCTCGATGCGGCTGCAGAGGTTTTCCCTGCCCGTCGCACAGTAGTGGCATTCTCCGCAGGTCCGGTGGAGCCAGGGTATCCCGACGCGCACCCCGAGCTGGAAGCGCGTCGCCCCCTCGCCGAGAGCGTCGACGACCCCAACGATCTCGTGGCCGGGAACGGTGGGAAGGTGCGGAAGATCGATGTCTCCCTCGACGATGTGGAGATCGGTATGGCAGACGCCGCAGGCGGAAACCTTGACCCGGATCTGCCCTGGGCCGGGCTCGGGGCGCTTGAGGTCAACAAGCTTTAGAGGCGCCCTTTCAGCGCGCGCAGGGCGGGACAATGACATTGCCTTCATGGTGTGAGGTTCGCTCTACCGAGGGTCTCTTCGGCAATCATACCACGAAAAAGCGGCGAAAACCTATCCCCCGGTCGCGGCGAGCGAAAGCGGCGGAAGCGGCTGCCGGGAGTGCCGCCTCAGCCGCTTGCCGCGGCCGGGCGGTCCGCGTCGGTCTCGGGACTCTCCTGCGCGGCCAGCCTCCGCCGGTAGAGCGCTGCGAGCTGGGTGTAGGTCGCAAGGCCGTCCCGCCCGGCCGCGCTCAAGCTGTAGACCCCGCGCTCCACCCGCTCGAACCAGCCGTAGTAGTTCGCCTGGAGAATCGAGAGGGTCTTGGGGCCGGTTCCGCAAGAGCGCAGTCGGGCAGGTTTCGATGGGCCGAAGCGCTCGAGGCAGCAGGCGACGAATATCGAGCTTTCGCGATAGGCCGTGACCAGCGGCTGGTGCACCGAGCCCGCCCAGTTGAAATCGGCGCTTCGGCCCGCAATCTCGGCAAGGATGGCCCTTCTCTTTCGGGGATCCCGCCTGCGCTGGAGGGGAAGGGGATGGAACAGCACCTCCATCCGGGGCGCCGTGGGTGAGGCGGACACGAGGATGAGGCCCAGCTCGAGGCGGCGGAGGAGGTGAGAGAGCTGGCGGAAGCGCTTCGTCACTGTCCCTTTTTCGGGCCAGGGTATCGCGACGTAGACCGAGTCGGCGGCACGTTGCCGCTGGGTCGCCTGGAGGAGGAGGTCGATCGAAAGGCTGCGCTTGAGCTCGATAACCACAAGCTCGCCTCCCTTGGAAGCGGCGATGTCACAGTCGCCCACTTCGCTTCGAACCTCGAAGCCGTTTGCATGGAGATAGCGGTAGATGGGCGCCGCAAGGTCGCGCTCGCGGAGTGGACGCCTGGCGGATCCCTTGCTCCCGGACATGGGGTTAATATAGCAGGTTCATGCAAGTTGGTGTATTATAGAAGCGGAAGGGAAATGGACGGACGCGGCCGGACCGGCCGCGACGGTGTGTTTGTATGACAGTGCAAGCCGTTGACGATTACTATTATACGCCGGTGCAGTCGACCGCCGACTATTCGAGCGCGCGCAGTGCGTCACAGGCGGATGCTGCCGGCGGCACCAATCAAATGCAGGGCGCACAGGCGAGTCCCGACAGTCGGAGCCGACAGCAGGACCAGGCCCTCAAGCTTTATTTTTTCGATGAGCGCCTCGGACAGTATGTGAACTTGCTGGTATAGGAGTGCTTCCGCGCCGAAGGAAGAAGCGCCTGCGCCCGGGGGAGCGATGAACACCGATCACTACCTCTTTCCCGTTACGGAGGGGGCTTCCGAGTTCGCCGACGACCGGGACCGCGAAAACGAGGTCACCCTTCGCTTTGGCAGCATCCTCACCTTTGCGGTCGACATTGTAATCTACGTGGTCCGCCGCGCGGTATACGGAGGAGCGGGCGAACGAGGGCTCACGACTCTGGTGGCTGCGTCCGCGTTCGCAGCAGCCGCACTTTTCTATTTTGTCCGTCTCTCGCTCAACCTCAAGGCCGGCCGCACGAGCTCCCATGCATTCCATGCTGCTTTTTGGGTCGTTGTCGTCGCGGGAGGGATCGTCGGTTACGCCACATTGCCAACTGCCGTGAGGGGCCTTCTCCCGGTTGGAGGAGCCATCGTCGGGGTGGCCGTCCTCTTCCGGGCACATTGGACCTTTTTCCTATGGCTCTTTGCCGCGGCTGCTGCGGTGGTCTCCTTTCTCGCGCTCACTGCGGTCGCCGCGCCGGTCGCGATGCCGGTGGTTGTTTACAGCTCTATTATCGCCCTCGTGGCCTTCGTTCTCGCGGTCAAGTTCGAGCGCGACCACATCCGCTACTTCCACGTCACGCGGGAGCTCGCGGAGAAGAATGCGATCCTCGAAGAGCTCTCCTTCAAAGACTCACTCACCATGCTTTTCAACCGCCGCTACCTTGTCGAAAGTCTTCTCCACGAAATGACGGTTGCGCGCCGCTATAACGTACCGCTCTCCGTCGGGCTGGTTGACGTCGATCTTTTCAAGAGGATCAATGACGAGCTCGGCCATCCTATCGGCGATTCGGTGCTCAAGGAGATTGCAGTCACCATGTTGGGCGTGCTGCGGGACTCGGACGTCGTTGCCCGCTACGGCGGGGAGGAGTTCATCGTCATTTTCACCGGATCGAGCCTCCGGGAGGCGTGCGCGGCGGCGGAGCGGATGCGTACGGCGGCCGAGCAGCACAGCTTCCGCGGGGTGCCGTGGCGGATCACGATAAGCGCCGGAGTGACGGACCTTCGGCCCGAGGAGGGGGAGGAGCAGCTTCTCAAGCGGGTCGACGAGCTCCTCTATCGGGCGAAAAGCAAGGGACGCAACTGCGTAGTGGCCGAATAGCGAGCCGAAGGCCGACTCCCGCTAGCTTTCCATCTGCGCAATCTCGTCAAGGCGCTGTTGGTGGCGGCCGCCTTCGTAGGCTGTCTCCAGCCAGGTTTCCACAACGCACTGGGCCATGTGGTCGGACACAAGGCGCTCCCCCATCGCGACGACGTTCGCATTGTTGTGCGCCTTGGCGAAGCGTGCCGACTCGGTGTTCCAGCACACCGCGCAGCGAATACCTTTCACCTTGTTCGCCACCATGGCCTCGCCGTTGCCCGATCCGCCGATGACGATCCCTACCGTGCACTCGCCGCGCGAAACCGCTTCGGCGGCCGGACGGATGAAGAGAGGATAGTCGACTCGATCCTCGGAGTTTGTTCCGAAGTCCCTGACTTCGTAGCCCTTGGCCGCGAGGAAGGCGCGCAGGCTCTCCTTGAGCCGGAACCCGGCATGGTCTGACGCAATCGCAATTCGTTCCTTCATGTGTTCACTCCGTGGCGTCGGGTGGGCGGTAATGAGCTCGACCTATGGCCGATTTCCGTTCGCCTTGCGCTCTCGGCGGATGAGATAGTATCCCCCCGCAAGCGCGACGACAAGAGCGGCAAGCCCGAAGATCTTTTCCATGGTTCCTTCTTTACGACACTACCATAATCGCAAAGGGCCGGGGCGTGTCAACGTTCGCAGCAGCAGCCCGCTAGAACTGGAGAAACCGCTCGCCGGAGCGAAAGAGGCTGATCTTTTGAGTCGATTCGGAGATCGCGACCGCGATCGACTTGGTCATGGCGGTGATGGTTGCCGCGGCGGCGTGCCGCGCCCCGAGACCGGAGTGGAAGTGGTCCAGGGCGCTGTCGGCCTTCAGGTAGGTGCCGGCGGACATGATGACGCCATCGCCGCGGATGATGAAGGCCCCGTCGATGCGGGAGTACTCCTTGATCGTGTCCTCGAGGCTGGGGTCGAGGATGTTGCGTGCCTCCTCGTGATAGCCCTGAAAGGGGTTGACGATGAGTTGCTGGCAATAGCGTCTCACGTTCTGATAGTCCCCGACTATGAACAGCGTGCCAACCGACTTGCCCTCGCGACCCTCGATTGCGAGATCGTTGGCGATCTGCAGCACCCTGGTCAGGACCTGCTGGTCCAGGTCGTCGGGCCGCTCCTCCGAGTCGAAGGCGAAGTACAGCTTGAACTCGCGGTCGACATCGGTGAAAAAGACCGAGTCGAACACCCCCGACTGAGGCTCCCCGTAAATGCTCACGACGCGCTCGCCCTTATTGATGAGACCCTGCGAAAGGAGAAAGAGAAGGCTCACTTCGACCTGGTTCGCCCGATTTACGCCGCGGAAGGGAATGGAGATGACGGAGCCTTCGGGAAAACGCGCCGGCGGGAAGCGCGACTTGTCGGTCGTGACGAGGACGACCCCGTGCTTGGAGACGAGGCGTGCCAGATAGGCGTCGTCGGCGACGGCGTCGGCGTGGAGGATGATCCGTGACGCATGCGCTTCGCCCGCAAGCGCAATCGCGTGGCTCACGGTCAACTCCGAGGCCTCGGCTGCACCGGCGGCCGAAGGGCCGGCTTTGCCGGTATAGGGGCTAGCGAGCAGGGCGTAGACCTCCGCCGGCGAGCGGGCGAGGAGAAGGTCGCGGCAGAGATTGTCGTTGTTGAGCTTCGAGGAAATCTCGCTCAGAGCTTGGAGGTGCTCCGCCCCTCCCCCCACCAGCATTGCTACAAGCTGGATGGGCAGGTCCTCCTTGGTGTCGTCGTAGGCGATGCCGGTGCGGCTGATGCCGATCGCAAGAAGCGTGTTCTTCATGGCCCGGATGATGGCGTGCGGCATGGCGATGGTCGACGAGACGCGCGTCGAAAGCAGCGTCTCGCGCTTCCACAGCTCCTCCAGGACCATGAAACGGTCGACTCCGCTCGGCAGCTCGGGCGCGAGGCGTGCGGCGAGCTCCTCGAAGACTGCCTTCTTGGATTTGCCTTTGAGGAAAATGATCCGCTCTTCCGCAAGGTAGTCGGCGATCCCCATGACAGCTCCCAGGCTCGATCGTACACCGGATGGAGTGAGATTGGAAGCGGGACGCAGGGCTCGCGGCAGCGCCCGCGAGGGGCGCCCTGCTTTCGGCCTTGCTCTTCGCGCCTCTCGCGACTATAAACTGAGGCGATGACCGTTCATGTACCTCAGCTTCCCGGACCTCGCCGGCTCGACCGAGTGCTCAAAGAGGAGCTGCCCGCGCTTTCCCGCAATGGCCTCTTTGCTGCGCTTCGCAAGGGGAGGGTGCGCGTCGACGGCGTCCGCGTCCGCGACGGAGCGCAGCTTGTGTCGGGGGGCGAGGAAGTGACGGTCGAGGAGGAGCTGCGCGAGACCGCCACGAAGGCGAGGGCCTTTGACCCTAAGAAAGCCGCCGGCTCCGGCGGCGGGCCCGCTGCGGGCGCCGGCGGCGGTCGGACGCGCCCGAGACAGAGCAGCGGGATGTACACCATCCTGCATGAGGACGAAACCCTCCTGGTCCTCGACAAACCGGCGAGGATCGCCGTTCACCCCGGCGAGGCGAGCGGCATCAGCCTCATCGAGATGCTTCGGGACTACGGGCGGGCCCACGGTTTCGAGCCCTTTCTCGTGCATAGACTCGACCGGAACACCACCGGCGTGCTTCTCGTGGCGAAATCGAGAGACGCGGCCGGCCTGATCGGGCACGCGCTCAAGGAGGGCCGAGGCGCCTCCGGCCTGCGGGACGAAAGGCTTGCCGTCAAGAAGTGGTACCTTGCGCTCGTCTTCGGCGAGCCTCCGGCCGAAGCGCGAATCAGCGAGCCGCTCGACGGAGGCTCTGCGGAGTCAGAGGTCCATCTCGTCGGGCGCTACGGTTGGACAGAGCTCCCGATCGCCCTCCTCGAGGTGCGCATTCTCACCGGGCGAAAGCACCAGATTCGCCGCCACCTGTCGGGCGCCGGGTACCCCGTTGTGGGCGACGAGCTCTACGGGGACTGGGAGAAAAACAGACGCGTGCGCAAAGAATGGAGGGCGAAGGGGTTGTTCCTCCACTCGGCGGGCATCGAGCTCGCGCATCCGCTCTCCGGGGCAAGGATGCGCTTCGAGGCGGGACTGCCGGCTGAGTTCAAGCGCGTGCTTAAGAGCCTTTCCAGCGATAGGGCCTGAGACGAACCCTCAAGGCAGTTTCTCTTCACCCTCTCGTTGTGACGCAATCCTGCCGATATCCCTTTGATAGGAAGCCGCGTGGGAAACCCGGGGGTCGGGATTAGGAACGATGGACGTTGGAGTCAATGAAGACGCAGCTGCAGCTCGATCACACGATTCCCGACTTCGGGTGCTCCATCTGGAGAGCAATCCGAACGACGTAGCCCAGGTCCGCGCATGCCTCGAAGATGACGGCTTCGACTGCGAAATCATCCAAGCCGCAGACCGAACCGGTTTTATTGAGGAGCTGAGCTCGAAGCGCTTCGATCTCGTCCTCTCCGATTTTCCGATCCCCGGCTTTGAAAGCTTCACGGGCCTCGACGTGGCACGCGTGATGGCGCCGGATACGCCCTTCATCTTCTTTTCGGGTGCCGCCAGCGAAGAGCATGTGACGGAGTCCCTGAAGCGTGGGGCGACCGACCACCTTCCCAAATACAGCCTCTCCCGCGTGCCCATCGCGGTTCGCCGTGCCCTCGGCGAGTCACGAGAGCGCCGCGCACGGCGCGATGCCGAGCGGGCGCTCCGCGAAAGCGAGTTTCGGTTTCGCGCGCTCATCGAGCACAATTGGGACGCGGTAATCCTTCTCGATTCTGACGGCAGAGTGATCTACGGGAGCCCTTCGGTGAAGCGCATTCTGAAAGTCGACCCCGAGGGCCTCTTCGGTCGAAACTATCTCGATATCCTTCATCCGGAGGATGCGAGGCGCGTAGGGTTGCTCGTCGACGATGCGCAGGCAAAAAGCGGGCGGGGATTCCTCGACGAGTTCCGCGTGGTGCGCGGAGACGGCAGCCACTGCTGGGTGGAGGGGGCTGTCAACAACCTCATCCACGATCCAAGCGTTCACGCTACAGTCGTCAACTTTCGCGATATTACCGACCGAAAAGAGCGCGAGTTTGAGCGAGAGGCGATCATCCGCGTGTCGACCGCGCTGCGCACGACAGCCACCCGCGCAGGGATGCTCCCGGTCCTTCTGGACCAGCTCGTGCGGCTGGTCGGCTGCGATGGGTGCGCCATCTGCTTCCTGGATGCGGGGAACGACAGCGTTTTTTTTGAGCTCGGGCGAGGGGGCTGGGATGGGCTCGACGGGACGCTGCTCAACGGACTGGGGCGGGAGCTTCGGGGGCTTCTCGCAAATGGACCATGCCGCATGCTTCGGCACGACGCTCTGAGCCGGAGGCTTCCCGAATCGCTCTTCGGCCTCGGAGCCGTCGTCGGTGTGCCGCTTATCGCGCAGGGGGAGTTGTTCGGGGCGGTGTGGCTGGGAAGAAAGCACGAGCTTACCGGGAGCGAGCTGCGGTGCCTGGAGGAAATCGCGGACATGGCCGCCAATGCCATCCAGCGGGCGACCCTCCTCGAGCGATCGGTCGGCGCCGCCAATGAGTTCGCAGCCCTCTATGAAACCGTCAGGGACCTCACCGAGCACCGCGACCTCACCACCCTGCTCGAGACGATAGTCGACCGGGCATCGTCGCTCCTGCACGCAACGCGGGCAGCCATGTTCCTGTACCGTCACGAAAGCGGCACGCTCGAGATGACGGTCGCAATGGGCTATGCGGGAGCTCCGCCAAGCAGGATCACGTTGGGGGAGGGAGCGGTCGGACAGGCTGCCGAACGACGTGCGCCGGTTACGGCCGACCCCGGGTCGGCCGCCTCGCTCACCGCGGAGGGGCGGGCAGGTCTCCAGCTCGCAGTTCCAATGCTCTACTCTGGGGAGCTTCTTGGGGTGCTTGGCGTCGGGGAGATGTCGGCAAACGAGGGTCGGGTGACCGAGGCCGATGTCCGGCTCTTGAGCCTATTTGCAGGCCAGGCGGCCGGGATCATCCACAACACGCGGCTGCTCGAAGAGGCGACGCGGCGCCTGCAGTATGTTCAGGCTCTGCACATGATCGATTTGGCGATAAGCTCAAGCGTAGACCTGAGGGTCGTGCTGAACATTCTCCTCGGCCAGGCGGTCACTCTTCTCGAGGTAGACGCGAGCGCGGTGCTTCTCGTGAACGACCGCACACAACGGGTCGAACACTTCGTGAGCCGCGGCTTCCGCACAAGCCTGATCGAACGAGCCTCCGTTCGAGTCGGTCACGGGCTTGCCGGCAAGGTGGTGTCGGAACGGCAGGCTGCGTGCATCCCCGACCTCTCAAAGGTCTCGGTGGATCCGACTCGCTCGCTGCTCGTTGCAAGCGAGGGGTTCGGCTCCTATGCGGCGGCGCCGGTCATCTCCAAGGGCAAGGTCCGCGGGGTGCTCGAGCTTTTCGCCAGACGCCCGCGCGAGCGCGATTCGGAATGGGTCGAGTTTCTCATAGCACTTGCGGGCCAGACTGCAATCGCCATCGAGAACAGTGAGCTCTTCGAAGGGCTTGAGCGATCGAATACCGAGCTGACCCTCGCCTACGACGCGACCATCGAGGGATGGTCGCGGGCCCTTGATTTGCGCGACAAGGAGACCGAGGGGCATACCCTCCGGGTGACGGAGGGCACCGAGCGACTGGCACGTGCGATGGGCTTGGGCGAAACCGAGCTTGTCCACATCCATCGGGGCGCCCTT
Organism: Spirochaetales bacterium; assembly: GCA_027306915.1. The sequence continues at coordinate 109,652 of DAHUYW010000009.1, read as the reverse complement.
CTGCACGACATCGGGAAGATGGGGATTCCCGACAGCATCCTGCTCAAGGCCGGTCCGCTTACCGATGAGGAATGGGAAACCATGCGAAGGCATCCGGTCTCCGCCTACGAAATGCTTGCGCCGATCGCATTCTTGGGTCCGGCCCTCGACATCCCCTATTGCCACCATGAGCGGTGGGACGGAAGCGGCTATCCCCGCGGGCTGAAGGCGGAGCAGATCCCGCTTGCAGCGCGAATCTTCGCGGTTATCGACGTCTGGGATGCGCTCTCAACCGATCGACCCTACCGCAAGCGCTGGCCCAAACGGAAGGTGCTCGAATACATACGCGATCTCGCCGGGAAGGCCTTCGATCCCAAGGTCGTACGGGTATTCATCGACCTCTTCGAGCCTGACGAGCTGCCGCGATAGATGCGGAGCCACCCTGCTAGTCCGCTCGGATCGCCGCCCCTATAATCGTGTACTTCGATTCCAGGTAACCGTCGATAATCGACAGGCCCTCGCGGGCAAGGGCAGCCCGGTATTGCTGGCCGTCGAAGCGATTCTCCTTGGGATGAAGGAGGATGTGGCGAAAGACCGGCCCGGCGTAGAGCGCCGGATAGATTTCCTCGAAATAGAAGATTCCGCCGCGGACGAGCACGCGCGCCACCTCACGGATACCACGCTCCCAATCCTCCAGGTGGTGAATGATGCCGAAATTGAAGACCGCATCCATGCAGTGATTCGGGAAGGAGAGGTCTTGAGCGTCGTCGATGCGGAAGATCACCCGCCCCTCGATCTCCGGAGTGATCCTTCGCTCGGCTCGGCGGATCATTGAAGGATCAACGTCGACCGCCTCGATGTGAGCCGGATTGAAGTGCTTTAGAATGAGGAGGGCGCCCACTCCGCGCCCGCATCCGATCTCAAGGACCCGGCTCGCTCCCTTCAAATCGTAGAAACGCTTGAAGATGTTGAGCTCGCGGACCTGGAAGGGAATCCGCCAGGGACCGTCGATCCAAAGTCGCTCGACCCAGTTGGTTCTCATGGTTGGTGTGAAGTGGCGAGCACAAGCTTACCGCTGCCCGCGGTCTCTGTCAACGCGCCACACCTCCTTTACAGGATGGCCGCCCGCCCGTAAGCTGTGCGCCATGCGAAAGACAGTATGGCACAACGCGAAGGTTCTGACGGTCGATTCGGCAGTTCCGCGCGCCGAGGCCATGATTACCCTTGGCAACCGCATCGAGTTCGTCGGCACATCACGCGAGGCGCTTGCGCGCGGGGGAGAGGGGGCCGAGCTTGTCGATCTCGCCGGCCGATGCGTCATTCCCGGGTTCAACGACAACCACGTTCATTCGGTCATACTCGGCGACCAGGTGGATCAGCCCGACCTCGCCTCCTTGAGCGCCGGGGAGATCGTCGCGTTGCTCAAGGAGCGCTTTCCGTCACCGCGCCGCGGGCAGGTCATCGTCGGCTACGACTGGGACTACCCGGCCTGCCCCGATCCTCGCAAGGAGCTTCTCGATAAGGCTTTCCCCGACAACCCCGTCGTCCTCGCGCAATTCGGAGGCCACGGGATGTGGCTCAACTCTGCCGCCCTTGCCCTGCTCAAGGTCGCCAAGGATCGTCCCGATCCCAAAACGGGGGTGATTCTCCGCGATCCCGATGGCGAGCCGACGGGGGTGGTACGCGAGATGGGAAACAACGCGATCCTCTCGCGGCACTTCATGCGTCTCTTTTTCCTGCGTTCGATGCGCGAGCCGCGAATCCGTAAGGCTCTCGACATCTACCGGCGGCTCGGAATCACGTCGGTTCAGGACAACACGTGGTTCTTTCCGGTGCTGTCGACGCTCACCAGGCTGCGCCGCCAGGGCGAGCTCACGGCTCGCTACAGCTGCTGGTCCTATGGCGAGTTTCCCTGGAGCGTTCCGCTCATGAGATTCACCTTCTACGACGACCGCTGGGTGCGCCCGGGACCGCGCAAATACTTCCTCGATGGGAGCTTCTCGACCCGTACCGCCTGGCTGTGGGAAGCGTACGCCGATGACCACGGGAACAGCGGTTCGGGGTCGCCGCCTGAGAAGATACTGCCGATCCTCCGGTCGCTCGCCCGCCGGGGCGTGCAGGGAGCTTTCCATGCCATCGGTGATCGTGCCGTCTCGAGCTTTCTCGACGCCGTCGAGGAGCTCCAGCGGGAGTATCCGGAGAGCCGCGACCTGCGCTTCAGACTGGAGCACGCACAGCTCATCCGCCCGGCGGATATCCCTCGCCTGCGCGAGAGCGACGTGCTTGTCTCGGCGCAACCCTCTGCCCTCACCACTCCCGAGAAGGATATCGGACTCCTGGGGAAGCAGCGGGCCGAGGGCGCCTATCCCTATCGCTCGCTCCTCGACGCCGGGGTCCATCTCTCCTTCGGTTCCGACGTTCCGGGCGAGCCGACCTGCGATCCGATTCTCAACATCCATATGGTTGCAAACCGCCCCGGCCCGGAGCGGATCACGGCCGAGGAGGCGCTTCGCTGCTACACCGCGGAGAGCGCCTACGCGGAGTTTCAGGAAGGGGAAAAGGGCAGCCTCTCGTCAGGGAAGCTCGCCGACTTTGTCGTGCTTTCGGACGATATCACGGCTTTGGCGCCGGAGCGAATTCGCGATATCAAGGTGGAGAAGGTGATCGTGGACGGGCGGGTGGTATACGATCAGATCGAAAGAAAGGAGAAACCACCGTGACGGAAAAGATCGGGCAGCAGTCTGGATTTCATCCTGAAGTAGCCGAGGCTGTGCTGCCCGCGCTACGACCAAAGCGCTCGCCGAGGGAATTGCCCCCGGCGCTCAACGCCGCGCTATTTCTTGGCGGCAGAGCGGCTTTTGGAACCGGCCTTGGTCGCCTTCACGCCGACTCGCGTCTTGGCGACAGCCGGCTTTTTCGTGCTCTTCTTGGCGACCGCGAGCGCTCTTGAGGACTTTGAAGCCGACGCACGGCTTGCAGAGCTCTTCCTGGCACTGCTGGCCTTTTTAGCTGCGGGGGATTTGGATTTTCCGGCGCTCTTGGCCTTTCCCCCAGTGGTCTTCTTCCCGCTCGAAGATTTGGATCCTGGCATTGTTCATCCTCCTGTACAAAACACTACTGGTAGTATACACGGTCTCCGGCGATTGTCAAGCTACCCTACATATAGAGCTTTTCTGGCAGAATTGCGTCGCCCGGCCCTGTGCACACTGTGAATAAGTCCGACGCTATCGTTGTGAGACTATCAGGTAGTCATTTGTTCGAAAAGCGCCGCCTGTCGCGGCTCCAAGTGTGGAGCCATCCAGGCTCCGATGGAGGGGTTGCACAATCGCCTTGAGTCGAGCAATGATGATGCGGGAGGAAAGGAGAGTCGAATGGCGGAGGGTGGGCATTCCTTTTCAATTGCGGACGCGAGTACCCCCAATGCGGGTCGGATCTACGACTACCTCTTGGGAGGCGACCATAACTTTGAGATCGATCGAACAGCCGCTGACCAGCTCCTGAAAGACGTCCCGGAGATGACGCTCTGGGTGCGATTGATCCGCTGGTTCCTTGCGGAGGCCACCGAACGGCTGGTGAAGGAAGGCTTCGCGAAGTTCCTCGACTTCGCCTCGGGGTTGCCGACGGTGGATCACATTCATCAGACCGCCCCGAAGGGTACCAAGGTAGTCTATTCCGACATCGACCCGGTAACGGTTGCCTACGCTCAGGACATCGTCGCGGGCCTGCCCGACGTGGTCTATGTCCATGGAGACGCCGGGTCACCGGAGTCCGTCTTGAAGCTTCCGGTGATCGATAAGCTGTTCGGCAGCGATCGGAAGGTTGCGATTGGGTATAACGGCATCGCATGGTTCCTGTCCGATGATCGGTTGCGCCACGCCCTGCAGATTCTTTACGATTGGGCGGCTCCGGGCTCGCGATTGTTTCTCTGCGACACCAATATCTCGGTCGTCACGCCGACGACTCGCAGGATGGAGGAGTTCTACAGCAAGGTGAAGGAGCCGGTTCAGCAGCGCAACGAGGAAAGAATTCGCTCTCTTTTCGGGAACTGGACGATCTGCGAGCCAGGCCTAAGACCCCTCGAGGAGTGGATTCCGATCGAGCGGCAGCGCGTCGAGAAGGCCACAGCGATCGGAGGCGGAAACCTCGTAGGCGTTATTCTTTCGAAGGAGCGATAGCTCTTGCGAGCCCCGGGGCCTGCTCGCGCGACGCCGGCAAGCGGACGGGCGAGCCGCTATCGCACGCCGACGCCGCGGACGTACACCGCAAAATCTCTGTCGGCATTCACTATGTGGTCGACGAGCCAATCGCACAAGAACTCGAAGGTGCCGGCGTCTATCGTCTTCTTTCCGCCTCTGAGTTGGCCTTCGAGCTCAACGAGCTGATCCATGAGAACCCGGTGCTCGTCCTTGTGCTCTTCGAGCCTTGGGTAGTCCTGCTTCTCCAGCAGTCCCTCCTCAAACTCGAAATGGGTGCGCGCAGCCTCGACAAGCTCTCCGAACACCGGAAGAAGCGCGCGGCCGTGCTGACCTCTGTGAAACCTGTCGTGCAGGGTGTTCACAAGGGCGATCAGATGCTGGTGCTCGACGTCCATCTGAGGGATTTCCAGATTCAATTCGGATGACCATTCGATAAGAGCCATAGGCAATAGTGTACAGCGCTCCGCCGGTCAATGCAAGGGCCGGCTCCGGAAGGGTCCCCCGAGGCCAAAAGTGGCCCTTTTCAGCTGCCTTTACCTGCAGTGCTGCAGAGCCTATACTTGCTTGAGTAATGGATTGTCAGCATGAAAGGTGACCGCCTCAAGCGTGGGGCCCGAGTCTCGACGGAAGCTATCCTCGACGGTCTCGACAGGGCAGTCGCTGTCATCACCTCCGACAACCAGATACGAACCTGTAATCAGCACTTTGCCCGGATTCTGGGCTACGATCAGAGTGAGCTTCTTGGAAAGGACTCCGCCGTCATCTATCCGAACACAGGGATGCGCCCGACCAGCGCAGGCACAATTCAAGAGCAGCAAGACAGCGGTGGCGACGCCGAAAGAACCATCCAGTTCCGACACAAGAGCGGCAATATGGTTCCTTTGGCGGTACGCGTGTCGACGCTTCGAGACGCGAGCGGCAATGAGGTTGCCGATGTCATCGTGGCGCAGGGATCAAACACCGAGCTTGGACGGCAAAACGAGATTCTTACCTTTGCGCGGATTTCGGAGAGCTTTCCTATTCCGGTGGTGAGCATCTCCTTTGAAGGTTTTCTCCTTTATTCCAATCGCGAAAGCTGGATCCTGCTGGACCACTGGAAAACCGAGGTCGGGCAGCCCGTGCCTCAATCCTGGATAAGAATCGTTCAGGACGTCAGTGCTCGAAGGGAAAGCCGCGAGGTAGAGGTGCAGATCGGATTCAAGACGATGCTCTTGGTGGTAGTTCC
>DAHUYW010000009.1:0-104242 GCA_027306915.1 Spirochaetales bacterium | reverse complement strand
TGGATATGTCACGCTCTTTGGTCTGGACGTGACCAGTCACAGGCGCGTCGAACGGAAACTTCTTCAGGATTCGCGGATATTCGAGAATGTTTCCGAGGGCATCATGATATTCGACGCAGACGGGCGCATCGTCGAGGTGAACAGGACCTTTTGCACCATCACCGGCTACTCGCAAGAAGACATCCTTGGCGAAGACTTCCGCATCTTTCGTGCAGGGGGACGCGACGACGATGTCTATCAAGAGATGTGGAGCGCACTGCAGGAACGAGGGAGTTGGCAAGGCGAAGTGTGGGAGCGCCGGAAGAACGGCGACATCTACCCGAAATGGGTCTCAATCAGCGGTGTATCGTCCGACAGCGGCAAATTCCTACGCTTCGTGTGCATATTCTCGGATATTTCGGAGGCCAAGCAGACTCAGGAACAACTCTATCACATGGCTCACTACGACAGCCTGACCGGCCTCGCCAACCGGCGTTATTTTCTCGACCGCCTTGAAAGTACTCTCGATGAGGCGCGCCGTTCCAAAGACCCGGTTGCCGTCATGTTCATTGACGTGGATGCGTTCAAGCTCATCAATGACAACTTCGGCCACCGCGTGGGTGATCAGCTTCTCCGGGAGATGTCCGACCGGCTCAAAGCCTGCGTTCGCGAGAGTGACACGGTTTCCCGCATCGGCGGAGACGAGTTCACGCTCATCCTTCCAAAGCTGCACTATCCGCAGAGCGGGGCGATAGTTGCACAAAAAGTCATTCAGCGGGTGTCCGAGCCGTTCAATATCGAACAGCGCGAAATCGTGGTCACGACCAGCATAGGAATAGCGGTATTCCCCGATGACGCAGCCGACGCCGACTCACTGGTGCAGAACGCAGACGCCGCGATGTACCGCGCCAAAGAGACGGGGAAGAACAACTATCAATTCTTTTCGCCGGAAATGAACCAGCGTGCAAAGGCGCGCCTTCTCCTCCAAAACCAGCTGCGGCTCGGCCTCCAGAGCAAGGAGTTTGTCATCTATTTTCAACCGCAGATCGAGGCCTCAACCGGGCGACTTGCAGCGCTCGAGGCGCTGGTGCGCTGGCACAGAGACGAGAGTGTGGTCTTACCGGATCTCTTCATTCCTTTCGCCGAGGAATCGGGAATCGTCACGCAGATTGGGGAGCGTGTTCTCCGACTCGCCTGCGAAAGCGCGAGCGCGTGGCTTCGTGACGGGCTACCAACCGTGCGGGTTGCCGTGAATCTTTCCGCCATCCAACTGCGGCAACCCGGTTTTGTAACCACGGTGAGCAATATCCTGAAAGAAACCGGCCTTCCCCCGAGTCTCTTGGAGCTTGAATTGACCGAGGGGACCCTTCTCGACGACGACGCCGATACCCTCTCGAAGCTGCGCAGTCTCAAAGCGATGGGGGCCTGTCTCACCATCGACGATTTTGGCACCAAGTATTCCTCGTTAGCCTACCTGCGGCGGCTTCCGATCGACCGCCTCAAGATCGATCGCGCGTTCATAAAGGACCTGCCTGGAGAGCGCGCAAGCGCCGAGATCGCGTCGGCGATTATCGCGATGGGCCGAAGCCTCAAGCTGGAGGTGGTTGCCGAGGGGGTTGAGACACTCGAACAGGCGCTCTTTCTGCGGGATCGAGAGTGCCACTACCTCCAGGGTTATTTCTTCGGTGAACCGGTTTCGCCCGAGGGCGCCCGAAAGCTTCTTGACAAGGAGAGGCTCGGCAAGCGCGGGACGCTCGACTTTCCAGGGAAGAGGTCCTGACCCAATCACGCGGTAGTCTGCGATTTTGCGCACGACGGCTCTGGCCGGTTGGGCTGTGGGCGGCTGGGCGAAGAGCGGGAGCTGGTCCTGCAGGGACTTTCGCCTCACAACGTGCTCGGCCGGGCGCTTCGTCTTTGTGGACACTAAAGTTGTCTGAGCCTATAATAGGCGCGGCTTCAGATGAGTCTTGAACGACAAGAGGGCGGAGGGCGATGACGACGGAGCTTGAACTGGTGGTACCTTCCGATTGGGAGGAAATGGAGAGGGTTTACCAAGCCGCCTCAGACTTCTTGGAGTCCCGAAACCTCTCGTCCGAAGCGCTTTTCAGGTACACCATGGTGATCTGTGAGCTCGTAGAGAACGGCATGAAGTACGGGTACTTCCGCAATCACAATGACGCAGTCGCAGTCCGCGTAAATGTCTCGGAAAAAACCATCACGGTTCAGGTTACCAATCCGGTTGGCAAGACCACCAAGGCCTATCTTGATGAGCTCGACCGTACTATTCAATGGGTGCGGAGCTTTCAGGATCCCTACGAGGCCTATCTCTACCGAATGAAGGCCATCTCTCGCGAGCCCCCTGATGCCAGCAAGAGCGGCCTCGGAATCGTGAGAATAACATACGAGGGAAGGGCCGCTCTGGATTTCTATCTTGAGGAAGATAACATGCTCAGCGTTTCGGCCGTGGCGAAGATTGAACGACGCGAAGGAGAAGGCGTATGAAGGCGACCGCGACCTACAATAGCGATCAGCTTCAGATTGATCAGACCGACGAAGACCAGACGATCACGCTTCGCTTTCTGGGAAAGAGTATCCTGCGTGATCCTAGCCAGTTCGTGATGCCCATCCTCCAAAAGACTCTCACGGAGGCAAACAAAGGGAAGAAACGCTTAGTCATGGATTTCCGCGACCTTACCTACATGAACTCCTCGACCCTGACTCCTGTCATCAAGATACTTGAGATCGCGCGGGTCGGCGAGGGGCAGGTAACGGCGCTCTATCGGAAGTCGCTGAAGTGGCAGGACATATCGTTCTCCGCCCTTAGCATCTTCGGAACTCAGGACGGAAGGATTGAGGTCTCAGGAGTGGAATAGCCGATGGAACAATCTCCGCCGGTACTTGATGGTTGGCTCATCGAGGGAGACGCAAGAACTGCGATCCGGGTACGGTTCGCCTCTCGCTACTCTCTGTGGGCGGAGCTTAACCACTGCAAAGACGGCTCGGAGATTGAGAACATCGAGCTGCAGGTTGGGGAGAAGGTGATGGAGCTGGGTCCGTGCAGGGTGCTGAGTGAGACGCCGGAAAACGCACCCCTGCGGCGTCTGGTGCCGTTGCGCACCATGCACGACTTCGAGAAGCTCTTCTTCAATGCGCGAATCGAGACCTTGGAATCGGCAGCTCTCAACCTCCCTCTTATCCTCGCCTACAAAGACAAGATCGACCAATCCTTCAGCTCCTTCGTTTCCGACCTGACCTACGACCTCAACGTCTACAAGAATCTGCTTGATCGGATGGACACCGAAAGCGAAGGTGAGCCTCCCGCGGTCCGTAGTCTCGTTCAGATGGGGATCATCTACGGCATCGGCAGAGAGTTCTTTTCCTACCTCGACCGACGCCACGAAGAGCTCGAACGCATAGTGGCGGGCTACAGCGAAACCGAACACGAGCATCACGGATTCTACTTTCGTCGCCAGTTGTGGAACTTCATCCTTTGCGCCCCGATCATGGCTCGGACCAATCTCAAGCCGCGCGGCTACAGCGGCGACTCGGAGATGATGAGGTTGATCTACCTGAACGACTTTCAGGGAAGCTCCACCTTCGGCAAGCTCATGCACAAGCATGCGGTCGAGCAGACTGCGGCCCAATGCGTCCGCAACCGGCGAGAGGATATAGCGAGATTGATCCACCGCTTCGTTGCCGATTGCGTGGTGCCCCCGGAAGAGAAGGTGCGAATCCTTTCGGTCGCCTGCGGCCCTGCGGTGGAGGTACGAGATATACTCAGGACGAACGCCGATTGCGAGCGGCTGCACTTCTCGCTCCTCGACCAGGACCAACAGGCACTCTTGGAGGCGGCGAGCCTGATCGCCGAGATTGAGAAGACGGTGGGGACGCCCGCGTCGGTCGATTTCATCAAGGAATCCGTGCGCACGATGCTGGTGACGCGCCAACCTCAGGATCGGTGGGGTCGATTCCACTTCATCTACTCCATGGGGCTCTTCGACTACCTCACCCCCCCGGTGGCCGCGGCGGTCCTGAAGAAGCTCTATCGCCTCCTGCAGCCGTTTGGGGAAATGGTGATCGGGAATCTCTACAGCGAAAATCCCAGCCGCTTTTACATGGAATACTGGCTTGATTGGAAGATCATTCTTCGCACGAAGGAGGAGTTTCTGCAGCTCGCCTCAGACCTCCCGGGTGCCAAATGCGAGATTCTTTTCGATAACACAGGGGCTCAAATGCTATTGCGCGTGAGCAAGCAGGCAACCGATGGTTGAGATAGAGGACTTGGAAGCAGCCCCCCGAGCCGCCACTCGCCAGAGGAGGAGAGAGCGGTCGGATAGCAGAACCGCACGGGCCGTAGATACCGGGGACTTCGCCGCATACCAGATCGGCATAATGCACGACTGGCTCCTCACGATGACCCTGCTCGCGAGCACCCTCGTTCCCCTCTTCTTTGTTCTCGATATTTTCATGACGCCTCACGGTTTTCTCGAGCGTTTCGCGGTCTACCGATTGCTTTCGACGGCGCTCGCAGTTTCCCAGTATTTTATCGTGCTAAAGAGCAAGCCCAGCCGATGGTCGTTCCTTCACGGCTATTTCGTCTCGCTTCAGATCGGAGGAACGATCGCCCTTATGACCGTTGCGCTGGGCGGATTCGATTCCAGCTACTATGCCGGCCTTAACCTGGTCATAATCGGCGTAAACCTCTTGATGCCCTGGCGGGCCGTGCACACGGCAGTGAACGCCTTGATCATCCTTGTGATGTATGTGGGCTTCAATCTCATCGCCGGACACACCTATTTGACGGCGATCCTCATCAATAACCTCTTCTTCCTGTGCTCGACGGCAGTGGTTTCGGTCGCCATCAACCACGTTCGCTACCGCCTCATCGAGAACGAGTTCAAGCTCCTTGTCGAGCTGAAGCGCGCACGGGACGCGCTCTGGAGCGAGATGGAGCTTGCAAAGCGCATCCAGACCGCGCTCTCTCCTCAGGGTCGAGAGATTCCCGGATATGAGGTTGCCGCGACGATGCTCCCTGCGAAAGAAGTCGGGGGTGACTACTACGACATCATCGAGACCGACGCCGGCGAACATTGGATCGCCATCGGGGATGTTGCCGGTCACGGCGTGGACTCAGGCCTCATCATGATGATGGCCCAGACGAGCATCATGACCGTTATAAAGGGCAGACCGGAATGCACGCCCCTCGATGTGCTCGGCACGGCCAATACGGTTCTCAAGGAGAACATCGCGCGCCTGGGCTCAAATCACTACATGACCATCCTTCTGGTGAGGCTCGAACGCGACCACATCACAATAACGGGCCATCACCAGGACGTCCTGTTCTACGAGGCGCGTGAGAAGACGGTCAGGGCCGTCACCACCAAAGGCACCTGGCTCGGAATCACCGATCAAATACGCTCGGTTACCGAGGTCACCGAGGAAGCTCTTGCCGAGAACGACATGTTTTTGCTCTTCACGGACGGAGTCACCGAGTGCACGAATCGGGCCGGCGAAATGTACGGACAAGAACGTCTTCAGGCGGCGCTTGTCAGGTACGGCGAGCTCCCGGTGCAGCAGGCGCTCGATCGCATCATGGGCGAGGTGCGTGCGTTCCAGGCGGATCAACTTGACGACATTACCCTGATCTTGGTGAGGAGGCGGAGCTAGAGGGATGGATGTACGACGGCAGGAGCGGACACGCCTTATCTACCACTTGAGAGTCTTCGATGCGCGGTCCCACAATCTTCTGGGCCAGCTTGTAGATATTACGCCGGAGGGGATGATGCTCATCGGCGAGCATCCGGTGCAGCTTGAGCGAACCTTTTCGCTGCGAATGGATCTTCCGCGCGTCATCACGACCGACAACCACCTCGCTTTCACCGCGGAGAGCAAGTGGTGCAAGACGGACGGGAACGGCGAATTTTACAGCATGGGCTTTCGACTCGTGAAGATTTCTCCGAAAGGGCTCGAATTGGTGCAGCGGCTCGCGCGCGACTTCTATCAGGAAAGCGAAGATGGTGAGGACCCGGAGGTTGATCAGGATCTCGCCCCCTAGGGTCGATTTCGCAAGACTTGTGAGAGGATCGCCGTATGGGGTAGCGAAGCAGGCATTCATCTGAGATTCGCGAACGGGCGGTTCGGTGGTTCGACTCGGGTTGAGGCTGTTGAAGAGTCCCCGCTATTCTCGTGGGTCGACGAGCGTTCCTTCCCGAACGCACGGTTGCCACAGACGGCGCGAGTTCGATCTGCGAGAGCGAGGCCCTTTGCTGCTTGTCGAAGTCGAATCCCTGTCTTATCGGCCCGTACTATCTACGCCCCATCGTTTCTGCGGGAACATAGATGGGCAGTGAGTGTTTCTCGCCATCCCCGCCGGGCCATTGTCAAGGATGCAGCGCGGATGGTGGTCGAACTCGCTCTGGAGTACCGGAAGGAACTCTTCCGCCGGATACAAGCCACGACCGCTGTAGAGGTGAGTCGGCCGCGTTTTGCGATGAGGATCCTTACGGCATTGTATTCGTTCATCGGGTGCAGGCCTTCATTCAAGATCGGAATTCTATCGTCGCGTGAATTGCAGCTGCGGTTGTGCGTCGGGGTCTCACGCTCCAATGAGTCCCGGCAGCGCCCCTGTCCTGCTCCCTTTGTGCGCTGCCGATTGATCGTGGCAGAGTTGCCGCGTTAGTTGGGTTACTCGGTCCGAGATAAGGGATTGTGTTTGCAGCTATCTATGCGACGATTCGAACTCATCGCGTGGGATGATGCCAACGGCGACGGAAAGCTCGCCTTGAGCGAATACCCCTATTTCGCAGTGAAGAGCTACCCGCAGCGAAGCGCAGCAAACGGTCTTCAAGCTCATCGAGGAACCAGCAAAGATCTGGAGGAAGACAGGCGCGTCGAAGAAACTCCACCTGGTTCAGCAAGGGCGCCGATTCGTCGACGGGAGCTCGCGGACGAACCGGCGGCGTAAGCGAAGGATCGGAGGGCATGACCCTATCCACCAAGATTGACAATATCCTGACCGGGGCAGGTATCGAGAGCAACATGGATAAATCAGGAACCGAAGAATCAAGTGCACACCGGCAGACGATAGGTAAAAACTCCGAGTGACGATGTGTGTAAGTAATTATCTAGAACGGAAATAGTACCCCGGACGCGAATCGAACGCATGACCTACTGCTTAGGAGGCAGTCGCTCTATCCTACTGAGCTACCGGGGCAGAAACCGACCCCACAATTCTAACGGTTGAGCTTCGTGGTGTCAATTGAGCGACAGCGCTAGCAGACGCGCGAAGGGAGCCGCGACGGCGCAAGGCTTGCGGCCGTGCTCGTATTGACCTCGCTCTTGTGACCGTGCTATCGTGGCGTCACGATTGCATAACAGAGGGAGTTCATGGCTCCAGGACAGCCTGCCGGGCTGGGTATCATCGCGTGCCCGGGCGGCGAGAAGTTTGTCGACGAGATGGTCCCCCATCTCCGCAGGATCTACCGAAGGCATTACAGCCAGCTCGCGGCAACCATCGCCGGGCGCTACGGAATAGCCGAGTCGGACGCGATTCGGCGGATAAACCTGTCGGCCGATGTGCAATCGCAACACGTCCATTCCGCAAGCTCACTGAGCACTTTTCACGTTCCGCGATTCAAGATCCCCGTCAACTTCACTCGGTTTGCGAACGGCGAGTTCAAGGCCGAGATTCTCCAATCGATAAGGGGCGAGCACATCTACATTGTGCAGGACGTGGAGAATCACTACCCGCTCTCCTTTCACAACACTACCGATCGCTACTCGCTTTCGGTAAACGACAATGTCTTCTGCTTGTTCGTGACGGTCGATGCAGCGCTGCAGGCGGGGGCGAAGAGTATCACCCTGGTCTTGCCGGCCTATCCCTTCTCGCGCCAGCACAAGAAAAAAGGACGCGAAGCGCTCACGGCCTCGCTGTTCGGTCGGCTCCTCGAATACATGGGGGTCTCGCGGATCATCACCCTGGATATCCACTCGAAGGAGATCGAAAACAGCTTTCATACGTTGCGGCTCGAGAACCTCCACGCATCCTATCAGGTCCTGCGCAAGCTCGTCGCGCTCATCGATGTGAAGACGACCGATCTCGTGGTGGTCTCCCCGGACACGGGGGCCGTCGACCGCAACAAGTTCTACGCCGGAAGTCTCGGCAAGCCTCTGGCACTTCTCTACAAGGAGCGCGACTATTCCCGAGTCTCCAGGGACGCGCGCGACAGCAACATCACCGCGATCCGCCTGCTCGGTTCGGTGGAGGGTAAGACGGTTTTCATGGCCGACGATCTCATAGGCACCGGTGGAACCGTCATCAAGGCGATGGAGTATCTGAAGACCATGGGAGCGAACCACATCTACTGCGCCATCAGCCTGCCCCTCTTTACGGGCGAGGCGATCGGTCACTTCGAAGAGGCCTATCGTGCCGGATTGTTCGACAAGATCATCGGAACGAACGCCGTTTACCATACCGAGGAGTTGCTCGAGCGCGAGTGGTACGAGTGCGCGAACATCTCGAGCCTTTTCGCTCGCATCATCGCCCGCCTCGATCACGAGCGCTCCTTGAGCTCGCTCCTCGACAACCGCAAGATAATCCAGCGGCTCTTAAACCAGTAGCCGGCCATGAGTCACGCGGCGCGCGGCAAGGAATCGCCTACCGGCCCGGCCAGCGAGGCCGGTCCGTCGGCTCGCGGACGGACATCGGATCGCTTCCGCGCAGGTACGTCGGCTCGATCCCGTGCGGCTGCGTTCGACCGCAGCGGGGCGAGCCTGCGCCTCCTGTGCGTCGACTTCGGCACATCATCGATTAAGGCCGGCGTTATCGGCGACAAAGGGCAGCTCATCGGTTGGGCACACGAGTCGCTTCTCGAAGATCCAGGAGCCGATCTTGTCCGCTGGGATCCCGGCCTTTGGAGCCGCCACCTCAACGTGACGATCGAAAAGCTTCGGGCGGCGGGTGCGTTTGGCGGCGGAAGCGGCGGCGATCTTGCGGCGGTCGTGGTGAGCGGCAACGGGCCGACGATCATGCCGGTCGGTCCCGATGGGGTCGCCCTGAGCGAGGCCTTCCTATGGATCGACCGCCGCGAGCTCCGGCCAATCCATGGAGCCTCCTTCTACCTGCCGAAGGTTGAGTGGATCCGACGCAATCGGCCCGAGCTCTACGAGCGAACGGCGAGCTTCCTTCCCTTTCCCGAATACTTGAACTTCTTGCTCACCGGCGAAAAGGCCGCGATAGTCCCCTCCGAGGAGTTCGTCCCCTACGTCTGGAGCGGGCAGGAGATCGCCGCTTTCGGCTTCGACAGCGCTAAGTTTCCGCCCTTCGTGCGGATCGGGGAGAGGATAGGCAGGGTAACGGTGCAAGGTACCGCAGCGAGCGGCCTCCCGAAGGGGCTTCCGGTGGTTGCGGGCGGCTCGGACTTCCTCATGGCGCTCGTCGGAACCGCCGCGGTGGTTCCGGGGCGCACCTGCGACCGGGCCGGCACCTCCGAGGGGATCAATCACTGCAGTGCGCGACCAATTCGAAGCGAGCGCGTCCGCTGTCTCCCTCACGCGATTCCCGGCCTGTTCAACGCGGCGGGTATCCTTGCCTCCACGGGCCGCATCTTCGAGTGGTTTCGCTCCATCTCGGGCCAGCGCGAGAAGCCGTACCAAACGATGCTCGAGGAGATCCTTGCCGTGGATCACCGCGCGCGCATTCCCTTCTTCTTCCCGTCGCTTCGCATCGGAGAGACTTGGGAATTCTCGGACGCGGTATTTTCTCAGCTCGAGCCGGAGCACGGACCGGCTGAGATGGGGCGGGCTGTGGTCCAGTCGATCGGCTTCGCGGTGCGCGACTTGATAGAGACCCTCGAGCGCCACGGCTGTCGGATCGAGCAGCTTCGGGCCTGCGGCGGCCAGGCGCGAAACCCCCTGTGGAACCAGATGAAGGCGGACATCACCGGGAAGGAGATCGCAACGCCGGAGATCATCGACGCCGAGCTGCTCGGTGACGCCTGCTCGGGGCTGGTCGGTCTGGGCGAGCGCTCCTCGCTCGGCGATGCCGCGGAGGGGCTTGTGCGGATTACGACGGTCTACCGGCCGCGCCCTGAGGAGCATGAGCGCTTCGGTGAGGCCTACGATCGCTACCGCGAGCTCCGCCGACGGGTCTTACGCGCGGTCGCCTCCGTCGTGGATTCCCAGACCGCCGGCGGCCTGGTGGAATAGGTCGCGCGTCGAGGCAACGTGCTTCAGGCGAGCGGCGGCCTTTCTCTGCGCACCGGACCCACTCCCGCCCGCCGCGGTGTCATCGATGCGAAGCGCTCGCGGGAGCCGTAGTAGCCCCAGGTGAGGAGCGGCACGACGTAGAGGGTGAGCGCGGTCGAGAGGAGCAGCCCGCCGATGACGGCGGTCGCGATACCGTCCTCGCTCGAGAGGCCGTTCCAGTTCACCGCGATGGGAAACAGGGCGCAGATGGTAGCGAGCGTGCTGATGAGAATCGGGCGGAGCCGCTCCGAGGTCCCGGTGTAGACGGCAAAGGAGGGAGGAGCCCCCGCTTCGATGCGCCGCCGGTAGTTTGCAAACAGGATAATCGAGACCTTCACCACCGTTCCCAAGAGGACCAACACTCCGAGCCCCGAGCTCAGATTGAGCGACCGGCCCGTGGCGAGAAGCGCCGCGAGCAGGCCCGCGGCGGCAAGAGGCACCGCCACAAGGATGATGAGAGGCTGGAAGAATGACTCGAACTGCGCTGCGAGAAGCAGATAGAGCAGGAGAACGGCGACGGCTAGGATCACGATGATCTCGGCAGCGTGATGAGCGAAAGCCGTTTCCGCGGCGTCGACGGCTCCTTGCTCGCGCGCGGCTTCGGCGATAGCCCTCGCAAGCCTCCCCGACCTATCGATCGCCTCATCCACCCGCACCCTCGCGACGTCCTGGCGGTTTTCTCTCACCAGCATCGAGGGAGATTGCACCGCAGCCACGCGCGCGACCCCGCCTACCTCGACGAGGCTTCCGCCTGCGCTTTTCAGCCGCAGCGCGGCGAGCCCCTCTCGGGCGATGCGCTCGGATTGGGCAAGGAGGACGCGAACCTCATAGTCGCGCCCTTCGGAGGTGAGTCTGGTGGGGACCGCACCCTCCAGATCCTGCGAGAGAGCTCGAGCGACTTCAGCTGCGGTTATTCCAGTCCGGGCAAGCGCCTCCCGATCGGGGATGCAATGGAGCTCGGAGACGGAAGCTCCCTCGTCGATGCGCACGGAAGCGGAAGGTACCGCGGATTTGAGCGTAAGGGCGACCCTCCTCGCTCGCTCTCGGGCCTGCTCCGGCGTGGGGGCAAACGTCGACAGCTCGTGGCCTCTTCCGCGCAGACCGAGAAGCAGCTCAAGGCTCGATTGCGGAAGTGAGACCGAGAGGTCAGCCCCTTCGAAGGCAAGAGTCCTGCGCACGGCAGATACGATGGGGAGCGAGTCCGGTTTGCGACCGTAGCGGGTTCGGACGTACATCTTCACCGTTTCCTTTGTGTCCGCTGGATCCGCAAAGGCGAGGGTATCGCTCTCTTCACCGCCCGCGCGGCACCACACTGCCGCGATCCGAGGGAACGCCAGCAGCTGCTTTGAGGCCTCGTGCGCGATGCGTGAGAGGAGCTCCATGCTCGTTCCGCTTTCCGCAGTGAGGCGTACCTCGATCGCGCCGCTGTCGAAAGGTGCGAGCAGCTCGACACGGGTTGCGAGGACGAGCGGCACAGTCAGGAACGCTACTGCAAGTAGGCAGGCGGCAACGGCAAGCGGACGGCGAAGCGCGAGGGCGAGGGATTGTCGGTAGCCGCGCTCTATCGATCTCGCGCGAAGCACGCGCTCTCCTCGCCAATTCGAACGGGCAGGATAGGTGATGAGGAAAAGAACCGGTATGAGCGTCGCGGAGACAACGAGCGAGGCGAACAGCGAGAAGAGAACGGCGAGGGCGAGATCCGCATAGAGGGCTCCGATAAGCCCTGGGAGAAAAAGGACCGGAACGAAGACCACCATTGTCGTGAAGGTCGAGCCAAGGATCGAGCTCGAGACCTCGGATGTGGCCGAGATGATCCCGTCGCGCAGCGAGCCCGTCGGGATCCCCGCGAGGCGCCGTTCCAGATTCTCCAGGACGACGACGCTGTCATCGACCAGCATTCCGACCGAGAGGGCAATTCCGCCGAGCGACATGACGTTGACCGTTCGCCCGGTGACCCACAGGAGCAGCAGGCAAAAGAGAACCGAGGCGGGCACTGCGGTGATGAGGATGAGCGCAGGGCGCAAGCGCCGGAGGAAGAGAACCATCACGAGAAAGGCTGCTCCAGCGCCGAGGAGGGCCGCCGCGACAAGTCCGCCCGTCGACTCGAGAATCGGCTTCGCTCCGTCCTCTACGACGGTGATGTCGAGGCTTCCGGCGTAGGCGGCGGAGAGACGGGCGATCTCCGTCTGCAGCCGCCGGGAAAGGAGGACTGGGCTCTCGCCGCTTCGGGCCCGAACAAGAAGACCGACCGACTCCGTTCCATCGACCATGAAGAGCGAGAGCTGTTCCTT
Source organism: Spirochaetales bacterium (assembly GCA_027306915.1). The sequence continues at coordinate 91,727 of DAHUYW010000009.1, read as the reverse complement.
CGGGCGCCACGCGGCGCGGGCAATCTCCGAGATCCGCAGAGGCTGCCCGTTTGGGGTCGGAATCTCGATTGCGGCGAGCGCCTGCGGCGTCGCGACGCGCCCGTCCGTGCGTACGAGGTATTCGGTGTCGCCGTCGGTGAAGGAGCCGGCAGGCAGGTCCAGGTTGGTCGCGGCGAGAAACGAAGCGATCTCGTCGATGGTGAGGCCCGCGGCAAGCATTCGGGACTCGTCCACCTCGAGGCTCACCTCGCGCTCGCTGCCGCCCACGAGCACGACGGAGCCCACTCCTTCGACCTGCTGGAGCGCAGTCTTGATCTCGCGGTCGGCGAGTGAGCGCGCCGTCTGGAGGTTTCCGTCCCTCGAAGCCACGCCGAGGAGGAGCACCGGTTTCGCATTCGGATCGATCGGGAGGACCCGAGGCCGCTCGCTCTCCTGAGGCAGGAGAGGGTAGGCGCCGTCGATGATCTCCCGGGCCTGAACGCCCGAGAGGGTCATGTCCGTGCCCCACTGGAAATCAAGGGTGAGGGTAGCGAGCCCGCGGCGGGAAACCGAGCGAAGGGATCCTATTCCCTTCATCGAGGCGAAGGCGTCCTCGAGCGGTATCGTGACGAGCCTGCGCATCTCCTCGGCCGACGCGCCGGGATATGCGGCGGAGACGACGAGGGTTGGGATCGAGATCTCCGGCAGGAAATCGATGGGAAGGTTGAACGCTGCAAAGAGCCCGAAGAAGAGAACTCCCGCGTAGAGCATCAAGGTCGCCACGGGCCGCCTTACGGCGAAGCGAACGGGCATGAGGGGCGCCTCCTTTAGCCGCCAACGAGCCGACGGGGAGCGTGCGACTTCCGGCCCGCTTACCGTGCCGGATCGAACAAGGTGACGGCCGTGAGGGAAAACAGCGGGCGTTCCCGACCGAAGGGGGTCCCTCTCTTTGTGCGGATCACCTCGATCTTTGCGAACGTTTTCCCTTGCAGCGGCCAACCCGTGATCCTCTCGAGCACGACGAAGCCGGAAATGCTCCCCGAGAGATGAGCGCTCTCGCCGGGCTGGGGGCGGAAAAGCGCGATCGGCCGCTCCTCGATCGTTCCGCGAAAGCCGAGGCGGACCCCCTCGCTTGCTATCGACTCGACGGTCCAGCACAGCGTCCCTCCGAGGCCGGCCGCCTGCGCAGGCTGCGCCGTGGAGGTCCAGGTCTCCCCGACCGAGACGACCCGTCCGCTTACTCCCCCGAGGAGCGCTTGGAGGTCGCCGAGGGCCGGACCGGGTGAAGAGAGGCTCTCCGGCGGGAAGGGAGATCCGAAGAGACCGCTCTGCGGAAGGCGGCGAGCCTCCGCCGGTTGGATCCGGCCCGATCGATCAAGGAAGAGGAGCGAGCTTCGCGACCGAAGCGACGGAAGGAGCTCATCGAGGTGGGCGACCGGAGGCGATGCGCCCGCCTCAACCACCTCGGAGCGGATCTTCGCGACGCCCTCGGCGTCCACGGAGAGGACACGAAACCGGTAGGTCATCGACGCAGTGAACGTAGCTGAGACTGCCTCGTTCCGCCGAACGCCGCGCCCACCGCGGGGAAGGGCCTCCGCGAAGCGCTCGCGGACCTCCACCCGCATCATCCGCTCCATGCCCGCATGGAGGGAGAGCTCGAGCCGGACCGGGTGAGCGCCGCGCGAGCACGAGCCGGCAAGGGACGCCGCGATAATGAGAGGAACGAGAAGCCATTTCCGCTCAGGGTTTCCCGAAGTGGTAGTGGACATCCTGTCACCCTCGGATTTTCGGGAATCGCCGCGCGAAGATCGGTGTGCGCGCCGCGACGGCCGGCACGACCAGGAAGGTCGAAGCTGCCGAAGCGAGCGTTCCGTAGAACAGCACCATCGCAAGAGGCCGGAAGAGCTCCGGACCCGAAGAGCCTCCGAAAAGTAAGGGCAGGACTCCGAGCACCGTTGAAGCGGAGGTGAGGAACAGGGCGCGAGATCGGCGGCGAACGGCGAAGCGAATTGATCGCTGGACCTCCCGGCTCGAGAAGCGTCCCACGACGCCGCACCGCGCGAGCGCCCGATCGAGGATCAGGATCGAGTTGTTCACGACTATCCCCGACATGATGATGAGTGAGACCACGACCGGTACGTCGATTCCCGCGCCGGAGATCCAAAGGAGCGTGACGGGGATCGAAAGCGAGACGGGCACTATCGACATGACCAAGAGCGGTGAAGAGAGCGACTCCATTTGGGCCGCAAGGGTGATGAAGATCAGCCCAACAGCCGCAAACAAGAGCAGCCCGAGGGTCCGGAGCCGATTCAGACGTTCATAGATCTCCGCGTCCAGGCGAAAGGCATAGCCGTCGGGGAGGGGGACTCGCTTGAGGAGTCCCTCGATCTTTGAGAGGAGCGCGCCGGTGCCCTTCAGGCCGGAGTGCACCGTGAAGTAAACCGCCCTTTGCCGTCCGGTACGGTAGAGGTGGGATGGAGGCTGTGCGAGCACGAAGTGCCCCAGCTCCAAGAGGGGCGACGAGCGGCCCTGAGGGCCCAGGACCGCGATGGCCTCAATCGCGCGCAGCGAGGCTCGCTCGGAGGCGCGCCCGAGCACGCGGAGATCCATTTCCCTGGAGCCGGGCTCCAGCCATTTGAGCGCGACCGGACCGTAGATCGCCCAGCGGAGTGTCTCCGCGATGTCGGCGGCGGTCAGGCAGTGGTCGGAGAGGGCTTGGCGGTCTGCGGCGAAAAGGTAGGTCGGCGGCCCCTCCTTGAAGTTCAGTACGACCTGACTCACCCACGGCTCGTCGTGGAGGGAGCGAGCAACCCGTTCGGCCGTCGATCGGAGCGTCGGGTCGTCTGGTCCGAGGAGGCTCACCTCGATTGACTGACCTCCCTTGTCTGATCCGTCGGGGAGATAGACGAAGGCATCTTTGAGCTCGCCGCCGCGCCGGGACAGCTCGCTTCGCACCCGCTCGCCGGCTCCATCCGAGCCATCGAGAGTGACCGTCATCCCTGCGCTCTCGCGCCGTGCGATGCTCTCCACGTGGCTGACTCCCTTCACCCGCCGGATCAGCTTGGCGAGCTCGGTCGTGCGCCGGTCGGTCGCTTCAAGCCCTGTGCCGCCTGCGAACTCGAGGTGGGCGTAAACCGAGCGCGGGTCGGCCGGAGCTGCAAGGAGGAGGTCCATCTGCGAAACGGCGAAGACACCGAGAGCGCACAGGACGGCGCATGTCGCCAGAACCGCTCCGGAGTGTTGGGCGGCCCACGCGACGATCCGGTCGACTGCCCGCCGGCAGCAGCGGAGGGCCTTCCTGCGTGACCTCTGGCACAACAGCCCCAAAATCCGGGTGCAGCCGAGCGCGCCCCGCCCTCGCTTCGGCGATCCGCGCGCGAAGACCGGCAGGAAGAGCACGGCAAGCACAAGGGAGCCGAGAAGCATTGTCGCTATGGCACACGCGACCTCGAAGAGCCCGCTCGTCGACCGCCCCAGGAAAAAGAGAGGCACGAGGACGATGAGCGTGGTAGCCGTCGAGGCGGTGAGGGGGGAGATCACCTCTCCGACGATCTCGCTTGTGGAGCCTCGAGCCCGGTCCGACGTGGTCCCGGCGAGCGCAGAGACGACCACGATACCCGGGTCAACGACGAGCCCAACCCCGACCGCGATCCCAGCGAGGACTTTTTGGTCGATTCCCACCGCCAAGGCCGCGAGGATCGCGGCCGTAATGAGGACCACCGAAGGAAGCAGGAGCGCGAGGAGCGCGGCGTTTCGGAGGGGACGGAGCGCGAGAGCGACGAAGAGCGAGACCACGCCCGCCGCGACCGCGAGGGACCTTAGGACCTCGGTTATCGACCGAGCAATCTGCGCTCCAAGATCGTAGACGGTCTCGAAGGAGAGGCGCTGCGAGGCGAATGCGGCGAGCCGCGCCCGGACCGCGGCGCTCATGGCGACGACGTTCCCAGAGCCCGACGCCTTGATGTAAAGCATGATGCGCCGTTCCCCGTCGATCCGGCTGATGGAGTCCGCCTCGCGGCCGCCGTAGCGCGCATCGGCGATCGTCTCCAGTCTCACGGGCTGCGATCCGCGGAGGCGAACCGGAAGCGCTGCGAGCTCTCGAAGCGTTCCGATGCGGCCCTGGAGGCTGACCGGAATGTCCGACGCTTCCGCGCGCAGGCGCCCGAGCGGCCGAAGGAGGTAGGCTTCCTGGAGCGTCGATGCGATCTCGGGAAGGCCGAGCCCGGCGGCGGCCGCCCGCCTCTGGTCTACGGCGAGGTGCACCTCTCGCGCGCTCCCTCCCCCGACCTCGATCTCGCCTACCCCGTCGATCTGCTCGATAGCCGGCTTAATCTGCGCGTCGACATATTCGCGTGTCTGCTCGAGCGTCGCTCCGGCGAGCGTGAGCGCGGCGACATAGACGGGACGGTCGCGGCTCGAGGCGCTCAGGATCTCGGGGCGCTGCACCGCCCGAGGAAGCGAGGGATAGAGGGCGTTCACGGCGTCGCGAAGCGACAGGTAGAAGCGGTCAGGAGCCGAAGAGGGGGAGAGCCTCGCCTCTACGGTGCTCTTGCCATATTCCGATACGCACCGAAGATTGCTGATTCCGGGTAGGGACGATACCGCATCTTCGAGCGGGATGGTTACGCGGCGCTCCATCGTCTCCGGGTCGACCCCGAAGTACTGGATTGAAATCGAGAACACAGGGGCTCCGGCATTCCTCGAAGGGCCGAGCTGGACCGACCGGAGCGACGCCGCGACAAGCACGGCGATGATGCACAGGACAGCCGCGACCGTCGTGCGCCGACCGAACCATGCCTCGAGGGGTTTCATTTCAGTGCGTATCGTTGAGCGGCATCACGACCTCGCGCACGATGGGTGTTCCTCGGCTGTCCTTGAGGTCGGTGGAGAGGCGGAGCGCGATCTGGCCCGAGGTCGGGTTGTTCGTGAGGTGAACCCACACGCGCGCGACTACCTGATTGCCTGCGGTTGAAGGGGGCGGCGACATCTGCGGGGCGGTCGGATTGATCTGAACTGCAAACGGGTGAATGTCGGCCGCATCGTTCGTCGTGCTCACGCCGAAGGAATCGGCGATCGCGAAAGGGTCGAGCGTCGCCCCCGCGGCCAGGTCGACGTAGAGATCGAAGAAGGTGTCGATTTGCACCCCCGGCGAAAACGCCGAAAGGTCGATCGCGCCGTAATCCGTGAGCTCGACGTTGGTGGCCGAATCGGCGGGGATGGAAGGGAAGCGGACCCGGGCAAGCGAGGGCGGCCTGGTGAGCGGGCCGTTCACCACGAGGTGGTAGACCCACTCGCCCGCAGAGCGATTGCCCTGGGCATCCTGGATTCCGGGCGAGAGAGTGAGGGTATAGAGGCTTCCGTAGGCAAGACGATCGGGAAAGCTATAGGTAAGGGTCGAAGTGATGCCCAAGCTCGCCTCTGCGATCGAGAAGAGGACGGCCGGCGAGACGGAAGCGGCCGCGAGGGCGCTCGCGGTGAGCACCGGCTTCGAAAAGGTCACCACGAGGCCCTCCGTCGACTCCCATCCTTCGGTCACGGTCATGGCCGAATCACCCGGCTCGTCGGGGAGGAGGGCGATTCCGCGCTCGGCGCCGCGGACCGAGGAGACCGAGGGCCGCGTAGTGTCGGTGCCGACGAAGAAGCGGACGCTGTACTCGGCGCCGAGGCTGTTTCGCTGTCGATCGGCGGCGCTCTTCGCGACGGAGACTGCGTACTCGGTCTGCCACGCAAGCTGCTCGGTCGGGCTGAAGGTGAGCACGGTTCCGTTTTCGCGCAGGGACAGAAAACCGCCTGCGGGAGGCGAAAGAGAGAAGGCCGGATAGAGGGTGGCAGGGTCCATCGCCTTGCTGAAGGTCACCGAGATCGGCGCAAGGGGATCGGCAATGCTCGAGTGGTCGGCGGGAGTGGCGGAAAGAACCGTCGGTCGGGCGAAGTCGGTCTTTGTCGTGAAGGTGTGAGCGAAAGGCTCCTGCAGATCGTGTCCCTGGGTATCCTCGGCCTCTGGAGAAACCTCCATCGAGTAGACCACGAAGTCGCGGAGCGGCTCGGCGGGAGTGAAGCGTAGGGTGCGATCGTCTGACCAGGCAGTGCGTCCCGAGAGCAATGCGCCGTCGCCTGCAACCGAGAAGGCCTGCTCGGTGAGTCTCCTGTTCGCCTCCTTCGAAAAGCGGATCTCGATGACGATTCCGGTCACGCTCGGAAGCTGTTTCTCACGGGGGCTCCACGACGCGACCGCGAAGGTCCGCAGGTCGAGCAGGCGGCAGGAGGCGAGGGGCGCTCCGAAGAGCAGACAGGCTGCGGCGAGCACGAAGGGTCCGAGGGCGCGGCACTGGCAAAGGCCACGAAAACTGCGAAATCCTTGAGCGCGTTCTCCCATCGCGTGAAGTCTCCCTTAGCCGGGCCCCGACTCGAGCAGAAGCGTGACGGGGCTCGTGAGAAACGAGCCCTCCTGATTGCCGGTGAGCCCCTGCCCCGCGGGGACGGTCAGCTTGTAGTAGAGGGCCCCGGTTCCCGTGGCCGGGTCGATCGAGCTTCGCGTGAAGCCGAGGTAGGAGATGCACACGGTCCAATCGTCGAGCCAGGTCTCCTGGGTCACCTCCGGGCTCATAAGGCCCGGCGGGTAGTAGCCTGCGAGGTCGATCGCGCCAGCGACTTCCGGCCGGTGTGCAGCGTCATAGCCTCTGGCGAAGCGGACCGTTACCGTGAGCTCGAGCTCTTCGTCGGGTTTCTGCGCCCTCGGCACCCATGCCACGAGGGAGGGTGCGGCGTTGTCGAGCTGGGAGGCTGGAAAGGCCAGGCTCTCGCAACCCGAGGCGAGATCCCCCGACACATCGATCTCGGTGACGGACTGCAGTGGGATCGCGGTCTGAAAGAGCTCGCGATAGGGGGCCCGGAGCGGATTGCCCGAGAGGTCGGTGAGCTCGGTCGAGATGACGAGGAGGTATTCCCGACCCATCACCCAATCGACCGAAGGCACGAAGACAAAGCGGGCAGGTGAGACTCGCATCATGGTGCCCGCGAGGGCGGGGGAGAGCGAGAAGGCCCGCCGGAGCGCGGCAAGATCGACATCCTCCGAGAAGGTGATGAGGATGGACTCGCCTGAGCGCAGCGACGTGAGACCCGGCGGGAGGGGTGTGACGGTTGCGCCCGACACCTCGGCCGGGGCGGTCGCAACCACCTCGGGGGTGCTCTCGTCCAACTGGACGAGGAAGTTGCCCGTCCACTGTCGGCCGACTGCCACGCCGGTGCCCGATCGGCAGGCGGTTGCGATGCTCCAGATGTGGAGGCGTTCTGCGGCCCAGTGGCTTGCGGGGGCCACGGTGGCGACCGTTCCCGCGGCGTTCCAGCTCACCGTGATCTCGGTGGCAGGACTAAGCGAGAAGCCTTCCCGGAAGCTGTTCGCGTCCATGGGCTGCGAAAAGGTGAGCACGACGACCTCGTCGATGCCGACTGTCGCGCCGTTTCGGGGGAGAGCTCCGGTGAGGAGAGGCGCTGCTGCATCGGTGCCGACGTAGAAGGGGATCGCGATGCTCTCGCTGAAGGAGCGCCCGGCGGCCGTCCGCACGGTTCCTTTAAGCTCGAGGAGATGGCGCCTTCCGGGCTCAAACGGTGTCACCGGGGTAAAGAGGAGCCGGTTTGCCTCCCAGCGCAGATCACCCGCGAGGCGCTGACCCTCCGCAGCAACCGTGAGGAGCGGCTCGACCTGCGCCTCTATGACCGCTTCCGGAAACTGCACCCAGACGCTCGGCGCGGAGGCAAGGAGCTGATTCGGCGAGGCGGGATAGCTTTCAATTGAGAACGGACGAAGGTCGATGAGCGTACAGCCGGCGGCAAGCGCTGCGGTCCCGAGGGTGAGGAGGAGAAGCCTACTCCTGGACATGCACCGCACCTCCCTCCTGCAGGGCCGGCGAGGGCTCAGCCACGATCCGCTCGCCCTCCTCGATTCCGGCTGTCGCGTTGAGGCTGCCCGCCGTCTCTCCGCTAATCTCTGCTTCGAGCTCGACCGTGCGCTTGAAGGCGCGCCCGTCGCGCACGACGAAGATCGTCGCCCTGGCACCCTCCCGGCGGGCGACCGCCGACGCGGGCAGGGGGATCACCCGGCGGCTCTCACCGGTCCGGACGCGCACGCGGACGAAGAGCCCGGGCCGGAGCGCCCCGTCGTGGTTCGGAATGAGCGCCCGGACGGTGAGGTTCCCCGAAACGGGATCCAAAAGCGGCGAAATCAGGGAGACGGCGGCGGAAAAGCGGCGGCCGCCGAGCCCCGGAACCACCACCTCGACCGGCATCCCGCAGGCGAGCATCGCAGCCTGTCTCTCCGCTACGGGAAAGACGGCGTACACCTCCGCCTCTTCGATCACGGTAAAGAGGGTGTCCGCCACGCGCAGGCGCTCGCCGACGCCGGCCTGCCTCGCGCCGATGACGCCTGCAACCGGGGAACGTATGGTGAGCGCATCGAGGAGAGCCGCCGCTGACTCGAGGTCGGATTGCGCTGCCGCCCGAGCGGCGGATGCCGCATCGAGCTGCGCCGAGAGCGTCCGGAGGTTGATCTCCGCGAGCAGGGACGACCTTTCCCCCTCTTCGACGGGAACCGCGAAACCCGCGGCCCGGATGTCCTCATCGCGAAGTCCGATACTGTCGACGGCGTACTGGTTGAGGAGCCCCTCGTAGGCGGTCCGGACGGATTGGCACTGCAACTCTAGCGATCGAAGCTCCTCGGCACTTATCCCGTCGACCGCCACGAGCTTCTGGCGGCTCTCGAGCGTCCGCGCCATCTCATCCGCTTCGCGTTTCTTCTGCTCGATCTCGAGTCGGGCTCTTTTCAGCGAGAGGAGCCGAGCCTCGATCTGCCGGTTTCCCTCCAAGAGCCGCGCCTTCGCGAGCTCAACTGCCGCTTCGGTTGAGCGCAGCTGCGACTCCGCCTGACTCCGGCCGATTGTGAGCTGGACGTTCTCAAGCTGAGCAAGGAGCTGGCCGGGGCGGACCCTGTCTCCCTCGTCGACGGCGAGGGAGACCGCCGTACCCTCCACGGCCGCGGAGATGTCCGCCTTGGAGCGGTAGGAGACGGTTCCGAAGCTCTCGACTTCCGGAGCACTCCGAACCGCCCGGGCCTCTATCACCTTCACCGTGATCGGCGCCGGTGTGCCTGACTCGACTGCTGCGGGCCGGCCGCTGCACGCGAAGAGCGCAAGCGAGACGAGGAAGGCACCCCCCGCCGCGGCCGTCGAGCCAAGGCTACTTCGTCCCACCGGTGTCCCCCGCGATCTGCGGCAACTCGCCCGGATCGAGACCAAGAAGCCGCTCGATCGCCCTCTCGCCGCGAAGGAGGGTGAGGAGACTCGCAAGAAGCTGCGCTTCACGGTCGGCCGCGATCGCCTCCTCCTTCACGTAGTCAACGCGCGTGGCCGCGCCCGACTCGACCTCTCGGCGCATCACCTCGAGCTTCTTCCGCTCCAGCTCGACCGAGCGGCGCTCGAGTTGGATAGTCGCCCGTTGCCGACGATTGCCGGCGATCCCCTGTGCGATCTGGAAGGCGATGTCCTTGCGAAGCGAGGCTGCGCTGCTGCGAGCCGTCTCCAGCTCGAGTCGGGCGTCCGCCTCGTCGAGAAATCCCACGATGGATTGAAAGGGACTGAGCGTGAGAGCCGCATTCCGGGTTGCCGACTGCGAGGCGATGACCCCTTGCGAGAGGCTAGTGCTCGCGGGGACTTCGGATTCAGGAAAGGCTATCGCAAGCCCGAGGCTCATCCCCGGGGTCTGGAGAGGGAGCCCCTGGCCCGACACCGAGAGGGTGAGGCTTGCGCTGACCCGAGGCAGGTAGCGGCTCCTCGCAAACGAGGCCTGCGCCTCGGCCTGGCTGACCCGGAACCGGGCAGTCTGCAGATCTAGATTTCCGCGTTCGGCAACCCGGAGCAGGGAGGCGAGCGCCTCGTCGATTGCCATTCCTTCGTAGCTCGTGTCGATGGTCTCCGAAAGGGCGAGCTCCCGGTCAGTGGAGAGACCGAGCAGCTTTTTCAGCTCGTAGCGCGCCGAGACCAGATCGCTTTCGGTTGCAGAAACATCGATCTCCTGGCTTGTCGCCTGCAGCTCGGTGTCGACAAGATCGATCTCGCGGATCATTCCGAGGACACGCTCGGTCCGGGCGATTTCGAGCTCCCTCCGGCTCTGGGCAAGGTAGCGCTGCTTCACGGCAAGTTGAGCTTCCAACACCAGCACCCGGTAGTAGCGGTCCCACGCCGACGCGAGCGTCTCCGCCCTTGCCACTCTGTAAGCGTGCCGGCTGAGCTGGATCTGCAGGCGCGCGAGGGCGCGCTGCGTCGCCGACCGGCCCCCGTTGTAGATCGGCTGCTGGAGCGTCACGCTCAGCTCGTCGCACGCGGTGTCGGGCGCCGCCACGTTCACGGTGCCGGTCGTAGTGAATCCGAGCTGAAGCTGCGGCAGATAGTCGCGAAAGCCCCTACGGTACCGCTCCTCGGCGGCCTCGCCCTGAAGCTCCTGGATGCGCAGCGCGTCGGCGCTCCGCAGGGCCATGTTCTCCGCCTCTCGGAGGGTGAGCCTCATGGGTGAGCTTGACTGGGCCGAAACCGGATGCGCTGCCAGCAGCATCATCATCACAGCCGCCTGCACGATTCTCATGCCGCCCCGCTTACAGGGAGGAGCGGCCCGCCGTGGCATGTGCAGCCGCCTGCCCATCCCTCGCGCCGCGTTCCGCCGCCTCCCTGCGCAGCGAGGCGAACATGGCTTCGCCGATCCGGTAGACATAGGAGAGTGAGACAATGGATTCGCTCCCAACGGATGAGTAGACTACCCGGGCTTCGGCAAGGGCGGCAGGAGCCGACGGAGCGGGTGTCACCTTGAGCACCGCCATCACGGAGGTGCGGGTGACCAGGTCCGCCGCGTAGGAGTGCTCGTGAATTGCCAGCTCCATGAGATAGGGCTGACCCCGGTCGGATGCGGAGAGAACAAACCCGTATCGGGAGGCGGCGGCCGAAAGCGAATCGACGATGAGTGGATAGTCGTCCACAAGCGGGAGCTCGTTCGAGACGAGCTCCACCGTCCGAAGCCTGACCTCAAGGGGAAACGCGAGCTGCCGCGGGTCTCCGAAGATGAAGGGCTCGGTGATCGTCCGGGTGGTGGTGCAAGCGAGCGCAGTGACAACTGCGATCGCCGTCGACAAAAGTCTGAAGAATCGCGAGAGCATTCGGGCGTCACTCCTTTGCGGCGATGCGGCGGGCGAGCTCCTCCACCGGTTCCCGCAGGGGGCTTTCGGAAGGGAGCAGCGCGAGGGTTCGCGCGAGCTCACCCTGCGCCTTCTCGCGGAGGGCAAAGCGAAAGTAGAGCCGCCCGAGGTCGAGGTGGACCCGAGCGAGCTCCTCCTCGAAGGCTGCGGCCTTTGCAAGGAAGCTGATCCCCTCCTGAAGCCTTCCCTGGTCCGTCCGCACGACCGCCATGAGATAGAGCAAGCGCGGATCCTGGGAATCGTAGGCGAGGAGATCGGAGAGGTTCCGCTCCGCTGCGCCGGTGTCACCCCGCTCGACCTCGATCCGCGCGAGCCAGATGGCCGCCTCGTGATAGCTCGGATGGCTGTCGACGAGGTCCTTGAGCTTCCTCTCAGCATCCGCAATCCTCCCGAGGAGGTAGAGCGCCTTTGCCTCCATGAGCCGCGCCTGGTGGAAGCGCGGATAGTCCTTCGCGACTCGGGCGAAGATCGCCGAAGCGGCCTCGATCTGGCCGCGCACGTAGAAGTCCTGGGCCTGCAGGTACCGCTTGAGCGCCGCATCGGGCGGCCGCGACGGCATGCAGCCTGCCAGAAGCAGGAGGGCCGTGAAGAGAACCGGGACACTGCGCGAGCCGCTCCTTTGGATCGTACCTTCCTCCGTCGGTATTGCACGGCGGCTGGGCGGAGCCCGATTCAACGCGCGAACCGCTGTGGCTCCGGAGGCGGCGGAGGGAAGGAGCGACGCCCGCTGCGACTCGGCGGCGGCCGCCGCGGCTCGTTGAATCAGGCCAACCGATCGGAGCGTAATCTTACTGTTGTCATATCCGTCGTAAGCGAGGATCGTCGTGGCGAAGAGAGGCCTCCTGGCTTACCTCACGATCGTATGCGGGCTCCTTGTTCCTTGCGGGGTTTGGCCAGAAGAGGGCGACTTAAGGCCTCAGGAGCAACGGACGCGAAGCTCCCTTGAGGTCTACCTCGATCGGGCAAACCAGGCCGCGACCGAGAGCCAGTGGCTGCAGACCGCCCGCTTTGGGGTGGAGGCCGTCGTTGCCGATTGGGAGACTAGCGCAGCGCACCTGGTCGATCAAGGGATCGATCTTCCCGCGGAACGGGATCGCATCGAGGGCGATCTTGCTGAGCTTCTCCGGGAGCGCCTCGTGCGGTGGCTCGTCGAGCAGGCCTTCGCTCGCCAGGCGAGGACAGAAAGTGCCCGCTTAGGCCTTGCCGTTCTTCAGGCGAATTACCGGAAGCTTTACCGGACCGACGAAAACGGCATAATCTACGATGACTCGGGCGATCCCGAGATCTATCCCTGCGACAATCTCACGAGCGACCAGGCCGACTGGGAGGCGATGGTCCTCCCGGCCCTGCAGTCCGCGCTCGAAAGTTGGGACGCCCACGCAGCCGCGCTGCGCACCGAGCTGCTGCCGGTGCTTCCCGATGGGACGGCTACCGCGCTTTTAGACGGCCAGTTCAGCGCCACCGAGGCGCAGTATCGAGAAGCCTGCCGGCGGGAGCTCGAGACTGCCTTTCAGCGCGAAGAGTCGCGCTTTCTCTACCAGCGCCGACTTGATCAGTTCAGCCTGCGGCGAAAGAGCGAGACCCAAACAGCCTCATCGATCGCGTCGCAGCTCATTGCCGACACGAACGCTGAAATGCAGGAGGGAATCCAAAGGCTTCGCGAGAGCCTCTCACTTGACCGTTCCGCGACTCCTGATGGCGAGATCACGGTGGATCCGGCGGCCTGGCAAGAGAGCTTTCAGCGAGAGCTCGACAAGGGAATGGCGCGTTGGAGCCAGGCCGAGCGCGAGCTGCTCCTCCAGCGTGCTCAATGGGAGAGAGATGTCGCCGACCAATTCCTAGACGGCGAGCGCGAGTGGTCCGATGCGTATGCAGGGCTCGAGGAGGCGCGCCTCCAGTGGCAGAGGGAGATCTCGGAGCTCCTCGATCGTGGACAAACGCGGTGGGACGCACGACGGGCGGATCTCACCGAGGCAATCGAGGCGGCGCGCGGCGAGCTTATGCGCTGCTTGAGCGAAGAGTCGCAGTCGCTCGACGTGAGGATCGCAAACCTCGAGCAGCTCGCGTCACAGGCGGCAACCATTCTCCGAACCGCTCGCTCGTCACTTGACTACTGGACTCCCCTGCTCCCCGCCTCCGAGCTCCGCAGCGGCGATACCGAGGCCGAACGGGAGTACAGCTTCTGGAACGGCGTTCAGGCCACTTATCAGGGCTACTACCGGGAGGCTGTCCTCGGACTTGCGGACATGGCAAGCGAAATCAACGGCGGAGTCGACCTTCCCTACGGGGAGAACCTCGACCCCGACAACGCTGCCGGCCGCTATCTCGATGACTATCAGATCGCGCTCCTCGCGGCGAAGGCGACTGCAGCCTACTGGCAGAGAGAGATGGAGGTGGCTGAGGCAGTTGCGAGCTACGCCCATGACTCCAGCTCGAGCCGCCCCACCGAGGCGGAGAGCGAGCAAAGCCTCCAGAGCGCACTCGGAGCCTTCGCGGCGAAGGAGGAGGCGTACGAGGGAGCCCTGCAGGATCTCGAGCGGGCCGGGGACGACACCGAGGCAAACCGGCAGAAGGTCCAGGAGCTGAGCGGCCGGCTCCAGCTCCTGGATACGGAGCTCGTTGACGCGAAAGAGCAGTACCAGATCGTGATCGATCTCTATTCGACGAAGAATGACGTAGCCTTCCGTGAGCAGCTCCAGAGCCGCTACCGGGAGCTCCTCGCGATATCCGGGCTGGCCGGCGAGGGCGTCTCCGGCGGGGTTCAAGCCTATGCGGACTATCTCGGCGCGTTGAGCCGATTAGGCCTGGAAACGGAGGTCTGCGCAGCGGCGGCGGCCGTCAACCGCTTGGTGGAGGGCGACCCAACCACGGGCCTCGAGTCGCTTGCGGCCCTTACCGGCCGTCTTGCGAGGGCGCGAGAGTGGCGCTTCGATCCTGGTTGGATCGGGGCGGACAGTAAGGGCGATTTCCTCAGCTCCACCGCGTCGCTGGGGCTCGCCCCCGACGGCGATTCCCCGGCGGCGACGCTGTACGCCGAGCTTTCGGATGCCTTCGATTCCTACGCTGCGGCCCCCGACCCCCAGTCGCAGGCAGCCGCGCTCCTCGGCATTCTCGGGCGCGCGCACCTGCTCATCTGCCAGCTAGAGGTCCAGACCGCCCGGCGTCTCGCGGAGATCAAGCTCGTGAGCGGGCAGGACCTGGCGGGGTGGGCCGCAGGGGAAGGTATCGCCGTCCCGCAAGGGGCCGCTCTCCTGGAGGTACGGGAAGCCGCAGAGTGGAACCTAAAGGCCTCCGCGGTCCAAGGCTACCTGGATCGGGCCATGGCCGAGAAGCAAGCTTTCGACACCATCGTCGCTCGCGGGGCCATCGACGGAGGCGGAAAAGCGGGGGTGCTTGCCCTGAGCGACGGAGCGAGGCTGGGGGCGCTCATTGCGGCCGGGGATCCGCAGGCGATCGAAGGAAGCGCGCAGGCCATTCTGGAGGAGCTTTTCATCAGCGGCAGCGGACTTTCTGGGGACGATCTGACTGCCGAAGCTGCTCGTCGCTCGGCTTCCCTCAAGCGCGTCATCGATGCGATGACCGCGATCCTCGCGTCGGACGACCCCGACCTCTATGCCCACCGTGCCGAGATCCGCTCGCTTGCGGAGGAGGATGCCCTCGCCCGAGCCTTTCTTTCGGGCTCCGGGATGCTCAGCATGGAAGGAACCGACTACGGATCGATGCTCCTCGCCGGGCCTGCAAGGCGAAGCGCGCAGGCTCGCTATCTCCTCGATCTCCTCACGCAGGACGATCGCACCGCGCCCGAGGTGGTGGACCGGCTCGCCGAAGAGGCTTTCTCTCGCCTTGAGCAAGTCCTCGTGGACCGGAAGATCGCAACGCGGTTGACCGAAGATACGGTGGCCTTCCGGAACGCTGGTGCTATTTTCGCGGAGTTGTGGGCTGACTCAGGAGGTCAGGTCGCGAAGGTGGAGGCCTGGCTCGCTGAGACAGCGGAGGAGATCGGCGACCTCGAGGGCTACCTTCCCGAGAGTGTCGCCGTCCAGACCCGCTCGGTCGTGGCCTCCCTGATCCAGACCCTTGCGGTCGAGGTCTATCGGTCCGGCGGAGCCGCCGACGTGCTCGAGGCACGCGGTGCTGTCGATGACCTTACAGCGGGGAAGGCGCGGCTGGAGGCGGATCTTGCGCGCATCGAAGGGAGGTCAAGCGAAGCGGGGAGCGAGCCGGCGGCGCTTCTTTCGGCGCTCCGCGGCATCAGGTCGATCCTGGGCGGCGGCGGGTTTGGTTCCTCGGCCGACCTGACGGTGGCGCTCTCCGGGGAAGGGGTGATAGACAGCTTCGTTTCGGCGTCGGCGCTTGCTATCGCGCGGACGCTCTGTGCGGCCGATGCGCTAGACAGCGACATCGACCGAGAGGTCACTCGCTTCTTGTCGACAACCCCAATCGGTGAGATCGGGGCCGATCCGGCGATCGCACCTCTCATGCCTGGCATAGCGAAAGAGCTCTCGCGCGCGGCGCGAACGCTCCTCGACAAGGCCCGGGCCATCGCCAACCCCGATCGATTCGATTGGACGGCAGCAGGCGATCAGCTGCGCGCAGAGTACGCCGGCGCAGTCTGGAACCGCTATGCGCCGGAATGGTTTGCCGGTGCGAGCGTCGCAGGCGACGGGAGCCGCGATACGCTCACTGCCGCCGTCGACCCGGCGCGGATCAAGGCCCTCTATGCGATTCACACATCGCTATCAAGTGCTTGGAGCCCCGACGGGCTGGCGGAACCGGCGTGGGACACCTTCCTGACGGCCACCTACTACGATGGCAAGGGCACCTCGCTCGCCTTCGATCGATCACTCCCGGATCTTGAGAGCCGCATCGACACCGCTCTCGCGCAAGGAAGCCCGATCTACGCCTCGCTCGGACGAACCCTCCTGAATCCGAGGGAGGTTCCCGTGAGCTCGGCGGTGCGGTACTTCTATGCCGCTGGGGCAAAGAGGGCCGTCGATAGGGCGATCGACGGCAGGATCTTCGACGAGCAGCGGGCACGGGATGCTGCAGGCGCGTACTTTCGCGCCGTCTGCTCAGCGATCTCGGACGAGGATAGAGCGGCGGTCGCCGCTTTCGTGGAGTCCTATTTCGCTATCTATGGCGGCGGCGGGAGCGCCACGGTGGATGCGGAGGCGCGGTCGACGTCGTGGCTTCCGCTGCTGCGCGGGGTGCTCGATGGAAACACCCTCTCTCAGCTCGCTACGACCACCGCGTTTCGCGACGTGGCCTCGGTAGACCTCATCCGCTCGGTGGCCGGCGCGCTCGTCGACCAGGGGCTTGCCGGCTACGACTTCGGTCTGCTGAAGCGAGTGCTGATCGATTGCCCGCTCGACGCCGGCGGGCAGGATTTGATTGAAGGAGTCCGGTCCTACTCCGATTGCCTCCCCGCGCTTGACTCCTACCTTGCGAGGAAAATGGACGACGAAGCGGCGCGCCAACGTCTCGCAGCTCTCCTCGACGAGGGTGCCGATCGAACCTTTGCGCTTACGCTGCTCTATACCTATCGCTACGTGGCCGCGAAAACCGCAGGATCACCGGAGGTCGACCGGATGGCCGCTCTGCGCGCTGGCTTCCGTTCCACCTATCTCCTCTCCAACGCTCGGCCGGCCGGAGAGCTCGACGAAGCGCTCGCCTGTATCGATACCCTGAGGAGGCTCTCGCCGGCGGAAAGGGACGCCTGGTTCTCCGGGCAATTCCTATCCGATGCCGGATTGGACCGGGCAAGGGCCATCGCAGCCGTGAACCTTGCCGGGCGGGCCAATACCGACGCGAACGAGCGCCTCCTCGCCGTCGGGATCAACTATGATCTCGCTCAGCTCGGCATCTCGCCCGAGGAGCGAGCGCAGCTCGCCGGCTGGATGCTTGCGGTGGCCGGGGTGAGGCCACCATCGAATCTCGACGCGCTCATCGAAAAGGCGAACGGGTCGGGCGCTCCGACGCTTCCGAGGCAGGAGGCGCTTCTGGTCGTGCTCGGCTCTCCCGAGGCGGCCCTCTGGATACTGAAGCGGCGGATTATAGCAGGGAAGAGCATCGACCGGTACGCAAGCGACGTCGATCCGGACGTCTGGGCGGAAGCACAGGAGTTCCGGGCGCGGTGCGAGCAGGCTAGCGGTTACGTGGCAACGGCGGAGAGGAGCGCCTTTGAGTACGGAGCGGAGGTGAGTGGCGACGGCAGCTTTTCCTCGGCTGTCGAGGCCGGGGCCAGCGGCGCGGCGGGAACCTGGGACGATCCTGTATTTTCGGTTCCGTTCGGAGCGACCGGCGGCGAGGTCCTCGACGCATCGGTGCGCTTCGAAGCGGAGCGGTCGAAAGTCGTCCTCGATTACGTCGGGGGCGCTTTCGGTGAAGAGCTTTCCGCGATGGCGCGGAGCTACGCCGGGCTGTCCGCGCGGCTCGCCTTCGCAACCGAGGTTGAGTCGCTCCGGACCGAGGGGGTGGGCTCTCTCGGCTATCGCGCCTACCTCACGGATTCGCTCGCAAAGGTGTCCGGCGAGGCTGCGAGCGGAATGAGCCAATACCTCCCGGTCAATTTCCCCTCCGATGCCGATCCGGCTGCCCTTATCGACGTCCCTGTGGACGCGATCGCCGGCTCAGGTGGGCTTTCGGTCGTCTCCTCGGCCGCCTCCGGCGACGGAAGACCGGGACCCCTATCTGCGAACGCGCTCGTCGAGGCGGTGAACGACTTCGCGATGAAGACATCGCGGCTCGTCTGGGCGGTCGACGTGAGCCGACACCTCGACAGGAGCCGCGAGGCGAGCTTCTTCGAGATATTCGAGAAGGCCGCCACCTCTGCGGATGCCTCTTCGATGCTGAGGGAGTGGGATTCCATCGGAGCGAGGGATTTCACACCCAGCGCGGAAGCGACGGCATCGGCATTACAAGCTCAGGAAAGCTTGCGCCGTCTCGAAACCGAGGCTGCTTCCGCGATGGCCGAGATTACGACGATTGGGGCGAGCCTCGCAGGCTATCTTGCATCGAGCGCGAAGGCTGCCGCCGAGGCGGCAGCGCCGCTCGAAACCCACGTGGAAAGCCTCACCTCTCAGCGCGAGCTGCTCAAGGCGCGCTACGACGCGGCAGTGAGCGCTTTCAAGCAGGCAAGCGAGAGCTATGCCGCCCGCTACGGGGCAGCCCAAGGTGCCTCGCGCGACCTTGATGCAGCGCGTCTGGAGCTCAGGAAGGCAGAAGCCATTGGGACCTTCGCCTCGACCGGCTACCTGCGCGCCGAGGCCGGCGAAGAGCCGATCGAGGCAAAGGCTCAGGAGACGGCTTCAGGGATAGCCGTCGGTGTTGATCCAGACCAGCAGCTGGCGCATGCGCGGGGCGGCCTTCTTCGGGCGCAGGCCGCACTCGACGCGCTCGGCAGCCTTTACGGCTCCGCGGACCGTCCGGCGGATTTCGCGGATGGGGACAGCCCGGATGCGATTGCCTATCGGAAGGCCTTTACCGACTACCAGCAGCAATACGGGGCCTATCTTGCTATGGAGCGCCTCTCCGCGCTCCTCACCTCCGCCGCCGCAACACAGGAGAAGAGGGTCGCCGACGCGCAGGCGCTCGTCGACAAAGGGGTGGACGATCTTCTCGCTGTCGCCGAGAGGTCCAGCCGATTCACCGCGACCGTCGATTTGACCGGCGACTATCGGGGCCAGGACTTCGTTCAGGTTCGCGTCGGCGACGGCGCTCTCCCCGATTTTTCCTTCGGGTCGGTCTCGACCTCGACGCAAAAGAGCGGCCTTATCGCCTACCTTACCGGCATCGGAGCCCAGACCTACAACTGCGATCGCGAGGTGTGGGTGCGGGAATTCTCCGACTACCTTGCCCGGCATTCGGTTGGGAGCGTTCTTTCCGATTGGTCTCTTGCACTTCAGCACCAGCTGGGCCCGAGCGGGCTGAATATAGCGGCGAGCGGAGACGCGAAGTACAGAAGCCTCTTTGAGGCATACCGCGTCGACAGCTCGCAGGTAGCAGTGGCTGGCGGCGGTGGCGGGTTGCTCAGCCGGGAGGGAGTCGTCTACGAGCAGGAGTTCGCCTCCCGCGCGCGGGCTGCCTACGCCCACGTCATCGGCGATCCCGCCTCGAAGAGGCTCTATCAGTTCTTTGTCGCGATGAACCTTCTTGGTCTTGTCGGAAGGGCGAACGCCACGACGCAGACGCTTTCCGACGAGTACCGGGCAGAGGCGCAGCAATACCTGGTCGACCAACTCTCGCCGAGGGAGAGCAACTACCGAAGCACTTCGGAAGCTCTCTTCGTTTCGGCCGCCGTGGCCGCGCTGTGGCCGTGGACCTGGGGCATCGCGGCGACCTGCGTCATTGCCGCGCTCGACTACCAGGGGAAAGCCAACGCGATTGACGCTTACATCAACTCCGATCTCAATGGCTCGATACAGGGTGCAAAGGGCAGCGTATCGACGGCAGCTGCGGCTCTTTCCGCAAGGACCGGCGGCGTCACCGGCTACTCCGCCCTCAAACGCGACCTGGATCTACAGAAAGAGATCCTTGCGCTCATCGAGGGCGAGAAGGGGGAGGGGAGTGCGACCGAAGATTCGATCCGAGCGTCGCTCCGCACGGCAGCTGCGGCGCAGTTCGGCGGAGCAGCGGAGAGCGAGCTGGCGGACATCGTAGCGCTTGCGAACACCGGCGTGAGCGGGTCGCAGGGGAGGCTCGATCTCGACGCACTGCTCCGGCTCTATCTTGACGCGGCTTCAGGCGAGGCTGACTCTGCCTCCGCCCTCAGCAACATGTGCCAGGAGAGTCGGGCCCGCAGAGACGAGACCTTCACCACGCTCCAGGGTGTTGCCGCGCGGCTTGAAGCGACGCAATCCGCACATGAGGGCGCCTATCTGTCCGAGGTCGCCCGGCTCGACCAGATCGCCTGGACCGACTTGGACCCCGACGCGCCGAGCCGCGCTGCCGCGATCGAACGGCTTCAGAGCGCCGCGCGGCTCGCCTACCTCGACCCTATCTTCAGAATGAAGGATCATCTGAACAGACTGCTCGGTCTCGAGGAGAAGCTCGAGAGCCTCGTCGATCCCGGCCGCCACCCCGAGCTGCAGCAGGCACAGGCGGACCTCTTCGCTTCGCAGCAGCGCGACCTCAGCGCGCTGTACAGCGACCGCAGAAGCGCCCTCATGGCTGTGCGGGCTTCCGAATGGAAGCTCGCGCAGGGCGAGATCGCGAATCAGCGAGCCGGGTGGCAGGCTTCGATGCAAGCCATTCTTGAGCGGGCGACTTCCCAATGGGCCGGCGCCTTCCAGAAGCTCGAAGATGAGCACAATCGGTGGGTCCGGCAATTCCAACGGGAGTACCAGGAGCGCGCAGGCAGCTGGGACGCGACGTATCTCCGGCTTGAGACCAACAAGAACGCATGGGTGCAGAATGCGGCCGATAAGGCCGCAACAGAGAGCCTCAAGAGTGCACGCACCGCTCTCGGCCAGTCCGCCGATAACGGGATCAGGGAGGCGGAGAGCCTTGTGGTGTGCGATCTCGACCTCAAGCCACCCGATCCGCGTCGTATCGTAGCTTACCTTCTCGATGGCAACGATTTCGCCAGGCTGCTCGAGAGCGGCCGGATTCTCGAACGCACTATCCCGCGCAGCGATCCTCATATCTTCGCGAGGCTCGGTCCTGCGCTCTTCGACACCTCGAGCGTGCTTCAAAGAGCGGCCGAGCTCGACTCTCTCACCACCGAGGAGATCGGCAAGCACGTATCGAGGATTGCCGCGGACGGGGCAAGAAAAAGCGTGGCGGAAGCGGCGGGACGGATGAACGATCAGATAGCTGAGGCGAATCGGAGCGTGGCGGACGCTCTTCGCCACACCCTCACCGGGGCTGGATTCACGGAGACAGAGAATCGCTTCGAACGCAAGACTGTCGTGGGATCAACCCTGAACAGCCCAATCTTCGAGCTTCACAAAGTTCCCGCCTACGAACCCTATCTCCCGAAAGAGGCGATCAGGACGAGGGTGGATCTCTCCGACGCGACGCTCTTGAGTCTCTCGGCCAGGGGTATTCAGGCTCAGGTGGACTCTGCCGTGCGGGACATGCAGCGTCAGCTCGAGGCAGTCTTCGGGACACGCCGCACGGAAGGCAGCTCCACGTTGGGCATGGGAGACGGGGCCTTCGGGGAGTGGGTGGGTGCGGCGCCCGAGATGGCTGAAAGGCCCGATGCGGGCGCGGCTCTGAGCGACCGCGGCAGCTACCTGAGCGAGTCGGGGAGCGGTCAGCTCGCGGCGGTGATGACACCCTTCCTCTGGAGCCAGCTCAAGGAAGGAGCAGGCTGGGCGCAGGTGGCGATGCCTGTCTACGATCAGAAGCTGTGGGACGACCGGGGTGCAGCCGTCAAGGCTCCGACGCTGCGGACCATCGCTGACGTAGGGGCAGGCGCGATCGGGACCGTTCTCGGTGGCGGAATTGCCGGGCTGATCGTCGGACTCGCGGAAAAGGGATGGTTTGCGGCGGCCGACGTGGGTAACGGAATGATGAGCTGGGACGAGGGGTTGGTGAGCGTCGGCAAGGACTTCCTACGCGGTGCTCTTTCCCTCGGGACTGGCGCGTTCGGTTCCTTGTTGAGCCGAGCCGCGACGGACCTCTCGACCGTTGGAACCTTCTTCGCGGGCACGGTGGCGGCCGGCCTGACGCAGGCGGCGAATGCTGTAAGCCAGGGCGCCATAGACAGCATTGCGTACCACAGCGGCACCGGTTTCGCGTTCGATCAACGTACCTACCTCGAGTCGTTTGCAGGCCGCGACGCCGTCGCAGGCTATCTTGGAGCAATGGCGGGAAGCGCGAGCGGCGCCCTGCTTTCGGGTGATTTGAGCGGGTTCGTCGAGCTCGATGCCCGCCGAGTGGCCTCGGTTGCGAGCCTTGGTGATGATCTCGTCAGCACCGGGGTACAATACGCTGCGGCCGGGCAGACACCCGTGCACCTGTTGAGTCTCGCGGATCTCAGCGGGAAGAGTGAATGGAACGCCGGTCTGCTGGAGCTGCATCTCGGCGGTGAGGCTGCGACGCTGAATGTCGGGACAGGCGGGACTGCAATCGGCGTGGGAGCTCTCAGACGGGCAGTGGAAGGGATGGAAGCCTTCAGCATGCAGCAGAGAATCCGATGGTACAACGCGCTTGGAGGTGTTGCGTACGCGGGCGGGTATACGGGAAGCCGCGACGCAGGGATCGCGATGCGGGAGAGCTACAGCTTCGGGGACGCTGCCGCGAGGCTCCAGCTCGGTCGGTTTCTGGGCGGACAGGACAAGCTGCGGGTCGGCTATTCGATGGGGGCGGCCGGAGAGACCACGATCCAGGATCGGATACGGACGGTGGATCTCGTCACCTTGGGGCGCACGGGCGACATACCGAGCCAGCTTGCGGCCGGCATCGTACTGCAGCACGAGGCGTATCGCAACGGCGCCGACGATGGACTGTTCGGGCAGCAGGCCGAGACGGCGGCGGCAGTGCTTGGCCACATGGGGATGGCCTTGCGCATGGCTGCCGACCCGCAGTACTCCGAGAGCATCGTTTCCCTGTTCGCACAGAGTCCCCGCCTTCGAGGCGACGTGAACGCATTGGCAATCGCCCAGGTAGGGGATGGAGCCGTCTCTCTCCTACGCTACGCTGCGACTGCCTACGATTCCAGCGGCGACTACTGGCTTCTTCGGAACGATGGAACCCTCGTGTACGACGGCAGCGGCTGGCTCCGCGACCAGGCTGGCAACCTGGTGACCGACGCAAGAGGGCTGCCGATCGGTGCCGGCGGTGTGGAGACTGGGCTGCTCGACGTTCTGGGCGAGCGAGGGCAGGGGGCGCGCGAG
This sequence comes from Spirochaetales bacterium, assembly GCA_027306915.1. Next base: position 68,672 of record DAHUYW010000009.1, on the reverse strand, counting down.
GCCTACACCGATGACCAACGAGCCAGGGCGCAGAAGCTGATGGTCGCCTCTGGTTTGGTGGGAAGCGGCGGGACGATCGCGAGCACGATGTGGTCCGGCCTTCAGGTAGCGGGGGTTGGGCTTGCCTCGGCGGATCCGATCGACCTGACCTCCGTGAACATGGGTAAGGCGCTCGACATGGACGCCGTGATGAGGGGTTGGGGTTCGAGTGTGGCGACGGAGGTTTTCCTGAACCGCTACTACCAGGTCGCAAGTCAAACCGCGATCGCGGGTCTCTCGCCGGCGGACCTGTACGGATCGGCGGCGAGTCGGGAGATAGGGCAAGGGGGCCTGACCTCGCCAATAAGCGACAGATTCGGGAATCTCCTGACGGCGATGCAGGGTCTCTACGGGGGAAGGCAGATTCTCTTCGAGCGGAGCACCCTTCGAAGCCTATCGCTGTCGCAGAGTTTCGGTCCCTCCGATTTGGAGGTGAATGGTAAGGCGGCCTACCGGGACTACCAGCACAAGGGAATCGATATTGCCGGTCCCATCGGGACACCCGAGTACTCGCTTCTCAGCGGCCGGGTCGAGTTCAGCGGACGTGATTCGCAGGCGGGGAACACGGCGATAGTCGACCTCGGCTTCCTATTCGAAGGCAAGTTCGAGACGACCGGCATCTATTCGCAGTTCATGCACATGGATCGACTTCCATCGGTCTACGCGGGTCAGATGGTCGCGGGCGATACGCTGCTGGGCTACATGGGCCAGACAGGGCTCGCGACGGGTTCTCACCTCCATTTTCAACTGATGGGCGCACATGGCGGTTCGGCCCCGGATTCTCCCCAATGGAGTGTCTACCAGCCGCGGCGGGATGTCCTGCTGAAGTATCTCGGTGCGCCGCCGGCGAAGGAGTGGACGACAAGGCGCACTTCAACCTTGAACTATTGGAACAAAGACTTCCTGAACTTCTATTTCAATACAACCCGCTTGGCAGAACGATATAAAGTGGCTGTCGGGGGTACCCCGTGAGATTCAGTTGTGTTGGCTCCGCCATCTTCAGTGTCATTATAGTCCTTGGAGGAGCATTCGTGGGGTGTGACGATGCGAAGATCAATGTGAGGCCAGTGCAACGCAAGGCGACGAATGGTTCAGAGGGCGAGCGCTATTCTAACATGAGTCCATCGGACGCAATCGCGGCATTTGCCGCAAGAAGCGGAGGGGGATGGGAGAGAACATTTGGCATACTTGATTATGACCGAAGGACCCCGCCAGATTTCGCGAAGGTCAGTGCGGCCTTACCCACAGGCACTCTTGCATTGGTGAAGGATCTGGGACTTGATTACCTCACTCCACCGCTCACCAAGGTTCCTGATCTGCGGCCCTTTTGGAATCTAACCGCGATCGGACTATCGGGGAATCAAATCACCAGCGTAGATGTCTTTTCGGGACTTCCCTTGAGCAATATTGATCTTGCGGCAAACCGGATTACAGACATCAACGTTCTCTCAAAACTTCCACTGGTTACAGTGAACGTTGACAACAATCCGCTAACCTCACTCTCCCCACTCAGCCGTTGCACAAACCTCCAACTGATCGCCGCTTCCGGAACCAACATCACCCACCTGCCGGATCTCTCAAAGCTGTCAAAGCTGCAGTCTTTGGTCGTGGCTGAGACGCCTCTCACCACTCTCGAGGGGATTGAGTCGCTCCCTACCAGAATAGACCTGGTTGTTACAGGCTGCCGGAAGCTCGTCGACATCAGCGCACTTCTCGCGGGCACGGTGAACCGGTTTGTGGTGGACGAGGAGATGCTTGCGCGGTTCAGACTGTGGCTGGATGCTCATATGGCGGAGATAAGGAAGGTGAATCCGGATTTCGAGGCTACGACCTTCTACAGCGGAGAATAGCTTTCGTTCTACCGGGGGTTTTTCGCCAGTCCGCAGGCCTTGGTCATACCAGCACCAGCGGGATTCCAAGGTCGCGGATTTCCTCCGCGATCCGGGCATCAAGCTCTTTGGTCGTGATGATCGTGGCAAAGCGGGACAGGTCTGCGACCCGATAGAGGGAGACCTTGCCGAACTTGGTGTGGTCGGCGATCAGGATGGCGATCCGTGCGATATCGATAATCTTCTTCTTGACCCCCACCTCGAAGGTAGCAAGGTTCGTAACTCCCCTGACGACGTCGACGGCGTCGGCCGACATAATCACCTTGTCAACGGTGAAGTGGTCGAGCATCTCGAGGGCGGGGCTCTCGCCGATGCTGTAGAATCCGGGCCTAATCACGCCTCCGACTACGATCGATTCGATGGTCTCGTATTTGGCGAGCTCCTCGGCTACCTTTACATCGGTGGTGATGATCCGCAGGCGCTCCCTTCGATGCAGCTGCATGGCCGTCTGCAGGCAGGTCGTGCCCGAATCCAGAACCAGGCTCTCCCCGTCGCTTACGTGGTCGACGACGGCTTGGGCGATTCTGCGCTTCAGCTCGACGTTGAAGCTTGCTTTCAGCTCGAACATGTACTCGAAATCGTCGCGGGTGTTCTGGAGGACGACGCCGCCGCGGACGCGCCGGATCCTATCATCGGTCGACGCCAGGAAATCGAGCGCCCGCCGCACGGTCGATTCCGAGGCTCCAAGGGCGCTGCAGAGGTACTTGGTGGAGGCGTTGTGCTTTGATCTCAGGATGTCGTAGATCTCGTTGATTCGCGCGAGCTGGCTCATGGGTCTCAATCAGTCATATTATGACGTTTAAGGATAAGAATCAAGCATAATGTGCTTGAAAAGCCTCCATCGGATGTGGTAGTGTGAAGAAAGGACTCCAATAATCGGTCGGATGTGATGGCTCGCACTGGGTCCAGGTCATTCAAAGGACAGAACCAATCATGGATAGGCGATGGAAAGAGCTTGCCCGGTTGCTGGTGGGCTATTCTGCTCCGGTTCACACGGGCGAAAAGGTTATGATCGCGATGACGGAGCCCGAAAGCTATCCGCTGGTCGCTGCGCTCTACGAAGAGTGCGTCCGCGCAGGGGGGTATCCGCAGGTCCAGTTCCTCTCAGAGGAGCTGAACCGTGCGCTTCTGAAGCACGGCACGCGCGAGCAGATCGAGTGGGTTCCGGAGGTGGAGGCCTTCGGCATGGAATGGGCCAACGTCTATTTCGGGCTGCGCGGCGCCCATAACCCGTCGGTTTTCTGGGATCTCCCGGCCGACCGGCTCTCGTGGCTGCGGAGGTCCATGGGACGCATCTCGTCATTGCGGTGGGAGAAGACGAGATGGTGTCTTCTGCGTCTTCCGGGACCGGCGCTCGCGCAGCAGGCGGGAGTCGACGAAGAGACGATGATGGACATGTTCTTCGACGCCTGCCTGCTCGACTGGCCGGAGGCGGGGAGGGAGTGGGCACGGTGGACCGAGATCCTTGCGAGAGGCAAGGAGATTCACGTCGTCGGGAAGGACACCGATCTTCGATTTTCGATTGCAGGACGCGGCTGGGATGTCGCCGCGGGACGGATCAACATGCCCGACGGCGAGATTGCCACCTCGCCCGTGGAATCGACGGTAAACGGCCACATCGCGTTTGAGAATCCCGCGGTCATCGGCGGACGGCTTATCGAGGGTCTCTTTCTTCGCTGGGAAGCCGGCGCTCTGAAGGAGACAAGGTCGACGACCAACCAGGATTTCTTCGAGCGAATTGTCACGACGGACTCGGGATCGGGGATGGTGGGCGAATTCGCCTTCGGCACGAACCCGCATGTTCGCTTCTTCTCCAACGACATTCTGCTTGATGAGAAAATTGCCGGGACAGTGCACCTCGCGCTGGGACGCGCCTATCCGGGAACGGGCGGAACCGTCAAGTCCGCTATCCATTGGGACATCGTGAAAGACCTCCGCACGCAAGGGCAGGTGTATCTAGACGGCGCGTTGATCTTCGACAAAGGAAGGATGCTCCTGTGAGCCCGGAGCGCGAGGCGGCGGTGTTCGGGTGACCGGGGAATATCTCCTTGGCGTCGACATCGGCACCTATTCGTCGAAAGGGGTGCTGGTCACGCGCGCGGGCGCAGTGGTAGCCGAGGCTTCCGTCGCCCATCGGCTCGCCATGCCCAAACCGGGCTGCTTCGAGCACGATGCCGACGGGGTCTGGTGGTCCGATTTTGTGACGATAACGCGGCGGCTCCTTGCGGAGTCGCAGGTCGATCCAGGGCGCATCGCGGGAGTGGGAACGAGCGGAATCGGGCCCTGCGTGCTCCCGATCGACTCCGAAGGCAGGCCACTTCGGGCGGGGATCTTGTACGGGATCGACACCCGCGCTTCGGAGGAGATCGCCTACCTCGAGCGAAAGCTCGGCAAGCGCCGGATTCGGAGGATGGGGAAGAGCTCGCTCAGCGCCCAGTCCGCCGGCCCGAAGATCTTGTGGATCCGCAACCACGAGCCAGAGATATTCGAGCGCAGCCGATGGTTTCTGACCAGCCAGGCCTACCTCGTGTACCGCCTGACCGGCGCGACGACCATCGACGTTTACACGGCAAGCAGCTACGCCCCCTTTTTCGACGCGGACGGACTTGCCTGGCAGAGGCGAGCGACCGGCCGGATCGGCGGGCACGGGAAGCTGCCTGAGGTGTGCTGGTCTACCGACATCGCGGGAGCGGTCACCGCCGAGGCGGCACGGCAGACGGGGCTTGCCGAGGGCACTCCGGTGATTGCGGGAACGACTGATGCGGCCGCCGAGGCGTTGAGTGCCGGCGTCTCCGCCTCGGGCGACATGATGCTCATGTTCGGGAGCACCATCTTCTTCATCGCCCGGACGCGGGAGTTGAGAGCGAGCCCGGTGTTCTGGTGCTCGAGTTTTCTCGAAAAGGACACCTATGTGCTTGCTGGGGGAATGTCGGCCGGCGGGAGCCTTACGACATGGTTTCGCAATGAGTTCGGCCGGCCGGAGGTCGACCTTGAGGCAGAGGGCGGCGAGAACGCGTTTGCAGCGTTGGCGCGGCTGGCAGGGGTGTCCCCCCCGGGAGCGAATGGGCTGATCGCGTTGCCCTATTTCGCCGGCGAGAGAACCCCGCTGAACGATCCCGACGCCAAGGGGGTCATATTCGGCCTTTCGCTCCGCAATTCCCGATCGGATATCTACCGCGCGATCCTGGAGGGAATCGGCTACGGAATCGCCCACAACCTCGAGGTCATGGGAAGGGAGGGGATCCGGCCCGAGAGAATTCTCGCGGTGGGCGGCGGCACCAAAAACGCCGAATGGCTGCAGATCGTTGCGGATATTGCCGGGATCAAGCTGACCATTCCCGCGATCCAGTTGGGTGCCTCCTACGGGGATGCCTTCTTGGCGGCCGTGGGGATCGGCGCCTTTCGGACTACATCGGAGATAGGGCAATGGGTGCGTTACCGGGAGCCGGTCGTTCCACGGCGCGAGCACGCTGACCGGTATCGCGCCGGTTTTAAACGGTATCGAGAGCTGTATGAGGCGACGAAGCCGATCATGAGGGAGCTTTCAGATAAACAGGCGACGTGAGGAGAAACCAGACATGAGCGGATTGTGGACGGAGGAGCTGTTCGGCTGCGGGAAGCCGATCATTGCAATGTGCCACCTCGGGGCGCTGCCCGGAGATCCGGGGTACGATTCCAAGACGGGGATGGCGGAGATAGTCCGCCAGGCGCGCACGGATCTCGCAGCGCTGCAGGAAGGCGGAGTCGACGGGGTGATGTTTTCCAACGAGTTCAGCCTGCCCTATCTGACTTCGGTCGACGCGGTGACCGTTGCATCGATGTCCCGCGTGATCGGGGAGCTTTTGGGAGAGATCCGAGTTCCCTTCGGGGTAAATGTCCTTTGGGACCCGATTGCGTCGCTCGACGTCGCGGCCGCCTCCGGAGGCAGATTCGTGCGCGAGATTTTCACTGGGGTCTACGCGAGCGATTTTGGTTTGTGGAACACCGACTGCGGGCGCACGGTCCGCCATCAGCACAGCATTGGAGCGCAGGGCGTCAGGCTTTTGTTCAACATCGTCCCCGAGGCTGCAAGCTACCTTGGGGCGCGGGACATCGCTCAGATTGCCAAGTCGACAGTGTTCAATACCCACCCGGACGCCCTGTGCGTGTCCGGCCTCACGGCCGGCATTCCCGCCGACGCCACGGTGCTCAAGCGAGCCAAGGAAGCGGTCCCCGGGACAGTGGTCTTCGCGAACACGGGCGTGAACCTCGGGAACATTGAGGAGCAGCTGCGAATAGCCGACGGGGCGATTGTGGCGACGACCTTCAAGTACGACGGAATCTTCGAGAACCATGTAGACAAGAGCAGGGTCAAGAGCTTCATGGAGAAAGCGAAGTCCATCCGATAGGGTGCTCGAGCATGGAGGACCCGACGCGGCGCGCCTGATCCTCCGTTCCGATCTGCGGAACATCAGCCTGCCGCGATGGCACCGCCCGCCAGTCTCCCGGCGGGCGGCGCAGACTGAGACCGAATTGCCCCTCTCAGCCTAATCGGCCGAGCAGGGAATTGACGATGTTCTCGTAGAGCTCCTGCCTGCCGCTTGTCTGCGGAGGCTCACCGGTCTTTGCGGCGAGCGCGGCGAGCGCTTCCAGGCCAAGTTTCCCCTTCTCGAAGGACGCCCCGTCTCCTGCGTCAAACGAGCTGTAACGCTCTTTGCGCATAGCGGTGATCCTTCCGTCCTGGAGGATCCGCTGCGCGAGCTCAAGCCCGAAGGCGAAGGTGTCCATTCCTCCGATGTGGGCGAGGAAGAGGTCCTCCGGGTCAGTCGAGCTGCGCCGGATCTTGGCGTCGAAGTTGAGGCCGCCGTTCGTGAAGCCACCCATCTGGAGGACGATCATCATGACCTCGGCGGTCTCGTAGACGTTGTTCGGGAACTGGTCGGTGTCCCATCCGTTTTGGGGATCGCCCCGGTTCGCGTCGACGCTGCCGAGCAGACCGGCATCCGCGGCAAGCTGCAGGTCGTGGGCGAAAGAGTGGCCCGCGAGGGTTGCATGGTTTGCCTCGAGGTTGAGCTTGAAGTCCTTATCCAGACCGTAGTGGCGCAGAAACCCGATCACGGTCGCCGCATCGAAGTCGTACTGGTGCTTCGTGGGCTCCATCGGCTTCGGCTCGATGAGAAAGCTGCCCTTGAAGCCGATCGAGCGGCCGTAGTCCTTTGCGACGGCGAGGAAGTGGGCCATGTGGTCGACCTCACGCTTCATGTCGGTATTGAGCAGGGTGAAATAGCCTTCGCGCCCGCCCCAGAAGACGTAGTTCTCGCCGCCAAGCTCGACCGTCGCCTCGATAGCCGCCTTGACCTGCGCCGCAGCATGGGTCAAGACGCGGAAGTCCGGATTCGTCGCTGCGCCGTTCATGTAGCGGGGATTGCTGAAGAGGTTGCTCGTCCCCCACAGGAGCCTGACTCCGGTCGATTTCTGCCGCTCCTTGGCGAGGGCGACGAGGTGTTTCAGGTTCTTCTCCGATTCGACGACCGTGCTTCCTTCAGGAGCCATGTCGCGATCATGGAAGCAGTAGTAATCGACCCCCAGCTTCGTGAAAAACTCGAAGGCGGCATCGACCCTGGCTTCGGCCTGGGCGAGGAGATCCACTGCGTTCGCCCAGGGAAAGCGGTGGGTTCCCGGGCCGAAGGGATCGTCGCCGGTGTTGCAGAAGCTGTGCCAGTAGGCGACCGCGAAACGAAGGTGGTCCTTCATCTTCTTGCCGCCCACGACCTTCTCCGGGTCGTAGTACTTGAAGGATAGGGGATTGTCCGACTCTTTCCCCTCGTAGCGAATCTTTTTCACGCTCGGGAAGTATTCCCGCGCTCCGATAAACACGTTCATAACAGCACCTCCGGTGTATTTGGAATGATTCTCTATGACCTGCAATTCGGCCTGTGTCGCGACTTGTCTTCGGCGGCCGCCGACGGCAACGAACGATGCCCGCCGTGCGCTCAGGCCACCGGTGAGAGCAAGAGTTGAGCCTTCTATGCCTGCGGGACCTCCTTTCCGTCGCGGGGGGCTCCGGACTCACCGTAGCGGCGCAGGCGCTTCGCCGCCTCCTTCAGCGCCTCGGCGGCCGAAAGCTCGCCGGCCACGCACGAGTGAACCGCAAGGCCGACGATCTTCTCGAACTCGCGTTCCGAGAGCCCTGCCTCCCGAACGCGGGAAGGCAGCCAGCGCCGGCGATTGTTGCGAAAGCTTTCGAGAGCCTTCGGCAGCCACGGATAGATCTCGAGGAGCTCGGAGCTCTTGTACAGCGAGACCGAGGAGGTAGATGCTCCGAGCACCGTCGAGGGAATCGCCATCTCCTTGCCGGTGGCCCAGCTCAAGAAACTGAAGGCGGCTTCGGCCTGCCGGCTCGCGGAGTTGATCGCAAGGGACCATCCTCCGAGCAGCCCCGTCTTTCCGGGGACCAGGGCGTATCCGATCTTGCCGACGACCTTCGACATGCCGCGGTCGGCGATCCGAGTCGCATGGGCGAAGAAGAGGATCATCATTGCGGCGTCACCGGCAAGGAACTCAGCCACCTGCTCGTCCCAGTAGTGGTGCGGCGACCGCGGCGAGGCATAGTGAAAGGTCTCGAGGTAGCTCTCGAGGGCGCGGAGGCTTTCCGGGCTGTCGAGCGTCACGTTTCCCGCGTCGTCGAAGCTTTCTCCCCCGAATCCCCACTGCCGGGGAAGAAACTCGCACGTGGCTCCGCTTGAGAATCTCGCCCCCGCGGTGGTCCCATATGCAACCGGCGAGGCGGGGTTATAAGCGCGGCTGAAGAAGCGGGCGACGGCGTTGAACTCTTGCCAGCTCTCTGGGACCCGAAGCTCGGCGCGGTGCAGCTCGTAGAACTGCCTCCGCGCGCCGATGTCCTCGAGGAGATCCTTTCGGTAGAAGAGGAGCTGGGTATCGAAGAGGTAAGGCAGGGCGAAGTAGCAATCTCCGTAGCGGGCGTAGGTTTCGAGGATGCCAGGGATGAAGTCGGCGACCGCCTGCGGAGTCTTTGCAAGGAGATCGTCGAGGCGAAGAAGCTGACCCTCTCGAACGAGCTCTTCGAGCCACGGGGTATCGATCTGAAAGACGTCGATTCGATCGAGGTTTTTTTCTCCGCGAATTGCATCGTAGAGCTCCTCGTACTCAAGCGTCTCGATCTTCACGTCAATCTGCGAGCGTGCGCGAAAGTCAGGTAGGAGGGCTCCGAGCGCCTCCGCACCCGACCCTCGCAGGGCAAGGACCCGTACCGTGGAGCTTCGGCGAGCGGGCGAGCGGGACGCAGCCCCGCGACCGGCCGACGGAAACGGGATCTCCACCCGCCGCCGCTGCGGCTGGAAGAAGGGCTGAGCAAAGTCGCCGAGGAGCAGCTCCGCGGCAACCTCGCCGACCTTTATGGAGGGGCGTCCGATTTTGATGACGTTCTCGCATGCGCCGCCGGTCCAGGAATCCTCGCTCAAGGTGATGAAGGATGGCCTCTGCAGCTCCGGCGGCGCTCCGATCGCAAAGGCCTTCATGACTCCTTCGATCATCTGGGTCGAGGTGGCTAGGATGGCGTCAACGGCCCTCGACGATCGAAGCAGCCGGATCGTCGCCCGGAAGGCTCCCTCCCGGTCATAGTTTGTCATGAGGATCCTGTCCGGCGCAACTTCGACGGATCGCTCACGGTGCGCCTCGGCAAAGGCGCGGATCGCCGTCTCCTCGCTTGAGTATTCCCGCGGGCCGGCAACGAGGACGAGACTCCGCATCCCTTCCGATAGAAGGCGCTCGACCGCGTTGTGCACGGCAGCATAGGTGTCCACGAAGGCAAAGCTATAGAGCCGATCGGCGTGCTCGCGCTCGACGAAGACGACCTTCACGTTCTTTTCGCGCAGCCGCTCGAAGCAGGCGCGCGCCTCGGGCTGGCAAGTCGCGATGACGACTCCGTCGAAGCGCTGGCGCAGGATCTGCTCGAGAATAAGGCTCTCTTTGGCCGCGATCTCCGCGGTGATGAAGAGGCCGACCGAGTAGCCGCTTTCCGCGAGCACGCGTTCAACTCCCGTAAAGAGCTGTGCAAAGTGGGGGTCGACGATGTTGGGAAGAATCACCGCGACCGAGCGGGTCTTACTCGTCTTCAGGCTGCGGGCGTTGCCGTCGGGCACGTAGCCGAGGGCGTGAATGGCCTCCTCGACCCTGCGCGCCTTGTCGGGGCTTACCCCGTGCCGCCCGTTCAACACGTTGGAGACGGTTCCGTGAGAGACGCCTGCGATCCTCGCTATGTCCTTGACTGTCGCCATGCCTATGAGTGTCTTCGCTTAACGAACAATGGATCGATCCAAAGGCGATCGTCCTCATTATGGCACCCCTCTGGCGATCTGTCAAACGAAAAGAAGACACACAGCCGCAACCGCTGGGTATCCTGCCGGCTTACCTGAACAGCGACATAAGGAGAGCGTGGTTCTTGAGCCAGTGGTTTGCGGTCTTGTAGTCCGGGCACCAGCGCTCGACTACCTTCCAGAAGGCCTTGGAGTGGTTCAGCTGGACCTGGTGGGCGAGCTCGTGGATGAGAAGGTAATCCTGCACGGAGGGAGGCGCCATGATGGCGCGCCAGTTCACGGAGATATTGCCGCTGCCCGAAGAGCTTCCCCACCGTGTGCGCTGATTGCGGATAAAGAGCCGCTTAAACTTGATGCCGGTAAGCGTTGAGAGCTCTTGGGCCCTCTTGGCGAACTGGCGCTTCGCCTGGCGAAGCAAGAAACCCTCGAGGATTGCGAGAACAGTCTTCCGCGTGGGCTCCTTCGTGTGAATCTCGACGGTCTTGGCCTCCTCGTTCACCCAGATCACTCGCTTCCTTCTGGGATCGGCGTAAGCCCGAACCGCTAGCGAATGGCCCCGGTAGAGCAGTCGAAGCGCCGGATCATGGACGACGCGATTCTCGGCCACCTTGGAGAGGTGACGGGTGATCCACCTCTCCTTCTTCTCGAGTGACTCCTTGATCCGGGCGACGCTCACCCCATACGGGGCCGAGACAATCACCTCGCCTTCGAGAGAGATACGAAGGTTGATGTATTTTTGATTCTTGTGCCGATGGATGAGGCAGGTAACCCGTCGCCCCGCCAGAGGCAGGGAATGGGCTTCACCCTCGCTCCGCATACCGATCTATACCGAAAGCGCGATGGATGGTCAAGCCCCCGGCGCTGCGTTGACAGGGAACGCTGCGATCCGCTACTGTGAGTCATTCCCCGGAAGTATCTATGGATGACTCACCGGCAAACCTACAGAGTGAATACCACTATGATATCCAAAAAGACCAAAATCGTCGCAACCATCTCCGACCGCAACTGTGACAAGTCGCTCATCGCCGCACTCCACGAGGCCGGCATGGACGCCGTCCGCCTGAACACCGCCCACCAGTCGCCAGCCGACACCCTGCGGGTCATCAAGAACGTACGCGCGATCTCTGACAAGATCGCCCTTATGCTCGACACGAAGGGGCCGGAGATCCGCACGGTGGGTATCGAGAACGACATCCCGGTTCACACCGGCGACAGGATCAAGATCGGGAGTAAGAAGGCCGCCGACTGCATTCAGGTGAGCTACGAGCGATTCCCCCGGGAGATTCCCGAGGGGGCGAGCATCCTCATCGACGACGGTCTCCTCGAGCTCGTCGCCATCGAGCGTACGCGGTCCGGCCTGGTATGCGAGGCGAAAAACGATGGGGTGATTCGCAACAAGAAGAGCGTCAACGTGCCGGCGGTGCACGTCAGTCTCCCCTCCCTTTCGGATCGCGACCGGGAATACATCGAATTTGCCATTCGCCATGACCTCGACTTCATCGCTCACTCCTTCGTTAGAAACCGAAGGGACGTTGAGGACATCCAGGCGATCCTGGATCAGCACAAATGCAAGACCAAGATCATCGCCAAGATCGAGAATCGCGAAGGGGTCGACAATATAGAAGAGATTCTCGATTCGGTTTTCGGGGTGATGATTGCCCGCGGGGATCTCGGCATCGAGATCCCCGCGGCCGAAGTGCCGGGGGTGCAGAAGGCGATCATCAATGCCTGCGTGAGGCGGGCGAAGCCGGTCATTACGGCAACCCAGCTCCTTCACTCGATGATCGACAACCCCCGTCCGACGCGCGCCGAGGTGAGCGATGTCGCAAACGCGGTCTTCGACGGCACCGACGTCCTCATGCTCTCGGGCGAGACCGCCAATGGCCGCTATCCGATCGAGGCGGTTCGGACCATGGCCGAGATCGCGCTCGTGGTCGAGCGGGAGAAGCCCAAGTTCTGGGATCTCCCCGTTTTTCAGGTGAAGAATCGCCTGCGCAACTATCTCGCGAAGGCGGCGATCAGCGCTGCGCTCGAGCTTCCCGTAAAGGCGATGATCATCGACACCGAGTCCGGCTATTCCGCGCGCATTCTTTCCGCCTATCGAGGCCCGATCCCGGTCTATGCGACCTCACCGCACATGCGGGTCATTCGAGAGCTCTCCTTGAGCTACGGAATTCACCCCTACTACCTGCCAAAGCCGGATACGACCTTCGACCTCCTGCGCAACACGCTCACCGTCCTCATGGAGGATGCGCGCATAAGCCTCGACGATCTCGTGGTGATCCTCGCCGGAACCCCGGGGCGAAGCACCGGGTCGAACTTCATCGAGCTCAACACTGCCCGCCAGTGCCTGGCGAGCAGGATATGACGTCGCGCTCGGCACGACGAAGGGATTGGAGGAACCCTCCCTCGCCCCTGTTCGAGAAATCGCTTCCATGGACGAGAGCAGCTTTACAGGGAGGTTTGCTATCGCTACAATCAGGCCTGAAATCGATTTCAGGCGGCAAGCCACGCGCCATAGGGTGGGCGAGGTGTCATGAAGCGGACCGGGCAAGAGGGCGACAAGAGCATAACAGCCACCATGAAGGACGTTGCCCGCCTTGCCGGGGTCTCCGTGTCCACGGTGTCGCGGGTGATCAACGACACCGTCCCGGTCGAGCCGGAAACCCGGGAACGGGTGCTGTCTGCGATTCGGGATACGGACTTCAGGCCGAATCTCCTCGCGCGGGGGCTGCGCTCTAAGAGCGGAAACCTCATCGGGCTGCTCGTCCCCGACATTCTCAACGAGAGCTTCGCTCTCATGAGCAAGTACGCCGAGGAGTTCGCCGAGCGCGCCGGCTTTGCCTTGATCATCGGCAACACGAACAACGATCCGGACAAGGAGGAGCGCTTCATCCGTGATCTCGTGCGGCGTCACGTCGACGGGATCATCTTCTCGCGCGTCTCCGACGAGAGCCGGATTCTTCAGATCATCAAGGAGTCGAGGATTCCATCCGTCATCATCGACCGCTCCCTCGAGCAGGAGGATGTGCCGACGGTGGTCATGGACAACCATAGCGCGGGGGTGATGGCAGCGGAGCACCTCCTTTCGCTCGGTCACAGGCGGTTTGCCTGCATAACCGGACCGATGAACATCGCCATCGTACGCGAGCGCTTCCTCGGTTTCCAGGAAACCGTCAACCGGCGGGGCGCCTCAATCCCGGAGTCCTGTGTCTATGAAGGCAACTTCAAATACGAGGCCGGATCTCGCGCCATCGAGCAGCTGGGGCGACAGAAGGAGAAGTTCACCGCCCTCTGGGCTCACAACGACCTCATGGCCTTAGGCGCGCTCAACGAGCTTCAGCGGCAAGGTAAACGAGTGCCGGAAGAGGTGTCGCTCGTAGGGCTCGACAACATAAGCATCTCGAAAATGGTAGCGCCGGCGCTCACGACGATAGGTCAGCCTTTTCGGGAGATGTGCGGGAGCGCCGTCGATATCATCCTGCGGATCCGGCGAGGAGAGAAGATCCCGCAGCTCCGCGTCACGCTGGCCCCGGAGCTATTCTTCCGTGGCACGAGCGGGACTGCCCCGGCCGTCTCTACTTGATGGCCCCGGTCAGCTGCGGGGTTATGAAACGCTGTGACAGCGAGAACAGGAGGAGAAGGGGCAGGCTGGTGAGGGATGCCCCCATAACCGTCAGATTGTAAACGGGGAATCCCTGAAGCAGGTTATGGTCGTGACGCCAAGTATGAGCGGGTATTTGTTGCTGCTGCTCAACATCACAAGGGGCAGGGGTAGTGTCCAGATTCTTTCCCACTGTATTGCTGACCTTCTCTATGCGACGGTGATGTTCGGGACTTTAGTCTGCACGTCTGGACGGGTCTCCAACGCCAAAGGTTCAGCCGTGAGCACCCTTCCAAATTAAAGTTGGAACGCACGAGGAGCGAAAGGAGAAAAGGCTCGACTCCCTCTCTTTCACAGAACACTTCTTTCTAAAAAGTGTGGATTCTCCATTCTTAATGACGGCTTTCTGTCCGAATCTGGGTATGATAATGTTCGAAAGGTAGGGACAATTGATTTGGCTGGAGACCGAGCCGGTGGATCTTGTCCTGGAAGATGAGATTGCCTACAATCAAGCGGACGTCAATCACGGATTCAGTTCAATCAGCGTTGGGCGCTTTTGGGACGCCGTGGAAGTTCTCTGGCAATGCTCGAAAACGCAGAAGGTCTTTGGCAAACACACATCAAATCTTCCTCAAGGACATCCACTATTCTCATTGTGTCCGCATGTCCTCGTTGTTTCTCGGAAGTTTCACGACTTCAAAAGTCGTTTTTCAACAACCTGACTAGGTTCGCCTATACACGAATTAGAGGAGGTCCAGGATGAAAGAGGACGCTGTTGTGCTGAAGAGCAAGTTGACAGCAGAAGAACTTGCCGTGTTGAAGTCCGAAATGGAGAAGTTCAAAAAAAGTATCGGTCTTGCCTATGTTCTATGGGTCTTCCTCGGCACGCTTGGAATCCATCAGTTCTATATGGGTCGGCATGGAAGGGGAGGCCTATACCTCGCCTTGGGCATGATTCTGTGGCTCGAGCTCGCCTATTTCTTCCTGATCCTGGGGAGAGCAACCGGCGTTCTGATCTTCGGAGTGATCTGCTTTGCGGCCTTGACGGTCTTTCTTCTCGTCGATTTATTCTCGATTCCGTCGCAACTCCGAAAGGAATTCGAAGTCCGGGAGATCAAGGCCTTGAAGCGGATTAGGAATTCTCCAAAAATGGAAGACAGATAAATCGCTTCAAGAGCATCTAGTCGAGGTAGTGTCCAGATTCTTTCGCTCTTTTGTTGAAGTGGTCCTCAACTGGCGTACGAACTACCCTACCTCCTGCGCCTTGGGATGCTTTGCCAGTAATTCAGCGTTCAGATATCGTCGGGTTCTCCATTTGGTTCCCGCGATGTGTCTCAGCCGTGCCGCGACCAACATCAGCGCGGAGTTTCCGTCCGGGAAGCTCCCGACGACCCGAGTCCTTCTTCGTATCTCGCGCATGATCCGCTCCAGTGGGTTGTTGGTTCGGATGTGACGCCAATGCTCATCCGGGAAGTTCATGTATTCGCGTGTCTTCTGGGTGTCCTGGTGCACCATCGCCGCAACTTCGCGCGCTTTGCCCTTCGGCACAACTGAGAACACGTTACGATAAAAATGCACCGCGCAGCGTTGCCATCGCGCCTGCGGATAGAACTCCGCCAACGATTCGACGAGCCCGATGCATTTGTCGCTGGTAACCAGCTGCACCCCGCCAAGCCCGCGGTCTTTGAGGTGCTTCAGAAAACTGCTCCACCCGGCCTTGTCCTCTTTGGCTCCTTCAGGGACGCCGATCATCTCGCGGTAACCGTCGCCGTTGACGGAAATTGCCACGAGGACGCTGACGTTTCGCACCTCTCCGGCCCACGAGCGCTTCAGCACGATGCCGTAGAGGAAGACGTAGGGGTATTCCCCGTGCAAGGGCTGGTTACGCCACTGCTCGGTGCGCTCATAGATCTCTTGGTTCAATTTGCTCACCGTGCTCGGAGAGACTTTCGTTGCCTACAACGCTTCGGTGATGTCTTCCACAGGACGCACGCTCACCCCGGCCAAGTACATCTCGACCAAGGTTTCTTCCACTGAGCTCTCCCGCCTTCGGTAACGCTCAATGATTGCCGTTTCGAACGGCAGATTCCGGAGCTTTGGAACTTTAAGCGTAACCTCACCGCTCCTGGTGCGGAGTCTGCGCTGGTAGCTGCCGGCACGAGTATCCGTGCGCCCTTCGGTTCGCTCGTAGCGACCCGCATTTACCAGCGGGTCAACCTCTGCGTCCAACAGCGTATTCAGCGTCTCCTCAGTCGAGCCGCGTACCACCTGGTCGATATGTGACTGTACCGCCGCTTCATCGATGCGTACAATCCTTCTGGGGTGCTTGGACTGCGCGTCCTGCGCCTTCATGTGGTCCTCCTCTGGTGTTTGTTGTTGCCAACTCAAACTATCCGGTTGAGGGCCGTTCTTTTCAACTTTTCAGAATGTGCGAAAGATATCCTACGCTATCATTCACCGATCGCGAGACCCGTGAGCAGCGTTCGGGCTGCCGGCGGCGAAGCCTGCTCTAGCATCGTGGCGACCTCCGCGCGGAGCCGCATTCGCGTTCCGCATCGTCCGACGCGCCACGCGACGCATCCGCGAGTGGAGGCACCTCGACAGCGCCATGACCGGCGGCGGGGCAGCGTGCGGCCCACGAGACCGCAGCGTCGAGGTCGGGGACGCCGATGATGTAAAAGCCTCCCAGCTGCTCTTTCGAATCGGCATAGGGTCCGTCGAGCGCCTGCGTCTTGCCCCCGGTGATGCACACGGTTGTGGCGGTCGAGCTCGGCTGGACCGTTGCCTCCAATGAGGACGATAGCCCTCTTGAGCGATTCCGCGAGCGCGACATAGGCCCCCGATCGCCTCCCGATGCCCGACAGGCAATCCATGGATTGCCGGAGCGAGGTTTCGCCTGGTGCGCTACAGCGGTGTGCGGGAATCTTCTCGCGGCGACCACTTCGAAGGTTCGGCGCGCAGAGCTCGGCGCAAGAGATGCTGCCAAACAGCCTGGCGGGTCATCGTCAACTCTCCAGAAAGCTCCTCGAGCCTTCATCCGTTGTGGTATCATTGGCGAGGGGGCACATGAGGCTGTGGTCGCTGCACCCGGAGTATCTGGACTCAAGAGGGCTCGTGGCGCTATGGAGGGAGGGCTTCCTCGCCTTGGAGGTGCTCAAGGGAAAGACGAAAGGATACCGGAGCCATCCGCAGTTGAGCAGGTTTCGTGGGGAAGAGAACCCTGTCGAGACGCCTGAGTGTAATCTCTGGTTCGTATTCCTTGAGGCAGAGCGCCGGGAATCTCATTTCAGTCCTGCCAAGATCGAAACGAGGACACGATGCCGGGATCCATTCAGGTATGAGATGATTGAAGGAGTGGACTTGCCCAGGACTCATTCTTTGTTCGAGAGTGTGTCAGCTGCACGGTAAGTCAGGGCACTGGTTATAGCACTATGGACGAACAGAGAACGGCGGATCATCTGCCCGACGCGGTCGTCGCTTTCTGCCGGAGCGAGGGGCTCGGCACAGTCACTGCGATAGAGGCGATTCAAGGCGGGCTGATTAGCAAGGTCATGCGCATCGCAACGACCGAAGTCGGTAAGCTCATTCTCAAAGAGGACCCGAACGCCCCGCCGGCAATGTTCGTTCGGGAGGGGGAGGGCTTGGATGCGCTGCGAGAGGCGGCGTCCTTGACCGTGCCGCGGGTGTACCTTGTCGGACCTCACTTCCTTCTCCTCGAAGATCTTGGATCCTCGACGCCCAAGCCCGGCTATTGGAGCGATTTCGGCAGAAGGCTCGCCCTCCAGCACCGACGCACCAACCCCTTCTTCGGCTTTGCATCGGACAACTACCTGGGTCGTCTCCCCCAGCGAAATCCGTGGACTGTCGACGGTCACGACTTTTTCGCTCGGCATCGAGTGCTTCGCTACCTCGAGGAGCCCCTGTGCCAAGCGCTTTTTGCTCCGACTGAGCTCGCTCGCATTGCTCGATTTGCCGAACGGCTGCGGCAGCTCGTCCCTGTTCAGCCCGCGGCTCTGCTTCACGGAGATCTATGGAAGGCAAACATGATGATTGGGCCCCTCGGCGAGCCTGCGGTCATCGATCCCGCTCCCTACTATGGGTGGCCCGAGGCGGAGCTCAGCATGGTGCGCCAATACCCCGGTGTGCCCGAAGAGTTTTTCGATGCCTACATCGAAGTGAACCCCCTCGCGGAGGGATGGCGGGAGCGTCTCGAGATCCTGTCGATCCGAGAGTTGCTTGCGATGACCGCTCACGTCGGTGACACCTACGGCACGGTGGAGAAGGTGCGCGCCCTGCTCGCGAAGTACGGCTGAGGCGGCCGAAGGATGCCGCGGGAGGGGAACAGGCGGCAGCCGCTCGAGCCGTATCGTGGCAGTCGCCACCGGTAGAGGTTTCGGACGGTGTACAGTCTTCCGCTCTTGAGTTATTCTCTCTGCCGTCCGCTCACGGCGCCCAGGTGCAGCTCGCGGCCATAGGGAAAAGCAAAACCATGATCAGCATAGATAAGTCTCGCGGCGTGTTCCTCCTTTCAACTAATTCGACCTCCTACGCATTCAGACTCGTGGAAGGGGCAATCCCCGCCCACCTCTATTGGGGCCGGCGCCTCAATGGCGCAACCGCCCTCGCATTGCCCGAATCGACACGCCGATCCTTCAGCGTGCAGAGCCCCGTGCGCGGAGGGCTGGTTGACCTCAACGTCTGCCCCGCCGAATACGGCTACGCGGGCTCAGGCGACTTTCGAGCTCCTGCGTGGGAGGTGACCGATGCCGAGGGCTATCCGATCCTCGATGCGTGGTACGAGAGTCATTCGGTGAGCCAGGGGAAGCCGGAGCTCGAGGGGTTGCCCTCGGTACGGCCCGCGACCGCTGGCGAGGCCGAGACGCTTGCGGTGGTTCTTCGTGACGATGCAAGCGGTCTTGCGGTTCATCTCTATTACACGCTCTTTCCTTCATTCGATATCATCACTCGCAGCACCGTGTTCACGAACACAGGGAAGACGCCGATGGTCCTTTCACGAGCCGCGAGCCTCTGCGTCGACCTACCGAATATCGGCTTCGACATGGTCTCCCTCTACGGGGCATGGGGGCGAGAGGCGCACATCTCGCGCCATCCCGTCACCTTCGGCTGCCATTCGATCGGCTCCAGAAGGGGAACGAGCAGCCATCATGCGAATCCCTTCATCGCGCTCGCCGAGTCCTCCGCGAACGAGCATCACGGCGAGGTACGGGCGGCGACCCTGGTCTACAGCGGTAACTTTCTTGCGCAAGTCGAGCGGTCCTCAGATGAGCAGATTCGGCTTCTTCTGGGCATCAATCCGGAGACCTTCTCGTGGCTGCTCGCTCCCGGCGAGAGCTTCACGACTCCGGAGGCGATCCTCGTGTACAGCGAGGGAGGCTTTAACGGGATGAGCCAGCGCTTCCACGCGATAATGCGCGAGCGGCTCGTGCGCAGCAGCTTCAGCAATCGGCCGCGACCGATCCTCGTAAACAACTGGGAGGCGACTCACTTCTCGTTCACTCACGAAAGTCTCCTACCGATTGTCGACGCTGCCGCCCAAATCGGGATCGAGCTGTTCGTGCTCGACGACGGCTGGTTCGGCGCGCGCGACGACGACCGGACGAGCCTCGGCGACTGGACCGTAAACCGCCGTAAGCTTCCCGGCGGGGTGGAAGGACTTGCCGCTGAGGTCACTCGGCGGGGGCTTCGCTTCGGGCTCTGGTTCGAGCCGGAGATGATCAGTCCCGACAGCGAGCTCTTCCGCGCCCACCCTGACTGGTGTCTTCACATACCCGGCCGGGATAAACCGATCGGTCGAAACCAGCTGGTGCTCGACTTCAGCCGCCCCGAGGTGTGCGACGAGATAGTGCGCCGCGTCTGCGCGGTGCTCGACAGCGCCCCGATTGCCTATGTGAAGTGGGACATGAACCGCTATCTCACCCATGTTGCCTCGCCCTCGCTTCCCGCGGAGCGACGCAGGGAAACCGCTCACCGGTACATGCTCGGCCTTTACCGGGTGATGGAAGAGATCACCTCCCGTCATCCCGATATTCTCTTTGCAGGGTGCTCGGGAGGCGGGGGACGCTTCGATGCGGGAATGCTCTACTATATGCCGCAGATCTGGGCGAGCGACAACACCGACGCCATCGAGCGGCTGCGGATCCAGTATGGTTTGAGCCTTGTCTATCCCATCTCGGCAATCGAGGCCCATGTCACTGCCGTTCCCAACCATCAGGTGGGACGGACGACACCGTTCGCTACGCGAGGGGCGGTGGCGATGTCCGGCAACTTCGGTTTCGAGTTGGATCTCGCGAAGCTTGGGGAGGAAGACCGACGGATGGCCGCGGAGCTCGTCGCTTTCTACAAGGAGCACCGAGAGCTCATCCAATGCGGAACCTTCTGGCGACTGGAGAGTCCGTTCGACGGCGGCGGGAGCAGCGTCGCCTGGATGTTCACCGACGGGCGGAGGCAGAAGGCCCTGGTCTTCGCCTTCGAGATCCTGAACGTCGCCAATCGACAACCTCGATTTCTCCGCCTCGCCGGTTTCCAGCCGGATACGCTCTACCGGATTGAGGGGACGGAGGAGGAGTACTCGGGAGCGGAGCTCATGAGCCGAGGTCTTTGCCTGCCCGCCTCGAAGGGAGATTTCACCTCCGTTCGGTGGGTGCTCGGCGCGGTCGGGGGTGCGACCAAGAGATAGGAGCGAATGGCGGGCGTTTGGCGGCAGCTTCCGGCGCGATGGGCGGCTGCCGGCCGCAGGGCTCCGCTCAAGCGGCGTGGCTCCAGCCGAAGACGCCCTTTACCCGCTGCGATGGTGGAGCGCGCCTCACTCCCAGGGGATCTTCTTGCGGGTGAGGCTGTACTTGCCGCCACCGGCGATCAGAAGCACGATGGCGACGAGAAAATAGAAAGCCTCCAGCTCGAGCCCCCATCCTCCACCGGGGCCGAGAACGGCCCCCCGCGGCCATGCGACCAGGGCCACGGCGAAGATGAGATCGACCGCCACAACGAGGGCGGCGGGGCGAGTCCACAGGCCGAGGATAACGAGGAGCGGCGCAATCACCTCACCGGCGTAGACTCCGTAGGCAAAGAAGGCAGGCAGGTGGGCTGCGGTCACGGCCTGCGTGATCCGGTCGACGCCGTGCAGAATCTTCGTGATCCCGTGAACGAGGAGCAGACCGCCAAGCGTAATCCGAAGAATGAGCTTCGCGATGTCGTCCGAGTTACCATAGGGGTTGCTCATACGGCTAATGACTCCTTTGCGCTGCACCGTGGGCGTCGCGCCGGGCGTGAAGCTATCGGACCTCGGGACTGAGGTCAAGAGTGCATATCAGTCGATCAGCCTCCGGCGGATGCGGGCGATGGCCCACCAGCCCACGAAAAAGCTGAAGAGCAGCATGTAGGCAAGGTCCCAGAGGTTGACCCATTCGAGGCCGCTGTTGACTCCGCGGATCAGGCGCACCGGGTGCGTGAGCGGAAGGAGCTCCGCGACCGGCTTGAGCCAGCCGGGCAGCTTCGAGAGGGGAAAGACAACCCCACAAAAGAAGAACATCGGCGAGATCATCCCGGAAAAGAAGAAGTTGAAGTTGTTTATGTTGTCGACGAGGGTCGTGACGAGCAGTGCGAGCGTCGCGAACATGACCCCGGTCCCGAACCCAACGATTGGCGCGAGCCACACCCATCCGAAGGGAAGCGCGCCAAACGCCGTGGTCACGATCATGACGCTGGAGGTAAAGAAGGCCCCCTTGGTTCCGCACCACAGGATCTCGCCGAGCATGAGATCCGCCGCCGTGAGCGGTGTTCCGAGCATTCCGTCGTAGATCTTGTCAAACTCCAGCCGGATATAGGTGCCGAAGGTCATCTCGAAAGCGCTGGTGAACATCGCAGAGGTCGCGAGGAGACCGGTGGCAAGGAATTCTATGTACGGCATGCCCTGCATGCGGGTGATGAAGGCGCCCAGGCCGAGGCCGATCCCTGCGAGGAAGATGAGCGGCTCGATGAAGGGAGGCAAGGCATTCGAGAAGATGTTCTTGGTATAGACACGCATGTGCCGATACCATACCGCGCCGACGCGGGAGGTGAATCCGGGCGCGCGGGTCGTCGGCACGAAGAGCTGCACCGCTGCGACCCCGCCTCCGTCCGAGAGGCGGGAACCGTCATTCATGCAGGGTCCTCCCCGTGGTCTTCAGGAAAAGGTCTTCGAGATTAGTCTGGCGGAGAAGGCACGCGCCTGTCGGCAGCTCCCTTGCCGCCTCTTCGAGCGTCGCCGCGTCGTTCGCGTAGAGGAGGATGCGCTCGCTCGAATCCTCCCTGCGCACGCGCGCGGCGGCTTCAAGCTGCGATAACGCGCGCGCCGCGTGACCCTCCGCCAACTGCCGGTCGTGGATCTCGAGGACGAAGCCTTCGATATGGTCAGCGAGGAGGGTGCGGGGCTCGCCCTGAAGTACCTTGCGGCCCTTGTCCATGATGATGATCTCACTAGCCAGCTGGAAGGCCTCGTCCATGTAGTGGGTGGTAAGGAGGATGGTGACGCCATCGCGCATGAGGCTACGCAGCCTATCCCAGATCAGGTGGCGCACCTGCGGGTCGAGGCCCGTGGTGGGCTCGTCCAGGACGAGCAGTCGGGGGCTGTTGAGTAGGGCGCGGGCAATGACCAGGCGGCGCTGCATGCCGCCCGACAGCTCCTTGACTCGACTCCGGGCTTTGTCCGTGAGCTCCATGAACGCAAGGAGCTCGGCTATCCGCGTGCGAGCCCTCTGCCGCGGCATGCCGTTCAGCCTGCCATAGATGATAAGGTTCTGCTCGACGTTGAGCTCTTCGTCGAGGCTGTTGTCCTGAGGGACAAGACCGGTGAGGGTTTTTACCTCGAGCTCCTGTCGGGGCAGCGAGTAGCCGAGCACGTTGATCACGGTCTCCTGGCGAGCATCGGCGCGGGCCTTCCCGTAGAGCGTCTTGATGGTGGTAGTCTTGCCCGCGCCGTTGGGTCCCAGGAAGGCGGTGCACCGTCCGCTTCGGACGGTGAACGAGAGGTCGTGCACCGCCTCGATCTCACCGTAGTGCTTGAAAAGGTGCCGCGCCTCTATCGCAACGGTGTCGACGGGCGTCCCCGGGGCATCTACCCCGCCGCCGGAGCGAGACCGTGTCCAGTCCGTGGTCTGCATGTTAAACACCATAGTAAAAATCGGGTACGCGGACAAGAGCGCAAGACGTGGGTCGTGCCGATGGCTCCCCCGTGCGCGGTGGGTGTGAGCGAGGAGTTGGCCGATCGCTTTCCATGTCTTCCGCGACTTGCGAGCGACAGAGCTCGCATCGAAGTCGATCCTCAAAGTTTTTGTGCGGAGAAGTAATTCACTTCACGACAAGATATTTTATTTCGTACCTTGCATTTTTGAAGAGGGTGCGCCTATACTGATCGTGCGACTATTACGGAATTGATAAAGAACCAACGATCGCGATGCAGGGAGAGCGCGACGCGCTGAGTCGCCGACAGCGGCTCGGCAGGCGCGAGATTCGTGCACGTCTTGTGATCCGGTTCGCGAGAGTCGCTTCAGCTCCGATGCATGTGTATGCAACTTGTCGGAGCCGCATGGGAGCCAGCTAAATATGTTGTGGCTTCTGCTTGTGTACTTTTTGTTCGCTGCAGTCCTAACCTCATCCATCCTGATGCTGACCCATCGCGTGGGCAGGCATCACGACGAGCGCGCCACGCACGACCCCTACGAGTCGGGGGTCATGCCGACCGGCACGGCTCGGCTCCGCCTCGCCGCCGAGTTCTACCTCGTCGCGATGTTCTTCGTCATCTTCGATCTTGAGTCGGTGTTCATTTTCGCCTGGGCCGTGGCTGTCAGGGAGCTTTCATGGGTGGGATACTTCGAGATCCTGGTCTTCGTCGTGGTTCTCGTCGCGACCCTCTTCTACCTGTGGCGGGTCGGTGGGCTTGACTGGCGGACAGAGCGGCAGAAGCAGGCACTGGCACGACGAAGGAGAGCTGCCGGATGAATCTTCTTAAGAACAAGCGCGACACGTCGGAGGCCGGCGTCGAGCGGAGCGTCCTTCTCACATCGCTGGAGAGTCTCGTTTCGTGGGGCCGCAAATACTCGATCTGGCCGTTCAACTTCGGTTTGTCCTGCTGCTACGTGGAAATGGCGACAAGCCTCACGAGCCGCTACGACCTTGCCCGTTTCGGCGCCGAAGTCATCCGCGGAACGCCCCGCGAGGCCGACATGATGATCATCGCGGGAACGGTCTTCATAAAGATGGCGCCCATCATCCGCCGGATGTACCAGCAGATGATGGAGCCGCGTTATGTCATCTGCATGGGCTCCTGCGCGAACTCGGGCGGAATGTACGACATCTACAGCGTGGTGCAGGGAGTCGACACCTTCATGCCGGTGGACGTCTATGTGCAGGGTTGTCCGCCGAGCCCGGATGCCTTCATGCACGGGCTTACCCTCCTTATGGACCTGATCGGAAGCGAGCGGCGGCCTCTGGGCTGGCACGTCGGCCCCGGGGGAGTCTACCGTCCCGAGATGCCGGCGCAGCGCGATCTCACGCGTCCCGTTCGCATCAACCAAGGAACCTTCCGCTCGCCGGACGAGGTATAGCAGAGGATGGGCGAGCTTCCGGAAATCCTTCGGGACCTGCAAGCGAGGTTCGGTGCGGGAGAGATCACCCCGCAGGCGACTGCCGATAAGATGCCCACCTGCTGGGTGAGCGCGGCGAAGCTTCGCGACGTGATGCGCTATCTGAAGAGCCAGGTGGAGCGCCCCTACAAGACACTCCATGACCTTACTGCGATCGACGAGCGGCAGCGCACGCATCGCGACGGGCAGCCCCCGGCCGATTTCACCGTTGTCTACCATCTCCTGTCCTACGACCGCCCCGTCGACCTTCGGGTGAAGGTGCCACTTCGCGGTGAGTTTCCCTCGATCCCCTCCATCAGCGAGATCTGGCTCTCGGCGAACTGGTACGAGCGCGAGGTCTACGACATGTTCGGGATATCCTTCGACGGCCACCCGCACCAGAAGCGCATTCTCATGCCGCCGTGGTGGAAGGGTCACCCCCTGCGCAAGGAGCATCCCGCCCGCGCCACGGAGATGGGGATTTTCGATCTTCCGGAAGCCGTGGCGGCCCAGGAGGATGCCGACTACCTCTTCGACCCCTCGGAATACGGGTGGAAGCGGGAGGGCGAGGACTTCGATTACATGGTCCTCAACTTCGGCCCGCAGCATCCCTCAGCGCATGGGGTCATTCGCCTTGTCTGCCAGCTCGACGGCCAGGAGGTAGTCGACCTAGCTCCTGAGATCGGCTTCCACCACCGGGGAGCCGAGAAGATGGGCGAGCGCCAGAGCTGGCACACCTACATCCCCTACACGGACCGCATCGACTACCTCGGCGGACTCATGAACGAGGTCCCCTACGTCCTCGCGGTGGAGACCCTCGCGGGGATCGAGGCGCCCGACCGCGCCAAGGTGATCCGCATCATGCTGGCGGAGCTCTTCCGCATCATCAGCCATCTGGTCTACTACGGCACCCTCGCGCAGGATGTCGGTGCGCTTTCGCCGGTCTTCTTCACCTTCGTCGATCGCGAGCGCGCCTTCGACATCGTCGAGACGATCGCCGGGGGGCGGATGCATCCGATGTGGTTCCGGATCGGCGGCGTAGCGCAGGATCTCCCGAAGGGCTGGGACCAAATGGTGAAGGACTTCGTCGCCTACTTGCCCAAGCGCCTGCGGGAGTACGAAAAGCTTGTGATGAGGAATCGCATCTTCAAGATGCGAACCCAGGGTGTCGGCGACTTCACTATCGAAGAGGCGATGGAGTGGAGCGCGACGGGGCCGATGATGCGGGCGGCGGGTCTCGAGTGGGACTTCCGGAAGAAGCGTCCCTACGGGGGCTACGAGAACTTCGAGTTCGACATCCCGATCGGCAGATGCGGTGATGTCTACGACCGCGCCTACGTCCACGTCCAGGAGATGTGGCAGTCACTGCGCATCATCGATCAGTGCGTGAAGAACATGCCCTCCGGCCCCTACAAATCGTCTCACCCCTCGACCTCGCCGCCGCTCAAGGAGCGGACGATGCACGACATCGAAACCCTCATCAACCACTTCTTGAACGTGAGCTGGGGGCCGGTCATCCCGCCCGGGGAGGCCTCCTTCTGCGCCGAGACGACGAAGGGGAATACGACCTACTACCTCGTGAGCGACGGGGGGACGATGTCCTACCGCACCCGCATCCGCACCCCCTCTTTCGCGCACGTACAGATGCTGCCGATGATCAGCCGCGGGCTCATGATCGCCGACCTCGCGGCGATAGTTGGAAGCCTCGATTACGTTCTCGCGGACATCGACCGGTAAGGGCGCGAAAAGGATGATTGGAGCGAGCGAATGCTGAGCGAATCGGAACGGGAGGAGATTCAGAGGGAGCTGCCCCGCTACGCCCACAAGCGTGCGATGGTTCCCGAGGCGCTGCGAATCGTACAGGAGCACCGCGGTTGGGTGAACGACGAAGGGGTGAAGGACGTAGCGGAGATCCTCGCGATGTCGGTCGACGAGATCGAGACTATCGCGACCGCCTACAATATGATCTTTCGCAAGCCTGTCGGCCGGCACGTCATCCTCCTTTGCGACAACGTGAGCTGCTGGGTCATGGGATCGGAGACACTCCAGCTCCATATCGCCGAACGACTCCACATCGGGCCGGGACAGACCACCCCGGACAATCGCTTCACCCTCATTCCGTCGGCCTGCATCGGCGACTGCCACGAGGCGCCGGCGATGATAGTCGACGGGGAGATGTATGGGAATCTCACTTCCGAGCGGATCGATGAGATCCTGGAGCGCTACCCATGACGGCTGCTGAAGAGAAGCGACCTCTAACCAGGAACATCCGGCCAGGCGAAGAGCCCCTCGATCTTGCCGGGTACGAGCGAGCGGGCGGCTACGAAGGCCTTCGCGCGGCGCTCAAGATGACCCCGCTCGAGGTCCAGGACGCGGTTAAGAAGTCGGGTCTGCGGGGACGGGGGGGCGCGGGATTCCCAACGGGGGTCAAGTGGAGCGTAGTCCCGATGGACGAGAAGGCCCGCCGACCCAAGTACTTCGTGGTGAACGCCGACGAGATGGAGCCCGGCACGATGAAAGACCGGCTTCTCCTCGAGGGCGATCCGCACGAGCTGGTTGAAGGGATCATCATCGGCGCCTACGCAGTTCAGGCCGAGGTGGCCTACATCTACCTCCGCTGGGACTACAAGCTCGCGGCGAAGCGCCTTTCCCGGGCCATCGAGGAGGCCGAGGCGCGCGGCTATCTGGGCGCAAAGATCCTGGGGAGCTCCTTCAGCCTCAAGCTCTACGTTCACATCTCCAACGGCAGGTACATGGCCGGAGAAGAGACCGGGCTGATGAATGCCCTGGAGGGCAAGCGCATCACCCCGCGGAACAAGCCGCCCTTTCCGCAGCAGTCCGGCCTCTGGGGCCACCCCACCATTGTGAACAACGCCGAGACGGTGTGCAACGTCCCGCATATCCTTGCAAACGGCGCCGACTGGTTCAAGGCGCTCGCGCGGAGCGAGGACGGCGGAACGAAGATCTACGGGGTAAGCGGTCGGGTCAAGCGGCCGGGGTTGTGGGAGCTGCCGATGGGCACTCCCTTGCGCGAGATAATCGAAGAGCATGCGGGGGGGATGCGGGAAGGCTATCGCCTGAAAGGCCTCCTGCCCGGGGGCGGCTCGACTGATTTTCTCGTCGAGCAGCACCTCGACACTCCGATGGACTACGGCTCGGTGCAGAAGGCTGGAAGCCGTCTGGGGACGGGGACCATCGTTGTCCTCGACGACCGCACCTGCCCGATAGGAATGCTCGTGAGCCTCGAGCGCTTTTTCGCGCGGGAGTCGTGCGGCTGGTGCACGCCCTGCCGCGAGGGGCTTCCCTGGATCACCCGCCTTCTCGTCGCCATCGAAGAGGGGAGGGGCGAGCAGCGGGATATCGAGATGCTCGATTTTCATACGAAGGCCATCAGGCCGGGCAACACCTTCTGCGCTCTCGCTCCGGGAGCGATCGAGCCGCTCGAGAGCGGGCTCAAGTTTTTCAAGGAAGACTTTGCGCGGCACGTCGCAGAGAAGCGGTGTCCCTATCATCCTTGAGGGAAAAGCGCGTAAGGAGAGAAACGCAATGCCAGAGTTTTTCGTCGACGGCGTACCGCATCATTATACGAATGAAGGCGCCAATGTTCTTGCGACCTGTCTCTCGCTCGGCTTCGATCTCCCCTACTTCTGCTGGCACCCCGCCCTGAACTCGGTAGGTGCATGCCGTCAGTGCGCGATAAAGGTCTTCAAGGATGAGAATGACACCCGCGGACGGCTCGTGATGGGTTGCATGACCCCGATAGCGCCCGGCTTGCGCATCTCGATCATGCACCCCGAGGCGGTCGCCTTCCGCGCAGGGGTTACGGAGTGGCTCATGGTGAACCACCCGCACGATTGCCCGATCTGCGACGAGGGAGGCGAGTGCCACCTCCAAGATATGACCGTGATGACCGGGCACAACTATCGCCGCTATCACTTCACGAAGCGCACCCATGTGAATCAGAACCTCGGACCCTTCCTCAACCACGAGATGAACCGCTGCATCCAATGCTACCGCTGCGTGCGCTTTTACAACGATTTCGCCGGCGGGAAGGATTTCGGCGTCTTCTCGTGGCACGATCACGTCTACTTCGGCCGCGCGGAGGAGGGAACGCTCGAGAGCGAGTTCAGCGGGAATCTCGTCGAGGTCTGCCCGACCGGGGTCTTCACCGACAAGAGCCTGAAGCGCCATTACACCCGCAGCTGGGACATGGAGACTTCCGCCTCGGTGTGCGAGCACTGCGGACTGGGCTGCAACACCATCCCCGGAGAGCGCGAGGGGATCCTGCGCCGGATCAGGAGCCGCTACAACCCCGATGTCAACGGCTATTTCATCTGCGACCGCGGCCGCTACGGCTACGAATACGTGAACAGCCCGGAGCGCGTGACTGAACCGCTCGCCCGGACGCAGTCGGGAAGGCTCGAGGCGGTAAGCGCTTCCGAAGCGCTTTCCCGCGCGGCCGATCTCATTCGGCGGGGCAAGGTGATCGGGATCGGCTCGCCGCGGGCCTCGCTCGAGTCGAACTATGCCCTGCAGGCGCTCGTTGGCGCCGGGCGTTACTACCAGGGAGTGCCGGAACGGGAGCTGCGGCTGCTCCGCCTCATCCGCTCGATCCTCGAGACGGGAAACGCGCCCGGCGCCTCGATGCAGGAGGCTGCGAAGAGCGATGCCGTGCTCGTTCTTGGCGAGGACGTCACCAACAGCGCGCCGCTGCTTGCCCTCTCGCTCCGGCAGGCCGCGCTGCGCGCACCCGAGCAGGCCGCCCGCGCTGAGATAGTCGGCGGGATCCACGTTTGGGACGACGCCGCGGTGCGCGAAGCGGTTCAAAGCGACCGAGGCTCCTTCTTTGTCGCCACGCCGGCGGCGACGAAGCTCGACGAGCTGTGCGACGAGCCCGATCGCGCGGCTCCCGACGACCTCGCCCGACTTGCCTTTCAGGTCGCCCATGAGATCGACGGGCGCTCGCCGCGAGTGGCGGACCTCGGGGAGCACGCGGCAGCCCGCGCGCGGCGGATCGCCGCGGCGCTCAAAGCCGCTGCCCACCCTGTCGTCGTCTGCGGCACAAGCTGCGAAAGCGAGGAGCTGCTCCAGGCGGCGGCCAACGTCGCGTGGGCCCTCCGGGCGGCCGGCGTCGATGTGCGCATCTGTTTCACCGTCGGCGAGGCCAACAGCATGGGCGCTTCTATGCTCGAAGGGGCCGGGCTCGAGGCCGCGATTGAAGCGGTCGGCAAAGGCGATGCGGATACGGTCATCATCCTCGAGAACGACCTCGCGCGGCGGCTGCCTCGCGAAGCGCTCGACCGCCTCTACGGCCGAAAGACCAAAACCATCGCCGTCGACCACATCTCCAATTCGACAGTCGAGCGGGCGGAGGTGGTGCTTCCGGCCGCAACGGTTCCCGAAGGCAACGGTACCCTCGTCAACAACGAAGGGCGCGCCCAGCGATTCGTCCAGGTTTTTCTCCCCAAGGGAGAGATCAAGGAGAGCTGGCGATGGCTCGGGCTTCTCCACGGAGAGCGGAGCGGGAGCCAGGCGGCCGCCTGGGTGAACCTCGACGCCGTACAGGCTGCGCTCGCGGCCTCCTCACCTCATTTCAAGGCCGTGCCGGAGCTCGCGCCGCCTGCCGACTACAAGTCGGTGGGCCAGCGCATTCCGCGCATGCCGCTCCGGGCGAGTGGACGGACCGCCCTTGTGGCGAATCGGACCGTGCACGAGCCACCTCCTCCGCGCGACGAAAACAATCCGATGAGCTTTTCTATGGAAGGATTTCCGGGGATGCCGCCCGCAGCGCTCCTGTCCCGCTATTGGGCGCCGGGTTGGAACTCGGTCCAGGCGCTCAACAAGTTCCAAATCGAGGTCGCCGGGCTGCTGAAAGGGGGCGCAATCGGACGGCTTCTCATCGGGGGTGAGAGAGCGGGGTCTCAGGGCGACGGCCGCTCGGGGGCAGGTCCTGCCTACTTCGAACGTATTCCGGCCGCCTTCGCAGCCCGTGAAGCGGAATGGCTGCTCGTTCCGGCATGGCACATCTACGGCTCCGAGGAGCTCTCGGTTCACTCGCCGGGGGTGCGGGAGCTTGCGGCGCGCCCCTACCTCGGCCTCTCGCCTGCGGATGCGGCGCGGATTCAGGTGACGGAGGGCCAGACGGTCATCGTCACCTTGAACGGGGAGGAGCTGCGGCTGCCGGCGACCCTGAAGCCGGGATGCGCCAGCGGGGTCGCACTCTATCCGGCGGGGCTTTCCGGTGCGAGCCTGGTTGCGCTTCCGGCCTGGGTGAAGCTAAAAGCGGGACCGCTGCCGGCCCCAGGGGGAGTCCCGGCCGGCGCAGCGCGTACGGGCGGAAGCCCGAGGAGCTCGGAAGGGGCGCAGGCATGAGCCAGACACTCATATCCCTCATCACCGGAATCGTCCTTGTGCTGATGCTCTTTGTCGTAGGCGGCGTGTTGACCTGGGTCGAACGCCGGCTACTCGGACTGTGGCAGGATCGCTACGGTCCCAACCGCGCCGGACCCGGCGGCGTGCTCCAGATCTTTGCGGATATCCTCAAGCTCCTCACGAAGGAGGACTGGATTCCGAAGTTCGCAGATCGGCCGGTTTTCGTGCTTGCGCCCATCATCATGGTGATCGCAGTTGCGCTCGGCTTCGCGGTAGTCGTCTTTACGCCGCATATCTACGTGGTCGATCTCAACATCGGGCTGCTCTTCTTCCTCGCGATGTCCTCAATGGCTGTCTACGGGATAGCGCTTGCCGGCTGGGCTTCCAACAACAAGTACTCGCTCATCGGCGGCATCCGGGCGGTCGCCCAAATGATAAGCTACGAGGTCTTCATGGGGATCGCCCTCATGGGCGTGGTGATCATCTCAGGCTCCTTCAGCCTCGGCGAGATTGTCCGAGCACAGCGCGGACTCTGGTACATCGTTTTCCAGCCCATTGGCTTCGTCATCTTTTTGATCGCCGGTCTCGCCGAGACCCGCCGCGTTCCCTTCGACATCCCCGAAGCGGAGACGGAGATCGTGGCAGGCTTTCATACCGAATACTCGGGTATGAAGTTCGCCCTCTTTTTCCTGAGCGAGTATATGGGGATGTCGCTGAACGCGGCCCTCATCGTAGTCCTCTACTTCGGCGGGTGGCTCGGTCCGGTCCTTCCGCCGATCGTCTGGTTCGTTCTCAAGATGGCGGTTGTTATCGCATTCTTTATTCTGGTGCGCGCGTCGCTACCGCGCTATCGCTACGATCAGCTGATGGATCTGGGATGGAAGATCCTGCTGCCGCTGTCGCTCGCGAATCTCGTGGTTACGGGGGCGGTCGTGCTCTTGGTGGGGAAGTAGAAGAAGCGCTCACGCGGAAGGCCGGCCAAGTAACGCGGAAGGCCGGCTAAGCAACGGGGCCGGGAAGATGCCGCGATCCTATCGAGCGATCGCGGCTGGCCGCGGAAGTAGCGCGGCCGAACAGGAGATGCAATGTTCAGTAACCTGGTTACGATTTGGACGATATTCCTTCACATGTTCCGGAAGCGGGAGACGGTTCAGTATCCCGACGAGAAGCGGAAGCTGCCTCCCCGCTGGCGCGGGCGGATCGTTCTGACGCGCGATCCCGACGGAGAGGAGCGCTGCGTCGCCTGCAACCTCTGTGCCGTAGCCTGCCCGGTAGGCTGCATCGCCCTGCAGGCGACCGAGGACGAGCACGGGCGGCGCTACCCCTCGTACTTCCGCATCAATTTCTCGCGCTGCATCTTCTGTGGCTACTGCGAGGAGGCCTGTCCGACCTTTGCGATCCAGCTGGTCCCCGACTACGAGATGGCGGAATACCAGCGCCCGCACATGGTTTACGAGAAGGAAGACCTTCTGGTGAACGGGCAGGGAAAGTATCCCGGCTACAACTTCTACCGGGTGTCCGGGCTCGCGATCAACGGGAAGGCGAAAGGGCAGGCGGAGAATGAGCGCCCGCCGGTCGACGTGCGGGAGCTTCTGCCGTAAGGAAAAGGAGCGGCTATGCATCTGACCTTCTATGTTGCCGGCGCCATTGCCATCGTAACGACGGTGATGGTCATTACCCGCCGCAACGCGATTCACGCCCTTCTCTATTTCATCCTGTCGCTTATCGCGGTGGCGGTGATCTTTCTCGACGTGGGAGCTCCCTTCGTCGCGGTGCTCGAGGTGATTATCTACGCGGGAGCGATCATGGTGCTCTTTATCTTCGTGATCATGCTCCTCTCGCCGGCGGCCAGCACCCTCGCCAAGCCGTCGGTGTGGGTCGGACCTGCAATTCTCTCCGTGCTCCTCGCCGCAGGAGTGATCTACAGCGTCGTCGCAGGTCAGATGGGCACCTTCGAGGTTCCCGAGACTACGCCAAAAGAGATCGGCATAGCGCTCTTCGGGCCTTACCTCCTGGGGGTCGAGCTATCGTCGCTTCTCCTGCTCTCGGGCCTCGTCGCCGCCTATCATCTGGGGCGACGCGAGAAACCGAAGACGATCTCTGATAAGCCCGTCGGCGGGACGTTCGGAGGGCGGGAAAAGCAGAGGGAGGAAGTTACATGAAGCCCTATCCGATTGATTACGGACTGATTCTCGCGGCTGTGCTTTTCATGCTGGGGCTGGTCGGCGTGCTTGTGCGGCGCAACATCGTTTTCCTGCTCCTGTGCATCGAGATCATGCTTGATGCAGCGGGGCTCGCCTTCGTGCTTGCAGGGGCGCGTTGGGGACGGCCCGACGGGCAGGTCATGTACATCTTCATCCTCACGATGGCGGCGGCCGAGGTTTCGGTCGGGCTCGCGCTCATCATGCGGATGTACCATCGTCTCAAGTCGCTCGACTCGGACGAGGTCTCGCGGATGAAGGGGTAGGTGGATGACCTTTCTCTGGCTCGTACCGGCGCTGCCGCTTCTCGGCTTCGTACTGCTCTCGCTTTTTCAGCGCCTCACCCGGCGGGCTGCCACAGCCATAGGGGTCGGCTCGGTAGGTCTCTCGATGCTAGCGGCGTTTTGGGCCGCCTACCAGTTCATCGTAACCCCGCCGGCTGGCGGTGCGTTCAGCCAAACCCTCTGGAGCTGGATGGAGGTTGGGGGTTTTTCGGCCGGGATTTCCTTCTATCTCGATTCGTTCTCGCTCGTGATGATCGTCGTCATCACGTTTGTCGCCTTCTTCATCCACATCTACTCGACCTCCTACATGGCGGGCGACGACGGCAATGCGCGCTTTTTCGCCTACATGAATCTCTTCGTCTCCTCCATGCTCATCCTCGTGCTCGCCGGCAACCTTCTGCTGCTCTTTCTCGGAGGGGCGGGGGGGGGCTTGTGCAGCTATCTCCTCATCGGCTTCTGGTACAAAGACCCCGCGAACGCCCGCGCCGCCATCAAGGCCTTCGTCGTCACACGGGTGGGCGACGCAGCGATGCTGATCGGGATGCTCCTTCTCTTCGTGAATCTCGGCACCCTCGACATTCAGGAGCTCCTTAAGCGGGCAGTCACGCAGTGGGCTCCCGGCTCGACCCTTCCGGTCGTCGCCGCGATCCTCATTCTGGGCGGGGCAGTGGGAAAATCTGCCCAGCTTCCCCTCCAGACCTGGCTTCCTGACGCCATGGCGGGCCCCACGCCCGTGAGCGCCCTCATCCATGCGGCGACCATGGTAACAGCCGGCGTCTACCTCATCGCCCGGACGCGGGAGATCTTCCAGCTCGCTCCCGTGGTCCAGACCATCGTCGTCGTAGTCGGGCTCGCCACGCTCCTCCTTGCGGGCGCGAGCGCGATTACCCAGCGCGACATCAAGCGGGTCATAGCCTATTCCACCATGAGCCAGATCGGCTACATGTTCCTCGCCCTCGGGCTGGG
Organism: Spirochaetales bacterium; assembly: GCA_027306915.1. The sequence goes on along the minus strand of DAHUYW010000009.1, from coordinate 34,383 downwards.
CGCGTGGGCGGCCGGTATTCTTCACTTCGTCACCCACGCCTTCTTCAAGTCGCTTCTCTTCCTTGCGGCCGGCATAGTGATCGTGCGGATGAACCACGAGCAGGACCTTTTCAAGATGGGGGGGCTGCGCAAGCACGTCCCGGTCGCCTTCTGGACCTTCCTCATCGGGTCGCTCTCCATGACCGCCGTTCCCCCCCTCATCGCAGGCTTCGACAGCAAAGACTGGATCCTCTACTGGGCGTGGTCCTCGCCGAACGGCGGCCCGCTCGTGTGGGGGCTAGCGCTCTTCGGCGCCTTTCTCACCGGCTGCTACTCGTTCCGCCTCATCTTCCTCGCGTTCGGAGGCGCCGAGCGGGCGGTGCCGGAGCACGGGCACAAGATCGGCGCGGCGCTCACGGTGACCGTGATCGTTCTCGCGGTGCCCGCCGCCCTGATCGGGCTGGTGCAGACCCCCGACCTTTTCTTCGGGATCAATCTCTTTTCCCAGTTCGTGGGGCAGGTCCTCCCGATGCCGGCGGGCGGGGCACCACCCTCGGTCGAGATCGACCTCCTGCTCGCTTCCCAAGTCGTCGGGCTCCTCGGCATCCTCGTCGGCTGGCTCTTGGCCCGCAGCCAGGCCAAGGCCTACCTCGCCGCCCCCGAGAAGCGGCCTTCGCTCGTCCATCGCTACCTCTTTTCGGGCTGGGGCTTCGACTGGCTCTACGATCGGCTCCTGGTGCGGCCGGTGTTTTGGTTCACTCGCATCAACCGTGACGACGCGGTGGATTGGATTCCGCGCGGGCTTGCTTTCTTAAGCAGCCTGCTCCATCGCCTGCTCAGTCGCACGCAAAACGGTCGGCTTCGCTGGTATGCGACCGCGCTCGGCGCCGGCGCGGTTATCATCGTCGCCCTGGTGGTGTTCATATGATCCTTGTCGTGTTGATCGCAGTTCCCTTCATCGCCGGCATCCTCGCGTGGGGCTTCGGCCGCCTCCATCATCTCGCAGCCCGATGGATCTCGCTCGTCGCAATGCTCGTCGACCTCGTTTTGAGCCTCCTCTTGTGGGCTCAGAATCCGGGGGTAAGCATCACCGGCGGGCAGTGGATCGCGCGGATCGATTTGAGCTGGATCCCGCAGTGGGGGATAAGCTTCGAGCTTGCGGCGGACGGCTTGAGCCTCCTCATGATCGTGCTCTCCGCCCTGATTGGGGTCGTGTCGGTCGCCATCTCATGGGGTCCCGTGAAGGAGAATGTCTCCTTCTACCACCTCAATCTCTGCTGGGTGATGGCGGGCATCTTCGGAGTCTTCGTCGCTCTCGATCTCTTCCTGTTCTACCTGTTCTGGGAGCTCATGCTCATTCCGATGTACTTCCTGATTGCGGTGTGGGGCCACGAAAACCGGCGCGCGGCGGCAATCAAGTTTCTGCTTTTCACCCAAGCTGGCGGACTGCTGATGCTTGTCGCTATCCTCGCCCTCGTCATGGTGCACGGCGCCGCGACGGGGGTGTACACCTTCGACTACTTCAAGCTCCTCGGGACCTCCTACGGTCCGCGCGTCGAGATGGCGCTCATGCTCGGCTTCTTCGTAGCCTTTGCGGTCAAGCTCCCGGCCTTCCCGGTCCACACCTGGCTTCCTGATGCACACACCCAGGCCCCCACGGCGGGGAGCGTAATCCTCGCGGCGCTGCTCCTGAAGACGGGGGCCTACGGCTTCCTGCGCTTTGTCGTGCCCCTCTTTCCGCATGCAGCGATCCGCTTCGCGCCGATAGCGGTGGTCCTCGGGGTGATCGGGATAATCTACGGGGCGGTTCTCGCCTTCGCGCAGACCGACCTGAAGCGCCTGGTGGCCTACACGAGCATCAGCCACCTTGGCTTCGTGCTCCTCGGCGTTTTCTCTTGGAACACACTCGCTCTCCAGGGAGTCGTGATCCAAATGATCGCGCACGGCCTCTCGACCGGCGCGCTTTTCATCCTCGTTGGCTCGATCCAAGATCGGATTCACACCCGCGACATGCGCTCGATGGGGGGCTTCTGGCAGCAGGCCCCGCGGATGGGCGGAAGCATGATGTTCTTCGCCCTCGCCTCGCTCGGTCTGCCCGGGCTCGCGAACTTTGTGGGCGAGTTCCTGATCTTCCTCGGCGCGTTCCGCGTCTACCCGGTCCTCACCATCATCGCAACGGTAGGAGTTGTCTTCGCGACGGTCTACGCCCTGTGGATGGTTTTCCGCACCTTCCAGGGAGCCCCCTCTGCGGAGAAGCACCTCACCGATCTCGACGTTCGCGAGATGGCAGTCCTCGGAGCGCTCGGCGCAGCGCTCATCTGGATCGGCTTCTTCCCCCAGCCGGTGCTGAACACCGCCTCGCCCGCGCTCCAGGGATTGCAGACCGATGCTGGGCTCAACGTGGCCGCGCAGCCGCTTTCTCCGGCCGGCGAGAGGTCGCTGCTGCTTGCGGCGCCACCGGAGGATCCGAACGCCGCATCCACGGCGCCCGCCCATTCAAGCGTTTCCTTTGCATCCGTCCCACGGAGGTCCGCCCATGAGCTCTAATCAGCTGCTCGCCTTGATGCCCATCCTGGTAAGCTCCGGGGCGGCGCTCGTCGTAATGGTCCTTACGGCGATCCACCGGAACCATGTCCTCATCTTCACGGTGACCGCGGCGCTCCTCGCGGCCGCGCTGGCTTCGGTCGTGGTCGCGATCCCGGTCATCCCGATGGACGTGACGAGCCTTCTCGTCGTCGATCGGTACGGTCTCTTCTACATCGGGCTGATCCTGGCGGCGACCCTCGTGCTTGTCTTCCTTTCATACGGCTACCTGAAGCGCCAGTCCCAGCGGCGCGAGGAGTACTACATTCTCCTCATCCTCGCTGCCGTCGGCTCGGAAGTTCTCGCCTGTGCAAGCAACTATGTCTCCTTCTTCCTTGGCCTGGAAATCCTCTCCATATCCCTCTACGGGCTCGTGGCCTATGAGCGCGATACCCTAAACGGCATCGAGGCCGGCCTGAAATACCTCATCCTTGCGGGCATCTCCTCCGCCTTCATTCTCTTCGGGCTTGCGCTCATCTACGCGGAGCAAGGCTCGCTTCAGTTCGCCTCGATCCTCGCGACGCGCGGAAGCTCCTTCGGCATTCTGTCCCTCGTGGGCTTCGGCCTCGTCGTCGTCGGGGTAGGCTTCAAGCTCGCCGTGGTTCCCTTCCACCTGTGGACGCCCGACGTTTACCAGGGCGCTCCCGCGCCTGCCACAGCCTTCGTAGCCACGGTCAGCAAGGGGGCGATCATCGCCTTTCTCCTTCGCTACTTCATCCAACTCAATCTCTACCAGTATCCGGCCGTCATGATCACCTTCTCTCTCATCGCGGGCGCGTCGATCCTCGTCGGCAATATCCTCGGGCTCCTCCAGAACAACGTGAAGCGCATCCTCGCCTACTCTTCGATCGCCCACATAGGCTATTTCCTGGTGGCACTTCTCGCAAGCGGAACCGCCGCAGTCTCCTCGGTGACCTTCTATCTCGTCGCTTACTTCATCACCAACCTCGGCGCCTTCGGAGTCGTCGCCTACCTTTCGGAGAGCGGCGAGCAGGAGGCGGAGATGATCGAAGACTATCGAGGTCTCGCGTGGCGCCATCCGTGGATCGCCGGAGTCTTCACCGCGATGCTTCTCTCCCTCGCGAGCATCCCCCTTACTGCAGGATTTATCGGCAAGGTCTTCATCATGACCGCAGCGGCCGGGGCGAGGCTTTGGGCGCTGCTGATCGTCCTGGTGATCGGAAGCGTGATAAGCATCTTCTACTACTTCCGCATTCTCATCGCCATGTTCCGCAAGGAAGAGGGAGTGGTGGCGCCAAGCTATCCCTCCTTCTCGCTCCTCGGGGGGATCGCGCTGTCGGTATTGACGATTTTCCTCGTCTGGTTCGGCGTTTACCCGACTACGATCGTAAACGTGATCGGGGGGCTGACGTCGAGCCTGCTATGAGGAAGACGGGCAGCCGTCTCGTTTTCATTGGCGCGGTCGCCTTCGCGTTAGCGGCGCCTCTGTCCGCGCTCACCCTGAAGATCGGAACGGTCGCCCCTGCGGGCTCTCCGTGGGATGGGGTGCTCCACCGCCTGTCCGGGCAGATCGAGAAGATCTCGAGCGGCAAGATCATCGCCAGGATCTATGCCGGCGGGATCGCCGGCGATGAGCCTGATATCATCCGCAAGATGCGGATCGGACAGCTTCAGGGTGCCGCGCTCACGCAGCTCGCCCTCGGTCAGATCGTTCCGGAGATTCTCGCGCTCAACGTTCCCTTCATGATCCGCAGCGACGGCGAGTTTCAGTACGTCATGGACAAGATGCGTCCCTACTTCGCCGAGCGCTTCCGCCGCGAGGGCTATGAGCTCCTGACGTGGTTTGGAGCCGGGTGGGTGCACTTCTTCGCACGCGGTCCCCTAACCACCCCCGACGATCTGCGCGCGATGCGGCTCGGCGTCCCAAGCGGAAGCGACGAGATCCTCACGGAATGGAAGGCGCTCGGCTTCAATACCGTGTCTCTTCCGATTTCCGACATCCTCACCGGCCTCCAGACCGGGAGCGTCGATGCCTTCTATTCGCCACCCTCCGCGGCGGCGATCTTTCAGTGGTTCCTTTCCGCCGCGCACATGAGCCCCTTGAAGGTGACCCCGCTTATCGTCGGCCTCCTCATAGAGGAGCGGGTCTGGAAACAGATACCGGGGGAGATGCGCTCGCAGATCAGCGCCGTCGTCGCCGAGGACGAACGCGGGGTCATCAAGGAGACCGAAAGGCTCGACCCGGCGGCAATTCGCGCCATGCAGCGCTCGGGGCTCACTGTCGATCCGACGCCCCCCGCGGCCGTGAAGGAATGGGAGGCCCTCGGTGTCCGGGGGGCAAACGCCTTGATCGGCAAGCTCTTCCCGCGCTCCGTCTACGACACAGTTCTGTCCTACCTTAACGAATACCGCGCGGACCACCCAGGGGAGTAGGGCGGCGCGGCCAATTTCTTGCTGTTGACGGGCATGGTATACTACCAATGCGGAGTAATGTGCACCACCTGAGACAGATACTTGATTGAAGGTGGATGGCATGTCTGTGGAGCCTGTTCTTTCATGCCCAAGGCCGACACCGTCGCCAGAAGACCTACCTGGTTTACAGCCCTCTCCCCCCTATCGTACCTCCCTTCTGCACCCGCCTTTGGCGGCCTCCACCGCGATCCCCCCGTACGGCCTCCTACCTCAAGACCTTCTCAACCTCTCCTTGAACGTGTACGGCGGTTGGAAATACCGCCCGACGAATAATCTGCTCGGAAAAAGGAGTGCGAGCCATGAAGAAAGCGATGCTCAGAGTCCTGCTTCTTCTGGTGACGATTGTGGTCGCGGCAGTGATCACATCGTGCGCCACCACGAGCCCAAAGGTCGACAAGAGCCAGATCCCCCGGTTCTACCTCAATCCGCCAACCTCGAAGGAAAGCCTCTACGGTGTGGGCGAGGCGAAGATGTCGTCGCTTGACCTCTCTCGGACGACCGCGCTTGCGAGGGCGAGGGACGACGTGGCGCGACAGGTGCAGGTTTCGGTGAAGAACGCCCTCACCGATTATGCCCAGGAGGCCGGCGAGGGGGGAAATCAGCAAACGCTGCAGTTCGTCGAGACAGTGTCGCGCCAATTGGTCGACGTCACCCTGTCCGGCTGCCGGACCGACAAGGTGGAGGCAACCGACGACGGGACGGTCTACGCGCTGGTCTCCTACGGCATCCAGAATGTGATGGATGCCGCGAAGACGCAGTTCAGCCGAAACGAGGCGGCTGCCTTCGCAGAGTTCAAGGCGGATGAAGCGGTGCGGCGGCTGAATGACGAGATTCAGAAGAATCCGCCGAGGCCCTGAAGGGCAGGCGGAGGGAGGTCGACGATGCGACGATCTGTTTTGGTTAGCTTCCTGCTTGTCGTCGCGTGCGCGGCGACCTGGGCAGGGGGAGCAAGGGAATCGGCCGCGAGCTCCTCGGGCCGAGGTAAGTACCTGGCTGCGCAAGGGATCATCGTGCCGGCGAGCGAGGTCAAGGTGGATTCGTACATCGCGAGCATCGACTACCACTATCCAAAGCCCACCGAGGGCGTGGGGGTGAGCATCTACACCGGCCACAGGCAGGTATCGTCGGGTGGGCAGGAGGAGCTCATCCAGATCGGAGTCCAGGGACCGGAAACCAGGTTCGAGGACCTCGCTGCCATGAATCTGGTGTTCGTAATCGATCACAGCGGCTCGATGGGAGACAAAGACAAGTTGGAATGGGTCAAGCGAGCTTTCCAGGTGTTCATCAAAAGGGTACGAGATGGTGATTTCGTCTCGCTAGTTGTCTTCAACGACACCGCGCAGGTTCTCTTTCCTTCGACCCGGATGGACAGCGCGGAAAAGCGGCTCAGGTTTCGCACCGCCGTCGAGTCGCTCGATGCCGACGGAGGGACCAACCTTCTTTCGGGGCTGAAGCTTGGCTACGAGCAGGCGATGACGAACTTCCGGGGCGGCTTTACAAATCGGGTGCTGTTCCTGACCGACGGCAAGGACAATCAGGACCATTCGGTCCAGCTCCTGCACATGGCAAAATCCTGTGGGGACACCGGCATCAACGTCTCCACCATCGGTGTCGGGGAGAGCTTCGACCTGGAGCTGATGAACGATCTCGCCGTGCAGGGAGGGGGAAGCTCCCGCTTCATTGCGGACATGAAGCAGATGGAGCAGATGTTCGGCTCTGATCTCGACCGCATGCTCGTACCGGCGGCGCGCGACGTGAAGATGAAGCTCAACCTCCTACGGGGAGTGGATCTCCTCGGGACCTGGGGCTACGAGAACACCGTGCGGGCAGACACGATCTCCTACTCGCTTCCCACGCTCCATCACCGCGACTACGAGACGATCCTCGCCTGGGTGCGGGTGGAACCGACGGCGGCATTGGGATCTAGGTCCCTTGCCACGTTTTCGCTCACCTACCACGACCTCGCGGGGGCCCCCCATGCCCTCGGCCCCTACCCGGTCGAGGTGGAGGTCGTCGCGAGCGAGGCCCCGGTCTCGGGCTTCTCCGACGCTACGGTCCTGCGGTCGGGAACCATGCTCCACTTCGCACAGACCCTCTCCAAGATCGGACAGCAGTACTACTCCGGCAGCGCCGACGAGCAGACAGTGAGGTCATGCCTCGACCTATCGGTGGCGATGAGGAAGGAGCTCAGAAATGCGAGCCTTCGCCTGGAAGAGAGCGGTTTCGACGACGAGATCGGCATCCTCACCAGATACATCCAGGTTCTTGGGAAGGACCTCACGCTCAAGGACGAAGAGACCTCTCGAATCTCAAAGGACGAGGAGATCGCCTCTCCTGCCCCGGAGCGCTCCCTCGAGGAGAACCTGGGCAACCTCTTTCGCGAAATCCTCCTTGAGATGAGATCGAAGCGGGAAGGCACCATCGCGGTCTCGGGCTTCACGATGAAGCGGGATACCCAGCCGCAGCTCGTGAGCTTTCTCAACGAGCAGGGGCTCGTCGAGCTCGCGAAGGTCAAGAACCTGCAGGTGGTCGAGCGGGACCGGCTCGACGCGGTCATGAAGGAGCAGAAGCTCTCGCTCTCGGACCTGATGGACACGACGAAGGCCATCTCGGTGGGCCAGGTGCTGTCGGCGCAGTTCATCCTCACCGGTTCGGTGATCGAGATGCCGAGATCGGTCGTCATTTTCGCACGGATCGTGAACGTCGAGACGGCGGAGGTGGAGTCGGCTGCGCAGGTGATCGTGCCGAAGGGGTCGGAGGTCTCCTCGCTGCGGTGAAGGTGGCTGGTCTTGCGGGCGCGCGCGGCCCGGGGGGGAAGGGTGTCGTGCGCAGATTGTCGGGCGGGGCAGCGCTCGCCCTGCTCCCCCTGCTTCTCGTCTCGCTTCTGCTCGGGGCGTGCACCACCTCTCCACCGGTGGCCCGCGGCCCGAGCGCCGTGCCCTCCTGGATGGCGCGCTACCCCGTGGACCCCGGCTCCTTCATCGGGATAGGCGGCTCGCCCGACACCGGCGACCGGCAGGCCGACCTCGAGCGCGCACGGGCCAAAGCCCTTGCCCAGCTCGCGTCGGAGATCGAGGTGAGCATTCGAAGCGATCAAACCTTCCGGGAGACTGAATCGCCCGGCGGCGGCGCCACGACCACCGCAGAGATCATCGTGCGGACGCTCACCTCGCAGAACCTGGAAGGCGTGGAGCTCGTCGATACCTTCCACAGCGCAAACGAAGGTTACTGGTTCTACTACCGTCTATCAAAACAAACGTGGGACGCGCTCAAGAACCGGGAGATGTACGCGCTGCGCGACCGGGCCCTCGCGGCGGCGACGCAAGCCGGGGCGCCCGGCGCGAGCCTTGCCGAGCGGCTTCGGGGCTACGCCTTCGCATTGAGTCTCCTAAAGGGCTCCCTCTACGCGGGGAGAATCAACGTTGACCTCGACGGTACGCGCGGTATTCTCGACGACCTCATCAGGACCCGGCTTCAGGTCACCCTTTCGCGCATGACTCTGAAGGTGCAGCCCTCCTCGATCCAGTACGCCCCAGGGCGAGAGGTCGAGCTGCGCGTGGAGGTGAGCTCCGGACAGGAGGGTGAGGCCGTGGGAGTCCTTCCCCTCGAGATCCGCGACGCGGACGGCAGCCTTCTTGAGACCCTGCGGACCGACAGCGAGGGATCGTACGCCAGCGCGCTGCACCTTTCGGCCCTCAAGACGGGAAAACGTCAGTGCGCGGTAGTCCTCTCGGCGGAGGCTCTCGAAGGGGCGGATCAAGGCATCGTTTCCCGCGCGTCGCGCGCGGTGCTCGAGGTCGAGGTTCTCCCTCTGGGCGTGCATCTTCACCTTGCGGGGGCCGAGCGGCTCGACGCTCAGTGGCTGACGGACTCCCTCGGCTCTATCCTGACCCAGCGCTTCGCGCTTGCCGTGCTTCCCGGGGAGATCAGCTCGCCGTTTGGCATCGCCTTCACGATTCGCAGCAGGAGCGCCCCGAAGAATGAGTACGGGATCGAGATCGCTTACTGCTCGCTTTCGATGATCGTCACGAAAGAGGACTCGCAGATCGCGGCGCTGACGACGCCGGAGTTCAAGGGGGCGGGGCTCACCCCCGAGCAGGCCGAGCGCAACGCTGCGAAGGGAATGCTCGAGGCCCTTCCGAAGGATCCCCGCCTCGACGAGGCGATCGAAGTCCTAGAGGCGAACGCCTGGAGCGAGAAGCCGTAGGGGGAACCGCTTTCCGAAATCCGGGGCCGCCGCCCGTTGGGAGCTCCGGAAGGAGAGATGGCTATGAAGATTCTCTTTTTCGCATGGGCGATGATAGCCCTCGCTTGGGCGACGGCGCTCGCGGAGCCAGAACGTCCCTACGACCCGCAAGACGGCGAGAATCGCAACTCCATTATCTACACGAAAGAGGGTGATGCCTTCCGAGCGACCATCGAGGGCGTCGGGTACGAAAGCCAACTCTATGCGCGGCTTCCAAACGGCTGGAGCTGCGTTCTTTCCTCCGAGGATATCGCATGGGGCGAAAGCGCGACGGGCGAGATTCCGACGAATGGGAATTCCGTCGTCCGCATTCCGGCCCGTTACGGCGACATCTACGCCTTTCGAGGGAGCTACTACGGAAGTCAAGGAGGAGCGAACGGCTATGCCTCCCTCGTCGGGGCGCTCGCAGCCTCCGATCGAACGAACATGGAGCTGCAGCGGTACGCCAAGGAGTATAGGGAGAAGACCCTCACGGCCAATGTCAGCGGGTTCGCAGGTGCCACGATCGGTCTCGTTGGCATTGTCTACGCATACGCGGGGATGCTCTACTACAGCAACCACTCAATGGACAGCGAGGCGGGGCTCAGCTACCTGACGGGGCATATCATCTACGCCATAGGATTGACTCTTGGGATCGTCGCCGCGAGCTACCCCGGCTCCCCCCGCGCCGCGGTCAACTACTACAACGAGACCCACCGGGTGCGACACCACGGCGACTGAGCTTCGCACGCAGACAGGCGGGGGAGGCCGACGTGCCGGCGCGCCAGGAGCCTCATTGAGACCTGCATGGAGTCGCACAGGCGCCGGAAGGATGCGGCCCCGGGGCAGGCCGTTCGCTCACGCTCCGGAGCCCTTCGGACTCTCGACCCGCTGCTCCCGTCTCCCGTTCCACGCCGGAAGCCGCTCCATCATCTGCGCCGTCGCCTTCCGCGCGGGCCGGGATCCAGGCCTTGGGTTCCCATGATGAAGGCGGTGAGCGAGTCGAGCTTGTCCAGATAGGACTGCATGGTCCCGTCGGGGCGGGCGCAGCGCGTGCAGTAGTCCTTGGAATCATCCCCCATCTCGAAGTCCTCTCGTGCGGCCATCGGCATTCCGCCCGCGATACAGGTCTTCGTCATCCTTATCCTCCGGCCACTTTGCGAGATCTACGCCCAGCTTCCCGAGCGGTCTCGCGATTACTCATATGGATTCGATCCTGGCTCCGGCGTTTCATCAATTCTTCACGAGCATGAGCAAGTGGTCCAGAAGAGCGGGCTCATACCGCTTGAGCACCGAGCCCTCGGGCGCCCAAAGGCGCCCGTTCGCGACGTAGCAGTGAAGCAGCCCGACCCAGGTGTTCAGAAGCAGATCGAGGGCCATCGGGCGAATCCCTCCTGCCTCCATCTCCCGTCCGGCCGTCTCGGAGATGTGATGGGAGATTGCGGATTGAATGGCGGCCAGGGCGTTCTGAGCCCGCCCGGGAAGCAGGGGCCACTTCTGGACGAGTCGCGCGTAGAGCCCCTCCGACTCGGTCAACCCGGCAAGGTGCCCCTCGAGGATCTCGCGCAGTCCCGCACGGTTCTTCGCAAGCTGAACTCCTCGAGCGCCGCCTCGTTGAGCCCCTCCGGCGACGGGAAATGGGCGAAGAGCGTCCCGTGCGCCACGCGGGCGGCCTTCGGCACGCCGAGGGTGCGCATCTCGCGCAACCCGCGGGCTGCGAACTGCGCGAGGCTAACCGCCACGAGCCGCCGACGCGTTCGAGCCTTCGCCTCGTCCGTCATCCGCCTTTGGCCAGTCAATCGTCCCCCAATGTCAATGAGTCGGGACTCATCATGGCGCGGAATATCACGTCTCTCAAGCGGCGGCGTCGGCGAATTTCGGTGAAAGTCTGCGGAAGCGATCAGCCCTGCAACCCTCTCCCGTCGCCGGGGATCGTCTTGCTCTGAGGGAGCGCCTCCACCTGCCAGTGCCCCTCTCCCCTGATGACGAGGCGCGATTCGTGAAAAGCAAGAAGGCTCGAGCGATGCCCGACGCTCACGATAGCCGTGCGCGGAAGCTCATGGATAAGAGTGAGGTAGAGCCGGCTCTCGGCGGGCTCGTCGAGGGCCGAGGTCGCTTCGTCCATAAAGACCCACGCCGGGCGCTGGAGGAAGATGCGGGCGAAGGCGACGCGCTGCTGCTCCCCGAGCGACAGCACCTGCGCCCACAGGCGGCTATCGGCAAGCCGCACGGAAAGCTCCGGAAGGCCGGCGAGGGTAAGCGCCGAACCGATTTCGCCGTCGGTGGTGGCGGCAGCGCCGAAGGGATAGAGGAGCACCTCCCGAAGGCTCCCAAGCGGGAGGTAGGGCTTCTGCGGAAGAAAGAGGACGAGATCGCTCTCCGGCAGCTTCACCTCTCCGTCGCCAAAGGGCCAGATACCGGCAAGCGCCCGGACTAGGGTGCTCTTGCCGCTCCCGGAGGGGCCCATGATGATCATGCGTCCCCCCCGGTCGAGATCCAGGTTGAGGTCTCGCAGCAGCGCGCGGCCATCCGGGAGGTACACGTTGAGATCGGCCACGCGCAGGTGGAGGCCGTCGCTGCGGACCACCTTGTGGTGGGTTTCGCGAAGGATCTTGATCTGGTCCATGGCCTGCTCGAAGAAGCGCAACCGGTCGACGACGGCATGCCAGCTTGCCAGGCCGGAGTAGCTGTTCACTATGAAGGAGAGAGCGCCCTGCACCTGACCAAAGGCGCTCGATATCTGCATGATCGAGCCGATCTGGATGAGCTTGGCGAAGTAGGCCGGAAGGCTCACAAGGATCGGGAAGATGACGGCCGCCTGGCCGTAGCCGGATACCCACCAGTTCAGGCGCCGGGTGCGCCGCATGATCTGCCAGAAATTGCCGAAGAGGGTGGCGAAGCGGGCGAGGAAGTGCTCGCGCTCGCGAGCCTCGCCGCCGTAGAGGGCGACCGACTCGCTGTTCTCGCGCAGGCGGACCATGCTGAAGCGGAAGTCGGCCTGATAGCGCTCCTGGTTGAAGTTGAGGTTGATGAGGGGGCGGCCGACCCATGCTGTGAGTACCGTACCCGCGAGGGAATAGACCACTGCGGCCCAAACGAGGTAGCCGGGGATGACGATCTTTGCACCGTGCCATGGGATGGGGACGTGCGCGGAGAGCCCCCAGAGCATGGCGATGAAGGCCACCAAGGTGGTGACCGAGCTCAACACTCCGATCACAAGGTTCAAGGTCTGCGAGGTGAAGCTCGACAGGTCGTCGGCGATACGCTGGTCCGGGTTGTCGGTGCCGGCGTCGCTGACCTGCAGCCGATAATAGGCGCGCTCGTCGAGCCAGGCGTTCAGGTATCGCCTTGTGAGCCAGCGCCGCCAGCGGATCTGCAGCATCTGGCCGAGATAGGTCTGGTAGACTGCGGCGACGATGTAGGGCACGACGAGGATGACGAAGATAAGGATCTCGTGCCAGGCGGCCGGAGCATCGTAGCGCTGAAGGTCGTTCCAGAAGGTGTTGTACCACTCCGTGATGCGGTAGGAGATGAACACCATCAACAGGTTAAGCACGACGATGAGAGCGAAGAGCCCGCGCGCCGACCACCGTTCTTCGGACCTCGACCAGTACGGCTTCGAGAGCCGCCAGAGGTCGTGAAAGAACGCGCGGTTGAATTGCTTCATTGTTTGTTCTTAATAGGGTTTTGAATAGGCCGTTTTTGAATTCACACGGTTGCGTCAACGACGCGCGTAAGAATGTACTTGCGTTCTCACGCAGGGTCAAGGCGATCCCGCCCTGCATGGCGGACCCGAATCCGTCGATCGCCCGCCTTCTCCTTGCCGCGCGGCTGCACGACGAGCACCCTCAAAATTCGCGTTGCCGCAGGGAACCAAATCCGACAAGGAACGTCAAATATTTCGCAAGTCATTTCTTGCCCCCGGGGTTTAACCTCCTTTTTCCTCGGGGGCTCTTTTCAACCCTTCGACGGCGGAGATGGCTGTGATCGCGAGCGCAACCTGCCGCACTCAAGGGTTGTAACAGAGAGGCTTGCACGAGCGTCTATTCAGTCAAAGCAAGCGTGTCGGCTTCGAGAGTGTGCATATCGGATCCGACGCAAAGGAAAGATTTCATGAATATCATTTCAAAAACAGGGTCGCTTATCCTGTTGTGCGGCATCCTGTCTGTCTCGTCAGCGTTCGCAATGGGTCAGCATGAGAAGACGACCCAGTCGACGACCGCAAGCTCAACGATGGTCGGGATCAACGCGATACCTCTTCCGGCAAAACCGACAAAGAGCTACACCTTCGAGTTGATCACCAAATCCAATGCATCGCCCTACTGGCTGGCAGTCAAAGAGGGAGCCGACGCGGCGGCCAAGAAGTATGGGGTAACCGTGCACTTTGAGGCCCCTGCGAGCGGAACGGATCTCTCGGCTCAGATCGGGATGGTAAACAACGCGGTCACCGCGGGGGTCGACGGCATCATTCTTGCCGCGCAGAATCCGTCCGCGCTCCTCCAGCCCGTACGCAGCGCGATGCGCTCGCACATCCCTGTCGTGACCGTCGATTCGGGCTTGAGCCCGAACATCGCGGACAGCTTCCTCGCGACGAGCAACATCGGCGCGGCCGCCGCTCTCGCGGACTACACGGCCAAGCACGTTCTGGACAACAAAGGCGGTGAATACGGAATTGTCGACTTCAATCATACCGCCAGCACCGGGATTGCGCGTCCGAAGGGCTTCGAGGAGGGGATGAAGAGCTTCTCCGACGTGAAGATGGTTGGACACGTGGAGTACTCGCAAAACAGCATCTCGACCGGGGAGTCGCTCGCCAACAATATGCTCGTTCAGTTTCCGAAGGTGAAGGTCATCTTCGGGGCGAACGATCGCTCGGCGCTCGGTCCCGCGGAGGCGATAGCCTCTTCGAAGTCGCCGGTGAAGATCGTCGGTTTCGACGCGGACCTCGGGGAGATCAAGTACGTGAAGGACGGGGTCATTCAAGCCTCGATTCTGCAGTCGCCCTACAACATGGGCTACTACGGGGTCGTCGAGCTGATCGACATCCACGACGGGATGAAGGTACCGAAAAGGGTCAACACGGGATACTTCCTGTTGACCCCGAAGAATCTCGTCACGGCGCAGGCAACCAAGGCCATCCAGCAGTACGCGCCCTCCTATCAGTCGTAACGCGCATCGGCACGCAACGACTGAAGGCGGTTTGAACGACGGAAGAGGAGGCCTCGCTCTTGAGCGAGGCTTCCCTTCCACTTTCTTGACGGAGGGCGGCGGATGAGTGAATTGCTGGAAGCGAGAGGAATCCGGAAGCATTTCGGTGCGGTGGAAGCCCTGCGTGGGATGGACCTGTGCGTGCGCGCCGGCGAAGTCGTGGCGGTAGTGGGAGACAATGGCGCGGGGAAGTCGACCCTTATCAAGGTGATCGCCGGAGTCCATCAGCCCGACGGCGGGGAGATCCTCTTCGACGGCCGTCCCGTTCATTTCCAGAGCCCGCGCGAGGCGCGCAGCGCCGGGATCGAGACCATCTACCAAGACCTCGCGCTTGCGAACCACCTGAACGTCGGGGCGAACATCTTTCTCGGCAGAGAGATGCTCGTCCGGTGGCTCGGATTGATTCCCGTCATCGATTCGAAGCGGATCAACCGGGAAACGGCGAGGCTCCTGAACCGAATCGAAAGCAAGATCCCCGATCCGCGCGCCGCCGTGCTGAATCTGTCGGGTGGGCAGCGCCAGGCGGTCGCAATTGCCCGCGCGATGTACTGGAAGATGAAGCTCGTGATCATGGATGAGCCGACCGCCGCCCTCGCGGTCCCGGAGGCGCGCAACGTCTTGGGGCTCGTGAAGACGCTCAAGGACGAAGGGATCGGCGTCATCTACATCGATCACAACCTGCTCCTCGCCCTCGAGGCGGCTGACTCCGTCGTGGTGATGAATAGGGGAACGAAGGTCTATGAGACCCGTGCCTCGGAGACCGACCAGGAGGAGCTCATTCGCTACATGACGGGACGCTCCGAGGTCGGGCAAGGGGGGACCACGTGAACCAGGAAGTCCAGCCGGAGCTGACCGAGGGCACCGGGCGCGACGAGGCTGCAGGCGAGCGGCCCGAGCGCGCCATACTCGGACGGCTCAAGCAGCTCGGTTTCGCTCTCACAAGCCTCGTGGCGCTCATCGTTCTCTTTTCAGCTCTCAACCCGCGCTTCCTGACCTACGTGAATTGGTTTCACATAAGCCAGCAGGGAGCGATCATCATGGTGCTCGCGCTCGGGCAAAGCTTCATCATCGCCACTGCCGGGATCGATATCTCGCAGGGCTCGGTTCTTGCCCTTACCTCGATGGTCGCGGCCGGATCGATGGTGTCCTTTCATCTTCCGCCCGTCGTCGCCTTGATCGCGGCGCTCCTCACGGGAGTAGCTGCAGGCGCCGCCAACGGCGCGGCGGTGACGCGGCTGCGGGTGCCCCCATTCATCGCCACGCTCGGCATGTTGTCGGTCGCCCTGGGGGCGGCCCTCCTTCTCACCGACGGCTCTCCTATCTTCGGGTTGCCTAACGGCTTTCTCGGAGTCTCGCAGGGGAGGCTGCTCGGCTTTCCCCACATGGCGTGGATCGCAGCGGTCCTCGCCGTCCTCGCGGCGTTTCTGCTGAACAAGACCCGCTTCGGCCGCTACACCCTTGCGATCGGAAGCAACGCCGAATCCGCCCGGCGGGCCGGAATCGCAGTCGAGCGCCACCTCATGATGATTTACATCCTGGGGGGGGTCGCGTCGGCGATCGGAGGGATCCTTTACGCGGGCTATACGGCCGCCGCCCTGCCCACCGCCGGCCAGAACGACGAGCTTCTCTCGATCGCAGCCGTTGTGATCGGCGGCGGGAGTCTCTTCGGAGGTGTCGGCACGATCCTGGGAAGCGTCATCGGGGCGCTCCTGATGACGGTTCTCGCGAACGGGTCGCAGCTTGCAGGGATCTCGCCCTTTGTCGAACAGGTGGTGCTCGGCCTCGTGGTCGTCGCCGCGGTCTACGTCGACAACCTCCGCCGCTCAGGCTGACGAGCGTGCCCCGCGGAAGGATCCGCCGGGGCGGGCATGAGACACTCGCGGCAGTGAGCGCCGGGAACCATTTGGGCCTCAGATCGTCCAATTAGATACAATCATTCTTAGCCCCCGGGGTTCGACCTCCTTTCCCTCGGGGGCTTTCTTTTGTCCGACGCCGAGATTGACGAGAGGAGCTTTCTGCTGCAAACTCGTCTCGCGACGCTCTAGCGCGCGAGGAGGCCCGATGGGTGACAGCTCCATTCCTCGTTCCCGGCTCTGGCTCGACGCCCTTCGGGGTTTCTATCGAAACCAGCTTCCGATCGAAGCGCTCGATCCTGTCTCGCGCTGGCTCTACGCCGGCCGGCTCCTGATCCTCGTCATCTCTGCCCAGGCTGCCGTGATCGCCGGCCTTCTTGCGCTCACCGCCAAGGGGGCAGAGGTTTGGTGGGTGATCCCTCTCCTGCTGGGATTCGTGATCGCCCATGCGATTAGTAACCTCTCAAACGACTACTTCGGCTTCATCCGCGGTCATGACACCCCCGATTCGCCCCGCGTGCGCTACACCATCCACCCCCTCGTGCACAAGGTTGTCACAAAGGAGTCGCTGCGCATCGCTCTGTGGATACTCGTCGCCATCTCGCTGCTCATCGGCCTGTTCTTCACCCTCGAGCGGGGTCTCGTCGCCGCGATACTCTTCGTGGTTGGGTTTGGGCTTCTCTACCTGTACGACGCGGCTCCCACAAGCTTGAAGGCGATCGGTCTTGGCGAGCTGGCTGCCTTCCTGGTGTGGGGACCGCTCATGGTCGGGGGGGGATACTTCTGCCTCACGGGCCATTTCTCGGCGAGCGCGACCGCCGCGGGTATTCCCTACGGCCTCGGCATCGCCTCGATCCTCGGCGGCAAGCATCTCGATCAGGCGGAGTTCGATCGGGACCATGCGCTCCGCACGCTGCCCGTCATGCTGGGAAATCGCTGGTCCCGCTTCCTCAATCAGGCGGCGATAGTCCTCATGTACGTGCTCATCGTCGCGCTGGTCGCGGCGAGGAGGCTCACCCCTTTCGCGCTGGTGGTCTTTCTCAACCTGCCCGCAGTGTGGAGGCTCCTCAAGGCCTGCTCCTTGCCGAGGCCGGAAGCTGCACCCCCGGGCTACGTCGGCTGGCCGCTCTGGTTCCATCGTTTCAACCTAGTCCACAACAGGCGCTTCGGTTGGCTCTACATCCTGGGGCTTTCCCTCGGGGCCGTCTGGACCCTTGTCATCGTCCCGCTCCTACATCGATAGAGGAGTTACCGAGCGGCGCGACCGCCGCTCGCGAGGAGGCGATTGATCGCGGCGGCGGCCTTGCGCCCCTCCCCCATGGCGAGGATAACCGTCGCAGAGCCGAGGACGATGTCGCCTCCCGCGTAGACGCCCTCCATCGAGGTCTTGCCGCTCTCGTCGGTGACGATGTGCCCGTGGGAATCGACCGCAAGCTCCGGGGTGGTCTTCCCGATAAGCGGATTGGAATCGTTGCCTATCGCGACGATCACGGTGTCGAGGTCAATCGTGGTCTCACTCCCTTCGATTGGAAGCGGCCTGCGGCGCCCGGATTGGTCAGGCTCGCCAAGGGTATAGTGAAGGACCACCATCCCGCGAACCCGGCCGTCCTTGCCGCCGACTATCTCGATCGGATTCTCGAGAAGATGAAAGAGGATCCCCTCCTCCTTGGCGTGACGCACCTCTTCGACGCGCGCCGGCATTTCCGTCTCGGTCCGGCGGTAGACAATCGTGACCTCCTCCGCTCCGAGCCGCTTCGCCATACGCGCAGAGTCCATCGCGACGTTGCCGCCGCCGATCACCGCCACACGATGCGACTCGTAGATCGGGGTGGCCGCGCGGAGATTGTCGTAGGCCTTCATGAGGTTGGCCCGGGTGAGATACTCGTTCGCCGAAAAAACGCCGACGAGATTCTCTCCCGGGACGTGCATGAACTTCGGAAGGCCGGCTCCGCTCCCGATGAAGACCGCATCGTAGCCATCGCGCTCGAGGAGCTCTTTCAGCGTTCGGGTGCGGCCGATCAGGAAGTTCGTGCGAAGGTCAACGCCCATTGCCACGAGCGTATCGATCTCGCGCTGGACGATGCTTTTCGGGAGGCGGAACTCCGGAATCCCGTAGATCATGACTCCTCCCGGCTTATGGAAGGCCTCGAACATCGTCACGGCGTGGCCCTCCTTGCGGAGATCGGCGGCCGCCGTGATGCTAGCCGGACCGCTCCCGATTATCGCGACCCGATTGCCGGTCTCCGGTTTCACCGCAGGGAGATGGCGCTCGCCGCGGGCCATCTCCCAATCGGCGACAAAGCGCTCGATCCGCCCAATCGATACCGCTCTGTCGATGCTCTTGAGCGACTTGCCGACCGTGCATTCGAGCTGGCACTGGCTTTCTTGAGGGCAAACCCGGCCGCAGATGGCCGGGAGCAGGCTCGACTCCTTGATGATCGCAAGGGACTCTCGGTATTCGCCTCGCGCTGCAGCATCGATGAATGCGGGGATGTTGATTCGAACGGGGCAGCCGGTGATGCAGGTGGGGTTCTTGCACTGGAGGCAGCGCATCGCCTCTACCCTGACCTGCTCTTCGGAGTACCCAAGGGCAACCTCGCTCATGTTGGTGCAGCGAACGGCCGGATCCTGGGTGGGCATCTCCTGAAGCGGGATGCCGAGGCGCTCCTTCATCTTGAGCGTCCGGCCTTCGAGCTGCCCGAGCACGGCCGCCGCATCGGCCCGAAGCTTCTCCGGATGCGGGTGCAGGTGGAGAACGCTCTGGTTGCTCATTGTTTGACCTCCGGTATGGCGAGGTCCAGGTGGCACTTGTGATGAGCATCCGCCTCGCGCGCCCGATAGGAGCTCAGGCGAAGCATCATGTTGTCGAAGTCAACGAGGTGGCCGTCGAACTCGGGTCCGTCGACGCACACGAACTTCGTCTGCCCTCCAACCGTCACCCGGCAGCCACCGCACATTCCGGTGCCGTCGACCATGATCGTGTTGAGCGAGACGACCGTCGGGATCTTGAAGGGCCTAGTCGTCTCGGCGCAGAACTTCATCATGATCGGCGGGCCGATCGCGACCGTGAGGTCGGGCGGGGGAGTGTGTCGGCACCACTCCGCAAGCGGCTCGGTCACGAGCGCCTTTCGACCGTAGGAGCCGTCATCCGTGCACACCACGAGCTCGTCGGCAATCGCGTGCATCTCGCTCTCGAGGATGACGAGCTCCTTCGTCCGTGCGCCCATGATCACGACGACCCGATTGCCCGCCTTCTTCATGCCTTCGGCGATTGGATAGAGGGGAGCTACCCCGATGCCCCCGCCGACGCAGACCACGGTGCCGAAGCGCCCGATATGCGTCGGCTGGCCGAGGGGACCGAGAAGATTCGCAATCTGATCACCCTCCCGTAACGCCGCAAGGCGGTGGGTAGTATTCCCGACAGTCTGGAAGATGATAGTGACCGTTCCCTTTTGGGGATCCGCGTCGGCGATAGTGAGGGGGATGCGCTCTCCGAAATCGGTATCGATCTGGACTATGAGGAACTGCCCAGGCTTACGCTCTTCCGCGATGAGGGGCGCCTCGATGCGCATCTTAAAGACCTCGGGCGACAACTGAACCCTCTCGACAATCCTGTTCATGGCCCACCTCGTGGCTGTGGAATGATTGAGGCTCGTGGATGATTCTTACTTGGATGTTCACAGTATACCCTGCTTTTGCGGGATAGTACAGGCATGCCCGCGCGAGCGCCCCCTGCGGACGGCGTTGTCAATCCCCGGCCATTCCAGTAAGATGGAGGCCAATTGGTGGAGGCTGTATGACAAAAGACGACGTCGCCGCAGTGGCGCTCTCAGTTCGCTCTCTGACTATCGAAGCAACCGAGAAGGCTGCCTCCGGTCACCCCGGGATGCCCATGGGGTGCGCCGAGCTCGGAGCGCTGCTCTACGGCGAGATCATGAATCACAATCCTGACGATCCAACCTGGATGAACCGGGACCGCTTCATCCTCTCCGCCGGCCACGGATCGATGTTACTCTATTCGCTGCTCTACCTGAGCGGCTACCGGATCACCCTCGACGATCTCAAGGGCTTCAGGCACGTGGGGTCGCGAGCTCCCGGCCACCCCGAATACTGGTGCGTCCCCGGAGTGGAAACGACGACCGGGCCGCTCGGTCAAGGGATCAGCAATGCCGTTGGATTCGCGATGGCCGAGACGATGCTTGCGGCGCGCTTCAACACGCCGGATCACAAGGTGATCGATCACTACACCTATTGCATCGCCGGAGACGGCTGCATGATGGAAGGGATATCGGGCGAGGCGTGCTCTCTTGCCGGCCACCTCGGGCTCGGCAAGCTCATCGTTTTCTACGACTCCAACCACATCTCGATCGAGGGAAGCACCTCGCTCGCCTTCACCGAGGACGTCCGCAAGCGATTCGACGCCTACCACTGGCACACGACCGAGTGTGACGGCTACGACGTGGATGCCCTGCGTGCCGCGGTCGCGGAGGCCCAGCGAGAGAGCAGCCGGCCCTCGCTTATCGTGGTGCACACAACGATCGGGAAGGGCGCGCCCACGAAGGCCGGAACCGCGAAGGTCCACGGCGAGGCGCTCGGAGCCGAGGAGGCCGCCGGCGCGAAGCGAGGCCTCGGCATTCCCGAGGGCAAGGAGTTCTGGGTTGAACCGCGGGCAGGCGAGTTCTTCGGCAAGCGGCGGGGCGAGCTGAAGGCGACGCATGACGATTGGGCGAAGCTCTTCGCGGGGTGGGCAAAGGCGAACCCCGAGCTAAAGGCGGAATGGGACCGCTTCTTCGCAAAGCCGGAGGAGCTCCTCGCGGGCGTCACGCTGCCGGCCTTCGCGGTGGGGGAAAAGGTTTCGACCCGGGCGGCGAGCGGCAAGGCGCTCAACGCGATCGCGAAAAGCGTCCCGAATCTCATCGGCGGTTCGGCAGACCTCCAGCCGTCGAACAGCACGGCGATGCCGGGCATGGGTGACTACTCGAAGGAGGACCGTAAGGGGCGCGTCCTCCACTTCGGGGTGCGCGAGCATGCGATGGGTGCGGTCGTAAACGGCCTCGCCCTCCATGGAGGCATTCGCCCCTTTGGCGCGACCTTCCTGGTTTTCACCGACTACATGCGCGGCGCTCTGCGGCTCGCCGCCCTCATGAAGCTCCCCAACATCTACGTCATGACCCATGACTCAATCTACCTCGGCGAGGACGGGCCGACCCACGAGCCGATCGAGCAGTTGAACAGCCTGCGGATGATTCCCAACATGGACGTCTTGCGTCCAGGGGACGCCCAGGAGACTGCGGTGGCCTGGATGATGGCGATGCGCCGCAGCGACGGCCCGACCATCCTCGCCCTTACGCGGCAGAATCTCGAGGTCTACGTCAAGGACGATCCCGACTGGCAGAGGAGCATCACGCGGGGCGCCTACGTGGTCAAGGAGCCGGACGGCAAGCCCGAGGCCGTCGTCGTCGCCACCGGGTCGGAGGTTGAAACCGCGCTCAAGGCCCAGGCCCTCGCAACCGGGAAGCGGGTGAGGGTGGTCTCGATGCTCTCGCGCAACCTCTTCCTCAAGCAGGACAAGAGCTACCGCGAGAAGATCCTTCCGCCCGGAGTGCGGGTCGTGGTCGCCGAGGCGGGGGTCACGAGCGGCTGGGAGGTACTGGCGCGGCCGGAGGACATCTTCGGCATCAATCGTTTCGGCGAATCGGGCAAGGGTCCCGAGGTAGCGGCTCATCTGGGATTCACCGCCGCCGCCCTCGCGGCGCTCCTGAACCGGTAGCGGCGGGGTTGCCTGTGCGTCTTGCGGCAGCCGTGCTGTGCTTCTGGTGCGTTGTGGCGATCGGGTGCACGACGACCGAGAGCGCAAAGAAACCCGTGACCGCGACGAAGCCCGATCTGTACGCGGAAGTAGCGAAGTGGGTCGCGGCAGGTGAAACCGAGAAGGCTATCGTCGGCTTCAAGGAGCTGATCGCAGCCCGGCCGGACGACCTCCGGGCGCAAGTGGAGTTCGCACGCTTCCTCGTCACCTCAGGGAGATACGAGGAGGCGAGTACGGTTCTTGCCTCGGTGCTCGCCCGCTCGCCGGAGATGGTCGACGCGCAGTACACGCTTGCGATGCTTGAAGGCGCGACCGGCAACAGCGAGAAAGAGCAGGCGATCCTCGAGGGAATCGTTGCGAAGCACCCCGAGAACGCAAGCGCGAACGCTTCGCTCGGCCAGATCTATCTCGCCCAACAACAGGTGGACAGGGCGACTGCCTCTTTTCAATCCAGTCTCCGGAGCGACCCGAACAACGTCGACGCGCTCATGGGCTACGGGGAGATCCTCCTGCAGGAAGGAAAGGGGAAAGAGGCGCTTGCGGAGTTTGACAGGGTGATCCGCCGGGAGCCAAGCTTTTCGTTCGCCTACGCGGGCCGGGCTCAAGCGAAGGCGGAGCTCGACGACGTAAAGGGAGCGGAAGAGGATCTCACCAAGGCCATTTCGCTCAACCCCGGCTACTACTGGCACTACATCGATCGCGGCAAGCTGAGGCTGATCCTCGAGAACGACCGATCCGGTGCGCTCGCCGATTTCACCAAGGCCATCGAGATCGACCCCAAGAACTTTCTCGGCTACGTCTACCGCGCGGGCCTTTTCGACGACGAGCACAAAGACGATGAGGCGCTGCGGGACTATCGGACGCTCCTCTCCCTGCGGCCGGACTACTACTTCGCCTACAGGCCCTACGCGATCCTGCTGTTTATGAAGAGGGATTGGGACCTTGCGCGCGAATACTTCGTCAAAGCCTACATTGCCGACCCGAACGATCACGGCCCGCAGCTACTCGCTGCGATCTGTCTGCTCGAGGAAGGGAAAAAGAAGGAAGCTACCCAATTCCTCAATTTGATACTGCCTTCCATCCCGCGCACGAGCCTCTTCTTCGATCTGGCTCGTCTCCTTCTGGACCCGAGCACCGCGTTCAGCTTCGTCAGCATGGTTCAGCAGGAGAAGAATCCGGCCGTTCAGACTCGTTTCCTTTTCTACCTCGCCTGCTACTACGAGCTCCAGGGCAGGAAGGATCTCGCGGAGAAGTACTTTCTCCAGGTGCAGGGACATCACTTCGCCGGGATGTACGAGTATCGGTTGAACGAATGGGAGCTGTCGAAATACAAGGCCGTCCAATAGCCGAGGGAGCAAGGAAGGAGCGATGAGCGACACAGAAACAAGCGAAACACTGACTCGCCTCAAGCTCGGCGAGCGTGAGATCATCCTTGTGGGCACCGCCCACGTCTCACGCGACAGCGTCGAGGAGGTGTCTCGGGTGATTCGATCGGAGCAGCCGGGGCGGGTGTGCGTGGAGATCGATGCCGCCCGCTACCGCACCATGACCGAAGGCCAGAGCTGGGCGAGCCTCAACATCGGCCAGGTCATCCGGCAGAAGAAGAGCTTCCTGCTGCTTGCCAATCTCGTCCTCGCCTCCTTCCAGCGGCGCATGGGAGCCGAGCTGGGCGTCCAGCCCGGGGAGGAGATGAAGGCCGCGGCACGAACCGCCGAAGAGCTTGGGATTCCCTACTCCTTTGCCGACCGCGAGGTGACTATCACGCTGCGCCGGGCCTGGGCCGGCTCGAGCCTCTGGAACAAGAACAAGATGCTGGCGGCCCTTCTCACCTCCGCGGTCTCCCGCGAGAAGCTGAACGAGGAGGAGATCGAGCGGCTCAAGAAGCGCAGCGCGCTCGACGACATGATGGAGGAGCTTGCCGGCTTCCTGCCCTCCGTCAAGCAGGTCCTCATCGACGAGCGGGATCGTTACCTCGCGACGAGGATCTTCGAGGCACAGGAGCAGAAGATCGTTGCCGTCGTAGGTGCCGGCCACGTGAAAGGGATCTCGGCATGGCTCGAACGTCTCGCCGAAGGGAAGGCAACCCTCGACATCACGGAGCTCGACACGGTTCCCGAAGCAGGGCGGATCCGCAAGCTCGTTCCCTGGATCATCCCGGCGGCTATCGGCGCGCTCATCATTGCCGGCTTTTTCCGGGGAGGCTGGCACGGCGCCCTGAGTCTGCTCTGGAAATGGATCGTGGCGAACGGTGGGCTCGCGGCGATCGGCTCGCTTCTAGCGCTCTCGCATCCCTTGACCCTTCTCGTCGCGTTTGTGGGCGCTCCAATTGCCACCCTCAACCCCTTCATCGGAATCGGCATGCTCACGGGGGTGGTCGAGGCCTTTTTGCGTAAACCGCGGGTGAGCGATTTCGAGAACCTCTCTGACGACATCCAGAGCCTTCGAGGCTTCTATCGAAACCGGGTGACGCACATCCTGCTGGTCTTC
Organism: Spirochaetales bacterium; assembly: GCA_027306915.1. Next base: position 9,806 of record DAHUYW010000009.1, on the reverse strand, counting down.
CTCCTGTCGAGCGTCGGGGGAATGATCGGCAACTTCATAGCCCTTCCCTATCTCGTGGCGCATCTGTAGCGGTTTTAGCCTTCAAAGGGAGCGCGCCCGCCGCCGCCCGCTTGGCTCTTACCGCTCCGCGAGGTCCGGCTCCCGAAGGCAGCCTCAATTCCCCGCTCGACCGTGGAGACCCTCTTGAAGCCGTCGACCGGCTCGTCGCCGTGGCGCAGACCCTGCGGCCCGATGAAGTTGGCAAAGCCCATCTCGGAGGCCGCGCGGATCCTGCGCTTCAGGAAGGGGATCGGCCTGATCTCGCCGGCGAGGCTGACCTCGCCCGCTACCGCGGTTCCGATCGGAACCGGCAGCCCTGTGCGCGCCGAATAGAGCGCGAGGGCGAGCGGGAGCTCGATCCCAACCTCGCCCAAGCGGATGCCTCCGGCAACGTTCACGTAGATATCCTGATCGGAGAAGCGAAGCCCGAGGTGCTTCTCGAGAACAGCGGCTATCCGCGAGACCCGTCCGGCGTCGATCCGGTCTGAAAACACCCGCGAGATCGCTCCCTTGGCGGGAACGACGAGCGCCTGGATCTCAACCAGCAGGACGCGCGAGCCCTCGTAAACCGGCGCGACCGCGACGCCGGCGGGCAGCTCGCCGTCGCGCTGAACCATGAAGAGCGAGGAAGGGTCCTTCACCTGGACAAGGCCCGATGCGCTCATGGTGAAAAGACCGATCTCGTCGATCGGTCCGAAGCGGTTTTTCGTCCCTCGTAGGATACGGATGTCGGAGTTCGCCTGCTCGAAGTAGAGCACCGCATCCACCATGTGCTCGACGACCTTGGGCCCTGCGATCGCGCCCTCCTTGGTCACATGGGCGACCAGAAAGATCCCCGCGCTGTGCTCGCGTGCCCACGTCACGACCTCGCTTGAGCACCCTTTTATCTGATTTACCGTACCGGGAACCGAGCCTAGCTCCGGCGAAATGAGGGTTTGGACCGAATCCACGACAAGAATCACCGGCTTCACCGAATCGAGGACGGTCATCACCGAGTCGAGATCGGTCTCGCACAGCACCTCAAGCGCCGGGGAAGCGAGCGAGAGCCGGTCGGCACGGAGCTTGATCTGGCTCGCCGATTCCTCGCCGGTTATGTACAGCACGCGTCCGTTCGATTTGACCAGCGACGCAACCTGCAGCATGAGCGTCGATTTCCCGATCCCCGGCTCGCCGCTCAGGAGGATCGAGGAGCCTTTCATGATGCCGCCGCCGAGCACGCGGTTGACCTCCTCGATACCCGAGTCGAAGCGTGCACCGCTCGCTGCCTCGATGGCCGAAAGCGGCACCGATTTGAGGTTGCGCGGCGCCCGCGCGGCACCGCCGCCCGTCTGACGCCCGGCTGCGGCTGGGCTTTCGGTCACCTGCTCGAAGGTGTTCCATTCTCCGCATTCCGGACAGCGGCCGAGCCATCGCGGCTCTTCGTGGCCGCACGAGCTGCACCGGTGAAAGACCTTTGGCTTTGCCATGCGTAGGATAGACTGCCCGAAGAGGGGCGAAACTTCAAGTGAAATCGATGGAGGCGGGGCGGCGAGCGGGCTTCGGGAGAGGGAGCCCGACGCGAGAGGAAGCCTCAGGCTCTAGCGGACATCGAAGCGCTTCTTGATCTCGGGAAACTCGTAGAGGATGGTCCCATCGTCTTCGACCTCCATTCTCACGTGCGAGCTGTCAACCATCCGATTCATGTAGTCCTCGGCTTCCTTCATCGTGAGGCTGGTTCCGACGACAACGTCGGAGAGCGTAAGCTTCCCTTTCAGGTCATAGGCCAGCTTGAAGATGCGATTCTCAAGCCCTTCGTAGGAAGAGTTGTATCCGTCGACGCTGGGAAGAAAGAACTCGTCCTCGAAAGGAAAGGCGCGGGGCGGGCTATGGCGATCGGATTTCAGGAAGAACCTGCGCAGGACGCGCATCGTCAATCCGACCACCATGAATACAAGGATGATACCGAAAAAGGGGAAACCCCAGAAGAACATCATATCCATTCTCCCGCCTGCCGATCACCCTACATTATACTACTTTTGTCAATGATTGTCCCAAAGAGGCCCTACAGCTCGAACTCCGCTCCCTCACGGGCGATGACGATCTCGAGCTTCGTCTTTCCCGCGATCCGCTCGCGGTACTCCCGCTCGAAGGCGCGAAGCTGGCCGTCCGTCCTGAGGGGGTCGTGGTGGAAAAGGACGACCTTCTTGACCTCGGCCTTGTGGGCAAAGTTGATGACGTCCTCGTAGGAGGAGTGGCCCCAGCCGATTTTCGAGTCGAGGTACTCCTTTCGGGTGTACTGCGAGTCGTGGATAAGGAGGTCGCAGCCGCGGAAGAACTCCAAGATCTTCTCGTTCTCCTCCCGGGCCGCGCGCTCTCCCTCGGATGCCGCCGACTCGTCGTAGTTGGGATCCTTGGGGTCGGTTGGGAAGACATTGCGAAAAGGCTCATGGTCGTATGCCGTGCAGAAGACGACTCCCTTGTGCTCGAATTTGTAGCCGAGGCAGAGGATCGGATGATTCAGATACTTGGTGGTGAGGGTGATCCCGTCGCCGAGGTCAAGCGTGCTCTCTTTGAGCGGGATGTATCTTATCTCGGCGGAGAGCTCGCTTTGCTTGACTGGAAAGTAGCGGTAGGTGAGCTGATCGCCGATGATCCGGTCGAGGCCCTCCTCCTCGTAGGTGACCGGTCCGTAGATCGTGAGCTTTGTCCCGGGAATGAAGATCGGGGTAAAGAAGGGAAAGCCCATGATATGGTCCCAATGAGTGTGTGAGATGAAGAGGTCGGTCTTGATCGGGCCTTTCGGCAGATCGTGACGCATCAGGTAGTCCCCGAGCGGGCGGATGCCGGAGCCGGCGTCGATGATGATGAGCCGCTCGCCGAAGCGCAGCTCAAGCGATGCGGTGTTCCCGCCGAACTCAACGGTCTCGGGCCCGGGGCAGGGGATCGATCCCCGAACCCCCCACAGTCTGACTTTCATCGAGCAGCTATCCGCTTACGCGGAGAAACACCCGCGCCTTCTCGATCTCGTCGTTCACCGTTGCCGTGGTCTCCTCGAGTGAATCGAGCGTGATGTCGAGATAGGTGAAGACCACCTCTTCCGGCCGCTCGGGATAACGATCCCCGGCGAAGCCGATCTCGGAAAGGTTTGCAAAGTAGTTGGCAAGGGCGACGGTGTAGACGATATCCTTCGCCTCCCCGTCGTAGCTGCCGGCGGCATGGTGAAAGGCGATGGCGTCGGTTATCGCGTGTCCGAGCTTCCAATTCTCCATGATAAAGCGGCCGACGTCGCAGTGGTCTGCCCCGATCTCCTCACGTTCCGCCTTGTAGAGCGAGACATGCTTGCGATCGCTCGTGCTCATCGCGCGCAGGTAGCCGTCCGAGACGACGTTGTTCAACGGGATCTTGCCCAGGTCATGGAGAAGGCCGGCCATGAAATACTCTTCCAGGTAGTTGTTGTCAATCTTGCGCCTCTTGGCGATGAGCTTCGAGGTGACTCCCACGCAAAGCGAGTGGCGCCAGAAACCATCCATGTTGAGAGCCTTGAAATCCCCGGCCTTGCCGAGATTCCCGAGGACCGCGGTGCTCAGGGCTAGGTTCTTTACCGTGTTGATCCCGAGCATGATGATGGCGCGAACGAGCGAAGTCACCTCCTGGGATATTCCATAGTAGGCCGAGTTTATCAGCTTCATCACCTTGCCCATAAGCACAGGATCGAGGCTGATGACCCGGTTAAGGTCGGCAGGGGAGGTTTGAACGTTGTTGGCGATTTCGACGATCTTGGAGACAGTCAGCGGAAGGCTCGGCATCTTGTCGACGTAGGACCTGATCGCGGCGAGACCGTGCTGAGCTTCCATCGAGTCAACTCCTCAACTTGCTGAGAATATGGGTTATTTTGTTCTTTAGGGCAAGACCGATGGCGCGATTCGGGTGGGACCCCGAAAGTGCTCCGATGAACGAGAAGGTCTCGTGGAGCCTTTTTCTCGAGATGGGTACTTCCTGCGCGGAAGGGTGAACCGTTGCCTCGATCCCTTTCGCAAGCCCCTGCTTGCCCTCAAGCCGCCGGCGAAGCGCCTCGATGCGCAGGTGCATTTCGCTTCCGTCATAGGCCGAGCGCCGCTCCGCCGGAAGGTAGCGGGTGAGCGAGTCGAGAAGTCCGAGAAGCTCGGCCGACCGTCGGGCCTCTCCGGCGGCCGGTTCGGGAGCTTCGGGCTCCGGTATCGTGATCGCGGCGCCGGCGCCTTCCTCGGGGTGCGCAGACAGGGCGGCGACCGCCGTGCTTTCCTCTTCAAGCTCGGGGATAGTCTCGGCGATCTCCGGCCATGTCTCCTCAAGGTCAAAGACGGTCTCTTCACGCGGCGCCTCTCTCTGCTCCTCGGCGGCCTGAGCCTTCAAACCGGCCTGCGAGGAAGGCGCCTCGGTCGAGACCTCCGGTGGCCCAGGGGGCGCCATCTCGATGCGGATCGAGCCCGAGAAGGCAGCCGGCTGCTGCTCGACCGCAGAGGCGGCCCCTGCCGCCCCCGGCTCTCCTCCCTGGCCCCTCGCCGCGGCGGCCGGCTCCGCGCCGCCGCCCTGCCTCCCGTTGCCGCCGGCCCCACCGTTCGAGCCTGCCCCGCTGTCGCCGCTGCCGGACGGGGTGAGCCCGCTCGGCTCCGCAGGCGGCGGCGGCTCCCACTCCTCTTCAAGCTCCACGAGGGAGATCGACTCCTCGTCCTCGTTCACGGCTATCACCGGTTCGATCCCGCCCACGTCGATGATGGGGACCTCGTCACCCAGCGGGTCAGGGGGCTCGCCGTAGAGCAGGCTGTCGGCCTCAACCTTGGCGGTCTCATCGCTCTCGGCCTGCTCGCTCGCGGCAAGGAGACGCATGTTGCGCTGCCACAGCTCCTCATAGTCCTGCGCGTACTCATCCACCGCCTGCTCGTAGAGCTCCAGGCTCGAGGAGAGGTCGTCGAGATCTCGGGAGGTGCCGCGATCCTCCTGGAGGTTCACCAGTTGGTCGACGGCCCGTAACGCCTCGCGCTGGTTGCCCATCTTCTTAAAGGTTTGTGCGAGCGTTTCCAGAACCTCGCCGTTATTGGGGTTCTCTCCATCCAGCTCCCGAAGAATGGTCAGGGCATCCTCATAGTGATTCTGCCGCAGGTAGAGCTTGGCGAGGAGGAGACGCGGCTCGAAGGCGTGCTTGTTCCTCGCGAGCACCTGGCTGATTTCTCCTTCGGCCTTCTCGAAATCGCCCTGCTCTTGGTAGAGATGGGCGCAGCACATCCGAGCCTCCGCATTGTCGGGAGCGTATTTGAGGGCGTGGCGGTAGGAAGCGAGCGCCTGATCGCGGCGTCCAATCTTCTGGTACAGCTCTCCCCGCAGGATGAGGGCGCGTACATTCTTGGGTTCCTGCTTTAGGAAGCCGTTGATCTCGTCGGCGGCCTCGCGGTAGCGACCCTGCGCGAGGAGAATCTTCGTCGTTCGCAAACGAATCTCGCCGACCTGAGCCGGGGCCGGGCGGAGGTCTTTCAGCCTCTCGAGCGCCCGTTCGAAATCCCCGCTCTGCTCGTAGAGTGTTTCAAGGTTAAGCGCAGCCTTGGTGTAGGAGGGATCAGCGGCGAGCGCCTGTTCGTAGTAGCGCTCCGCTTCCTTGACCTTGCCCTGTCGCTCCAAGACAACGCCAATGTTGTTCGAAAGCTTTGCATCGTGCGGAGCGATTCTGAGCGCCCCTTCGAAGACGTGGAGCGCATCCTCCTCTTTCTGCGCTTTCGTGAGAGTCACGCCCAGGTTATTGAGCCCCTCGATCCACGTTGGTCGAGTCTCGAGCGCTCGGCGGAACTGATCGATCGCTTCCTCGACTTTGCCGTCCTTCTCGAGCGCAATGCCAAGATTGTAGCGAAGCGTTGGATTGTTGGCGTCGGCTTCGAGCCCCTTCTCGAAGAGGACGGCGGCCCTGCGGGTGTCCCCCCGATCCTGGTGCAGCGTGCCGAGATTGTTGTAGGAGAGGGTAAACTTCGGATCGAGCGCGATGGACCGCCGGTAGTAGCGCTCAGCGCGCCCGAGATCGCCGGCCTGCTTGTAGGCATTCCCGAGGTTATAGGCCACGTCGGCTCGATTCGGGGCGAGCTTGAAGGCAACCTCAAATGCCTTCATTGCGGCCGGGATATTCCCGACGCGGCGATAGACCACGCCGAGATTGTTGTGGGCCTCTGCGCTGCGGCGGTCCAGCTCGATTGCCCTCTGGTAGGCCCTTGTCGCGTGGTTGAGCTGCCGGCCCTTGACGTGGATGTTGCCGAGAAGAATCTGAACCGCAGGACTCTCAGGCAGGAGCCTCTCGAGCTGCAGGGCTAGGCGCTCCGCAAGCGGCAGGTCCAGGAGGGTGAGGGCGCTTCGCGCGCGCAGGAAAAGCTCCTCGGCGGTCATTGCGTCGTCCCGTAGAGCTGGGAGGGGCGAGCGGCAACCTCGGTCGAGAAGCCTCCCTGCTCGCTCGGCTGCGAGCTGTTGTAGGCGGCAACGGCAATGTAGTAGAGCTTGCCGTTTGTGAGGCCTGTCAGGGTGAAGGTTGTGGTATTGCCGACGTCGACAGGCGATTTGCCCGACGAGCTGTCGGTGCCGAAATACTGATGCGGGCGATCGCCGTAGTAGATCCGGTAGCCGGCAAGATCGGGGTCGACCACCGCACGCCAGGAAAGGACTATCTGGCCGTCGCCCGGCTGCGCAGTGAGGAGAACCGGGGCCGGCGGCGGGAGGTGCGGCCGGTAGGTGAGGGTGATCCAAGAGAGGGCCGGGGAGACCTCCCCGGTGCCGTCGGGAAGGAGCTCCACCTTGATCTGAAGGTAGCGCCCCCTGGGGGGCGTGGAGAGCGCCGCTCCCGGAGCGAACTGGGTCCAAGCTCCCGAAAGCTCGGTGTCGCTCGTCTTCATGTTTGCAGCCTTATAGTAGAAATAGAGGTCGGTGTTTCCAGGCGTACGGTCGCGCACCGTGATCGAAGGAACGACCGTATCGGGATATCCGAGATCGAGGATTTCGGTGAGCGCCACTCCGGGCTTCAAGGAGTAGCGCACATCCGTCGAAGGCTGGACGAAGCTGCGACTTATGCGAAGCTCGTCGAGCAACCCGTTGAAGCCGTCCCCCACCACCAGACGCGGCTCCATGGCTGTTCCCGTGAACGGAAAGTAGACCGAGCCGTCCTCGGATCCGGAGCCGTTTGCGTAGGCGACTGCGTCCGGCGTACCGTTCACCGTCGATTCAAGCAGGCCTGTGTTGCTGTCAAAACGAACGAGGCAGTGATACCACTCCCGCGGCACGAGGAACGCGTGCCCCGAGAGTCGGAGATCGAAGGCGCCTCCTGAAGGGGGCACGAAGAAATTGCGGAAGGTCCAAACCAGGTGGCCGTTCACGATGCTGGCGCGCAGCTCCTGTCGAAGGAGCTTGCCGCCGGCGAGACGCCCGTTGTTCCACAGAAGGATGGTTTGCCCTTCGCTTAGGTCAGCGGCGTACACCCAAAACTCGATAGTGAAGTCATGCCACTGGTTTCCCGTCCGAAAGAGGGCCTGAGGCGAGGAGGGCGCAAGGACAAGCGCGCGCCTCTCCCCCTGGAAAAGGCCGGATGCCCCTCCGAGCATGGAGATTTGCCGGCTGAAACCGATCGAGGATGAGCGCACGACGTAGTTCGCGGCGGCATCAACAGGTTGGGAGCCCGAAAGCCCGTCAAAATGGAGAAGCAGATCGGTCTCCGGCGCGGGAAGGTACTCCGCGTCGGCCAGCGTCATATCGAGCTTTCCTTCGAAGCCGGTCCGGTAGGCGATTCCATCCGCAGTCTCGATGCTCTGCCAGCTCTCGCCGCCGCCGAGGGTCAGGACTTTGTCGAGCGCGTGGAGCGGTGCAAGCGGGAGAAGGATAAGAATGGCGACGAGAGGGGCGGGAAACCTCACGATATCACCAGGTATTACACCATTATCGGCGGAATTTGAAGCGCGAAGGAGAGCCCGAGGCTGTTACGCGAGGAACTCGGCTGCGAGTCGAAAGAGACCGTCGAAGGAGCGCCCGATCTCGGACTTGAACTGCCCGAGGAGGGGGAAGGGGTTTTCGTGGCTGTAGGGAAAGGGGAAGTCGAGGACGTGAGTGCGGGGTCGCACGCCGGACGGAACAGAGCCGCCGGAGCTTCCGGAGAGCGTGCGGGCTATTTCGTTCCCGGGAATCACCCGATCCTTCGCGAGGGCGACCGCGGCCAGACGACGGCCAATCGACTGGAGTTGGCGATCTCGAAAGGCCTTCAGCCGGTCGGCGTCGAGAAGACTCTTGAAGACCGTCCCGAGCGCCTGGATTCGCTCAAACAGTCGGCTCAAAGGCGTGTCGGTGGAGAGCTCGGTCTCGAATCGATCGGTGAAGTAGGAGCTGAGGGCTTCCTCGGCGCGGCTGTCCATGATGAACCGCGATACCGGGGTCATCCCGCTCAAGGTAGCGCCGCCGCAAAAGAGAAAGCCCTTCGAATCGCCGAAGTGACCTCCCGGATTCGCGAAGAGGAGCACCTCCGCGAGGAAAGCGCCGATCGAGTAGCCGAAGATGTCGAGGGTTGCGTTGCGGTCGATGAGGGGATGCTCGCCCGCGCGGATCTCGGCCGCCAGCTTGGCAATATCGTAATAGGTTTCGAGCCCCGACCGCAAAAAGCGATCCGGAGCGGACTGGATGCGCGTGCTCAGCGCTGCGTTCACGAAAGACGAATCGGTAAGGGGACCGAACCGCCGCTGCCGCTCTACGGCGACACGCATCATGAGCCGCGGGTTGCTCCACTCGCCGGGCGCCCGGTTCATGTGAAATGCGATCGGGAAGAGAAGCACCGCCTTGCCCGTGCGGAGTGCCAGCTCCTTTGCCCAGGGCAGATACTTCGCCCATGACTTCTCGTTCAGGCCGTGCAAGAGGAGAATCACTGAGCGCACCCTGCGGAGGCTCGCGGGCACGACGACGGGGTAGGTGAACCGACGGTTTTCAGAGACCGCCGCATCGGCCCCGGCAAGGGGACCCAACTCGCCTTCGGTCGCATCGGCGACCGGCCACTCGGAAAGGAGATCGTCGGAGCTGGAGGAAAAGGGAAGCGTCACAATCTCAATCTTATCGTCGTAGGAGACGCGGCCCACCTCGAGCCGGAAAAGCTCACCCAGTCGCTTAAAGTCCTCGAAGTACACGATCTTCTCCCTATATGTGCCGGTTGGCCCAGCGGGTGAACCAGCCGGTGTCGACGGTGAGGATGAGCCCGAAGATCCCCCCAATTGCAGAGATCCCCAGGAAGAGAAAGAAGAATTGCGCAAGGGCTTCTTGGACGCCGAAATAGGAGCCGGTGATGTAGTGGTCCGTCCCAAGGATCCCCAGTAGGATCAGATTGATGCAGCTAAACACCGCCCACAGGATGGCCTTCCGCAGATGGTCATGGGCCTCGATTACCCGCTCCATCACGCGGTCGGTAAAGCCGCTCTGTGCGAGAAAGGCGCGAATAGCCTCCGGATCCTCGCCGGGAAACTCGAAGGTCCGCAAGATCGCCTCGAGCTCGTCGTCCTCGTTCTCCACTTCAATCCTCCACGAATCTCTCGAGCCGCGCCCGCAGGATCGCCTTTGCCCGAAAGACATAAGACTTCGCCGTGTTCACCGGGAGATCGAGCGCCTCGGCGATCTCCGGATAGCTAAGCTCATCGAAGAAGTGCATCTTCACCACGATTGCGTAGCGATCGGGCAGCTCCTCGAGCGCTTTTCGCACGCGGTCGGCGGATTCACGAGAGAGGAGACGCTCTTCGGCGAGAGGCGCCGTGTCGGGA
>DAHUYW010000099.1 GCA_027306915.1 Spirochaetales bacterium | reverse complement strand
CGAGCTCGACCGCGTTCCGCTCTGGCGAGCAGAGCGCGACGTTTCGGTGAAGCAGCTCGTCGAGGACTTTGCGCGCTACCTCTATCTTCCGCGCCTTCGCGATTCGTCGGTATTGCTCGGCGCCATAAGCGAAGGGCTCGCCCTCCTCACCTGGCAGGAGGATTCCTTCGCCTACGCCGACAGCTACGATTCCGAAACCGGCCGTTACCGAGGATTGCGCACGGCGCAAGCCGTCGGATCGCTCGAGGCTGATTCGCAGGGGTTGCTCGTGCGCCCCGAGGTCGCTCGCAGGCAGCTCGCGGAGGAGAGCGCCGCCGCCGGAAAGGGTAGTGGCGACCAAGGCGCGGGCAGCGCCGGCGTAACCGTCGCGGGCGAAGCCGAGGGGCAAGGCGAGCCGGTCACGGGGCATCAACCTGCTCCCCCTTCGGGTCCCAAGCGCTTCCACGGCACCGTCGCGCTCGATCCTGCCCGCGTCGGTCGCGACGCGAGCCGCATCGCCGAAGAGGTCATCGCGCATCTCACCGGGCTTGTCGGCACGGAGGTCAAGGTCACCCTCGAGATCGAGGCCGAGATGCCCTCCGGAGCGCCGGAGAACGTGGTACGGACGGTCACGGAGAACAGCCGCACTCTGAAGTTCGCGAGCCAGGGGTTTGAGGAGGAGTGACGGCGGCCCTCTTGTCGTCAGCCGGTATATCTCGTTTGCGCGTTTGCGCCGAGACGAGCCACTGCCTCCATACCCTGTGGCCTCGACTGCAGCGCTATCTGGATGGCCGGTTTCTGACTCCCGAGATCAACGTCGCCGAGAACGCCATTGACCTTTGTCGTGGGAGGAAGGAACGGATTGTTCAGCGACACCCGCCGAGGCGCCCATGCAAGCGCCGCGCTTTCCAGCCTGGTCGAGACCGCGATATCCGTTCCAGGCCGCCGACACACCGAAATTGACGCATACCGGGGGGATGAAGGTGCGGCGGACTATCCGATCGGCGGAAGCGATAGAGATGTGCAGATCTTTCGTACAAGCTGGTTCGCGATTTTCAGCGTGTCTGGGAACCGCCTCGATCGCACCCGTGCGCGGATTCATCCAAAGAGAGTGAGCACGCCCTTCGCGCTTGAGCACGCAACCGTGAAAGCGAAGATGCCTCAAGAGGTCGGTCCTCTTCACGAGAGGCTGATTATTTCTTGAACAGCATCCGCCGGGAGACCGCGATGGGCATCCTCACGCCTGTCTTGCAGGATGAGGGCAATAGCCTCCGCCAAGTCCTTCCTGCACTCCTCAAGGGTCTCCCCTTGACCGTTCGCCCCGGGAATCTCGGGACAATACCCTATGTACCACTTCCCGTCACGCTCGATGATGGCGGTGAACTCGTTGTGGAGGGTGCGCTCTGACATAGGTCAATGGTACTGCCAGTCGGGTTGGAACACAAGAGGCCAGTCGTCATTCATGGCATGCTGCCTTTCTGCATTTCAATCCCCTTCTGGCCCGCCTCCGGATCGAAGGAGGCGACTGCCCGACCGCTGGGGCGGCTACCGGTAGGCCCTTCGGCCATGCGCGAGGCTCCGACCGGATAGACGCGGCGGGCCTTGCAGGGCATACTCGATCCGTGGATGAGTTCAAAGGCTCCGCCCCGACGCCGGCCGGCAGGGCCTTCAACCCGGTCACCCCGCCGATCGTCGAGGCGCTCTCGGGCATCAGCGGCGCTGCAAACGTCATCGCGGGCGACGCGAAGGCGCTTGCCCGCTACAGCCACGATCAGGTTCCCGAGGAGCGCTACGCCCACACCCCCGACGTCGTGGTCAAGCCCGGAAGCACGGGCGAGGTTGCCGAGATCCTGCGCCTCGCCACCCGCGAGCGGATCCCCGTCACCCCGCGCGGGGCGGGAAGCGGGCTGTCCGGCGGCGCGGTGCCTCTGTACGGCGGAATCTGTCTCTCCTTCGAGCGGATGAACCGAATCGTCGAGATCGACACGAAAAACCTCATCGCAGTCGTCGAGCCCGGGGTTGTGACGAACAAGCTCGACGAGGCGTTGCGTCCGTACGGCCTTTTTTTTGCCGGCTATCCCATGAGCGAGGAGTTCTGCTTCATCGGGGGCAACGTCGCGGAGAACGCGGGCGGCGGCCGGGCGATCAAATACGGGGTGACCGGCCGCTACATCACCGGCCTGGAGGTCGTGCTTCCGTCGGGAGAGATTCTCCAGCTCGGTGGCAAGCGCCTGAAGGACGTCACCGGCTACGATCTCGTGAGCCTTGTCATCGGCTCGGAAGGAACGCTTGCAGTGATCACCAAGGTCTTCGTGCGGCTCATGCCGCGCCCAAGCTATCGGGCCACCACGGCAGCGCTCTTCTCGGACGCCCGCAGCGCGATGGCAGTCGTCCCTGCCATCATGACCGGCGGGAGGATCGTGCCGACCTCCGTCGAGTTCAT
>DAHUYW010000098.1 GCA_027306915.1 Spirochaetales bacterium | reverse complement strand
CAATCCGAACTTCCACATACCGGCCATTGGGTCGGATACGGCTGAACCGCTGTTTCTGGGCTTGCCGTTGCGGGCTCTGAGCAATGCGCATATAATGCGCATTTGCAATCCGGAAGGTATCAGAGTGATGCGTAGCCCCGCCAGTACGGCACGTAAGCGTCCGGTCAATCTCACGCTGAGCGAGGACCTCGTTGAGGAGGTTAAAGGCGTTACCGGCAATCTCTCCGGAGTCGTGGAGTCCCTCCTCGCCGATTTCCTGTCCAGGGAGCGGGAACGCCGATCGGGCATCGTCGAGCAGGCGCGCGCCACAGCCACTTTGTGGAATGGCTTTGCGGAACGCCATGGGTCGTTCGCCGACGATCATTCAACACTCTGATGGCGCAATTTGATGTCCATCGCAATGTCGGCCGGCATAAGGACGGCATTCCATTTGTCGTCGTTGCCCAATCTCGGTTATTTGACGACTATCGTCGCCGCGTTGTCATTCCCCTCGTGCGGAAGAGCGAGCTTAGGCAGATTCCCAATCCACGCCTCAATCCGAGCTTCAAGATCAAAGGCATCACGGTGGTATTACATCCGCTCGAAATTGTTTCGGTTGCCAACGAGCACATGGGGGAGCGTGTCGGTTCACTCGCCGAGGAAGGTGATGCAATCGTAGCTGCCCTGGATGAACTGTTTACCCGTGCCTTCGGGTAGATCAGGGACGGAGCGCCTTCGGCCATTAGTTGCCATCGATCGACCCAAATGGCTTTCCGTAAGGCGGCCAGTCACGTTCCGTAGCATGAGGCTGCACGGATCCATTAGGATGCTGCATCAAGGGTTCGCCGATAAGGCTCTTCCCGACCTATTTTCCCGGCAAACGGTCTGCTCGACGGGATCTTGCTGCAGAGTACGCAGCTAATGAGATGGAAACTCGCATCTACCGCATAATGGGAATACGGGAGCTTCATCAGTGGTGATGCGCGGATTCAATGTGCTGAAGATCGAGCGCCATAGCTTGCGGCGAATCTTCATACGACGAGTCGTTATCTCCGCTCTAGTTCTGCTCCTGTCAGCTCCAGGGCTCACGTTATACCAAGCAAGCGCAAAAGGTGCCGTCGCGCATGCCGGTACGGCTCCGCTGCGCCTGAAGGAGGCCGTCAGCTGTTTGGTTGCGGCGGATTACATTAGAAAGTACGGATTGCCTTACGTCGGCTTGAAAGTTGGAGAATGGGCGTGGGTACGATATTCAGTCGGATCGATTCCCGGAATTGGAGATACGCCGGGGGTATTCAACGTCGTCCTCTATTCCCGAGACCGGAACCGTGGAATACTTTTGCTTGCGGATTTAGGTGACAAAGATTCATTTCTTGCCGTATATAACGGCTATCATCTTCATCGTCACGGCTCTAGTTGGAGTGCAGACTATGGCAATGGCGGCTTTCATCTCTACGAAGCTGTAGGTAAATTTGTTACAACGCTTTCCAGGAGCAGCCCTCTATACAGGATCCTGCTTACTCCGGGTGGTCGGCGTTGCAGCACTGAGAGCCTGTAAATTCGCCTCCGCCGGAGTTGTTCCACTGCAGTGCACGTAGATCGTCTGCCGTGGCGAAATTCGCACGGTCAACCTCTAGTGTCCTGATTCAGTAATTCGTCGAACGTTTATGCACCCTCGATGTCCAACGGTAGACTGGATTTCGAGGGGAATGCGATGCGCCGTGGCCCGAAGCTCAAGCTCATTGTGTTGACGGTGGAAGAGAACGAACGACTGCTCGAGTGGACGCGGCGGCACAGCACCTCGCAGGCGCTCGCGCTGCGCGCGCGCATCGTTCTAGCCTGCCAGCACGATGGCTCCAACCGGGAGATCGGCCGGCAGTTGCGGGTGACGGCGCAGACGGTCGGCAAGTGGCGCACTCGCTTCCAGCGGGCGCGTCTGGACGGTCTGCTCGATGAACCGCGACCCGGAGCCCCTCGCACCATCAGCGATGGTCAAGTCGAGCGCGTGATCGCCAAGACGCTGCACGAGAAGCCGCGGGAGGCCACGCACTGGAGCAGCCGGATGATGGCCAAGGCGACAGGACTGTCGCAAAGCGCGGTGGTGCGCATCTGGCACGCCTTTGGCCTGCAGCCGCACCGCGCCGAGACCTTCAAGCTCTCCACGGACCCGCTGTTCATCGAGAAGGTGCGTGACGTGGTGGGGTTGTACCTCAATCCGCCGGATCGCGCCTTGGTGCTGTGTGTGGACGAGAAAAGCCAGATTCAGGCGCTCGACCGCACGCAGCCGATTCTGCCGATGATGCCGGGAGTGCCCGAGCGGCGCACCCATGATTACAGCCGCCACGGCACCACGACCCTGTTTGCAGCCCTTAACATCGCCACAGGCAGAGTCATCGGCGAGGTGCATCGGCGACACCGGGCCAAGGAGTTCCTCGCCTTCCTGCGCACCATCGATGAGGCCACACCGGCCAAGCTCGATGTGCATCTGGTGATGGACAACTACGGGAC
>DAHUYW010000097.1 GCA_027306915.1 Spirochaetales bacterium | reverse complement strand
TGATATGGAAGCGTGCCTTTTGGAAGGTCCGCCTTGTGGAGATTAGCATCAGCGAAAACAGGAAGAGCGGCAAACGCCGCCAAAACCACCAAGACCAGAACACGTCTCATTGTCTGCTCCTTTCGGGACCCTGCGCGATTTTCGGTTTCGCCCCTCTTTTTGCCTAATCCAATTCTAACGGTTTCCAACTTGAAAGCAACACAAAACGCGGGGCCGTGCAACGCGGGCGCCCGCGCAGGCCAGGCGCCTCTTTTGGCCCAACCTCTCCTTCCTACGACAACTGCTTGTCGCAGTGATCGCAGAAGTACATCGTGTTGTCGTCCTTAACGATGTAGTTTCCCATCGTCAGTTCGGGGGGCTCCGACGTGTCCCCATCCCAGCACTCCTTACACCAGATGTCCCCGTCCATGTTGTAGCCGATGATCTTGTCCTTTTCGATGAATCCCATCGCATTCTCCTTCGCGTTTGCCCGCCGGCATCAATCCTCGTGCGTACCCCTTGCGAGGCGCCCACGTAACGCGGGCGGCCCTTGCGGACTGCCCCCAAAAGTCACTGCGCCGTTTCCTCCGCGGGCGGCAGTTCATCTTCCTCGAAGAGATGCGCCCAGCCGAAGCTGGCGAAGTCGTTTGCCGTGTGATGAAGGAGCTCGCCGAGGCTTTCCATCTCTTCCGGCTCGAGCGCGACTTCGCAGCTTTCAACGAGGGTTGCGATCAAATGAAGTCGGCCTATCCTGCGTTCCGCTTCGGTCTCGAAACCCGCCTTGTCCGAATCGATTAGCTTCGCCTTTCGAACCCCGAAGTCCACGATGATTGGATGTTCGCGCGAACCGTCCGGCTTGCCCGAATCCGAAACAACCTTACCTTTGGCCATAGTGGCCCTCCTCGCAGCCCCTCAGGGCCGCTCTTTTTCTCTACCGCCCGCATACGAGGGCGGGGTGATGCTCTTCTTCTCTTTGTGCTTCTATCCGCGGGAGTGTTCCCACCAGGCGCAGGCGCCGCTCCTCCTGTCGAATCGCGGTCATCGGGTTTCCTGATACCCTGTACGTCCGCTCTGCCCAGCGATAGAACGCTTCAACATTCACTTTCAGGCGTTCAAGCCTCGCCGGCGCGAGACCCCGGAACCGCTCCGATTGCAGGAAGTGGCGGCAGGCGAGAGAATCCGCAACGAGAGGCTTGATCCCTTCACAGATGCAGAACATCCTGAACCAGTCGAGATCCTCTCGGTATCCCGCGCGGAGCGCCGGCGAAAGGCCGTGCAGGCGTTCAAGGAATCGGAGGTATGCCGCGATCGTCTCGCCTTCAATCCCGTCGATCGAGGAGCCCGTCTCGCTCACGAGGCGTAGGCGCCCCGCGTGAATGGCCATCTCACGCTCTCGGATGATAGGCATGGTGGTATCGCCGCAGATCCGCGCGATCCAAGTGAGTGTAGATCGTCGTCGTTCCGATGCTCGCATGGCCAAGCAACTCTTGAATCGTGCGAAGGTCCGCTCCACCTTGAAGAAGATGGGTCGCAAACGAATGGCGCAGCGAGCACACGTTCGCTTCAAGCCCGGCCCGACCAGCAATCTCTTTCAGGCGTTTCCAGATCGCTTTCCGGGTCAGCTCCGCGCCTCCGCGCCCAATGAATACCCGATCACGTCCCACGCGGCCCCCGAGGAGAGCCGGCCGCCCGTCTTTGAGGTAGACCGCAAGCCAATGGAGCGCCGCCTCGCCGAGCGGGATGATCCGTTCTTTCGTACCTTTCCCGGTGATCCGCACGACGCGCTCCGTCCGGTCGAGATTGGCGAGGCCGACCTCCGCAGCCTCGGATACGCGCAATCCGCACGAGTAGATCGCCTCGAACATGGCCCGGTCGCGCAGCCCGAGCGGTGTGCCGCAGTCGATCGCGGCGAGAAGGGCATCCACGTTGCCGGGGGAGAGTACCAAAGGCACACGGCGACGGAATCGCGGCCCTTGGACGACCTCGGCGGGATTGTCGACTCTCCTCTCTTCGACGACAAGAAACCTTTGAAATGACCGAACCGCGGTCAGAGCCTTCGCGACGGTTTTCGGATCATGCACTCCGCGTCGCTCGGCGAGAAAGACAAGTACATCCTCCGTCGTCGCGCGCTCTCTGCGCACGCCGCGGCCAGCGAGAAACGCAAGATAGCGCCCGACCTCCCGAAGGTAGGATTCCGTGCTCGTGGGCGCCAGATGCAGCTCAACCCGGAGATAGGCGCCATAACCATTCAGAAGCCTTGAACTGGCCATTGTTCTTCAATTCCCCTGCAGCTGGTACGCCCTTCCCGCCGCCCGGAGCACTCTCGCAATGAGCAGGGTCGAGACGTGCTTGTCGCGTGTGCGGTCTCGGACCATGAGCGCGCGGGCGCTTTCGACGAAGGCGCGGAACTCCGGCGGCTCGAAAAACGCCGAATCGATCACGACCTGGCGCTCGGCCGCCCTCGGCCCCTCGATATCTTTCAGACGCTCAACCCAGGTACGAAATCCGACGCGCTCCCGCTCGTCGAGCACCAATTCAAGATGCTGCAACATTTCTGACCTCCTTGTTTGTGCGAGCACT
>DAHUYW010000096.1 GCA_027306915.1 Spirochaetales bacterium | reverse complement strand
GCTCAGGTCGCTTCGGGCTGTACGAAGACGGGCCGGTCTCCTCCCGTCGGAGCCCGGTAGGGTGTATGACCCCGCCTTGCCAGAGGAACGTTAAGGACGATCAACCCAGGGGCTGCCGCAATCGCTGCTGGGAACAGGCTTACTTTCAGCAGACCCTGTGCACGGGCCAAATGCGATGGCGCCCTTAGGCTCGTGACGCCAGACCCGTGCGTCAATCGCGCCGAATAAGGGTCCTCTGCGATGGGACTGCTATCTCGATCTGCTCGCGCTTGAGGTCCTCAAGGAGATTTTTCAATTCCGTAGCACGCGGATGATTGCGACATCCATCCTCAAGTTGGGCAATAATTCCGCGAAGGAATCGGTCCTTGTCGACCGAGGAGGTCATTCCCCGCCGCGCCCATGAGATGCCCTGACTTCCGAGGACGTGATATGGATAGACGTCTCGGTGACCCACTCGGTCAATCAGCGCCGCAAGCGACTCGGTCGCCTCGCGCACAAATTCCGGAGCGGCATTAGATGTGGGATTGTCGATCGCCTTTCGAAGCAGCAGATAAGAGTACTCCGTCTCGACGTATGGCTCAGCGGGCGCCAGTCCACGCGCTTGGTTGAGAAAGTTCTCCGCATAGGCGAGATCCCCAGTTTCAACCTCTAGGCTGCCACGTTGAAGCCAGTAGTGGTAGTCCCACTCAAGCAAACCTTCGAGTTCGGCATACAAATTGCGCGCGGCATCGGTCCCGACAACCCTAATGAGAAAATCGTGATTGGTCACCTACCGAAGCAATCTCCATGACCGCGCAGAGCGCGACAGCGTCGGCATGACCTGGGTTGCGGCGACGTGAGCCAAACCGTGGAGGAGTTCTTTGATCTGCCCTGTTTTTTGCAGCGCAGTGGTGACCACCTCCGCGATGACGCGGTGACGAGCCCAAAGTCCACCGTCGTGGCCGATCCGGATCACATGTCGGCGAAGCAGCGTGTCAACACTGTTCAGAACGGTGTTCGATGATTCTCCAAGGCCGAGAAGAATCTCGTTTCGCTGTAGGCCGAATCTGTACGCGGATGCAACGGCGATGAGACCATACGGGCGAGCACCCTCGCCAAGCTCGCCCAGTTCCTCAACGGCTCTCTCCTCAAAACGTCGGCCGGACGTCGCCTGAATCATCGCTACCAGCAACTGGCGCCCAGCCTGGTCCCGCATCAGGGCACGTTGCTCTTCGCGATTCTTGCCACGTAACAGCCCAAGGCGGTTCTCGCGCGTAAGCACGTCGAGGAGGGCATCAATATCACCATCGGCCAGAGGCGGCATCGAGAACTCAACGAGGCGGATGTCGGCGAGTAACCTCCCCTGCACGACGCTGTCTAGTCTGCCAGCCCTGACGCCAACGATCACGACCGGATACGGCGGGCGTCGGCAAATCTCGGTGAGCATGCTGCTTAGTTCCGAACCGTACATATCGGCATCGTCAATTGCCAGCGCAAACGGAGCGTCCTTGTCGCGCATAGCGATGCGGATCTCATGGGGAGAAAGGCTACCCTCCTCGTCCACCCAACCCACGCTGTGACCCTCTGCGCTCAAACGGAGGCACACGCGCATCAATGCGGTGCTCTTTCCCGATCCCGCCGTCCCAGTTACAACCACAACGCCGCGAATGCTCTTTGATGCTGCGGCATCGCGCACCGTCCTCCACAACTCCTCATCCGAGTTTCTGGCGACGGCACGACCGGCCTGAATATCGGCCCAAATCGGCTCTTCTCCCAGCAAGAACTCGCTGGACTCCGTAGGATTTTCTGCGAGTGCTGACACAAGGGGAACCGAGCGCAGCTCGAGAACACTCGCCGATGATCGCCGCTGAATAAGCTTCAGCCCATCGCTGGCGGCCGGGCGTAGGTTCGCCAAAACCCTCTCCTGAAACTGCTCGGCGGTGAATGGTAACCACACGACGTTGTATTCGGCAAGGAGCGACCTACGTGCAGCGTCGAGGTTTGGAGTAATTAAGATAGGAACGTGGTCGCAGCTCGCGCAGCCCGCGTCCACCGCGGCCTCTTCGAAGCTCGATGTGCTGCCACAAAGGGGGTTCGTCAAGCTGCGTCCCTACGAACACGAATGGGCGACTCACCAAGTCAGCGGCCACTCGCACGTACCATGGCTCTGGGCGGGCCAGCCGTTCTGCATATTGCGTTGTGGAGAATGTGATCCGATCCGGAATCCCATCGACGTCTCCGTTCAGATGCACCACTTCCAGCGAGAGCCCTCGCGGCGACACTGGCGCCGTTTCTTGGCCCTCCCGAATTGCGGAGATGATCCGAAGTTCGCGCGGAAGCGCGAAGCGCCGGGACGCAGCTCGTGGAAGGTCGTCGACATTCAACGTGTAGATCCGTCCCCACGGCAATTCGAAATATGCTTCGTACCAGTCAGGAAGGGTTTCCGAGTCGACCGTGAGCAGATTGCGTAACAGGTCCGCGGTGGGGTTACGGCGGAGGCGAAGCGAAGAATCGTACAAGGTCTGCAAGCTTGTTGACGAGCTGAAGGGCTCACCTGGGAGGCACAATTCCCAGAGGCGTCTCTTCATCTCTTCGACGGAGGG
>DAHUYW010000095.1 GCA_027306915.1 Spirochaetales bacterium | reverse complement strand
TTGGCCTGTTTTTCGTTCAGGCTTTCGGAAGGAGAACTGACTCCGATGTTTGGGTGGACCGATAAGACCGGCCGTCAGGATCAATGGCCGAATGACATGCTCTTCGACGACGAAGCTCGCGAATATCTGAAGACGAGGGCCTCGAGGAGCGCCTCATCGGCCGTGAAAGCAAGACTCAATCACATTCTTTGGAACCATCCGAGTTCGCGACACAGCGAGATCGCGAAGTCGGCGGTCGAATCCTACATCGAGGTCGTCGACTCTAGTCTCAAGATTCTCGCTGCCGGCGAAAATCGAGATGCCGCCCTGTGGCTTCACGAATCGCTCGTGGCCGCCCTGCGAATAGCACTGTCGGCGAAGATGAATCTTAATCCGGTCACCGAGGCATTGAAGCGTACCTTCGGCGCCGCGTGCCTGAATGTAAACGATAGGTGGTTCATTCGTTCTCAGCTGATCCGCTCGTTGAACGAGGTTTCCTTCCCCGAGAGGAAGCAGCTCTTCTTGGACCTGCTGTCCTGTCTTGAAGAAGAATACGATCGCGAAGTCGACCGAATCGGCCCTCTTCTTGCGCACGACGTGACGCGCGCGGCTGCCCGAATGGCGGAAATCGCTCAGGTCTCTCCCAAGAGCTGGCTCTTGCGACGCGGGGCCGCAGCACAGCGCAGCGCCGACACTCTGGCCGAAGATCCCCTCGCGTCGATGAGCTGGCTGCAGCGCGCAGCGGAGGACTATCGAAGCGGAGGGGACACGGAGACTGCGGACGAGATGCTCCGCAGACACGATAAGCTCGCCGGAAAAGCCCACTACGGACAGATCTCAACGGAGATCGATATGAGCGAGACCTACCGGCAATTCGACGAGATGTCGAAGGAGCTCAACGAGAAAGGGATCGATACGCTGTTGACCTTCGTCTGCACGTACGGATCACCACTTGTGCCCAAGGTCTCCGAGGTCCGACAGCAGGCGGACGAGTTCTGCAGGAAGTCTCCGATTCTGGGGATGGCGAGTCATGTCAAACAAGACAAGTTCGGACGACCCGTAAAGAGCTACCAGGGTCCTGAGCAGGCGCGGGAGCACTGGACGCTGACGATCTACGGACAACACATCGACGCACTCACCGTCGAGCTGCTCAAGCGCGTGATGATAAACGGCGTGAGGGACAACGTTTTGACTTCGGCGAACCTTCAGTCATGGCTGACAAAGAACTCGTGGCTGGGTGCGACCTTAGTTCGGATGCTCGGCGACAACCAGATGTTGGAGTACCGATGGATCGATTCGATACTGCCCGCGTTCGCGCACTATGAACGGGAGCTTCGGCGCTATCTCACGACACAGCGCGGCCTGCCGGAGCTGATGCTTACGATCGATTCTTTGACCGTGAAGTTCGAGGGAATCGTCCGTGATTTTCTCCGCCTGTGCGGTCGGGCAACGGAGCAGGCCAAGAGCAAGTCGAATCAACACACGATAGAAGATCGGTCGCTTGACGACTTGCTCAACGACGAGGCTCTCGTTGAACGGCTGGGAGAAGACGACCTCTTTCTCCTACGGTATGTGCTTGTTGAAAAGGACGGCTAGAACCTCCGTGCGCACGTGGCGCATACCCATCTGACCGATCGGGAGTACCGAGTTGACCATTTCCATCTGCTTTTCTTGTTACTCATGAGGTTAGCGAGGTTTCAACTGAGCGAATCCGGCGAAAACGAGGAAACGGGCAAGTGAAAACGACCTTCGTACGGCTTTTGAAAGAGGATGACAAGGGCTCCGCATTGAAGGCGGAGATCGCCGCCCTCAATGCGCACGGCGTCCAGGAAGAAGGCGAGCGAAGCTTCGTCGTGGATCCGGCGGACTTCCGCAAAGTTCCGAACTCCCCTTTCGCCTACTGGGTCGACGACTCCATCCGCGAGCTCTTCCGGAAGCTTCCGCCCTTCGAGAGCGAAGGTCGGACGGTGAAACAGGGCCTCGCCACGGCTGACGACTTCCGCTTCGTGCGCGCCTGGTGGGAGGTTCCGGCGGAGCGACGGCTCGACGGCGGACTCGGACCCGACTGGCGCGCGAATCTCACCGACTTCCAGAGCTGGTGCCGCGATCGGACCCGCCGCGGCAGGTACTGGGTTCCCTTCGCCAAGGGCGGCGAGTACTCGCCCTACTATTCCGACATCCATCTGGTGGTGAATTGGAAGGCGGGTGGCGAAGAGCTCGGTTCCTACGCGGGGTCTGTAATTCGCAACCCCGACTACTACTTCCGGCCGGGGCTGACGTGGCCTGGAAGTACTGTCAAGGGATTGAACGCCCGGCCGCTAACTGGAGGCTGCATCTTCGGACACAAGGGCATGAGTTGCTTCTCGCAAAACATGTCGCCTCAGGTGATATTCCCGCTTCTCACGCTATTGAATTCCGCCTCATTCGAGAATCTGGTGTATCTCCAGAACGGCAGTCGCGCGTGGGAGGTCGGATTGGTTGCGGCCTCGCCCGTCCCGCGATGGGCCGACGCGAAAGCCCTATCTGAGCTGGCTCAAGACGTCGTCGGCTCCATCCGCCAAGTCTGTTGCGCTAACAGGCTGCTGACAAAGTCGGGGCGAGGCGGATCGACAAGCGGGAATTTCCGTGGTACAGAGGGGT
>DAHUYW010000094.1 GCA_027306915.1 Spirochaetales bacterium | reverse complement strand
GATAGCTCATTTACGCTGAGTTTCTTGGCATCGTTGGTGTATTGCTCGACAACTCTGAGAACTTTATTGGTCGACCCTTTTTTGAGGTTTCGAGCAATCCTCATGTAAATGACGTAGTCTTTGAAGGCGTCTTGGCGAGAATCGCTATTTGCGAACCTGGTGAGAAGTTTCTCTTCGTCGGTCTTCCAGAAGTAGATATATCGTATTACGTCAATCACATCGAGATCGTGTCTATGGCTGGTTGGTGATTGTCGCGACTTTGTGAGACGTGAGCTATTCATTTGTAAGCGCTGATTTCTCCGCATCTGTAAGTCTAGAGCTGTTTTAGCGATTGTCTCCGCAAGGAGACAACAGATCACTGACGTACGGACATCTACATCAAAACAGGATAAATGGCGCGCGCACCTTGAAGGCTGGAAGGCGAGTGGGCTCAGTATGCGCGGGTACTGCCAACGGGAAGGCATCGGTGTGAATGGCCTTCGCTACTGGCGAGCAAGACTGAGCGAGAGTAAGACCGGACACGAGGTGGTGAAGGTCGCGGTGAAACTGTCGCCAAGCGAGCCGATGATCGAGGTGGTCGTTGGGAACAGGTTCACGATTCGGCTTCCGAGAGAGTTCCGCCCTGAAGAGCTTGGGGCGATCATCAAAATCATCGAGTCGCTCGGATGATTATCGACTGGGATCGGGTGTCGATCTACGTACGTCCTGGCTGGACGGACATGCGCAAGCAGATCAACGGGCTCGCGGTGATGGTGGAGGAGGAGTTGGGCGGTGAGCCGCTTTCGGGGAACCTGTTCTTGTTCTGCAATCGCAAGCGTACGCACCTGAAGGTGCTCTACTGGCAGCGTAACGGGTTCTGCATGTGGCTGAAGCGCCTGGAGCAGGATCGCTTCCCCTGGCCGCAGGGGCAAGCCGAGGCCAGGCAGATCAGTGCCGCGCAGCTGCGGATGCTGCTCTCGGGCATCGACTTCTGGAACGCTCACGGGAGCCTGCACTTTTCTCAGATAAAATGAGGTGCCCCCTATTAATTTGGTGAGCTCCATGATAGGGTCAGACCTCGTGAAGGACGTGGATGTTCATCATCTGCCAGCCGACGTGGAGCAGCTGCATCAATTGATCAGCGATCTGGTCGTCGAGCACGAGCGTAGCCTTGCCGACCAAAGGCGGGCCTACCAGGAGCTCTCCGAGAAGTTCGAAGTCTTGAGGCGGATGCACTTCGGCCAGTCCAGCGAGAAGCTCACCGAAGAGGACAGGCGGCAGATGCACCTGTTCAACGAGGCGGAGCAGGGGGTCGAGCCGCCGTTGGAGGTTCCTGGTCCGCAGGCTGGCGGTGTCCATGTCGCGGAGCACCAGAGAGCCAAACCGGGGCGCAAGCCCATCGCCGAGCACCTACCGCGCGAGGTGGTCATCCACGATCTTGATGATGAAGACAAGCACTGCCCCTGCTGCGGCACCGAGCGACCCGTGGTCAGCGAGGAGACCAGCGAGGAAGTGGAGGTTATCCCGGCGAAGGTGAAGGTTATTCGCCATGTGCGCCGGGTCTACGGGCCATGCCGCTGCGAGGCGTTCGATGCAAGCGGTGCCCTCTCGATGATCCGTTCCCCGATGCCGCCGCGCATGATCCCGGGCAGTATCGCGGGGCCCGGGTTTCTTGCTTACGTGCTCACCGCGAAGTTCGTCGACAGTCTGCCGTTCTACCGTCAGGAGAGGATCTTCTCCCGGCTGGGTATCGAGGTTGCACGCGCGACGCTGTGCAGCTGGGCGATCTCGGCGGCGGCTCGCTGCGGCCCACTCATCGAGCTGATGTGGCAGCGAGTTCGCGAGGGGCCGCTGGTGCGAATGGATGAGACGACGGTGCAGGTGCCGCACGAGCGCGGTCGGCCCGCCTCAGCCGACAGCTACATGTGGGTAACCCTCGGCTTGATCGAGCAGCCCGAGCCAGCCGTGGCGAAGCCGGTGGTGCTTTATCATTACCATCCGACTCGCTCGGGGGCGGTCGCTACCTCAGCGCTTGTAGGCTACCGAGGCTACCTCCAGACCGATGGGTACGACGGCTACAACGAGATCGGTGGCAGCCCCGGGATCATTCACGTGGGCTGTTGGGCTCATGCGCGGCGGAAGTTCTTCGAAGCCTCCAAGATCACGAAAAAAAGCGGCTCGGCGGAGGTCGCGCTTGCCTTCATTGCGGAGCTGTACCGCATCGAAACTACGCTGCGCACGCAGCTTGCCAAGGAGAAGATCTCGCGCCGGCAGTTCCTCGAGCAGCGCTCGGCGCAGGTGAAACCGAACCTCGATCGCTTTCGCGCCTGGCTTGACGAGCGACTCGGGCAGGTCGTCCCCTCCTCGAAGCTTGGCGAGGCGATTCACTACACGCACGCTCAATGGCCTCGATTGGAGCGTTACCTCGATGCCTGGTTTCTCACGCCTGACAACAACGCCACCGAGAACGCGATCCGGCCCTTCGTCGTCGGAAGAAAGAACTGGTTGTTCAGCGACACTCCACGGGGTGCCCACGCAAGCGCGGCGCTCTACAGCCTCGTCGAAACCGCAAAGGCCAACGGCCTCGAGCCCTATCACTACCTGCGCTTCCTCTTCGACCGGCTTCCGCAGGCGACGCAACGACAGGACTACGAGCGTCTCGTGCCGACGGCACTGTCACCGAGCGACCTTCTCGACCTAAACACGACGAATCGACCGCGATAACTGTGCCGGACCGGCCACACCCCGAAATCGACGCTTACTTCGGTATGAATCCCCGGAACAAGTACTTCCGGCCAAACGTAATTCAGTTCCCCCTGTGGATTCAAGTTGCCTTCGTCGCAGCAGATGCCGCAGGTGATGACCCGCCCTTGTTCAGTATCGACGACGATCGACTGACTGCCAGGTGTATGGCCTGGAGTCGAGAGCAGATGGATTCCGGGCAAGA
>DAHUYW010000093.1 GCA_027306915.1 Spirochaetales bacterium | reverse complement strand
ATCAACGTTTGTCGGCGTAACGCTCCTCTCCACCCTTACTCTCCTTCTTACGGTGTCCCGTACCAACATTCTGGTGACGATCTTCATTCTCGTGATTTACCTCCTCCGAAGGTCATTCACGAGGACGCGCTACATCATCGCTATCGGAATATTCGCCGCCTTCGTCCTGGTCCTCGTGAACATTCTCGCGGATCGGGTTCCCGAGGGCAGCATATTCTGGATCTTCCTCAAGCTGGTCCAGAACCCGTCGGATTTCTTTTCGCGCGTGAGCAGAGACGAATCGTTCAGCCTGCGCTACGCGATAGCCTGGCCCGATCAAATTCGGTTGTGGCTCACCAACGGCCTCACGTTCTTTTTCGGCAACGGAATCGCCTACATACCGGTCGCCGACGGCTCCTACACGGGTCTTCTCGCCAACCAAGGGCTGATCGGGCTCGGGTTCTTCTTCTACATCTGGTACGTTCATTTCTTTACCGTGTGGAAGTCGAAACTGCCCTTTCTGTGGATACTTTTTCTCTACGCACTGTTGAACGGCATCACCGCGGATACGCTCATCACGAGCTACCGAACGGTGCAGGCCTATCTCGTCGCTCTTTTCTTTATCTTCTTCGCCTACGGCGGGATGCACTACCGGCAGCGGCGACCGTCATCCTTGGAGCAGAAGGTTGCATAGATGAAGACAGCCCTCATCACGGGCGCCACGGGCCAGGACGGCGCATACCTTGCGGAGCTTCTCCTCGAGAAGGGCTACACGGTCCACGGGATCAAGCGGCGCTCCTCCTCTTTCAACACGGATCGGGTCGACCACCTCTACCGCGACCCGCACGAGCGCGACGTGCGGTTCTTCCTGCACTACGGGGACCTCACCGACTCGACGAACCTCATCCGCATCATTCAAGAGGTGCAGCCGGAGGAGATCTACAACCTCGGGGCGCAGAGCCATGTGGCGGTCTCCTTCGAGACGCCGGAGTACACCGCGAGCTCGGATGCCTTGGGAACCCTGCGGCTCCTCGAGGCTGTCCGCATCCTCGGGATGCAGGAGCGGGTGCGATTCTATCAGGCTTCGACGAGCGAGCTCTACGGGAAGGTCCAGGAGAGCCCGCAGCGCGAGACCACCCCGTTCTACCCGCGAAGCCCCTACGGAGCGGCCAAGCTCTACGCCTACTGGATCACCGTGAACTACCGGGAAGCGTATGGGATGTTCGCGTCGAACGGGATTCTCTTCAATCACGAGAGCCCCCTTCGCGGCGAGACCTTCGTCACGCGCAAGATCACCCGGGCGGTGGCGCGCATCAAGCTCGGGCTCCAGGAGCGGCTCTACCTCGGGAACCTGAGCGCCCACCGGGACTGGGGCTACGCCCCCGATTTCGTGAAGGCGATGTGGATGATCCTCCAGGCCGACAAGCCCGACGACTTCGTCATTGCGACCGGCGAGGCCCATACGGTGCGCGAGTTCGTGGAGGCCGCCTTTCGGGAGGCGGACATCGAGATCGGTTGGCGGGGCGAAGGGCGAGACGAGGTGGGAATCGAGGCGAAGAGCGGAAAGGCCCTCGTCCAGATAGACCCCCGCTACTTCCGGGCCGCGGAGGTCGAGTCGCTCCTCGGGGACGCCGCCAAGGCGAGGAGGACCCTCGGGTGGACGCCAACGGTCAAGTTTGGCAAGCTCGTCTCGATGATGGTGAAGGCCGACCTCGCCTTGGCGCAGAAGGAGCTCTACCTGCGCGACGGCGGATTTACCGTGAAGAACTACAATGAATAGGACCGACAAGATCTACGTCGCGGGCCACCGCGGCCTTGTGGGCTCGGCAATCCTGCGGCTCCTCGAACGGCAGGGCTACACGAACCTCGTCGTGCGCGCAAGCACGGAGCTGGATCTCCGCGACCAGACGGCGACCTACAAGTTCTTCGAGGAGGAACGTCCGCGATACGTCTTCCTTGCCGCAGCGAAGGTCGGGGGGATCCTCGCAAACAGCACCTACAAGGCGGACTTCATCTTCGGCAACACCGAAATCGCCTTCAACGTGATCGAGGCGAGCCGGAGGATCGGGGTCGAGAAGCTCTTGAACCTCGGGTCGTCCTGCATCTATCCGAAGATGGCCCCCCAGCCGCTGAAAGAAGAGTGTCTCCTTACCGGTCCGCTCGAGCCGACGAACGGGCCCTACGCGATAGCGAAGATCGCGGCGATAAAGCTGTGCCGCTACTACAACGAGCAGCACGGCACCAACTTCATCTCCGCCATGCCGACGAACCTCTACGGTCCGCACGACAACTTCGACCTTCAATCCTCGCACGTGCTGCCCGCGCTGATACGGAAGGTTCACGAGGCGAAGGAGCGCGACGCAGGCTCGGTCGAGATATGGGGGGACGGCTCCCCCTTGCGCGAGTTTCTCCACGTCGACGACCTCGCCGAGGCTGCCCTCTTCCTCATGGAGCGGATGAGCTTCGCGGAGGTGGGCGAGATCGTGAACGTCGGCACAGGAAAGGACTGCTCCATCCGCGAGCTTGCCGAGCTCATCGCGCGGGTAGTCGGATATCGGGGAGAGTTCGTCTTCGACCGCTCGAAGCCGAACGGAACGCCGCGCAAGCTCCTCGACGTGAGCCGGCTTTCCCGCCTCGGCTGGAGCGCGCGCATCGGCCTCGCAGAGGGGATCGAGCGAACCTACCGCTGGTTTTGCGAGCAGGTTGCATGAGGCTCCGGGAGATGAGCGACAAACCAACGGGGACAGCTCTTCCGAAACGGGTTCTTTTCATTCTCCAATACTTCTATCCAGATGTGACCGGATTTTCGCAGATGCTGGGAGACCTCACGCAGTATCTGGCGGCCACAGGGCGATACGAGTGCACGGTTCTCTCGGGTTCCACAGTCCGAACGACGAAGCAGTGGAGCCATCTGCCGGATCGACTGGGCGATGTACGAATTCGACGCATTCGGACGCTCAGCACTGGAAAGCGGACGCTGCTCCATCGTCTATTCGAGTACTCCGCTTTCTATGTCGGAGTGGCGTTTACCTT
>DAHUYW010000092.1 GCA_027306915.1 Spirochaetales bacterium | reverse complement strand
GTCCAAGATGAGGTCCGCATAATCAATGATCTTGCGCCCGGCGGCTGCCGCGGCGATGATCGAGCGGTAGCAGATACTGTTGATGGCACGCGGGATGCCTTCGGCGTGCCGATGGATGTCCGCTTTAGCGGTGTCCGAAAAAAGGGGGCTGGGGGCACTGGCAGCGGTCGTGTGATGATCGATGTAGTGACAGGTTTCCTCTAGCGACATCGGCTTCATGTGGAAAGAGAGGCGGATGCGCGTCAGCAGTGGCAAGAACTGACTGTGGCGTAGATGCGCGCGCAGTTCCGGTTGGCCGCTCAAGATGAAGGTGATTCTGCTCTGGGAATCGCAGCCGAAGTTGGTCATGGTCGGTAGATTGGAGAGCGCCAATTCCTGGAGGTCTTGGGCATCATCGATGACAACCACAGGCTTGCGGGTGAGCTCGGGCACGACGGAGAAGTACATTCGCTTGGCTGCCGGGGTATAGCGGGGAGGGTCGCGGTCAAGGCCTGAGAGGATTGCTTTGTAGAGCTCGCCTTCGGCCAACGAGGCCCCGCGGATGTAGACGGGGGTGTAACGGTTGGTGTCGAGCGTGGAGGTCAGACTCCCGAGGACCACCGATTTGCCGACGCCCACCGCTCCGGTGAGGAGGAAGAAGTCTTCTTCCGCGATGGCGAACTGCAGGCGGGCGACGGCTTCCTGGAAGCTTTCGGTGATGAAGAGCTGCCGGGAGGTGAGAGGCTTTGCGAAGGGCAGGAAGGCGAAGCCGAAGAAATTGAGCACTGTCATGTTCAGGGTCGTATTCATGGGTTGGGTTCTCCTGATGAGGGTGGTTGGAGTTTGCGGAACGATACCTGCGAGCGATCTTTGATCTGTTGGAGAAGACTAAACGTCCGGGGGTGCGTTTCTATTGTAGAAAGGCTGCCGGATAGGTGGGCAAAAGGAGCCAAAAGCTTCGCGTTCGTTCTCGTTGATTCAGACCGCTGTCCTCAACAAGATAGATCCTTACACCTACCTTCACTACCTGTTCAATGCTATTCCAAGGATGACGAGCGAAGCCGACTATGTCGCCCTCCTCCGACGACGACTTGGCCGAGAAACTCCCCACGATCAAGGGGAACCGGCAGTTCCGACTTCCAGGAGTGTGGCGCCGCGAAGATGTGCTGGCAGTACTCAACTCTATCGATCGGGGCAGTGCCGTGGGAAAGCGCGACTACGCCATCCTGCTGCTCATCACTAGGTATGGACTTCGCTCGCTGGACGTGAGGACGCTCAAGCTCTCAAGCCTTCGCTGGAGCGAGAACCTCATCGAGATCGTTCAGAGCAAGACCGGAGAGCCATTGAGGTTGCCGCTTCTTCAGGATGTCGGGTGGGCAATCATCGACTACCTGCGCAACGGACGACCTCCTTCGCCACTTCCGGAGATCTTCCTGACCTGCACCGTCCCGTTCCGGTCCTTCGGGGTCCACTCCTGCGGGCTGAACGCAATCCTTGCCAAACGGGTGCGGCAGGCGGGAGTGGCATTTCCGCGAGATGTACCGAAGGGCGTCCATGCTCTTCGCCACACACTCGCGAGCTTGATGCTCGCCCAAGGGGTTGAGTTACCGGTCATCTCGGCGGTGCTCGGACACCTCAGATCCGAATCCACCGGGGTCTACCTCCACACCGATATCGAGGCTCTCAGACAGTGCGCTCTGGATCCTGAGGAGGTACTCAGCCGTGAACGCCAGTAACCCTCCCTTCGCCACCGTGGTTGCTGACTACATTGCGGAGAGACGGGCCACCGGATACCGATTCGCAAAGGAAGCGCAAGTCCTGCGCCGCATCGTCGAACTCCAGAACCAGATTGGCGGCGAAGATCGCTGTCTTTCGGCGGAGCTTGCCAACCGGTGGATCGAAAAGACCCCGTGGGAAAACGAGATCAACAGAAGCGCACGGATCTCGGTTCTTCGTGGGCTGTCGCTGTTCATGGCTCGTATGGGCTACAACGCTGTGCCCGTCCCGTGGCGACTCGCCCCTCTGGTCGATTACGCCTACACGCCCCACATCTTCTCGGAACATCAGTTGGGAGCCGTGCTGGCGACCGTGGACCGCCTGTGCGAGAAGGGCGTTTCCAGCCACTCGGATCTGGTCTTTCCACTGGTCTTTCGAATCCTCATCGGCTGCGGAACGCGCATCACCGAGACGCTGCGTATCGAGAAGAAGGACGTCGATCTCGGAAACGGGATGCTTGTGCTTCTGAACACCAAGAACGGCAAGCAGCGGCTCATTCCGATGGCGGAGTCTCTTGCACGGCGGTGCCGCCTGTACGCGAGGGATAGCCAACTCGTTCGCGGCTTCGCCTCGTCACGCTGGTTCTTCCCGAACGCACAAGGGGTCCCTTACGACGCTGGAAGTCTCTACGCGTTCTTCCGCACGGCCCTACGGCTGGCAGAGATTCCCCACGGGGGTCGAGGCCGGGGGCCGCGTCTGCACGACCTGAGACACACCTTCGCGGTTCGAGTACTCAACCGATGGGTCCGAGAAGGCAGGGACCTTACCACCGCCCTTCCTCACCTTGCCATCTACATGGGGCACGAGGGTCTAAAAGCGTCGCAGCACTATCTGCGCCTGACGGCAATGATGTTCCCTCATCTGGTGAGTACTGTCGAGAAGCAGTTCGGCTGGGTGATCCCGGAGGCCTATCATGGCTGAAACCGACTTCGCCCGCCACGTTGCCGCCTTTCTCTCGCGCTACCTTCCCGCCCAACGAAACGTGAGCACCAACACCATCGCCTCCTATCGGGATGCGGTCAAGCTGTTTCTGCTCTTCTGCAAGACCGAGCGCAAGATGAAACCCGATTACATCCGCATCGCGGACATCGGCCCCGAGCTCCTGGCCTCCTATCTCGGCTGGCTGGAGCAGAAGCGGCGCTGCGGTGTGGCAACCCGTAACCAGCGACTCGCTGCGTTCAAATCGTTCTTCCATTACGTCGCGGCCGTAGATCCCGAGCAGCTCTTTGCGTGCCAACGGATTCTCGGTGTCCCAATGAAGAAGTCTGCGCGGCGCCCGATGAGTTTCTTCTCTCCGGAAGGACTGCATCGCCTGTTGAGCCAGCCTGACACGGCCACACACAAGGGTCGACGCGATCACGCGCTCCTCGTACTTCTCTACGACTGTGCCGCCAGAGTCCAGGAGATGTGCGACCTGCGTGTTCGCGACGTGAGAATCGAGCAGCCCGCTACGGTCATGCTGCACGGAAAGGGACGCAAGAGTCGGATTGTACCAATCAGCGAGAAGACCGCCTCCATTATGAGAGCCTACCTCGAGGAGCGGAGCTGGACCTGCAACAGCGGAGCACTCGACTTCCCGTTGTTCATGAACAGCCGAAAGACGAAACTCACCCGCGCCGGTGTCGCCCACATCCTCCGCAGATACGTTACTGCGATGGCTCTCTCCGACAGCCGGGAGGTCCCGGAGCAGGTCTCGCTCCACTGTTTAAGACATAGCAAGGCCGTTCACCTTCTGAGAAGCGGGGTGCCGCTGATCTACATACGGGACTTCCTCGGTCACGTCTCGGTCACGACCACGGAGATCTACGCCAAGGTCGATGCGGAGCAGAAACGCAAAGCCCTCGAGGGTGCCTACCAGGTGCCTTCGCAGGAACCTGTGCCGGAGTGGCGGAACGACAAAGACCTCATATCGTGGCTTTCGGAGCTGTGTCACTGAC
This sequence comes from Spirochaetales bacterium, assembly GCA_027306915.1. Next base: position 33 of record DAHUYW010000092.1, on the reverse strand, counting down.
GATGTTATGTGAAGTTGCCGCACAAGCAGCCCC
>DAHUYW010000091.1 GCA_027306915.1 Spirochaetales bacterium | reverse complement strand
GCTTTCCATGCGGCGATGGAGTTCGCCGCGCCATAAACCCGCCGAATGTCGGCTGATAACTCCTACTTGTCGAGCGACCCGCTGAGTTTCGTCGCCCCTTGGGGCGAGGAAAGCGTGGCTTACAGGCAAGGGGAGGTGGCCGGCGATGGTTCGCTTGGATTTCCACAGCATACTCTTTCTTGACGGTTCCGGCGCCGATGGCGGCGACGGCTCGCCCGAAGAGCCTGAGTTCTTCGGGGACTTGAATCTCGATCAAGTTGTGGACTCGCTCAGCTCGGGGCGGGAGGAGTACGACCTCAAGCCCTTTCTGTACGCGCCGCTGCACGACGTGGCGTCCGTGCGCTATCGACACGAAGTTTTCCACGATCTGGAGAAGGGCTCGGTGTTCAGGGCCGTCGACACCTTCTCCCAGAAGATGCGGGGGACGCGGCGTCTCCTCGCCCAGGCCGAGAAGCTACACAATATCCGCCAGAAGGAGCGCTGGTTTCTCGACGCGGTGGACCTCTATTGCGCAGCGACCGCCGAGCTTGCCGGAGGGCTTGCGCTCCTCGATCTGGAATCGGAGGGCTTTCGCGCATTCTCCGAGTACCTTGCGGGTTACACCCGATCCGAGGAGTTCGCCTCGCTTGTAGAGGAGACTCGCAAGCTGAAGGAGGAGCTCGCGGAGGTGAGGTATTGCGTCCACATCAAGGGGAATCGGGTACGGGTCACGGCCTACGACGGAGAGGCAGACTACAGCGCCGAGGTGGAGCGGACCTTCGCGAAGTTCAAGCAGGGGGCGGTGAAGGACTACCGGGTCAAGCTCCCGGATTGGCCGGAGATGAATCACGTCGAAGAGCGGGTGCTGGAGTGCGTGGTGCGGCTCTACCCCGACCCGTTCCGTGCCCTGGACGAGTACTACAGCGGCCATCGGGATTACCTGGACAGGATTGTCGGCGCCTTCGACCGCGAGGTGCAGCTCTATCTGGGTTATCTCGAGTACATGCGGCGCTTCGCTGCAGCCGGCCTGCCTTTCTGCTACCCTGAGGTTTCGGATCGGTCAAAGGAGATCGAGACGCACGGAACCTTCGACCTCGCCTTGGCGAACAAGCTTGTGCCCGAAGGCGCGACCGTGGTGTGCAACGACTTCAAGCTCGAAGGTCCGGAGCGTATCCTCGTCGTCACCGGCCCGAATCAGGGCGGCAAGACGACCTTCGCGCGAATGTTCGGCCAGCTGCACTTCCTCGCCAGCCTTGGGCTGCCGGTGCCTGGCGGCGGTGCACGTCTCTTTCTTCCCGACCGGCTGTACACCCACTTTGAGAAAGAGGAGGATCTCGCGACCCTCCGGGGAAAATTCGAGGATGAGCTCACGAGAATTCACGCTATCCTGCAGGAGGCGACAAGCGAAAGCATCATCATCATGAACGAGAGCTTCGCTTCGACGACCCTTATGGACGCCCGCTTTGTCGGTACGAAGGTGATCGCGCAAATCGAGGAGCTGGGCTCGCTGTGCGTCTACGTGACCTTCGTCGACGAGCTGGCCTCGCACAGCGAGGCCACGGTAAGCATGGCCAGCACGATTGTCCCTCACAATCCGGCAGAGCGCACGTACAAGGTAGTGAGAAAGCCTGCCGATGGGCTCGCCTACGCCGCAGCGATCGCCGAGAAGTATGGGCTCACCTACGATTCGGTGAGGAGGAGGGTTTCACGATGAAGGCCTTCCTTATGTATCGCAATCGAGACTTCGACCTTAAGCGGGAGCTGCCGCCGAACGAAGAAGCACTCACGCAGGACCTCGAGCTCGACACGCTGTTCGGCGCGATGGCGCTCCGCGATGACTTCCTCTTCAAGGTGGCCAGGCGAGCCCTCCTTTCGAGCCTGAGCGATCCCGACGATATCGTCTACCGCCAGCAGGTGCTTGCAGACTGTCTGGAGCAGCCTTCGATCGTAGGAGAGATCTACGCGCTTGCCGTAGAAGCGATCGAGAGCCCGAGATCGATCTACTTCGGATGGCTGCGGGACTCGCCCGAGTCGATCTTGAGCCGGTCCGTGGGAGTGCTTGAGCTGCTGGTAGGTTTCCTCCGAAGATTGCGGAAGATCGCCGGCGATCATGCGGCGACGTTCCGATCCGAGGGTTTCACGCGGCTCTTCGCTATGCTTGTGGCGGAGCTCGATGACGAGTACTTCGAGCTTATCGAGGGCCACCTCAAGACGCTCCGGTTCCGCGGAGGCACGCTCGTGAGCGCCGCTCTCGGCGAGGGCAACAAGGGCGTCGACTACATCCTGCGCAAGCCGCACGAGCAGAGCTGGTTCCAGCGCATCACCTCGAGGAATCGCCCGAGCTACGGCTTTCAGATCGCCGACCGCGATGAGAACGGCTTCAAGGCCCTATCGGAGCTGCGAGGAAGAGGGGTCAACCTGGTGGCCAACGCGCTCGCGCAATCGACCGACCACATCCTCAGCTTCTTCACGATGCTCCGAACGGAGCTCGCGTTCTACGTCGGAAGCCTGAACCTGCACGCGCAGCTCGTCGAGAAGGGCGAGCCGGTCTGCTTCCCTCTTCCCGAGGCTCCGGCGACGGCCGCTTTTTCGGCCCGGGGGCTCTATGACCCCTGCTTGTCGCTGAAGCTCGAAGCGCGAGCGGTCGGCAACGATGTGGACGGCGACAACAGATCGCTCGTCATCATAACCGGCGCCAACCAGGGCGGGAAGTCGACCTTCCTGCGCAGCGTGGGAGTGGCGCAGCTCATGATGCAATGCGGGATGTTTGTGCCGGCCGAGACCCTCCGTGCCAGCGTGTGCAGCGGGCTCTTCACGCATTTCAAGCGGGAAGAGGACTCCGCCATGAAGAGCGGGAAGCTTGATGAGGAGCTCCGCCGGATGAGCGGGATAGTCGACGCGATAGTCCCGAGCTCCATCCTGTTGTGCAACGAGTCATTCGCATCGACAAACGAACGGGAGGGATCCGAGATCGCACGTCAGATCATCCGCGGGATGCTCGAGGCGGGGGTGAGAGTACACTTCGTGACTCACATGTTCGATTTGGCGCAAGGTTTTTATCTCCGGAAATCGAACAGGGCTCTTTTCCTCCGGGCCGAGCGGGAGGAGAACGGCAGGCGCTCCTTCAAGCTGGTCGAACGGGAGCCTCTGCCGACAAGCTACGGGGAGGATCTCTACCGGCGGATATTCGGCACGGCGCAGGATGCTCAGGCGCGTGCCTCCCTGTACCAGGCTTAGCGGCATTGATAGCTCACGATGGATCTTCTCGTCCCCTCTGGAGCGCCTCTCGGATGCGCCGCGCAATGTACTGGCTGTCCGGATCATCCGGCTTCTGCGAGAGGCTCGTCTCGATCCACCGCATAGCCTCGTGGAACCTGCTCAACTTGTAGAGCGCCCATGCGAGGTGCTGCGAGAACGCGCTCTCGTAGGGGTTGAGATAGACCGCGCGCCTAAACTGGGATTCGGCCACGTCGTAGATTTCCTTGGAAAGCAGATGCAGGCCAATTCGGTCGCGGTCGTAGCCGAGATAGCGGCTTGGATGGAGCCGTTCTTCCGCGGCGTCGTTCAGCCGTGGGGTCATTACAAAGGAACGATGGCGTTCGGCTTCCGACCCGCCCCTATGCCTTCGCCATTCCCCGCGCGACGCGCACCAGGAAGGGGATCGAGGCGGCCTGGATGAGCACCGAGAAGACGATCAGCCCCGGAATCGACACGCCGTACAGGTAGCCGAGGAGGGCGCTCCCCAGAAACCAGGCCGCGCCGTAGATCGCGTTGAACAGGCCGTAGGCCCGGCCGCGCCGCTCGAGGGGAATCATCTTCGCGACGACTGCCCGCATGATGGACTCGTGGGCGCCCATGCCGACGCCCCAGAGTGCCATCCCGACGAT
>DAHUYW010000090.1 GCA_027306915.1 Spirochaetales bacterium | reverse complement strand
ATCGAGTTGGCACATAGCATTCACAAGCGACAGTTCTCCGTCGGCCTCCGCGGCGACGCCGACGCCACCTCGCTCAAGCAGCTCTGGGATAAAGTGATTGCCGGTGCTGAAGCGCTGGCTTGCGGGGCAGAGAACGAGTTGTTCCGTGCACCACCCGCTAATGCACCAGAACTCATTCGCTTTCATTTCCCGGTACATCGAGCTTTTCGGACGAGCGCCTGCCGAGAGTGACATCCAGCGGCACTTCCTCGTCTCGGCGCCGAGCGTCAGCCAAATGGTGCAAATGCTCGAGCGACGAGGCTTTATCACGAGGCAACCGGGCATTCCGCGCTCGGCACGCGTTTGCCGAGTGCCCTGAGCGACGATTGAGTGGGCGTTCGAGGTCGAGCGCCACATCCACCGGCATGTTATTCGGAGTACTTCATGGGAAGAGCGAGTCGTATGAAACAGGAGCGAATGAGTGGGACTCGAAACAGACACCTACTGATGACCCTGACGAACGAGCCGTTCCAGCCGGTACGACTCTACTATTCGATTCCGGACCGCGATTCGATATGTAGAAGGCTGCGCATTCTGGAGTGTCTGGCGGAAGTGTCTGAGGAGCGGTGCTGGCAGTGGCTATTCCACGCGGAGGCGGCGTCGCTTCGATTCGGTGGCGGCTACGAGGACGTTCCACAGGAGAGGCGCCCCATCATTCTGGGACACATCCGCTTTCCAACCGAGAGCAGCATGATTTTGCAGACCAATTCGATCGCGCGTGCGATCGGCGCTGCCAGGTTCTTCGCGCCTTACTTCGGGCCGGAATGCACGGCCATGCGGTGCCGTCTCGCCAACCGGCTCTTCGCGGCCGAGGAAGGTCGGCTGGAGAAGCTAATCAAGATCCTGGATCAAAACGTCACTGTGATCGACCCGCGCGTGGCCGAGGCTGCTTTCACGCGCGAGTACAGAGACGCCCGTACGCAGGAGGATTTCGAGCGAATTGCCGCGGAGAGTCTGGAACGCAGAGTCAACAGCAAGGAGGATATCCCACTCATCGAGGATCTTCCGCTGGCACCTGAGGAGGAGACACCGGATTTCAGGCATCTGGCGTTCACGCTGCAGTTGCGTCTTATTCGGGCAATGGAGCATTGGCAAGGCAATACGGACCTGACGCTGGTGGCTCTCATTGCGCGTACGGTCAAGGAGAGCGTTCTGGCGGGCGATTCGGTTGCGCCCATATGATGAAGACTCGCTCGGCGTGCATGCATGGAGGTTGCCGTCCACCCGGCTGCTCCTCGAGGTATAGCACGCGCACCGACGCTGGGAGAAGGGTGGGGTCATGATGCGGACGACGAAGGAGCCTGCGAAAATGGGCGCGAGGAAAGGATCAACAATACGGACAACGCGGTCAACTCACCACGGTGTTGAGCGGTCCTTGAGAGTGTCTCGAGATTTGTCTGCGTCTGACGATGAACTCCAGGTTGCGACGCTCGTACGCGATCTTGGGCAGATGATCGAATCCGCGCGGCGCCAAGTGGCCGTCGCCGCGAATGTGACGCTTACCACGCTCTATTGGGAACTCGGGCGCCGCGTTCGCATGCAGGTCCTTGAGGGCAGGCGCGCCGAGTACGGCGCGCAGATTGTCGCAGCAGTGGGGCGACAATTGGAGGCTCGCCATGGGCGCGGTTTCGGTGAGAAGAATCTGCGAAGGATGGTTCAGTTTGTCGAGGTCTTTCCCAGCGCGGAGATTGTCGCGGCGCTGCTGCGACAATTGGGATGGACTCATTTCACGCTGCTCATCCCCATCAGGGACCCGCTCAAGCGAGACTTCTACGCTGAGATGTGCCGCATAGAGGGTTGGAGTACCGGGAGCTCCGTCGGAAGATCGACGGGATGCTTTATGAGCGTACGGCGCTCTCAAAAAAGCCGGAAGACCTCATCCGCAAGGAGCTTGCGACGCTGCGCGAGCGGGACCAGCTCACTCCTGCGCTCGTGTTCCGTGATCCCTACATGCTCGACTTCCTCGAACTTGCGGATACCTACAGCGAGAAGGATCTCGAATCGGCGATTCTGCGCGAGATCGAGCACTTCCTTCTCGAACTCGGAGCAGGCTTTTCCTTCGTGGAACGGCAGAAGCGAATCATCCTTGATGGCGACGACTACTATGTCGACTTACTTTTCTTCCATAGGCGTATGCGACGGCTGGTCGCGATCGAGCTGAAGATTGGCGACTTCAAACCTGCCGACTCGGGTCAGATGGAGCTTTATCTGCGCTGGCTGGACCGGCACGACCGGCAGCCCGGCGAAGCGCCGCCGCTCGGTATCATCCTGTGTGCGGGGAAGAAGCGCGAAACGGTCGAGTACCTCGATCTCGACACGAGAGGCATCCACGTCGCCGAATACCTGACGGATCTCCCTCCTCGCGAGTTCCTCGAGGAGCGCCTCCATCGCGCGATAGAGGCCGCCCGAAGCCGGCTCGTGGTCGGCTCTGTCGAGGGTGGGTCTGCGCCTGCGCCGAAGTCGCCTGCAGGCTCTCGGCGGACGCGGCGGAGGAAGGCGCGGTGAGCACTGAGTATACGAGTATGGAGCGCAACTCCCAGCCGACGGGGACCATGGGCCACGGAGCGGGCTCGCAGGCTGAATTCGCGAGCATGAGCGCGAGCTTCGGCGGTCGCTCACGGGAGGCGGACCACCTGCTGTAGACTGGCGCGTGCGGCTGGTGCCATTGGAGCGGGTGCTGGCGAACTCTGAGGAAGGGTGTGGAAAGCCAGAGTCGCGTGGGGGTGCCTGCGATGGTACTGAAGATCACGTCGACACAAATCCCGTATATAATCAATTGGATAGCTTCCAGTTAGAATCCCTCTCTCCCGCCAAGCTCCTTTCTCAGCCCGTCTCACGCCGTCTCGTACCGTCTCAAAACACGGAAAACAGCTAGAAACTAGGCGATTTAGTTTCTCAGGGCGTCTCACCCAGGTTCTTGCTGTCTGGCATATCCGCCCGGTGCGAGGAGCGCGAAAGTTCTCGGAAGGAGGCGGCCTTCATCTGCTCGTAGCGCCGACCGCCGGCCGCTATTGGCGGTATAACTATCGTTTCGAGGGGAAACAGAAGACTCTCGCACTGGGCGTCTACCCGGGCGTCCCGCTAGAGAAGGCGCCAGTCCGTCACCAGGCTGCGCGGGGATTGCTTGCTGCCGGAACGGATCCCTCGCTCCGGCGGCGAGAATTGCGAGCACACGGAGCCGCCGCGCTCAGTCCTTTTGACGCCGTTCCATGATCGTATCGGCTCGGCACTGAATTTACTGTAACCATATAGGTTGCGGAATGCTCGCAAGGTGCAACCGAAGCGGCTATCAAAAAGGACAAATCTACTTGCTAAGAACAGCCGGGAGACGGGGGCAAAATTAACTTCGACGGCGTAATCAGATAATCTGATTGACATGAAGATCAGCCTTACCGAGTTCCAGCGCAACTTCCGCAAGGCGCGTGAGGCGGCGGACAGCGGCGAGACCGTGCTCGTTTCTGGCGAGCATGGCGAATATCGGTTCGAGCGCCGTACCCGAGTCTCCGATCACCCGTTCGACGGGCTCGAGGGCGTTTTCGGCGCCGTGAGCCTCGGACGCCGCGAAGAGTCTCTCCGTGACCAAGTCCGCGATCGCCTCGGCGCGAAGAACCATCATCGTCGACGCCGGACCGCTTAGGGCGGCCATCGATCGCGACGATCCCGCTCACGGATGGGCAGTGCGGGCCATGCGTAATGTACCCGGGCGATACATTACGTTCGAGGCCGCGATCACGGAAGCTCAACACGGCCTTGATAATAACCCTATCGCCGTGCGCGCCCTCCGCCAGTTGGTAAGGCGCATGGATGTCGTCGCGGTTGCGGTGAGGTT
>DAHUYW010000008.1 GCA_027306915.1 Spirochaetales bacterium | reverse complement strand
AAAGTCAGGTATATCCGCATCCCGGGCAACGGGCTCCGGGATGCGGGGATGACGCATCGCCGCCGCGAGCAAAGCTGCTGGCGAGGCGAACATGACCGCGACCGCGCGAAGGGCGCCGTACGCAGCCGGCGGTGCTCCGACCGCGGCCGAAACCGCTCGAAACGAGGCTCTAGACGTGGATCACCCACCCCTCGGCGGTCCGGGCGGTCTCCATGACGGCCTCGGAGAGGGTGGGATGGGCATGAATCATCGTGGCAATGTCCTCGGGAAGAAGCTCGCTGTACTTGGCCAGGAGAAGCTCGTGGATGAGCTCGGTTCCCTCGGCTCCGACGATGTGAGCCCCGAGAATCTCATGGGTCTTCGGGTCGTAGAGCACCTTGACATGGCCCTCGCTCTTGCCGATCGCCACCGATTTACCCGCCCCGCGATAGGGAAAGATCGCCTTAGCGTACGGGATCCCCTCGCGCTTGGCGCGCTCTTCGTTGACGCCGAAGCTTGCAACCTGCGGCTCGGTATAGACTGCGCCGGGAATCGTATCCGGATCGATCCGGGGGATGGTCGGATGGCGGGCCATATGCTCGACGGCGATCTCCGCCTCCTTCGAGGCCACGTGGGCAAGGAGGGGCGATGCGGTCACGTCTCCCGCAGCGTAGATACCGGGCACATCGGTTTGGTAATAGTCATGCACCGGAATGAAGCCGCGGTCGGTCTTGATCCCCACGCTCTCGAGTCCGATGCCGGCGGTGTTCGGCCCGCGGCCGACCACGACCAGGACCTTGTCGACCTCCTCGGCTCGCTTCTTGCCGTCCTTCTCTTCCAGGGTGACGATGGCCGAGCCCCTGCCCTTTTTCATCTCGAGGGCCTTCGTGCCGGTGAGGACCGTGATCCCGCGCTTCTTGAGGGAGCGCTCGAGCACCGCGACGGTCTCGGCATCCTCCAGAGGCAGAAGATGGTCGAGCATCTCGACGAGAATCACTTCGACTCCGAAGGCCGAGAGGATATGAGCGAACTCACAGCCGATCGCGCCTCCGCCGAGGATGAGGATCCGCTTGGGAAGCTCGCTCAACATGAGCGCTCCGTCTGAGGAGATGACGGTCTTGCCGTCGAACTCGAATCCGGGGATCTGCTTCGGGCTCGACCCCGTCGCGACAAGGATATTCTTGGCCCGGATTTTCCTTCCGTCGCTTAAAGTGATCTCGCCGCGCGCGGTGATCTTTCCGGTCCCCTGGATGAGAGGTACGCTGTTCTTCTTGAGGAGGTAGGTGACCCCGCGCGCCATGGTGTCTGCGGCGTCGCGGGACTTCTTCAGAACCTTGCTGTAGTCGAGGCCCGCCCGGTCGACCTTGACCCCCAGCTCCTCCATCCCGGCGAGAGCGGCGAAGCTCTCCGCCTCGTGGATGATCGCCTTCGAGGGGATGCAGCCGATGTTGAGGCAGACTCCGCCGGGCTTGTCCTTTTCGATCACGCAGGCCTTGAGCTTGAGCTGGGCCGCTCGAATCCCGGCCACGTATCCCGCCGGTCCCGATCCAAGAATCGCTACGTCGTACTCCACATCGCTCATCAACCATGCTCCTTGCGCGGGCGCCTGTCCAGCCCGCCTGCTTAGAAGAGGATCCGCACCGGCTCCTCGATAAAATCGCTCAAGGTCGAAAGGAATTTGGCACCCACGGCTCCGTCGATCACCCGATGGTCGCACGAGAGGGTGAGGCGCATGAGGGTCTTGGCCTCGATGCGGTCGTCCGGACCGACGACAGGTTCCTTCTTGATCGAGCCGACGGCAAGGATCGCCGAGCCGGGGGGATTGATGACCGCCGTGAACTCGTCGATCCCGAAGGAGCCGAGGTTGCTGATCGTGAAGGTCGCCCCGTTGTACTCTTCCGGTTTGAGCTTTCCGGTGAGCGCTTTGTCGATGAGCGCGGAAAGCTCGGCGTCGATCTGGACAACCCCCTTTGAGCCGCAGTCGCGGACGATGGGGGTGATGAGCCCGTCCGGCTGAGCGACGGCGAGTCCGATGTCGATGCTCCCGAACATCTGGATGGTGCTCCCCTGCCAGGAGGAGTTGACAGCCGGGAAGCGCTTTATCGCCTCGGCGGCAAACTTGATGAGGAAGGCATTGAGGGAGATCTTCTTGTCGCGCTTGGCGTTGAGGACGGCGCGCGCCTTGACCAGGGCATCGGCCGGAACCGCAAGGCGAAGGTAGTAGTGAGGCGCGGTGAACATCGACTGGGAGAGGCGCTCGGCGATGACCTTTCGCTTTCCCGAGATCGGCACCGTCTCGCTCTTGAGAGGGGAGGGGATGGCTGCGGCCGCCGCCCCTGCGCCGCGAGCTCTGGCACCGCTTCCGGCCGTGCCGGCGCTCCTCGCGCTCGCCGGAGCCCCCGCCGCTTCCGCATGGAACGCGGTATTACCCTTCGCGCTCTCGATGTCGCGCTTCACCACGCGGCCGCCGGGCCCGCTGCCCGCGACACGGGCGATGTCGACTCCCGCCTCCTGCGCGAGAAGGCGAGCGAGGGGCGAGGATTTGACGCGGCCGTTTCCGGTCTCCACGCTCCCGCCGAAGTCGGCGGCCGAAAGGGCAGCCTGCGCGCCTCCGGCGCCCGCCGTAGCCGACGAGCCGGGGGAAGGCGCGCCTTTCTCGATCTCGGCAAGGAGGGCCGAGAAGTCCTCACCCTTCTTTCCGATTATTGCGATTGCCTGCTCGACCTTCGCCGCGCGCCCTTCGCCCACGACGATCTTGAGGAGAATCCCCTCCTGGATCGACTCGTAGTCCATGGTCGCCTTGTCTGTCTCAACCTCGCAGAGGATGTCGCCGTTCTTGACGGCGTCGCCCTCCTTCTTGAGCCACTTCACGACCGTCCCTTCCTCCATGGTGGGCGAAAGGGCGAGCATGAGCACTTTTTCCGCCATTTGTTGGTCTCCTACACGTAAAGCACGCGCTTTGTGGCCGCCACCACCTTCTCGACCGAAGGCTGGGCGGCAAGCTCGAGATGATGGTTGTAGGGCATCGGGACGTCCTCCGAGGTTATCACTTCGACCGGCGCATCCAGAGAGTCGAAGCAATTCTTCGAGATGAGCCAGCCGAGGTGCGAGCCGACGCTGGCAAAGGGCCACGCCTCGTCCACAACCACGCAACGATTGGTCTTGCGGACCGACTCGTAGACAAGCTCCTCATCGAGGGGGCGAATGGTCCGGATATCCACCACCTCGGCTTCGATTCCTTCCTTGGCGAGCTCTTCGGCAGCGTCGAGGATAGTCTTCACGGGCTTGCCGAAGCCGACGAGGGTCACGTCGCTCCCCTGGCGCTTGACGTCGCCGACTCCGATGGGGATGAGGTATTCCTCCACGGGCACCTCTCCCTTCCATGCGTACGCGAGCTCGGACTCGAGGAACATGACCGGATTGTCGTCGCGAATCGCCGATTTCAGGAGTCCCTTGCCGTCATAGGGAGTCGAGGGGGCGATAACCTTCAAGCCCGGCACATGGGCGTAGAGGGACTGCAGTGACTGGGAATGCTGCGCCGCGAGGAACTCAGCCGGGCCGTTCGGTCCGCGAAAGACGACCGGCAGGGTGAACTGGCCGCCGGACATGTAGCGCGTCTTGGATGCGTTGGAGAGGATTTGATCGAAGGACATGAACGAGAAGTTGAAGGTCATCCACTCGACGATAGGCCGCAGGCCGACGAGCGCCGCGCCTATCCCCATGCCGGTGAAACCCTCTTCGGAGATCGGGGTGTCGATGACCCGCTGGTCACCGTACTTGTCGAGAAGTCCCTGGCTCACTTTGTAGGCGCCGTTGTATTGGCCGACCTCCTCTCCGAGGAGGATCACGTTCTCATCCCGAGCCATCTCCTCGTCCATCGCCTGCTTGAGCGCCTCACGAAACGTAATGATTGGCATTGACTCTCTCCTCTCTCGGCCTACGCGAACACGTCTTCGTACAGCGAGTCGAGCGAGGGCTCGGGGCTCTGATCGGCGAACTCTGCGGCCTTGTTGCTGAGCTCCTTCGCTTCGTCATCCATGAGGGTGTACTCCTCTTCTGTCAGGAGCTTCGCGTCCGCCATCTGCTTTTTGAGGATGAGGATGGGATCCTGCTCCTTGTACTCGTTGAGCTCTTCCCTGGTTCGGTACTGGGCCGGGTCGCTCATGGAGTGGCCGCGGTAGCGGTAGGTGTCTATCTCGTAGAAGAGCGGCTCGCCGGTCTTGCGAACCGCGGCGACGGCTTCGACGAACTCGCTGTAGACCGCGAGGACATCCATTCCGTTGAGCTGTTTGCCCGGGATTCCGTAGGAGGCACCCATGATCGAGAAGTCCTGGACCGATGAAACCCTCTTGTAGTCGGTGCCCATTCCATAGTGGTTGTTTTCGCAAATGAAGATGATCGGCAGCTTGTAGATCTTTGCGAGGTTCATGCTTTCGTGGAAGGCGCCCTGGTGGATGGCGCCGTCGCCGAAGTAGCAGAGCACGACCCCGTCCTCTTTCTTGTAGCGTATCTTCAGAGCGACGCCCGTGGCAACCGGAATCTGGCTCCCGACTATGCCGTTTCCACCGAGCATGTGACGCTGGGCGTCATACATGTGCATCGATCCGCCCTTTCCCTTCGAGCAGCCGGTTGCCTTGCCGTACAGCTCCGCCATGATCGACTCCGGGCTCATCCCGCAGGAGAGTGCGTGGGCGTGGTCCCGGTAGCCGGTTACTACATAGTCCCTGGCAAGGTCGAGCGTCGAAATCGTGCCGACCGCCACTGCCTCCTGCCCGATGTACAGATGGCAGAAGCCTCCGATCTTGCGTAGCCCGTACTCCTGGCCCGCCTTTTCTTCGAAGCGGCGAATGAGCAGCATCTCGCGCAGCACCTTGAGGAGCAGCTCCTTGCTGTAGTTCTTGACGAGAGCCTGAGGCATCGTGGGCACTCCTTTGTTAACTGAACTTGACGGTTTCATAATGGTTTTTGAGCGGCTCGTAGAGCTCTACCTCCTGAATTACGGTTTCGACGACAACAAACTCGGAAGCCTCGCAGTTGACCTGCCAGAAGGTGGTCAGCCGTTGGCCGAGCTCTTCGAGCACCTCACTCTTAAGGAAGGGATTGTCGAGCAGATTGACAATCCCCCGCACGTGGATGATCTTGTTGAGCTGCTTCGACTGCACCATCCATTCGACCTTCGGATTGGCGGCAAGATGGGTCGTCTTGGAGAACCTCGGGCAGGTAACGGCAAAGAGAGCCGTCTGGCGATCCTTGAGCACCGCCGGGGTCATCCAGCGAAGGTGCGGCCTGCCGTCGCGATCAACGGTCGCAAGCACTCCGGTCTTCGTCTCTTCGATGATTTCGGCCAGCTCTCGCATGATTTCGTGTTGTGTCATCGACCTTCCTCCTGTAGGACCCCCGGGTAACCTCTGAACGCCTCATAATATTACCAAGAAATCCAAAAAAGCATAACGGACAGCAGCGTTGGTTCAAAGCGACCATTGCAGAGGAACAGGTTACTTAGTAGATTACTCGCGCATTATTGAGAATATGGCGTTCAAATTCAAGGGCCCGAACGTGCGACCGAAGGTCCGCCTCGAGCTCGAGGGAGGCGGCTCGCGGGAGCTATCTGTAGAGCCGGGCCGCAGCCTGCTCTCCGCGCTGCGGCGCGATGCCGCGCTCTTTGTGCCCTCGCCGTGCGCCGGGAGGGGGGCCTGCGGCCTGTGCAAGGTCAAGGTCATCGAGGGCGGCCCGCCCTTCCTTCCTCTTGAGCAGCCCTGGATCACGGCAGAGGAGCGGAGGAGCGGTATCCGGCTCTCGTGCCAGGTGCGGGTGGCGCGCAGCCTCACCGTCTGGATCCCGGACCGGCTCGTGCGGGCGAGAGCCTACCGGGGCGAGGTAGAAGAGGTGCGCGACCTCGACCGAGGCTATCTTCACGTTCGCCTGCGTCTGGTCGAGCCTCCCGAGATCGCCTTTCTGCCAGGTCAGTACCTCCAGCTCGACATCCCCGCAAGCGATTACAGCGACCCCGTAAGCGGCGATCCGGCCTACCGCGCTTACTCCTTCGCGTCCCCGCCGGACGACGGGCGACGAATCGAGCTTCTCGTCCGGCGCCTTCCCAACGGGCTCGCGTCGACCTCCGTGTGGGAGCATATCCGGCCCGGCGCTGCCATCTGGTTCAACGGCCCCCACGGCGATTTCACGCTCGACGGCGACGAGAGCGATCTTCTCTTCGTCGCGGGCGGCTCCGGGATAGCGCCGGTCCGCGCAATGCTCCTCTCGCTTGCGGGGCGGGCGCCTCGTCCGGCCTCCGGTATGCTCGATGCGACATCGGTGGCCCCGCGCCCCGGGGCGGCTGATCGTTCAATACTCCTCTATCTCGTCGGGGTGCCGCCCCTTCTGGGCGAGGAGCTTGGGCGGCTCCAAGGCAGCCTCCCGCGGCTTCGCCTGACTCAGCTCTCCTCGGCTGCCGACGGCCTGGGAGGGCTGCTTGCGGCGGGCGCCCGAACCGACCTCGCGTGCTATCTGTGCGGAAGCCCCGCCGTTGTCGATCCAAGCGTGCGAACGCTTGCTCAGGCGGGCGTCCCGCTCGAGCGGGTACACGTCGATAGGTTTGGGTGAGCTTCAGGCGGGCTGGTGGACAAACCAGACGAGGCGCCCCTGCGGCCGGACTCGTGCCGCGGGGAAGCGGTCGGCTCCCGGTGCGCCATCCAGGATCTCCCGTACGACCGGCAGTTTCTCGCTTCCCGAGACGAGGAAGATGACGAGCCGGGCGGAGTTGAGCAGGGGCAGGGTCATGGTGACGCGCGGGACTTGGGGCTTGAGCATAGGGGCCGGGGCAAAGGCGACCAGGTCGGTCGCGGCGAGGGCCGGGCTCTGGGGAAAGAGGGAAGCGGTATGGCCATCCGGCCCCATCCCAAGAAGGACAACGTCGAGCGACGGCGGAACCTGAGGCCGTGCCCGGCCCGCGTCCGGTTCCAAATCGCCCCCCGTCCCGCATGCGGCGCGGATCTGCCGCTCGTAATCGGTAGCAGCCTCGGGACCGGGAAGTCCGGTTTTTACCTGATGGACGTTCGCGGGGGCCACCGGCACTTTCGAGAGAAGCGCCTCGCGCGCCATGCGCGTGTTGCTGTCAAGGGCGTCGGCGGGGAGGTAGCGCTCGTCGCCCCAGAAGATGTGCACCCGCTCCCACGCGAGGTCGCGCGCATCGGCAAGGTGGGCGTAGGTCTCGCGAGGGGTCGATCCCCCGGAAAGGGTGAGGCTCGCCGCAGGTCCGCGCGAAAGCGCCTCCCGAAGCGAGTCCGCAACCAGGTCGGCGGCGCTGCGGCTCATCTCGGCGAAGTCGGCAAAGGTATGGCTCTCAATCATCGTGAGTCTCCCGACGGCCAATTTACTTGACAGGCCGCCGCATACGCAAGTAGACTGCTGACCAAGAATAATCGACATTGCCAATGAGTCCAACTCTCGAAGAGATTCTCGAGCACCTCTATGGGCGTTTTCACCGCCCGGAGTTCATCCATCCCGATCCTCTCGAAAAGGTGAGGGAGGTTGCGGTCGAGGATCGGGAGATCGCGGGGCTCGTAGCCTCCGCGCTGGCGCTTGGGCGGGTCGAAAGCATCCTCGGCGCAGTGGGCGGCGTCCTGGCGCGACTCGGCTCGCCGCGCGAGGCGGTAGTTTCGCTTTCGCGCGAGGAGCTTGGGAGGCTCTTTGCCGATTTCCGGTATCGCTTCGTGTCCGGCGAGCAGCTTGCGGCCTTCCTCTTCGCTGCGGGAGAGTGCATCCGGCGCTACGGCACGATCGAGGGCTGCTTTCTTGCCGGAATGGACCGAAGGGACGAGAGCGTGCTTCCTGCGCTGTCGCGCTTCGTCGCGGTCCTGGCGGGTCTGGCCGGACGGGATCTCGGCATTTTGCTTGCCGACCCGGACAAGCGCAGCGCCTGCAAGCGCCTCCACCTCTACCTGCGTTGGATGGTGAGGCTCGACGAGATCGATCCCGGGGGATGGAGCGTCCCGCGCAGGCTGCTGCTGGTCCCGGTGGACGTTCACATGCTTCGGGTGAGCCGGATCCTCGGTCTCACCGCGAGGCGGCAGGCCGATTTGACCGCCTCGCTCGAGATCACCGCTGCGCTGCGGCAGCTGTGCCCCGAGGATCCGGTCAAGTATGATTTCGCGATCACCAGGCTGGGCATCCATCCTGATCTGACCTACGACGACCTTATTGAAAAACGTTCTTGATGCGTTCGTATCACAAGGAGAACGACATGAAGAGCATTACTGGGTCCAAAACGGAGCGGAATTTGCTTGCTGCCTTTGCGGGGGAGTCCCAGGCGCGGAACCGCTACGCCTATTTTTCCGGCAAGGCGCGCGACGAGGGCTACATGCAGATTTCCGCGATCTTTACCGAGACCGCCGAACAGGAGCGGGAGCATGCGAAGCGGTTCTTCTCCCTGTTGGAAGGGGGCGATGTCGAGGTCACCGCCGCCTTTCCTGCGGGCAAGGTGGGGACCACCGAGGAGAATCTCGCCGCGGCAGCCGCAGGCGAGCAGCACGAGTGGAGCACGATGTACCCCGAATTCGCTCGGATTGCCCGCGAGGAAGGCTTCGAAATGGCGGCGAAGGCCTTTGAGGCGGTCGCAGTGGCGGAGAAGCAGCACGAGCGCCGGTACAACGCGCTTCTGGCGAACGTCAAGCAGGGAAGGGTCTTCAAGAGGGAGAAGGCGACGCTGTGGCGCTGTCTGAACTGCGGCTACATCTTCGAGGGCGAGGATGCGCCGAAGGTGTGCCCGGCGTGCCTCCACCCGCAGTCCTACTTCGAGCCTCTTGCGGAGAACTGGTAGGGCCGGAAAGGCCGGGGCACGGCCTGAGCTCGCTTGCGCAGGACCCGCAATGGCCCGCGCCGGCCGGCCTGCTGCTTCAGCCGGCGCCGGGGGCCAGTTGCAATTTTCCAGGAGACTAACAATAATGGTGCGGCTCGTCACCGAGCGAGCGCTCATGAGCGACGCGCTATTCCTCCCCGTTCGTCCAAGCTGTGGTTCTGGAGGGAACCGTGAAGAGATACGTGTGCAATGTATGCGGCTACATCTATGATCCCGTGGATGGTGATCCCGACAATGGAATAGAGCCGGGCACCGCCTGGGAACAGATCCCAGATGACTGGGTCTGCCCGGTCTGCGGGGCCCCGAAGGAAGACTTTTCGGAAGAGTGACGCGCCATAGGGAAGAGGCGCCAGGGTGGCGTCTGCCGCTCCGCCAACGGGCCGGATCTGCGGCGCTGCAACAGGGAACCGAGGGTTCCCTTTTTTTATGCCGGGCGAGCTACTCGTCCGGCGGCCCCGCCCGCAGAGGGGTTTTCTTGTGACCTGGGTTTCCGGAGGCAGGCAGCCTAATCGCCGCCTGCCGTCGTGTAGCGGTGATTACGGAAGATCCGTGAATCGATGGCGTGTTTTGCGACCCGCAGCCCCATGATTCGTTCGCTGATCCCGAGCAGGCGCGCGGCCTTTGCCATGTTTCCCTTCGACGACTTGAGCGCGTCGAGGATGAGCTCGCGCTCCATGTTGTCGAGGGCTTCGGGCAGAGTCGTGTGGAGCTGGGTGTCGGTCGACTCGGCCGACTGCAGCGTGGGCGGCAGATGGTGGCCGTGGATCACCTCGTCGGTGGAGAGCAGAACCGCCCGCTCGATGCAGTTCTCCAGCTCCCGGACATTGCCGGGCCAATGGTAGTTGGTGAGGAGATTTATAGCGGAGGTTGAGATCCGCTTGATGTTCTTGTGGTTAAGCTTGCTGTACTTCTCGGTGAAGTAATCGGCGAGAAGGGTAATGTCGCTCTTGCGGTCCCGGAGCGGCGGGATATGGATCGGGAAAACATTGAGGCGATAGTAGAGGTCCTCGCGGAAGAGTGACTTTTCTATCAGCTCCTCCAGGTTGCGGTTGGTCGCGGTGATCACCCGGACGTTCGACCGCAGCGTCTCGTTTCCGCCGACCCGCTCAAACTCCTTCTCCTGGAGCACTCGCAGAAGCTTGATCTGGGTCGTGGGGGAGAGGTCGCCGATTTCGTCGAGGAAGATCGTTCCTCCATTCGCGAGCTCGAAGCGGCCCTTGCGGGTCGCGATGGCCCCGGTAAAGGCGCCCTTCTCGTGGCCGAAGAGCTCGCTCTCGATGACGGTCTCGGGAAGGGCGGCGCAGTTTACCTTGACGAAGGGCTTGTCCGCCCGCAGGCTATTGTAGTGAAGCGCCTGGGCGACCAGCTCCTTACCCGTGCCGCTCTCGCCGCGGATCAGAACCGTGGCATCGCTCTTGGATACCTGGGCAATGAGGTCGAATACCTCCTGCATCGCGTGCGAGTTGCCCAGGATGTTCGACGGCTTGAAGCGGTCCTTGAGGACCTCTTGGAGGCGGGAGTTCTCCTCGAGCAGGCGCTGGCGCTCCTCCTCGATTTCCTGCCGCAACTTCACGGCGCGGGCTATCATGGAAGATATTATTGAGAGGAGCCGAACGTCCTCATCCAGGCTTATATCTTCGGCAAAGAGCCGATCCACGCTCAGAGCCCCGATGGTCTCGCTTCCCAGCTTGATCGGAACGCAGATGAAGGAGATGTCCTTCTTCCGGAGGTCCTTGCGCGCCCCCGTCCGGTTGAGGAACATCGGATCGGCGGAGATGTTGGGCACCACCATCGGTTTGCCGGTTTGGACCACCTTCCCGGTGATTCCCTCGCCGATGCGGTACTTCCCCTTTTCCTTCTGGCTGTTCGAGAGGCCGTAGGCCGCCTCGATGGAGATCTCGCCGGTTTCGCGGTTCAGGAGGGTGATCGTCCCGCGAAGCATGCCCATGTTCTCGGCTATCGCCTTGAGCACGGGGGTAACCACGGTCTCCAGCTCGATGCTCTGGTCGAGCGTCTGGCTGATCTCGAAGAGCAGCTGCAGCTCCTGGATCTTTCGTCGGTAGTGCGATCGGTCTTCCGTAGACATATGTACCCGGCAGTGTGGGAGTATAGCGAATGCAGGCAAGCGTGCCAACTATTGACAAAAACCGACTCATTTGTTAGCTTCTTTGGGCTACCGAGACACGCCCTTGTAGCTCAGCTGGCAGAGCACCTCCATGGTAAGGAGGGGGTCATCGGTTCAAATCCGATCGAGGGCTCTTGCCGCTATGCATGAGACCACCTTGGAGTTGCGCGGTGTCACCTTCTGCCGGTGCTCTTTACACGCACGCTCCTTGCTGATAGGCTGAGCGTCTGGTGCTTTTTTGCCCGTGAAGGTACGGGCTGGCTGCGGGCAGGCGGCCGAGAGAGGAGTCAATCGTACACCATGGCGAAATCAAAGAAAGGATCAGTCGAGCTCATTGCTCTCCAGTGTACCGAATGCAACCGACGAAATTATACCACAAAGAAGAACCGCCGCAACACCCAGGCCAAGCTGGAGCTCATGAAGTATTGCCGGTTCGATCGGAAGCACACTCTCCACAAAGAAGCGAAGGTTAAGTGAAACAGAGGCCAGTAGCTCTAACGGCTAGAGCGCCGGTCTCCAAAACCGGATGTTGCAGGTTCGAATCCTGCCTGGCCTGTCTTTTCTCATTGCAGGAGCTTTCAATATGAAGAAGATCGTCCAGTTCTTCAAGGACAGCTACGCTGAGCTCAAGAAGGTCGTCTGGCCCAGTCGCGACGAGGTGGCGTCGTCCACGAAGGTTGTTATTGTCTCCGTTATCATCTTCGCCATCGTTCTTGGGGCGGTCGATTTTCTCCTGCTTGCAGGCGTCAATATCATCTTTTAGGCGGGACGAAGGATAGAATAAGCGAATGGCCAAAGGGTGGTATGTCGTTCACACATATTCGGGGTACGAGAACAAGGTCGAGAAATATATCCGCAAGATCATGGAGACCCCGGATTTTGCCGAGGTGATCCACGACGTGAAGGTGCCCTCCGAAGAGGTAGTCGAGGTCAAGGAGGGCAAGAAGAAGATTTCGACGAAGAAGTTTCTTCCCGGCTACATCCTCGTCGAAATGGATCTCCCTGACCGCGGGTGGAAGACCGCTTGCTCACAGATCAAGAAGATCCAGGGGGTTACCGGCTTCGTCGGATCGATCGGCGGCTCGAAGCCGCAGCCGATAGCTCCGGAGGAAGCCCGTTCGGTCCTCCAGAAGGCGGGGGAGATAAAGACCGACAAGACGATTCGGCCGAAGCAGACCTTCAATGTCGGTGAGTCGGTGCGGGTCGTCGACGGTCCTTTCGACTCCTTCACGGGCACGGTGGAGGAGGTCAACCTCGAAAAGGGCAAGCTGCGGGTGATGGTGGGCATCTTCGGACGCGCAACGCCCGTCGAGGTCGATTTCTTGCAGGTAGAGAAGATTTGATCGGTCGAAAGCTCGTGGCCGAAAAGCGCACGAGCACACACCGACCGCGGAGAGTATCGAGGAGCCTGTTGGGAGCCTGTCGGCGGCGGAGACCGGCCGACGCGAAGAGGCGCGCTTGCGCGAGGGGAGCGCGTGAATTCGCCGAATGGGGCGTTAATACCACAAGGGAGTAGCGAATGGCAAAGAAGAAGATAGCTGCGCTCGTCAAGCTGCAGGTTCCTGCGGGAAAGGCTACGCCTGCGCCGCCGGTAGGTCCGGCGCTTGGCCCCCATGGGGTGAGCGCCCCGCAGTTCGTTCAGCAGTTCAACGAGAAGACGAAGAACCTCGAGCCCGGGCTTACCGTTCCGGTCGTCATAACGATCTATGGGGACAAGACCTTCACTTTTATCGTGAAGACTCCGCCGGCCGCAGTTCTGATCAAGAAGGCGTGCGGGATCGAGAAAGGGTCGCCTGAGCCGCGAAAGACCAAGGTGGCCAAGCTCACCGCGGCGAAGCTGCGCGAGATCGCGGAGCTGAAGCTCCCTGATCTCAATGCAAACGACGTCGAAGCCGCGATGCACATTATCGCGGGAACCGCTCGGAGCATGGGCGTCGAGGTGGAGCAGTAGCATGAAACACGGGAAGAAGTACCGCGCTGCGGCCGTCAAGTTCGAAAAGCTCGAGCCGAAGGGATTCGACGAAGCCGCGAAGTTGGTGAAGGAGGTCGCTTTCGCAAAGTTCGACGAATCGGTCGATCTTGCCCTCCATCTCAACCTCAAGAAGAGCCAGTCGGTGCGTGATACCCTGGTGCTTCCGCACCAGTTCAGCGCGGAGAAGAAGATCCTCGTCTTTGCGAAAGGCGATAAGGCGGAGGAGGCTAAGGCCGCGGGGGCCGCCTATGTCGGAGACGTCGACCTCGTTGAGAAAATCAAAGACGGGTGGCTCGACTTCGACATTGCGGTCGCAACCCCGGACATGATGAAGGACGTCGGGCGCCTTGGGCCGATCCTTGGGCGACGGGGGCTGATGCCGAACCCGAAGACGCAGACCGTGACCTTTGACATCAAGGGCGCCATTGCCGAGCTCAGGAAGGGCCGCGTCGAGTACCGTACGGACAAGGCCGGCTGCGTCAACGTCACGGTCGGCAAGATCTCGATGGAGCCGGATACGATCGTCGAAAACGTTCGTGCAGTGATCCACGAGATCGAGCGAAAGCGTCCGCCGGACGTGAAGGGCGAGTACATTCGCACCGCCACCCTCTCTTCGACCATGGGACCGGGTGTGCGCGTCTCGACGAAGAAAGAGCTTGCCAAGGAAGGGCGGTAAGGAGTTGCTATGGCCGAGACTGAAGTAAAGGTACAGCAGGGCAAGATAGAAGCGGTCGGCAAGCTCAAAGAGCAGTTTGCCGGCTACAGCGACTTCATCTTCACCGATTACCGGGGGCTCACGGTCGAGCAGATTACCGAGCTTCGACACCGCCTTCGCGAGCAGCGGAGCGTGTTCAAGGTAGTGAAGAATCGCTACGCGAAGATCGTCCTCCAGGGGCTGAAGGCGCCCGATATGTCGGCGCATCTCACGGGGCCGACCGCGATCGCTCTTGTAAGGGACGATGCGGCCAGCACGGCAAAGATCCTATTCGACTACACCAAGGAAAGCCCGCTTCAGGTAAAGGGCGGGCTGATCGAGGGTGGAGTCTACGATGCGAAGCAGGTCGAAGCCCTCTCCAAGCTGCCGTCCAAGAACGTCCTTCTCGCGCAGCTGATGGGCACGATGAAGGCGCCGGTACAGAACCTGGTCTTCGCATTGAACGGCATCACGACCAAGCTTGTCCGGACGCTGGTCGCGGTCGCCGATGCCAAGAAGGGATGAGCATTTTGAGCGGCATCAGTCTTCAATCGAGTAGCATGCTGTTGCCGCCAAGAGACAAGCACGCGAGTACGCGTGACTAAAAGCGCGCAGGCTCGCGCGACTAAAAAGCGCGCAGGCTCGCGCGACACAAGGAGAAGGTAATATGGCTACGTTGACGAAGGATCAGGTACTGGACGCGATTGCGGGTATGACGGTGCTTGAGGTCTCCGAGCTCGTGAAGGCGATGGAAGAGAAGTTCGGAGTAACGGCCGCGGCGCCGGTTGCGATTGCGGCCGCGCCGGCGGGCGCAGGAGCTGGCGACGGAGGAGCTGCTGCCGAAGAGCAGACCGAGTTCGACGTGATCCTGAAGAGCTTTGAAGAGGCGAAGAAAATCGCCGTCATCAAGGAGGTCCGCGCCATTACGGGGCTCGGACTCAAAGAGGCGAAGGATTTGGTGGAGGCCGGCGGCAAGACCGTGAAATCGGCCGTCAACAAGGACGAAGCCAAGTCGATCAAGGATAAGCTCGAGGCGGCCGGCGCAGTAGTTGAAGTTAAGTAAAGACGCCTCATTTTTAGAACAATCTCGCTTGACTCGCACAACCACCGAGGCACTATGTCTCGGTGGTGTATTCTTTTATCAGGGGGGTAACCATGCTTGAAAGAGGAGACACCATTAAGCGTGTCTACATCGGGAAGGAGTTCCACGAGGTGATGGACCTTCCAGATCTCGTCGACATTCAAACCTCCTCGTACGAGCGCTTCCTCCAGCGCGACAGGCTCAAGCTGGGGCAACCGCTTCTCCGCCAGGGGCTGGAAGAGGTGTTCCAGAGCGTCTTCCCAATCGAGAGCCCGAACGGAGACATGGTGCTCGAGTACACTCAGTACACCCTCGACGAAGAGAACATCAAGCTCACCGAAGCCGAGTGCAAGCAGAAGGGCCTTACCTTCGCCGTGCCGATCAAGGCACGGATAAACCTGATCTTCCAGGAGACCGGGGAAATTCGGCAGAAGCACATCTACGTCGGCGATATTCCGCTGATGACCGACCGGGGTACCTTCATCATCAACGGGGCCGAGCGCGTCGTTGTGAGTCAAATCCACCGCTCGCCGGGCGTGATCTTCTCGCATGAGAAAGGGATATTCTCGTCGCGGATCATACCCTACCGCGGATCGTGGCTTGAGTTCGAGATCGATCAGAAGAAGGAGCTCATCTACGCGAAGATCGATCGCAAGAAGAGAATACTCGGGACGCTCTTCCTGCGCGCCCTCGGCTTCGATACGCGCGAAAAGATAATCGGGCTGTTTTATAAGACTCAGATCGTCAAGGTTTCGGACTCACGGGAGGACAAGGAGAAGCTTGTCGGCAAGGTTTTTGCCAAGGCGGTCTACACAGCGGGTGGCGAGGAGCTGAAGAAGCTCTATCGCGCAGGCGAGAAGATCCATCCGCACGACGTGGACGAGCTCCT
This sequence comes from Spirochaetales bacterium, assembly GCA_027306915.1. The sequence continues at coordinate 118,133 of DAHUYW010000008.1, read as the reverse complement.
GCATTCCCAGATCAAGGAAGTGGAGATGATCGACCAGGATCACGACGAATCGCTCCACTCGAATATCATCCTCAACTGCTTCGAGCGGGAGGAGGTCAAGTTCACGAAGGACGATCCCGACGTGGATGAGCCGTCGAAAGAGGACGCCCTTGCCGCGGTGTATGCCGTTATCATGCCCGGCGAGCCGATCACCTTCGAGAGCGCGGAGAAGGATCTGAACTCGATGTTCTTCAGCTCCCGCCGCTACGACCTCGGCCAGGTGGGGCGCTACAAGCTGAACAAGAAATTCGACTACGACCCGCCCCCCGAGGCGCACACCCTCACGAAGAAGGACATCATAAACACGATGCTCTACCTCATCCGGGTGTACATTGGCGAGGCGAATGTCGACGACATCGACCATCTCGGCAACCGACGCATTCGCTCGGTCGGCGAGCTTCTCGCCAACCAGCTGAAGACCGCCTTCACCCGCATGGAGCGCATCGCGAAGGAGCGGATGTCCCTGAAGGAGACCGACACGGTCAAGCCGCAGGACCTCATCTCCATAAAGCCGATCGTTGCGGCAATCAAGGAGTTCTTCGGCTCGAGCCAGCTCTCGCAGTTCATGGACCAGGTAAACCCCCTCTCCGAGCTTACCCACAAGCGCCGCCTGAACGCCCTCGGCCCCGGCGGACTCTCGCGGGATCGCGCCGGCTTCGAGGTTCGCGACGTTCACTACTCCCACTACGGGCGGATGTGCCCGATCGAGACTCCCGAAGGTCCGAACATCGGCCTCATCGTCTCGCTCGCGAACTACACCCGGGTGAACGAGTATGGCTTCCTGGAAACCCCCTATCGCAAGGTGAAGAACGGGAAGGCGACGAAGGAGATCGAATATCTCTCCGCGATGGACGAGGAGAAGTACTTCATCGCCCAGGCAAACGCCCCCATCGACGAGAAGGGCAACTTCCGCTCGAATCGTGTTTCGGCCCGGAAGGGCGGCGATTATGTGACCCGCGATCCGGCGGAAATTCAATACATGGATGTCTCCCCGAAGCAGGTTATCTCGGTTGCGACCTCGCTCATCCCCTTCCTGGAGCACGACGACGCGAACCGCGCCCTCATGGGCTCCAACATGCAGCGCCAGGCGGTGCCGCTGGTCTTTCCCGAGCCGCCCATCGTCGGCACCGGGATGGAAGGCAAGACGGCATACGACTCCGGGGTTCTTGCGAAGGCCCGGCGCTCTGGGAGCGTGGAGTACGTGACCTCGCGGGTTATCACCATCATCCCGGACGAGGCGAAGAAGGAGCGCGACCACTACCCGCTGGTGAAGTACCAGCGCACCAACCAGGACACCTGCTTCAATCAGAAACCCCTCGTGCGGGTGGGGCAGAAGGTCGCCGCCGGTCAGGTTATCGCGGACGGGCCCGCCACCTACAGCGGAGAGCTCGCCCTCGGGCGCAACGTGTTGGTCGGCTTCGTGCCGTGGAACGGCTACAACTACGAGGACGCGATCCTCGTCTCCGAGAAGGTGGTAAAAGAGGACATCTTCACCTCCATCCACATCAAGGAGTTCATGGTCGAGGTGCGGGAGACCAAGCTCGGGCCGGAGAAGATCACCCGCGACATTCCAAACACCAACGAGAAGTCTCTCGAGCAGCTCGATGAGGAAGGGATCGTCCGCATCGGCGCCAAGGTGCAGTCAGGCTACATCCTGGTCGGTAAGGTGACCCCGAAGTCGGAAACCGAGACCACCCCTGAGTTCAAGCTCCTCAACTCGATCTTCGGCGAAAAAGCGAAGGAGGTCCGCGACACTTCTTTGCGCGTTCCTCACGGGATCGACGGGACGATCATCGACGTCCAGCGCCTGAAGCGCTCGGAGGGCGACGACCTCTCGCCGGGAGTCGATGAGGTGGTGAAGGTGCTCATTGCGACGAAGCGCAAGCTGCGGGAAGGCGACAAGATGGCGGGCCGCCACGGCAACAAGGGCGTCGTGGCCCGTATCCTCCCGGAGGAGGACATGCCCTACATGGACGACGGGACTCCCCTCGACATCTGCCTCAACCCGCTCGGAGTCCCATCGCGAATGAACCTCGGCCAGATCCTGGAGACCGAGCTGGGATGGGCCGGGTTTGCCTTGGGCGAATGGTATTCGACGCCGGTCTTCCAGTCCGCCACGAACCAGCAGATCGAGGAAAAGCTTCAGGCAGCCCAGCTTCCGACCTCATCGAAGATTTCGCTTCACGACGGAAGGACCGGTATCCCGATGGAGAACGCGGTTTTCGTCGGCTATCTCTACATGCTGAAGCTTCACCATTTGGTCGACGACAAGATGCACGCCCGCTCGACCGGACCCTACTCGCTCGTTACCCAGCAGCCGCTGGGCGGCAAGGCTCAGTTCGGCGGCCAGCGCCTGGGCGAGATGGAAGTGTGGGCGCTCGAGGCCTACGGCGCGGCGAACACCCTCCAGGAGCTGCTAACCATAAAGTCTGATGACATGACCGGACGAGCCAAGATCTACGAAAGCATAGTGAAGGGAGAGCCGGCTTCGGCCGCGGGTATCCCCGAGTCTTTCAACGTGCTGGTACAGGAGCTTCGAGGGCTGGCCCTCGATATCTCGATCTACGACTCCCGCGGCAAGAAGATCCCGCTCACTGAACGGGATGAAGAGCTGATTAGCCGTCAGGGCAGCCAGTTTTAGGGAGACGTCATACAATGAGAGATTTGCAGGACTTCGATAACATAATGATTCGCCTCGCCTCCCCGGAGCAGATTCGGGCGTGGTCGTACGGTGAGGTGAAGAAGCCCGAAACTATCAACTATCGCACCCTTCGTCCGGAGAAGGATGGACTGTTTTGCGAGCGCATCTTCGGGACCACCAAGGAGTGGGAGTGCTACTGCGGCAAGTTCAAGTCGATTCGGTATAAAGGCGTGATCTGCGATCGCTGCGGAGTAGAGGTGACCCACTTCAAGGTCCGCCGAGAGCGGATGGGGCACATCGAGCTCGCATCCCCGGTATCCCACATCTGGTACTACCGCTCCGTTCCCTCCCGGATGGGGCTCCTGCTCGACCTCTCGATCGCCTCGCTTCGTTCGATCCTCTACTATGAGAAGTATATCGTCATCGACGCGGGCGACACCGATTTGAAGCAGATGGATCTCCTCTCGGAGGAGGAATACCTCGAGGCCCGCGAGCGCTACGGCCAAAGCTTCACTGCCGGCATCGGCGCCGAGGCGATTCGCACCCTGCTCGAGAACCTCGATCTGGACGCCCTTTCCATTGAGCTGCGTGCAAAGATGGTGCAGAAGGGGGCGAAGGCGGACAAGCGCCTCCTGAAGCGCATAGAAATCGTCGAGAACTTCCGCGACTCCGGGAACAAGCCCGAGTGGATGATCCTTGACGTGATTCCGGTCATTCCGCCTGAGCTGCGCCCCATGGTTCAGCTCGATGGCGGACGCTTCGCCACCTCGGATCTGAACGATCTCTACCGCCGCGTGATCAACCGCAACAACCGATTGAAGCGGCTCATGGCTTTGAACGCCCCCGACATTATCATCCGCAACGAAAAGCGCATGCTCCAGGAGGCGGTCGACGCCCTCTTCGACAACTCGAAGAAGAAGCGCGTCGTGAAGGGCGCCTCCAATCGTCCCTTGAAGTCGCTGTCGGACATGCTGAAAGGCAAGCAGGGGCGCTTCCGGCAGAACCTGCTCGGCAAGCGCGTCGATTATTCCGGCCGCAGCGTCATCGTGGTCGGACCCGAGCTTCAGCTCCATCAGTGCGGGCTCCCGACGAAGATGGCCCTCGAGCTGTACAAGCCCTTCATCATGAAGAAGCTCGTCGAGAAGGACGTGGTCTATAACATCAAGAAGGCGAAGACCCTGGTGGAGCAGGAGACGCCGGAGGTGTGGGCGGTCCTCGACGATGTCGTCCGCGAGCATCCGGTGCTCCTGAACCGTGCTCCGACCCTCCATCGCCTCGGGATCCAGGCTTTCGAGCCGATTTTGGTGGAGGGAAAGGCGATAAAGCTGCATCCGCTGGTCTGCCATGCCTACAACGCGGACTTCGACGGCGACCAGATGGCGGTCCATGTACCGCTTACTCAGGCGGCCCAGATCGAGTGCTGGATGCTCATGCTCTCGGCGAACAACCTCCTCAACCCGGCAAACGGCACGCCGATCGTCTTCCCGTCGCAGGACATGGTTCTCGGGATAAACTACCTCACCCGCAGCCGAAAGGGCGCGAAGGGTGAAAACAAGAGCTATTCGGGAGTCGACGAGGTGATCATGGCTCTCGAGGTGAGGGCCGTCGACTACAATGCCATGATTAAGGTGCGCCGCGACGGTGCGTGGCTCGAGACTACCCCAGGAAGGATCATCTTCAATTCCGCCATGCCGAAGGAAATCGGCTACATCAACTACGCCCTCGGAGACAAGGAGCTGCGAAATCTCGTCGCCAAGTGCTACAAGGATCACGGCCCCTCCGTCACCGTCGAGATGCTCGATCAGGTGAAGAATCTCGGCTTCAAGTATGCCACGGTCTTCGGCGCGACCATCGGGATGGATGACATCATCATCCCGAAAGACAAGACCGCGATGATCGACAGCGCCAATCAGAAGGTCGAGGAGATTCAGCAGCAGTACCTCCAAGGCCACATTACCCAGGAGGAGCGCTACAACCGCGTCATCGAGGTCTGGAGCAAGACTAACGAGGACCTGACCAATGTCCTCATGAGAACCCTGCGGGAGGACCGAGAGGGATTCAACCCGGTATACATGATGGCGGACTCCGGCGCGCGAGGAAGCCGGACTCAGATTCGCCAGCTTGCCGGCATGCGAGGCCTCATGGCTAAGCCGTCCGGCGACATCATCGAGCTGCCCATCCGCGCGAATTTCAAAGAGGGGCTCTCGATCATCGAGTTCTTCATCTCCACCAACGGCGCCCGCAAGGGACTCGCCGACACCGCGCTGAAAACTGCCGACGCCGGATATCTCACCCGAAGGCTGGTCGACATTGCGCAGGACGTCGTCGTCAATGAGGAGGACTGCGGAACCATCAACGGCAACGACATCAGCGCGATAAAGGACGGCGAGGAGATCGTCGAGTCTCTTGCCGACCGCCTCCAGGGACGCTTTACGCTGGAGCGGGTCAAGCACCCCATTACCGGCGAGGTGATCATCGACATAAACGAGGAGATCACCGACGAGATTGCCGAATACATCGAATCGGTCGGTATCGAAACCGTGAGGATTCGCACCGTGCTCACCTGTGAGGCGAAGCATGGCGTCTGCCGCAAGTGCTACGGAAGAAATCTCGCTACCAATCGCTCCGTCGAGATCGGCGAGGCGGTCGGGATCATCGCGGCCCAATCGATCGGCCAGCCGGGAACCCAGCTCACGATGAGAACCTTCCATATTGGAGGGGCTGCGACGAAGGTGAGCGAGGAGAACCGGATCTACCTGAAGTATCCGATACTCGTGAAGCAGGTTGTCGGCAACACGGTTAAGCTCGAGAACGGCGAGGTGCTCTTCACGCGGAAGGGCCATCTCATCGTGTCGAAGATCCTAAAGCGAATCCCCGAGGAGCCGCGGGACAAGGTGCTCGTTACCGACGGCCAGCGGGTCATCACCGGCGAGACCATCGTGAAGCGCGGCAAGGAGGAGATAAAGACGACTGACGTTGCCTATGTCTCCATCCGCGGCAAAGAGATTCTCCTCATCGCCCAAGACCAGAAGATCGAGGTTCGAAACGGTTCGGCCCTGCTCAAGAAGGTCGGCGACATAGTCGAGGCCCAGGAGTCGATCGCGGTCTTCGATCCCTTCTCCGAGCCGATCATCTCCGAGGTGGACGGAATCGTGAAGTTCGAGGACATAGTCCTCGGTACCACGCTTAAGGAAGAGATAAACGAGGACACGGGCAACATCGAGAAGAAGATAACCGAGTTTTCGCTCGAAAGCCTCCAGCCGCGGATGGTCATCACCGACGGCAAAGGCAATGATCTCGCTACCTACTTCCTGCCTGGCGCTGCCTATCTGAGCGTCGAGCAGGGGGACAAGGTGAACAGAGGGCGCACTCTCGCCAAGCTCCTTAAGGAGAGCGTAAAGACCCGCGACATCACGGGAGGCCTACCGAGGGTAGGTGAGCTCTTCGAGGCTCGTCGCCCGAAGAATCCCGCGGTACTTGCCCTCATCAGCGGAAAGGTGAAGTTCAAGGGGATCGCCAAGGGCAAACGGGTCATCGTGGTGGAAGACACCTATGGAAGGGAGACCAAGCACTTCGTATCGATGGGCAAGCACCTCCTCGTGCGTGACGGCGACGACGTCGTCGCCGGCGAGCCGCTGTGCGACGGGGCGACCGATCCCCACGATATTCTCCATATCCTCGGGGAAAATGCCCTTCAGGGCTGGCTCGTCGATGAGATCCAGGAGGTCTACCGGCTCCAGGGCGTGAACATCAACGACAAGCACATAGGCGTCATCATTCGCCAGATGATGCGCAAGGTTGAGATAGTCCGCGTCGGCGACACGAACTTCATCTATGGGCACCATGTCGACAAATACAAATTCCACGAGGAAAACCAGCGGGTGATGCGCGAGGGCGGTCAGCCCGCGGTCGCTCGGCCGCTCCTCCTCGGGATTACCCGAGCCTCGCTCAATATCGATTCCTTCCTGTCGGCGGCCTCCTTCCAGGAGACGACCAAGGTGCTTACCAATGCCGCGATAGCAGGGAGCGTGGACGAGCTCAGGGGATTGAAGGAGAACATCATTATCGGCCATCTCATCCCCGCAGGGACCGGCAAGAGGATCTATCGCAACATCAAGCTCTTTGACGAGACGAGTGAGGATCTCGACGCCTCGATCCAGAGCATCCTCGAGGCCCGCAAGGCTGCGAGGGAGCGAGAGGAAGCGACTCAATACGAGGGCGACGTCGACATGGATGTGGAAGCCGAGCCCGAGGCCGAGACCGTCGCGGCGGCGACGGCCGAGGAAGAGAAGAGCGAAGAGTAGGGCGGTCGACTCAGGCCGCCCTACCGGCGCTTGACAGTCAGGTCCCGCCTTGCTACAGTGGCGGGACCTATTTCAATCACCGATCAGTATGAGGAGTCTTTCTAACCGATGCCGACGATAAATCAGCTTGTCCGTAAGGGGCGCGAGAAAGCCACCGCCAAGACCAAGGCGCCGGCGCTATCCTCTTGCCCGCAGAAACGAGGGGTGTGCACGCGCGTCATGACGGTCACGCCGAAGAAGCCGAACTCAGCGCTGCGCAAAGTGGCGCGGGTACGCCTTTCGAATGGAATTGAAGTAACCGCCTACATCCCCGGGATTGGCCACAACCTCCAAGAGCACTCGGTTGTTCTCATTCGAGGTGGACGAGTGAAGGATCTCCCCGGCGTCCGCTATCACATTATTCGCGGCGCGAAGGACACTCTCGGGGTAGAGGACCGCAAGCGCGGACGCTCCAAGTACGGAGCCAAGAAGCCGAAGGCGTAAGCGGCGCGCAAAAAGAGGATCACCGCAGATGTCAAGAAGAAAGGAAGCGCCGAAGCGCGAGATGGTGGGCGACGCGAGGTACGGGAGCCTCGTCGTGGCGAAATTCATCACCCGGATGATGGTCCATGGCAAGAAGTCGATCTGTACCCGAATCGTCTATGATGCCTTTGAGGGGCTGAAGGCCAAGAGCAAGGAAGAGCCGCTTGCGGTCTTCCTGAAAGCGATCGAAAACGTGAAGCCCCTGGTGGAGGTGAAGTCTCGCCGCGTGGGAGGCTCCACCTATCAGGTCCCCATCGAGATCCGCGACAAGAGGCGCGAGGCCCTCGGGATGCGCTGGATCATTCAGGCAGCCCGCGACCGCGGCGGCAAATCGATGGGTGACAAGCTTGCGGCGGAGCTTCTGGACGCGTTCAACAACACCGGCACCGCCTTCAAGAAGAAGGAGGACACGCACCGGATGGCCGAAGCGAACAAGGCCTTCGCGCACTACCGGTGGTAACGACTCGTTTGTTTTCGCGCTGGGTACTTGAACCTTTGAAGACAATCGAGTATAGTAGTCGCTTGTAACGGTAAGGATCAAGGGCTTGTTTGGCCAAACCAATCATCCTTGAACGTGAATGGGCGGCGGTCCCGGAGGGGCGGCTGCAGGATGGTAAGGTGGTGCAAGCCGGCGTGCTGTTGTTGATAACGCAATAGTATGAAAAGCGGGCCGATAGCTCGCTCTGCATGGCTGTCCATCCTACCTAAATCCAGTCGAGAGACATACCAAACGGTCAGGAGCGCTCTCGTGGCTCCCCGTGGCATGGGACCGAGAGCGGACATTGTTTGTTGCGAACCCGGTCAGGAGCGTGGTTATCGGGATGCCAAGCGGCTTCCCTGTGGCCATGGGCTACGCTACGGGTTTTGAGAACGGGCGAGGGAGCGTTGTTCTGTCCTTCCCGTCTAACGTTGGTCTGTATGGACCGTGTGAGATTATCACAAGGAGGAGATGATGGCTAAGGAAAAGTTTGAAAGGACGAAGCCACACATTAACGTTGGTACGATCGGCCATGTCGATCATGGAAAGACGACCCTCACTGCCGCAATCACCATGTACTGCGGAAGGCTGTACGGCGATAAGGTGATGAAGTACGAAGATATCGACAACGCGCCCGAGGAAAAGGCGCGCGGCATCACCATCAATACCCGTCACGTGGAGTATCAGACCGACAAACGGCACTATGCCCACGTGGACTGCCCCGGACATGCCGACTATATCAAGAACATGATCACGGGCGCCGCCCAGATGGACGGAGCGGTCCTCGTTGTTTCGGCGCCGGACAGCGTCATGCCGCAGACCCGCGAGCATGTGCTTCTGGCCCGTCAGGTGGGCGTGCCCTCCATTCTTGTCTTCTTGAACAAGACCGATCAGGTGGACGACCCGGAGCTTATCGAGCTGGTCGAGCAGGAGATCAAGGATCTTCTCAACAGCCAGGGCTTCCCCGGTGACACGACGCCTATCGTCAAGGGATCGGCCTTTGAGGCCATGGAGCATCCGGACGATGAGAGCAAGACCAAGTGCATCAAAGAGCTCCTGGAGGCCATGGACTCCTACTTCCCGCTGCCGGTGCGTGCCATCGATCAGCCCTTCCTGATGCCGATCGAAGACATCTTCTCAATTCAGGGACGAGGAACCGTCGTCACCGGAAGAGTGGATCGCGGAATCGTGAAGGTCGGCGACACTGTCGAGATCGTCGGCATTCGCGACACCAAGAGCACGGTAGTAACGGGCGTCGAGATGTTCAACAAGCTCCTCGATCAGGGGCAGGCGGGCGACAACATCGGTACCCTCCTCCGCGGCATTGAGAAGAACGACGTCGAGCGTGGGCAGGTCCTTGCGAAGCCGGGTTCCATCACCCCGCACAAGAAGTTCAAGGGAAGCATTTACTGCCTGACCAAGGAAGAGGGAGGGCGCCACTCGCCGTTCTTTAGCGGCTATCGGCCTCAGTTCTACTTCCGGACGACCGACATCACCGGGACGGTCACGCTCCCCGCAGAGAAGCAGATGATCATGCCGGGCGATCACACCGAAGTCAACGTCGAGCTCATTCATCCGATCGCGATGGAGAAGGGGCTGCGCTTCGCAATCCGCGAGGGCGGCCGCACCGTCGCAAGCGGCCAGGTTACCGAGATCGTAGAGTGAAAGGGTGGGTCCCACTGCCCGCGGGCGGCGGGACCTATTTTTTGGAGGAATGATGGCCAGGGACAGAATCCGGGTGAGGCTGCGCGGCTTCGACGTCGAGCTGATCGATCAAAGCGCGAAGGCAATCGTCCAGACCGTGGCAAAGGCGGGCGCGAAGGTGGCGGGACCGATCCCATTGCCGACGCGCATCAACAAGTACACGGTCTTGCGGTCTCCCCATGTCAATAAGAAGTCGCGCGAGCAATTCGAGATGCGCACGCACAAGCGGCTGATTGACATCCTCGAACCCTCCTCGGCGGTGATGGACGCGCTCATGAGGCTCGAGCTGCCCGCTGGCGTGGACGTCGAGATCAAGCAGTAAGGCTCAAGGTGGAAGGAAGATGGTAGGTCTCATCGGCCGGAAGGTCGGAATGACGCAGGTGTTTGACGAGAAGGGCGTTCTCATTCCGGTGACCGTCATTCATATCGAGGACAATGTGGTCGTGCAGAAGCGGGTGGCTGACAAGAACGGCTACAGCGCCCTGGTTCTTGGCTCGGTCGACAAGAAGAAGAGCCGAATCACGAAACCCTACGCCGGACAGTTCGGAGACAAGATCACGCCCAAGCGCTTTCTTCTCGAGATCCGCGACTTCGACCAGGACGCGAACATAGGAGACAGTCTGGGCGTCGACCTGTTTCAGAATCTCGAGTTCGTCGACGTGCGGGGCGTGTCCAAAGGCAAGGGCTACCAGGGAGTCATGAAGCGGCACGGTTTTCACGGCGGGCCGGGCGCGCACGGCGCCAAGTTTCATCGGGAGAACGGTTCGACGGGAATGAACACCTTCCCCGGCCATACCCTCCCTGGCACGCGAATGCCGGGAAGGATGGGCGGCGACCGCACCACGGTTCAGAACCTGCGGGTCGTTCGGATCGACGCCGCGAACAAGGCCCTTCTGGTGAAGGGCGCGATCCCCGGGACGCGCGAGAGTCTGGTGGTCGTGACGCAAGCGAAGAAGAGGTAGGGGCGGGCGATGAACGCGAAGGTGTATTCGATACAAGGGGAGCCGGTCCGAGACATCGAGCTCGCCGACGAGGTCTTCAGCTGCAAGGTGAGCCGGGGATCGATCTTCTACGCGATCCGTAACGAGCTGGCCAACCGGCGGCAGGGGACCGCTTCGACGAAGACCCGTGCCGAGGTAAAGGGAAGCGGCGCCAAGCCGTGGGCCCAGAAGGGAACGGGTCATGCGCGGGCGGGCCACAAGCGCTCTCCGCTCTGGGTTGGCGGCGGCATCATCTTCGGACCGAGGCCGCGGGACTACAGCTATACCACACCGCGGAAAATCAAGCGCCTCGCGATGAAATCGATCCTCAGCATGAAGGTGGCAGAGGAGCGGCTGAAGGTGGTGGAGGACTTCACCGTCGAGTCGGGAAGGACGAAGGACCTCTTGTCGATCCTGAACAAGCTCGGCGATGGAGAGCGCTCCGTGCTGGTGCTCGGCGGTGAGGACGGGATGGTGAGACGCGCGGGGAGGAATCTTTCGTGGCTCACCTTCCTGTCGTACAACCGGCTTTGCGCCCACGATCTCTATTACGGTCGCAGCATCATCCTTCTGGAAACCGCGGCACGCAAGCTGAACGAGTTCTACGCGGCCGCGGCGAGCGAGGCCAAGCATGCAACCTGACAAGATTATCATCGCGCCGGTCCTCACTGAAAAGACCAACGCGATGCGCGAGGCGAAGGTGAAGAAGTACGCCTTCCGCGTGGACAGCCGGGCGAACAAGCTCGAAGTCATGCAGGCGATCAAGGAGCTCTTCGCGGTGAAGCCGCTCGCCTGTCATATCATGACCGTGAAACCGAAGCCGCGATCCTCCCGGTCGAGGGCTGCCCTCCACTCGGGACGAACTTCGAGCTGGAAGAAGGCGATCATCACGCTCAAGGGAACTGATAAGATCGACGTTTTCGAGGGCGGCTGATGGCGGCCGTGAGCCCGACAGGGCAGCGCAGGCAGGGGGAAGCAAGTGGCAATTAAGACATTCAAACCGAGGACCTCGAACCTCAGGTTTACGACGATATTGAGCTTCGAGGAGATCACTTCGACCGAGCCGATCAAGGCTCTGTCCAAGGGGCGCTCTTTCAGCGCCGGCCGAGGTGCGGGCGGGCGGATTGCCGTTTGGCACAAGGGCGGGCGCCACAAGAGGCGGTATCGAGAGGTCGATTTCCGTCGCGACAAGGTCGGAGTTCCCGGAAAGGTTGCCACGATCGAGTACGATCCCTTCCGCTCCGCGAACATCGCCCTGATCGTCTACAAGGACGGCGACAAGCGCTACATTCTCGCACCGAAGGGGCTAACGGTCGGCCGGACTCTGGTGAGCGGACCGGCTGCGCCGATCGAGATCGGGAACGCGCTTCCCTTGGATAGCATTCCGGTTGGTATGACCGTTCACAATGTCGAGCTCACCCTGGGGCGCGGCGTCCAGCTCGTTCGCTCCGCGGGGACCGGCGCAACCATCGTGGCCAAAGAGGGCGACTACGTGACCTTACGGCTGCCCTCCGGCGAGATGCGGATGGTTTTCAAGAGCTGCTATGCGACCCTCGGCGAGGTCGGCAACGGCGATCACATGAATGTCTCGCTCGGCAAAGCGGGGCGCCGCCGATGGATGGGCGTGCGGCCTACCACGCGAGGCGTTGCGATGAACCCTCACGACCATCCGCACGGCGGCGGAGAGGGGAAGACCTCGGGAGGACGGCATCCGGTCACTCCGTGGGGCCGGCCCACCCGCGGCTACAAGACCCGCAATAAGCGAAAGCTGTCGAGCAAGTTCATCGTGAAGCGACGGAAGTAGGAGCAGAAGGTGGCTAGGTCAATCAAGAAGGGTCCGTTCATCGAGAAGAAGCTCTACAAGCGGGTCGTGGAGATGGGGAAGGTGGGGGAGAAGCGAATGATCAAGACCTACTCTCGCCACTCGACGATCATCCCCGAGATGGTCGGCATTACCATCTCCGTCTACAACGGCAAGACCTGGGTGCCTGTCTACGTCACTGAGAATCTCGTGGGTCATAAGCTTGGCGAATTCGCGCCGACCCGCATCTTCCGGGGACATGCCGGGTCGGACAAGAAAGCGGTCAAGAAGTAGGCGAAAGGCATGGAAGCAAAGAAAGGCTATAAGGCAAGCGCTCATCACCTTCTCATTGCGCCCGACAAGATGCGGCGAGTGGCGGACAATATTCGGCGCAAGCCCTACACACAGGCGGTAGCGATTCTCGAGAGCTTTCCGCAAAAGGGAGCGCGGTTCCTGCGAAAGGTGCTGCAGTCGGCCGCAGCCAACGCCCTGGTGCAGAATAAGAATCTCGATGAAGACATGCTCTACGTCAAGGAGCTGCTTATCGACGACGGCCCGCGCATGAAGCGGGTGTGGGCTCGTTCTCACGGTAAGCGTGACATTCTGCTCAAGCGGATGTGCCACGTCTCGGTCGTTATTGACGAAATCGCCGCATCGGGGGACTAAGGTGGGACAGAAGGTAAATCCGTACGGACTTCGGCTCGGCATCAACACGTCGTGGAAGTCAAAGTGGTTTGTGGACCCGCGCGAGTATGCCAATACGCTTCATGAGGATCTCGCGATCCGCAAGACGATTCTTACCTGCCCGGAAACCAAGGGCGCCGACATCGCGGACGTGGAAATCATCCGTCACCCGCAGCGGGTGACGATAGTTGTCCACACCTCTCGGCCCGGCATCATTATCGGGTCGAAGGGTACGAACATCGAGAAGATCGGCAGCCGGCTCCAAACGGTGGCGGGCAAGAAGATTCAGCTCAAGATCAAAGAGATCAAGCGACCCGAGATCGATGCCCAGCTGATTGCCTTGAACATCGCGCGCCAGTTGAAAGCGCGCGGCTCATTCCGCCGCGCGTTGAAGATGGCAGTCTCCAGCGCCCTGAAGGCGGGGGTCCAGGGTGTGAAGGTTCAGGTTTCCGGGCGCCTTGGCGGCAGCGAGATGAAGCGCATGGAGCAGTACAAGGACGGCCGCGTCCCCCTTCATACCTTGAGGGCAGCGATTGACTATGGCTTTGCGACCGCCGAGACGACCTTCGGGACGATCGGCGTGAAGGTTTGGGTCTTCAACGGCGAGGTCTTCCGCCGGGACCAGAAGGAAGACGCCGGCTTGCTCGTCAAGAAACAGAGGAAGGAGCGCGCTCCGAGGAGTGACAGGGTAAATGCTTAGTCCTGCAAAGACGAAATACCGCAAGAAACAGCGGAAATCCGCGGGGCTCACGGGAAAGGCGACACGAGGGAATCGGGTTTCGTTCGGCGACTTCGGCCTCATGGCCCTCGAGGCCAAGTGGATCACGAACCGTCAGATCGAAGCGGCCCGTATCGCTATGACTCGCCATGTGAAGCGCGGCGGCAAGGTCTGGATTCGCATTTACCCGGACATGCCCTACACCAAGAAGCCTGCAGAGACGCGCATGGGCAAGGGAAAGGGCAACCCCGAGTACTGGGTTGCGCCCGTGAAGCCGGGAACGATCATGTTCGAGATGTCGGGAGTTGACGCGAAGCTTTCGCAGGACGCAATGACGCTGGCGGCGAGCAAGCTCCCCGTCAAGTCTAAGGTCGTCGCCCGTCGGGAGTTGGGGTGAGAGATGAAGGATTCATTCAAGGAGCTGGGCTACGCCGAGCTCTTGACCAAGCGAGAGGAGCTCAAGAAGAAGTTCCTCGATCTTCGCTTCAACATGGTCGTTCACCACGTGGATAACCCGCTCGAGAAGCGCAATCTCCGGCGGAGTATCGCGAGATTGAACGGGATCATCCACGAGTATGCCCTCGGGATCAGGCAGCAGAAGAAATAGGAGTAGGACGTGGAAGCTGAGGCTGGGCAGAAGAAGAGCACGGGCAAGAGGGTTTTCACGGGTGAGGTCATGAGCGACAAGATGGCGAAAACCATCGTTGTGAAGATCACGACGCGCAAATTGCATCACCTCTACAAGAAGTACGTCACCTACTCCAAGAGGGTAAAGGCCCACGACGAGAAGAACGAGGCGCACGTGGGGGACACTGTCAGGATCGTGGAGGCGCGACCGATGAGCAAGGAAAAGCGGTGGCGGCTCCAGGAGATTGTCGAGCGCGCCAAGTAGCGGGGTGAAGAACAATGATTCAGCAGGAGACCTTTCTGAACGTCGCCGACAACAGTGGCGCTAAGCTGGTGCAGTGTATCAAGGTGCTCGGGGGCACGAGGCGTAAGTACGCTCGGGTCGGGGATATGATCGTAGTGGCGGTCAAGGATGCCTTGCCGCATGGGGCAATCAAGAAGGGCGACGTCCAGCGCGCAGTGGTCGTGCGGGTGAGCAAGGAATATCGCCGCAAGGATGGAACCTACATTCGCTTCGATGACAACGCCTGCGTGCTCATGGATGCGAGCGGAAACCCGCGTGGGAAGCGCATCTTTGGCCCGGTTGCGCGGGAGCTGCGCGAGGGGGCCTATATGAAGATCGTTTCCCTTGCGCCCGAGGTCCTGTAGTCTGCAGGGAAGGTACGGAAAGCAATGGCATACATGGGACGAAAAGACCTCGTCCGCGAGGGCGGGGTGAAGCTGAAGAAGGACGACTCAGTCAGGGTTATCGCCGGACGCGAAAAGGGCAAGAGCGGTCGGGTGCTGCGTGTCGATCGCGACAAGGGCCGCGTATATATCCACGGTATCAACATGGTGAAGAAGGCGCTGAAGAAGCGAAAGCAGACCGACAAGCCTGGAATCATCGACATCGAGGCGCCGCTCGATGTCTCGAACGTGATGATCCTCTGCAAGAGATGCGGCCCGACGCGGATAGGCTTCAAGCGAGACGGTGACGCCAAGGTGAGAATCTGTCGGAAATGCGGGGAGCCACTGACATGAGCACGGCAACAACGGGATACGTTCCGACGCTCAAACGCCGGTACAACGAGAAAATCGCATCGCAGCTGCGTGAGGAGTTCGGGTATAGCTCGCCCATGCAGATACCGCGCGTGGAAAAGGTAATAGTCAGCGCGGGGGTCGGCGAGGCACTCGTGAACAAGAAGCTCCTGGACGCCTCGGTGAAGGAGATCGAGCAGATCACCGGGCAAAAGGCGCTGAAGACAAAGGCACGCAAATCGATTGCCAATTTCAAGCTTCGGGACGGAGTGGAGATTGGCGTAAAGGTGACGCTGCGCGGGGCGCGGATGTGGGAGTTCCTTGATCGATTGATGAACGTGGCCCTCCCCCGTGTCAAGGACTTCAGGGGTGTAAATCCGAATGCCTTCGACGGTCACGGCAACTACTCACTGGGAGTGACCGAGCAGATCATTTTCCCCGAGATCGATTATGACAAGATCGAGCGCGTCAGCGGCTTGAACGTCGCGATAGTCACAACGGCGAGGACCGACGAAGAGGCACGGAGCCTCCTCGCCAAGCTCGGTATGCCATTCCGGAAATAAGGAGTCATTGATGGCCCGAAAAGCGATGATCGAAAAGGCCAAGCGAAAACCGAAGTTCAGCACCCGGAAGGTCCACCGGTGCAGGGTTTGCGGTCGATCGAGAGGATACATGCGGAAGTTCGAGATGTGCAGAATCTGCTTTCGGAAGTACGCGAGCGAGGGGTTGATCCCTGGAGTTACGAAGTCCAGCTGGTAGGGAGATAGAGATGGCAGTTAGCGATCCTCTTGCAGACATGCTGACGAAAATTCGAAACGCGAACGCTGCGCGCTTCGATAAAGTAGATATTCTCACTTCGAAGTTGAAGCTTGAAGTCGTGAAGATCCTCAAGAACGAGGGGTACATCAAGAACTTCAAGAAGATCAGCCAGGACGGGCACAGTCTCATTCGGGTCTTCCTGAAGTATGACGAGACAATGAAGCCGACAATCCACGGACTGTCGCGCGTCTCGACTCCGGGGCGCCGGATCTATGCCGGATATCGAAAGATGCCCAGGGTGTACAACGGTTATGGAACTCTCATTGTTTCGACCTCGTCCGGCGTTACCACCGGCCGCAAGGCGGCGGAGAAAAGGGTGGGCGGCGAGATCATCTGCTCGGTGTGGTAGGGGAGCGAGCGTATGTCAAGAATTGGGAAGTTGCCGGTAGCCATTCCGAACGGAGTGAAGGTAAGCGTCGCGGGGAGCACGATAACCGTGGAGGGGCCGAAGGGAAAGCTCGTTCGCGAACTCGTCCGAGGGGTCGCGGTCTCCGTGGAAAAGGACGGAGCTCGGGTCGAGCGCAAAGATGAAAGCAAGCAGGGCAACGCCTATCATGGACTGTACCGCAAGCTTCTTGCGAACATGGTGACAGGGGTCACGACCGGGTTCACGAAGGTCCTCATTATTAACGGTGTCGGCTACCGCGCGGAGGTCAAGGGCAGGAGCCTTGTTCTGAACCTTGGCTATTCGATTCCGATCGAGTACATGTTTGACAATGAGATCGCCATCACCGTGGACCAGGGAACTAGAATCGTGGTGACGGGAGCCGATCGGGAAAAGGTCGGGCAGGTGAGTGCCGAGATTCGCAAGCTGCGTCTGCCGGAGCCGTACAAGGGCAAAGGTATTCGCTACGACAACGAGACCATCCGCCGGAAGGTCGGCAAGTCGGGCGTCAAGTAAGGGGCGAAGATGAACAGGATACTGGACAAACGGCGCCGCCGTCTAAAGAGAAAGTTCCGGATCAAGAAGAAGATCATGGGCACTTCGGATCGACCGCGAATGAGCGTCTTTCGAAGCAATCGCCACCTCTATGTGCAGGTCATTGACGACGCCAAAGGCCTGACTATTGCAAGCGCCGCTGATGTCGAGAAGGAGCTTTCGAGTCTTAAGCCGAACCTCGCCAACGCTGAAAAGCTCGGGGAGGCGATCGGAGCGAGGCTCAAGGAGCGAAACGTCCAGGCCGTCGTCTTCGATCGGAACGGGTACATCTATCATGGTGTGGTGAAGGCCGTTGCCGAGGGCGCACGAAAAGCCGGGATTAAGCTGTAGGGGGAGACGGTGGAAGAGAACGAACAGAAGGTTCAGAGCGGACCCCAGACTCAAGAGCCGCGAGAGACCCGCGCGCCGCGCGAGACTCACGATCGACGCGAGGGACGTGGCGGCCGGCGGGACCGCGACCGGGACGGAGACAAGGAATTCGTTGAAAAGCTGATCCGGCTGAATCGCGTGGCGAAGGTTGTGAAGGGCGGTCGCCGCTTCTCATTCTCTGCGCTCGTGGTCGTGGGAAACGGCAAGGGGAATGTGGGGTACGGATTCGGCAAGGCGAACGATGTTTCCGAGGCCATTCGCAAGAGCATCGAGAAGGCGAAAAAGGCCCTGGTTACCATCCCCGTGAAGCGCGGCACACTCCCCCATGAGATCATCGGCAAGTACAAGAGCGCCTCGGTGGTCATCAAGCCGGCTACACCGGGAACGGGAGTTATCGCAGGCGGCGCGGTGCGCGCAATCATGGAGGCAGGCGGAGTGAGTGACATCCTGAGCAAGTCGCTCGGCTCCAAGAACAACATGAATATCGTCAAAGCCGTTTTCAACGGATTGGAGAACCTCCTCGATGCGCGCCAAGTGGCTCACAGCCGCGGCAAGTCGCTGAAGGAAATGTGGGGCTAATGCGATGGCAAAGCGGATTCGCATCCAATTGATTCGGAGCGTGATCGGTTCGCTGCCGAGTCATCGCAAGACGGTCCGGGCGCTGGGCTTACGCAAGATCGACCAGGTTGTGGAGCACGAGGCGAGCCCTTCCCATTTGGGGATGGCTCGCACCGTGTCCCATCTTGTTCGGGTTGAGGAGATCGAGTAACCATGGAACAGCTGCGCGCTCCCAAGGGAGCCACGAAAAAGAAGCGGATAATCGGGCGGGGTCCCGGCTCGAACAGGGGCGGCACCGCCGGCCGCGGGAATAAGGGACAGAACTCCCGCGCAGGCGGCGGGGTCCGGCCCGGCTTCGAGGGCGGGCAGATGCCGCTGTACCGCCGGATCGCTCGGCGCGGGTTTTCCAACTATCTCTTCAAGGAATCCGTTCGGATCGTGAACCTTGGCGAGATAAGCAAGCATTTCGCCGCGGGCGAGGTGGTGAGCGAGGAGAGCCTTCGCGAGAAGAAGCTTCTGAAGGGAAGCGCCGAATCGGTCAAGATTCTCGCCAAGGGCGATCTTGACAAGAAGCTCACGTTCGCTATCGAGAAGATTTCCGCCGGTGCACGGGCGAAGATCGAAGCCGCAGGCGGGACGATTGAGCCGGTGGAAAAGAAAGGGTAGATAGATGGCGAGCAATCCCTTCTTGGATATTCTTCGGATCAAGGACCTTCGCGATCGGCTTATTTTTACGGCTCTCGTCTTGGTCATCTTCCGGCTGGGGGCGATCCTTCCCATACCGGGAATCGATCTCGCTGCCCTGCGCCTCTATTTTGCGTCTCAGCAGGGCGCGGGCGCCGGAATCATCGAGTACCTCAACTTCTTCTCGGGCGGGGCCTTCCTGAATTTCTCGGTCTTCATGCTCGGGATCATGCCCTACATCTCGATGTCGATCATCATGCAGCTCTTGGTCGTCGTGTTCCCGCGTCTGAAGAAGATCCAGGAGGAGGAGGGAGGCAAGAAGAAGATCCACCGGTGGACAAGAATCGGGACGATATTTGTCTGTCTCATCCAATCGTACACTGTCACTATCTATGCAAATCAGATTCCCGACGCAATAACGATGGCACGGCTGCCGTACACGCTTCTCGCGATGCTTACGGTTACTACCGGAACGATGTTCCTGATGTGGATGGGCGAGCAGATCACGCAGCGCGGAGTCGGAAACGGGATTTCTCTCATCATCTTCGCGGGAATCGTAGCGCGCATGCCAAACGCCTTTGTCGAGCTCGTTGATCGGGTGCGCGCGAAAGAGCTGAACCCGGTTTTCGTCATTCTCGTGCTAGCGATGTTCGTGGGCGTGGTCGCGCTTGTCATCATCGAGCAGCAAGGACAGCGAAAGATACCCGTCCATTATGCAAAGCGAGTGGTGGGGAGAAGGATGTACGGAGCGCAGAGCACCTACATTCCGTTCAAGATCAATCCGTCGGGGGTTATCCCGGTCATTTTCGCTTCCTCCGTGCTTACCTTCCCGATTCAGATCGCGCAAAGCCTGGGGCAGCGGGTCAATTGGCTCGGAGAGCTCTCCTACTGGCTGCAGCCCGGCGGCGCGCCGTACGTCATCATCTACGCGCTCTTGATCATCTTCTTCGCCTATTTCTACACGCAGGTGACTCTCAATCCGATCGAGATCTCGAAGCAGATTCGGGAAAACGGAGGCTCGGTTCCCGGGATCCGGAGCGACAAGCTGGAGGAATACCTAAACAGGATCTTGAGCAGGATCATCCTGCCGGGAGCGCTCTTTCTGTCCTTCATCGCAGTGATCCCGACCCTCGTGCAGCACTTCTTCAATTTCCCGGTGCAGGTGGCTTACCTGATGGGAGGTACCTCGCTGTTGATCATCGTAGGGGTCGATCTCGACACGATGGCGCAGATTGAGGGACATTTGCGGATGCATCATCATGAGGGGCTCGTGAAGAAGGGACGGATCAGGTCCCGGAACCTGTAGGTGAAGCCGGTGAATAGCGGTTCGAGAGGGGGATACGACGAATGAAAGTGCGAGCCAGCGTCAAACCGCTGTGTGACAAATGCAAGGTGATCCGCCGGCACGGGGTGCTGCGAATCATTTGCTCGAATCCGAAACACAAACAGAGACAGAGATAGGGGTGAAGTTATGGCACGTATCGCAGGAGTAGACCTGCCGAACAAGGCCGCCAGGATTGCACTTACCTACATCTACGGAATCGGGCGGTCGTCGGCGCTGAAGATTTGTGGCGAGACGGGGGTCAACCCGGATTCGAAGATGAACGATCTTTCGGCCGACGAGGTCAATCAGCTTCGAAAGGTCCTGGAGAATGACTACAAGGTGGAGGGGCGCCTTCGCACCGAGGTCGCGCTGAACATCAAGCGGCTCATGGACATCGGATGCTATCGCGGCCTCCGGCATCGCAAGGGTCTTCCCGTGCGCGGTCAGCGGACCAAAACCAACGCACGAACGCGGAAGGGAAAGAAGAAGACCGTCGCCAACAAGAAGAAGGCAGTGTAGGCAGCGGGGAGCGTTTTGCACGGGGTGAGGCTGCGGCGGGCTCGGACCGCCGGCCCACGATCGGACAAGATGCCCATTTGCCGCCAAGGGTCGCTAAGGTTGGAATTCCAACGGTTTAGGAGAATAGCAATTGGCCAAGGTTAAGAAGAAGAAGGAAAAGCGGACAGTTCACGAAGGGAATGTCTATATCCAGGCGACCTTCAACAACACCATCGTGACCATTACCGACTTGACCGGAAACACGATTTCGTGGGCGAGCGCCGGCGGTCTCGGATTCCGAGGCGCCAAGAAGTCGACTCCCTATGCGGCGCAGACGACCGCGGAGGCCGCAGCAAAGAAGGCTCTGGACTCCGGGCTTCACGAGGTACACGTCTACGTCAAGGGCCCGGGGGTGGGGCGCGAGTCCGCCATTCGTTCTCTTGGCACGCTTGGCCTGTGGGTAAAGACCATCAAGGACATGACCCCGATTCCCCATAATGGTTGCCGGCCCCGCAAGAGCAGACGCGTGTAGCGTGAGGGGGTCGATCATTTGGTATTGGGGTAAGGAATAAATAGATGGCACGACGAAACCTATTGAAGGGATTTAAGAGGCCGAAGGGGATAACGTTCGAGCACAGCGAGGTCGATGGCAATAGCGGTCGTTTCATCGCATATCCATTCGAACGGGGATACGGCACGACGATCGGCAATACCCTGCGCCGAATTCTGCTCTCGTCAATACAGGGCTATGCCGTGACCGCGGTGAAGGTCACGAGCTACGACGCCGATAACACGCCCCACATCATCTCAAGCGAGTATGAGGCGATACCGGAGGTGGTCGAAGACACCCCGGAGATCATCGCGAATCTCAAGCTGCTGCAGATCAGGCTGCCCGATGATGTGGAACAGAAGACGATATTAGTGGAGTGCAAAGGGAAAGGGACGCTTACCGGGAAGGACCTCGAGAAGGACAACGATATCACGGTCATAAACAAGGATCTCAAGATCATGACCCTGATGGAGAAGGCCAACATCGACCTCGAGCTCCAGATCGATCTGGGTCGGGGCTACGTTCCGTCCGAGACCAACGAAAAGTACGTCGAGGTGGTGGGGACAATCCCGATTGACGCGGTCTTCTCTCCAGTAAAGAAGGTGGCCTTTTCCATCGAGAACACCCGTGTCGGTCACCGCAGCGATTACGACAAGCTCATTCTCGACGTTTGGACCGATGGGACGATCAGCCCCGAGAACGCCGTGGCAGAGGCTGCGAAGGTTGCCAAGGACCACTTCACGATCTTCATCAACTTCGACGAGGACAGCGTCGGTGGGGATGAGGACATCGACGAGGAGGAGGAGCGGGTGCGGCAGGTCCTCGACACTCCCGTAGAGGAGCTTGAGCTCTCGGTGCGTTCAAGTAACTGCCTGAAGAACGCGAACATCAAGACGATCGGAGACCTAACCCGGAAGACCGAGGACGAGATCGCTAAGACAAGGAACTTCGGCAAGAAATCGCTGCTTGAGATAAAAGAGAAGCTGAAGGAATGGAACCTGAGCCTCGGTATGACCGACTACAGCGTCCTGAAGACCTCGAAAAAGCTCGCGGCGACGAAGGAAAAGGGGCCCGAAGACGAGGTAGAGGACAAGGACGAGGACGACGACGATGAAACATAGAATTGGCTTCAACAGGCTTGAGCGGCGGGCCGGTCACCGCAAGGCGCTGAAGAGGAACATGGTTATCTCGCTCTTCCGCTACGAGCGGGTGATCACCACCAAGGCGAAGGCGCTCGAAGTCCGTCGACTCGCTGAGAAGCTGGTCACTCGCGCGAAGGTCGATTCGGTCTCCAACCGCCGGATCGCCGCCCGCCGCATTCACGACGAGACCGTGTTAGCGAAGCTCTTCAAGGAGCTTGGGCCGCGCTACGCAAGTCGGCCCGGCGGCTACACTCGAATTCTGAAGCTCAAGCGCAGGCGGGGAGACGCCGCCGAGATGGTTGTCCTCGAGCTTGTCGACCGCACAATCCGGGAGCGGAAGAAGCGTGAAAAGAAGGGAGAGGCTGCGGTCGAAGCGACTCCGAAGGGCGAGACGGAAAAGGCCGCAGTTGCAAAGGCTTAAGGCGAGCCGACGCGGCACGGAGGGGAGAGGAGACTCTCCCTTTTTTTGTGCCCGAGCGCACGAGGGCCTCCGATTCTGGTGCAGCTTGTCCGATACTAGTACAATTGGGTGTATCATAGACGGAAGGGAGAGAGCCAGGGCCCGCTTATGAAGGCGGTACAGAAAGTCACCCTCAGCCTGCTTGTGGCTGTGGTAGTCTTCAGTCTCTTCTCGCTCTTTGCCTTCTCCGGTCTCTTCCGGGTCATCGAGTCCAATTTCTACGACGCTCGGGTCCGTTCGCTTCTTTCCTCGAACCTTGACGCCGACCGCACCGCAATCGACAGCTACAACCAAGCCAACTACAGCCGATTCGCGGCCGTCTTGTCGAACGACTCGATACGGCGGATCTATAGCCCGAATCAGAGCGCCGAGGACATTTTCAACCGCGCCAACCTCTTTCAGAAGCTCGAAGCCGACTACCCTGGGCTGCTCTTCGTGAGGTTCATCGACGACCGGGGTAACATTCACTTCAGCACCCTGCCTGCGGACGTCCTCCAGAAATCGACGTATCAGATCGCGTACAAACCCTTGGCACAGGCTGACCGAAGCCTGCCGGCGAATCAGCTCGAGCTCGCGGGGCCATCGGATGGAAAGGTGATAGTCGGCGACGGCCGGCTTCTCTATCGTCTGCCCGCCTACGATACGCTTGGCGAGCGTCGCGGTACCGCCATCTTCTACGTCTCCGCCGAGGATCTCGCGCAGTATCTCGTGAAGAGATCTCTTCTGTCGGCCGGTCAAGACATCACCCTCATTCCGGACCGCGGGATTCTGCTCAATGTGAATCCCGAGCAGGAGACGAATCTCGTCGCGGCCGTGGCCAAGGAGTGGGAGAGCAGTTCGGCAGTGGGCAAGGAGCGGCCGGTGGTCAAGGACTCGAGCGGCAACCAGCTCGTTCTGTTCACGGCCCAGTCGAAGAGTGCAGGTCTCATCGGGACAACGGTGCCGCAGGGCGAGTTTTCGCTCAACCCTACGCTGCGCATGCTCCTCTCCGGGTCGATCTTCATCACCACGTTCTTGATAGCGTTCCTCATCCTGAACCTGCGGCAGGACAAGCTCCTGGTGCTTTCGGAGCGCATCAAGCGCTTTCAGATCAGCTTTCTGAAGGGATACTTGGAGAGCCGACAGGAGATCGATTGGGCGCGCTGGTACCGGGACCTCGAGCTGCGAAGCCTCGAGGTGAAGCGCGAAATCAAGAAAGGCATCGGCTCGCTGAGCAAGGAGCGCGAGCTCGAAGTCGACAAGCTTATCGACAAGAGCTGGGAGGACATTCTCTCTGTTCTTGGGAAGCGGGTAGAGCAGGCGCAGCTGGCACCGATTGAAGTGAAGGGGCTGGAAGAGACGATCAGGCGGGTTCTCGCTTCGGCGGAGCTCAAGCTCCCCCTCCGGGAAGCCCTTCCGGAACGTGTTGTGCAGGGCGGGGTGGGGCTTCGCGGGAGCGAAGCGGTGAGCGCTGCCGAGGTCTCGACGCCGCGCCTCGAACCGGCTCGAGGCGGGGAACCGGAAGAGGAGGAGCCAGCGGAGCTCGAAGAGGTCTCCGAGCTCGAGGCGGTGGAAGAGGAGGAAACGGCCCGAGGGGTCGCGGGCCCGGAGATGCAGGCGGCTCCGTTGCCGCCGACGCAGCTGCCGAGTGAAGCGGTGGAGGCGGCGGACGAGGAGATTTTCGAGCTAGAGCCGGTCGAGGACGAGGAGGAGCATGCCCCGGAAGCTCCATTGACGAATCCTTCCGTTCCCGGAGTTGAAGAGGTGCCGGAGGCGTTTCTCGAGGAGCTGCCGCCGGTCGAAGAGGGGCCGGCCGAAGCAGCCGCGGTGAGCCAAGTGCCTCTCCCTCAAGCCTCGGATAGGGCCGGGGCCGCCGAGGCAGGCAGCGTGGCGGGGCCGGCAGCCGCAGCCGGAGCGGTCCAATCGTCGCCCGGTCCACGCGAGATTGACGAGTATGCCGACCTTGGACTGTCGGAGGTCGAGGTTCTTCCCGACAAGCAAGTAGCAGCCGCCGAGATCGAGGAGTTGCAGCCGGCCGAGGCGGGTCCATCCGAATTGCCGGCCTCCGCGCTTCCGGCGGAGGGGCGGAAGTTCGCCGTGGCCGCCCTCGATGAGGTCGAGGCGCTCGACCTGGAAGCCATCTTCCATGGCGAGGAACTGCTGGCCGATATTGATGTCTTCGTTGAGCCCGCCGAGGAGGTCGAGTCCGTCGAAGAGATCCTCATCGAGATGGAGAGGCCCCCGGAGCGCGAGGCGGTGCACAAGGAAGAGCGGCTCGAGGTGGCAGCCGGGGTCGGCTCGCATCGCCTCATGGATTCGATAGTGGAGGCGATCGACGAGCTTTCCCTCGCGGGGGAGCCGGTGCTCGGCGAGGGAACGCTCCTCTCGGCCTCCTCCGGTTTCAGCCTCTTGCGGGGATTCACCAGCTCCTTCGAACGGACGGCGGCCCTTGCCGTTCCGAAAGATGAGGTCGCCGAGCTTGTAGAGGAGACTGCGCCCCTCGATCTGGAAGAGCCGCTTGAAGAGCTCACGATGGTGGAGGAGGGCGCGGAAACCGGATCGCAGCCGATCGAGGTAGCCTCGGAAGCCGCCATCGGGGAGTTGGAGCCGGTGGAGGAGCTTTCGGAAGGGTCGGGTGCCGACGGCTTCGGGGGAACCGAGACGCTTGCGGAGGAAGCCGTTCCCCAGTCGCCCATCGATTTTGGGGCCCAGGTCACGTTGCTCGCGAACAAGAAGTTCATCGAGATTTACACCCTTTCTGACATATCTTCGATGAGGTTTGACCAACCTGAAGCCGTGGGCGTCGAAGGCGGTCTATTCAAGGTCCGAGAAGAGATCGTGCGTGGAGCGCCGTCCGCCGAAGACAGCGACTTCAGCAGCCTTGTCGAGTCGGTGGTCTCCCCGCCGCAGGCGGTGGCAGGGGAGGATGAGTTCGGGCGTTTTCTCGCCATCCCTACGGTCGAGCTCACCTTCGACGGGATGGCGTCCCGCTCCCGAGCGGTGAGCGGGACGGGCGAGGGGCGGCGCCGTACCCGCGCCGCGGCGATCGCCGACGTCATCACTGTCGAAGGGCTCCGCTACGATGCGATTCGAGCGCAGTTTCGGACCAGCAAGCTCGGTGTGATGAAGTCCCTCATGCGTGCCTCCCAGAGCGTGGAGGCGATCTACGCCGCCATTCTTCTTAGCGCGGAAGGCGGTCTTTCGACCGTCCATTCGCTCGGCCTGGACGAGCGGACGGCCTCCACCCTCGCGTTCCCATCCGATGACCCGGTCTACGTGCACCTCCTCTCGAAAAGGCGGCTCGTCTACGTTCGCGTCCCGGCGACCGGCGTCCCGGCGTTCGATGACAAGCTCTCCGCGAAGGACATCCGTTTCATGAAGGGCAGCATCTATCTGCCCATCGTCTTCGAAGGGAGCAGCGGCTATCTGTTCTTCGGCTTGAAGGACACCTCACGCTCCATTCAGGATTACCTCCTTTCGATGCTTGCTCTGGCAGAATAGAGGAAGCCTGCCAGACTGCGATGGACGCTGCGGAGACTCTCCACGTATCATGATGATATATATCTCTTGACAAATACTCGCCAAACCGTATAATGGGCCTGACATTTTAACGTGGGGGAAGACCATGAGCTGGATAGTGTTTGTCATTCTTCCTCTCACTGGTTTGATTCTAGGTTGGGCCATCCGTTGGCTTTATGCCAGATTTCAGCTTTCGTCCATCGAGCAGAAAGCGGCGCGTTTGAGTCAAGATGCAATCAAAGAAGCAGAAGCGAAAAAAAGGGAGTTGCTTCTTGAAACCAAGGATGAGCTGATTCGCGAGCGGAATCAGCAAGAACATGAGCTGCGGGAAAGAAGGAACGAATTACAGCGCTTCGACAAGCGATTGCTACAGAAAGAGGAGAATCTAGAACGCAAGGCAATTGCCCTGGACAAACAGAAGCAGAGCCTTATCGACCGTGAGAGGAAACTAGCGGAGAAAGAGACATTCCTGGCGTCCGAGGAGGATCGATGGCGGCAGGAATTGGAGCGAGTGGCGGGCATTTCCGCCGACGATGCAAAGAAGCTCATCATGCAGTCCATGGAGAACGAGGCGCGGCATGATGTGCAGGTGGTACTCAACAAGATAGAGCAAGAAGCCGAGACGACCGCGGAAAAGAAGGCGCGAAGCGTTCTTGTCACCACGATCCAGCGGCTGGCTACGGAGATCAGCTCTGAGATCACCGTTACGTCGGTGAGCCTACCCAACGACGAGATGAAGGGCCGTATCATCGGCCGCGAAGGGCGAAACATACGCACCCTTGAGACGCTCACCGGGGTCGATATCATCATCGACGACACCCCTGAGGCGGTCGTGATCTCCTGCTTCGATCCCGTGCGCAAGGAGATCGCGCGGCGCTCGCTCGAGCGCCTGATAGCCGACGGCCGGATTCACCCGGCGCGCATCGAAGAGGTCGTCCAGAAGGTCACGAAAGAGATAAGCCAGTTGATCTACGAGGAGGGCGAGAAGGTCCTCTTCGACCTTGGCATCCATAACATGAATCCTGACGGCATTCGCGGCCTCGGGCGGCTCTATTTCCGCACGAGCTACGGCCAGAACGTCCTTTCCCACTCCAAGGAGGTCGCCATCATCGCGGGGATGATCGCCTCGGAGATCGGCTGCGACGTCGAGGTGGCCAAGCGGGGCGCCCTCCTCCACGATATCGGTAAGGGGATCGAGACGGACGGGGAAGGGACGCACGTCGAAGCCGGAGTGGAGCTTGCAAAAAAGATCGGCGAGGACGCGAGAGTAGTCAACGCGATAGCTTCGCATCACAACGATACGGAGCCGATCTGCGTGGAGTCGGTCATCGTGCAGATCGCCGACGCGATATCGGCCTCCCGACCCGGCGCGCGGCGGGAGACCCTGAACAACTACATAAAGCGTCTCGAGAGCCTGGAGCGGATCGCCGAGAGCTTTGCCGGGGTCGAGAAGGCCTACGCCATTCAAGCGGGTCGCGAGCTGCGGATCATGGTGAACAACGAGAGCGTGGATGACGCAAACGCCAAGACTCTCGCCAAGGAGATAGCGAAAAAGATCGAGTCGGAGCTCAAGTATCCGGGCCGCATCAAGGTCACGATTATCCGAGAGACGAGGATCGTGGAGTATGCCCGGTGACGGAGCGACTTCGAGCCCTGGTCCTGGGTGACATTTTCGGCCAACCGGGATGCAGGGCGCTCTATATCGGCCTGAAGCCCCTCGTCAAGAAGTACAATGCCGACCTCGTCGTAGTGAACGGCGAGAATGCCGCCGACGGCTACGGCATCACCCCGGAGATAGCGAGTCAGCTCTTCGCCGGCGGGGTCCACGTCATCACGACCGGCAATCACATCTGGCAGAAGCGCGAGATCATCCCCGTCCTCAACTCGAACGATCGGATCCTCCGCCCGGCCAACTACCCGCACTGCAAGATCGGCAAGGGTCACACGGTGCTTGAGGTCAAAGGCAGGAAGGTGGCAGTGGTGAACCTTCAGGGCCGCCTCCACTTGCCGGATATCGACTGCCCGTTCACGATCGGCCGGGACCTCGTCCGCAGGCTGCGCGACAGCACGCGCATCATCATCGTGGATTTCCACGCCGAGGCTCCCGAGGAAAAGGAGGCCCTCGCATTCTACCTTGACGGGCTCGTCTCGCTCGTCATCGGAACTCATACCCATGTCCAGACTGCGGACGAGCGGATACTCGCAGGGGGCACTGCTTACATAACGGATATCGGCATGACTGGGCCGACTGGGAGCGTCATCGGCGTGGATTCGGAGACCGCGGTGCGCCGCTCCATGACCCAGATGCCCCTCAAGATGGCCCCCGCTGAAAGCCCGGCGGTAATAAACGGGGTCTTTGTGGAGATCGACGTCGAGTCCGGCAAAGCGGTGTCGATAACCCGCGTGCGCGAACAGTCGAGGGTATAGCCTGAGGCATGGCGAAGCGCGTTTCGCTCTTGAGCCGTCTCCTTTCGATACATCCCGACACGGACCGAGAGAGCCTCTACGCCCGCATCTTAAGCGGTGAGGTGTACGTCGGGGGAGAGCGGGTGCGCGATCCGCGGCGGCTGGTCTCTCCCGACGCGGAGGTCGCAATTCGCGGACGGGAGTTTGTGTCCCGCGGAGGATTCAAGCTCGACTTCGCGCTTCACGAGTGGGGGGTCGACGTTCGCGGCAAGGTCTTCATCGACGCAGGAGCGTCGACCGGAGGTTTTACTGACTGTCTGCTCCAGCACGGTGCGGCATTCGTCCATACGGTCGACGTCGGCCGCAACCAGCTCGCCTACGGTCTGCGCTCCCACCCGCACATTATGGTCCACGAGGGGACCAACATCCTGTCTATCGAGAAGCTGGAACCGCCGGCCGACGCTGCGGTGGCCGACCTTTCTTTCAGATCGATCATCGGGGTTGCGCGCCACCTTCTCGACTTGACCCGCGAAGCCTGGTTTATCGCGCTCATAAAGCCGCAGTTCGAGCTGCTTGGGGCAAGGAGCGCGCTCGGGCAGGAAGCAGCCGGCGGTGGAGGGCCAAGCGCCGGAAGCTTCCGCGGCGTCATCAAGGATACCGGTACCCGGGACGCGGTGGTCGAGCACGTGGCCAAGGCCCTGCTCGAGCGGGGGCTTCTCGTCGAGCGGCGGCTTGTCTCGCCGATCCCGGGGCGCAAGGGGAACATCGAGTTTCTCTTTCTGATTCGCCCGAAGGACTGACGCCTACCCTTCGCCGAAGGTGGAACGCGTGAGCGGCCTGTCGATGGCCATCCCCTCGGGGCCCAGGTAGCGGTGAACCTGCCCGCCAATGAGGATCTGCACCCGGTCTACGGAAGGGAATTGCGTCGCGGTGTAGACCACCTGCTGGAGCTCGGCCCGGAAGCCCTCCGCGCCGAGCGAATTAAAGCGAAAGCGGTCGTTGAAGTCGATGAAGGCCGTCCCGTCCTTCACCGCAACCCCGAGGAGCTCGGTGCCTGAGGGAATGAGCGAGACGAGTCCCTCTTTGGCTTCGCGGTCCGGGAGGGCGCGGAGGAGCGAGCGGAGCGTGTCGGTGAGGGGGGAGTCGTTGTAGGAAACCTCTCGGGTGATGGATTGGAGCATCGGAGTGCCGTCGCTTGAGACTCGGATGTAATAGAGGACCGATTGGCGGATCCTGTGCTCTCTCGAAGGCGTGCCGGCCACCGCACTCTGCCCCGAGACTCGGCCTGGTTGGCTGCCCGTGACCCGTCCGCCGCTTCGGCCAGAAACCTCGGGGCCCGAAGGAGGCGGGCCTTGGCTCGGCGGTGCAGCTCCGCCGCCGCTTGGAGCGGGGAGGGTCGAGCCTCCCCGGCCGCTTGTCGCAGAGGTCTGTCCTCCCGGGGTCGCACCCGAAGGCGCCGGGCGGCCGCCTCCCTTCTCTTTGACGGCGGGATTTCCTCCAAGGGGGCTCGACGGGGCACTGGAAACCGGCGGCTCTTTGGGCGCGCTCCTTGTGACGAGATTCTCCAGACCGGTCTTTTTCAGGGCGGTCTCGAAGCGCGTCCGGTTGAAGACAAAGATCACAACGGCGAGCAGAATGAGGGCTATCCAGAAGAGACATCCGATGGGGGAGCGCCGTTTTTTCATGGTCACTACCCCTCTTTTCGGCAGAACCACGGCGAGGGATTACGGGCGCGCGCCTTTACACCGACCACGAAAGGAATTATAGTCTATTCTACGGATGAAAGAGCTTAGAGGAATATCGGTTTCGCCGGGAATCGTCGTCGGCAAGGCGTTCCTCTACCTCGATGACAGGCCGCAAGTCCCGCATTATACCGTTTCCGTTCTGCAGGTGGATTCGGAAATCACACGCTTTCAGAGCGCACGAGACCGGGCGGTCTCCGAGGTCGAAGCCCTACGGGTGCAGACCGCCGACACCATGGGAAGCGATGGAAGGCGTTTTCTCGACGCCCATCTACTCATGCTCTCGGATCCGGAGTTCGGCTCCCAAGTGGAAGGAAGGGTAAGGCAGGAGCGCGCAAACGCCGAATGGGCCATGTACGAGGTTGTCGGGGGCATGGTCGGGCAGCTCGAAGCCTCGGAGGATCAATACCTGCGGGAGCGGGCGATCGACATTCACGACGTAGCCCGCCGCATTCTGAATCACCTGCTCGAGCGCGAGAAGGTTTCGCTTGCCGAGCTATCGGAGGAAGTGGTCCTGGTTACCCGAAATCTGCTTCCCTCCGACACCCTTCTCATGAACAAGCGCATGGTGAAGGCGATTGCGATGGATGGAGGGGCCAAGACATCGCACACCGCCATCCTCGCTCGATCCTTCGAGATTGCGGCGGTCCTTGGGCTCTCCGATATCACGCGAAACGTGCACGCGGGCGAAGAGATCATCGTGGATGGGAACGCCGGGGTTGTCATCGTCGATCCCGACGCGAAGACCCGCGACCACTACCTGCGTCTTTCGAAGGAATGGCACAAGCGCTGGGCGCGTCTTCTCGTTCTCAACAAGCTTCCCGCCGAGACGCGAGACGGAAAGCTTATTCGGCTCAAGGCCAACATCGAGGTTCCCGAGGAGACCGAGGTGGCGCTCGCGCACGGGGCTGACGGAATCGGGCTCTATCGCTCGGAGTTTCTTTTTCTGAAACCGGGAGACTTTCCCTCGGAGCAGGTGCAGTATGAGGCCTACAGCGGCGTCATCGACGCGATGAAGGGCGCGCCGGTGACCATCCGTACCCTCGACCTCGGCGGAGACAAGATCCTGCCCGATCTTCCCCTCCACGGAGAGAAGAATCCGATCCTCGGCTGGCGCGCGGTTCGCTTCTGCCTCTCCGAGGTGGAGCTCTTCAAGGTCCAGCTGCGCGCTCTGCTGCGCGCATCGACACATGGTGATCTGCGCATCATGTTTCCAATGATCTCCGGCGTCGAGGAGCTCGGTAAGGTACTCGAGGTCCTTGAGCAAGCGAAGGATGAGCTGCGAAGAAAGGGAATGGCCTTCAACGAGAGCACGCGGATCGGCATCATGATCGAGATCCCCTCCGCGGCGCTCACCGCCGACGTCCTCGCGCGCAAGGTCGACTTCTTTTCGATCGGAACCAACGATCTCATCCAATATACCATTGCCGTCGACCGCGGAAACGAGCGGATCGCCTATCTCTACGAACCGTTCCATCCGGGGGTCTTGAGACTCATCAAGATCATCATCGAGCACGCCCACGCTGCGAGCATCCCTGTGAGCATGTGCGGCGAGATGGCCGGCGACCCGCTGGCCACGGTAGTGCTTCTCGGTCTCGGACTCGATACCTTCAGCATGAGCGCAGCGCGAATCCCGGAGGTCAAGGAGATCATCCGCGCGGTGACGATGAGCGAGGCCGTCGAGATGGTCAAGACGATCATGGGAATGGACAGCTATACCGATGTCGGCCGTCACGTCCAAGAATGGATGAGCGGGCGCTTCAATCTCTCGGCCCGCTGATAGAGCAACAATGAACAAAACAAGCTCCTCCGCACAATCTACGGTGGTCATCGTCGGCCGTCCGAACGTCGGGAAGTCGACCCTTTTTAATCGAGTGATCGGCAGACGACGCGCAATCACCGATCCTACCCCGGGGGTTACCCGCGATCCCGTCGAAGCCGACTGCACGATCGAGGGGCGCGCGTACCACCTCATCGATACGGGCGGCTTCAAGCTCGACCGGGGCCAGGAGCTCGACGACATCGTCGTGCATCGGAGCCTCGATGCGATCGAGCGCGCAAGCCTCATTCTTCTCGTGGTCGACGTAACCGCGCTGACGCCGGAGGATGAGGCCTTCATGGAGCTCCTGCGACCCTACGCCGCCCGGCTGATTCTCGTGGTCAACAAGGTTGACGACTCGAATCGCGACGATCAGGTCTGGAACTTCTACCGCCACGGCTTCCGAAGGGTGGTGGGGGTCTCCGCGGAGCACGGGCGAAACCTAAGCGAGCTGCTCGAGCTCATCGCGGAAGCTGCGGCTACGGAGCCCGGCACGACGGGCGGCGAGGAGGCTGCGGCCGGTGAGGGCGGAGTCGCTGGCGGCGAGGCGGCAGCAGGATCGGCGGTCGGAATAGCGGGCGGCGAGGCGGCGGGAGGCGGCGCAGCGACCGTCAGGCGGGCGGTGGAAAACGAGCTGTCGGTCGCTATCCTCGGCAAGCCGAACACCGGCAAGTCGACCCTCATGAACCGCCTTTCCGGCTCCGAGCGATCCATCGTTTCGCCGGTTCCGGGAACCACGCGCGACGTCATCGAGGGAGGTTTCGTTCACGGCGGCCTCACCGTGCGTCTGCTCGACACTGCCGGGATCAGGCGAAAGAGCCGGGTCGAGGAACGGCTGGAATACTACTCGGTGAATCGGGCCATCCGGAGCATTGAGGAGGCAGCAGTGGTTCTTCTCGTGATCGACTCGGTAGAGAGCGTGACCGATCAGGACAAGAAGATCGCCTCGCTGGCCGCACGCCGCGGGAGGGGAATTATCCTGGTCCTCAACAAGTGGGATATGCTGTCGCCTGTTCCCAACATGCGGGTGGCCATGACCGATCGCATCAGGTTCTACTTCCCCGCCCTCGATTTCGCGCCGGTCGTTCCGATCTCTGCGCTCACCGGCGACGGTATCCCGAGCCTTCTTCAGACGATTGCGCAGGTCTGGCGCGAGCTGAACCGGCGGATCGACACCCCAAAGCTCAACCAGGCGCTCAAGCGTTGGAACGATCGCTACCTCCCCCACAGCTCAAGCCAGGCGAGCTTCCGGGCGCGCTACCTCACCCAGATTGGCATCCTACCATTGCGCTTCCTACTTTTCGTGAACCGCCGCAAGGGCTTTCCATCGAGCTGGGTAGAATACCTCCGGAACAACCTGCGCAAAGAGTTCGGCATGGCGCACGTTCCTATCGAGATCGAGCTACGCGAACGGGAGTGATAGCCGGAGGGCCGCGGCGAGCCGGAGCTCAGCCTGCGCCGCTCGCGCCGCGTGCACGCAAGCTTCCGCCTGAGCACCCACGGCCGAACCATCTTCCCTTTTCCGGGGCCCGGGCAGTCGCCGGCTGAAGTCTTGAACCTCCGGTCCGACGCGCCGATACTCTCTTCGATGAGACTGTCAGCCGGAAAACTGAGACTGCTGGCCGGCATCCTAGCCCTCGCGTCAGTCGCCGTGAATCCCGCTGCCCAGGAGGCTCCCTCTGGGATGTCGGGCGAAGGCCTCTTCCCCGAAAACGATGCGGTCAGGAAACAGCTTGCCGATACGATCCGCGCGCCCGCCTTCGAGGCCGTAGACGCGCCGACTGGAATCTATCACGAGGTCGGCACCGGTCTGAGCGTTCAGTTCCGGGTGCTCACGGAAGGCGACGATTTCTACCTTCTCTTCATCAATCAGCAGGGCTCGAGCTTCGCGATCGAGAACGAAGGAAGCTGGGTGATCAAACGCTCTTTACGCAACGGTTCCTTCGCTCAAGCCAAGGTCTTCTTGAACGGCGATCCCGGCAGCTTCGTGCGGCTCTTCCCCAACGGGGAGCGCACCCGCATGGACCTCTATCTCTATGGCTTCCCCGCCTACCGAAACATCGTGGTACCCATCGAGTTCGATAGGCTATTGACCGATCCCTTTTCGAAGGTTATCGATGCTACCCGAGAAAGCGTACAGTGGGGGTTGGCCTTGCCACGCCCGCCTCTTCCCGAGGACTCAGTCATAGAAGGCATGGTGAACACCTTGCGCGCCCGCCTGCCCCTTCCCGACCATGAAGACGGGGCGATGGATTCCTCCGGCAAGTTCGTCTCCATCCAATCCCTGGAAGACCTGCATCACGGGGGATTCAACTGCAGCGGTTTCGACAAGTGGATAGTCGACGGGCTCTACTATCCCCGTACCGGCCGCCTCTTGAGTATCGAGATGCTGAAGGAAAAGCACCCTGTCCGACGCTCCACCGTGAAGATGGCGTCGCTCGAAGGGCTCGATCCTTACTTCGGTCTTGATTGGACTCGAAATCTCGCCATGGCCATCGACCGGCTTTCCGATCCCGATGCTGGTCCCGATCATAGCGACGTTCGCTCGGTGCCTTTTCTCCGCTACGTTCCGGATGAGGGATACCCGCTTGCGGATCTGCGGTTTGTCCTCTATGCGCTCGCGGTTCGGCACCCGGGCTACTTCTATCTCGGCTCCCTCAATCATGAGCTTCCGGATTACCCAGGAGTCCGGCAGCATTCGCACGTCATAGCGCTGTTCCCCTACTTCGCGCCCGACGGTAAGTTTACGGTTTCGGTCATGGAGCGCAATCACGAGACCGGAATAGAGTCCCTTCTCCACCGTTATCCCGACAATGCGATATGTCTCGAACGAATTCGGGCAAGCCGTAACTTCTCCCCACCTAAGATTGATTAACTACATGCACGTGGTATGTTACCTGATATGAAGCCGGCATTGCTGTCGCTCGCTCTCTTTCTCACGACGCTGGCGGTTTACGCCCAGACTCAAGACCGGCAGCTCTTTCTCGAGGGAGAGGGAAGATTCCAGAGCGGAGACTACGAGCTGGCCCTCGATCGCTACACGAAGCTCGTCCAGGAGCATCCGCTCTCGCAGTATGTCCCCGATGCGCAGTTCAGACGGGCGGTCTGCCTTTTCGAGCTCGCGAGATACCGAGAGGCTTTGGCGCTCTTTAGGTCTGTCGCGGTCCACTACAGCTTTACTCGCTATCTGGCGTACGTCCCCTTTTGGATCGGACTCTCCGACTCCAAGCTTTCGGACTGGAGCGCGGCTATCGACTCGTTCAATACCTATTTGAGCGGAAGCGACACCACCCTGGTACGGCAGGCCCTCCTCTACAAGTCGGTGGCCGAGAGGGAGCTTGGTCGTTTCGACGAAGAGCGCGCAACGCTCGAAAGGCTGATGAAGGCGACCCCCGATCCGACGAGCCTTCCCTATCCGCTTGCCGAGCTATGCGCGCTCGAATTGCGGGACAAGAGGTACACTCGGGTTGTCGAGCTTCTCGACAAGGTCTCGATTGACAAGATGCCTGCGCAATGGCGAGACAGGCTTCTGCTGTATGAAGCCGAGGCCTACTACAATACGGGCGAGCGGGCGAAGGCCTCGGAGATCTACGACCGTCTGCGGGGCGCCCAGCCCGACGTCGCCGGTGTCGCCTTTCAACGCCTGTTTTCTATCTACCAGGCCTCGGGCGATGAGCGCAGGCTCACCGACGTCGTGAGCGCCGCAGACGTCGCGCTCGCGAGCATGCCTGCCATTCTCCGGGAGTTCTGGCTTCGCGCGGGCATCGACAGCTACGACCGGGGCAAATACGAGACTGCCGAATCCTACCTCGAACGAGTCTGGGCTGACCGCGGCCGGGCGGCGGTCAGCCCGCTCGATCCGCTCTACCTGGCCGAGATCATGGCAAAGAGTGGCCGGATCCAGCAGGCGGCCGATACGCTTTCCTCCGCACTTCGGCCGGGAAAGCAGAGCCCGGTCGCCTCGACCGAGTATCGCGATCTCATGCTATACCGGCTCGGAGGGTTTTACCTTCAACTCTCGCGATGGGATCTCGCGAGGAGAGAGTTCGCCGAGCTTCTCGCAAGCTATCCCGACTCGGCCTACTACGCGAAGTCGGGCTATCTCGATGCCCTTGCCGCCTACAAGGCGGGCGACTACTCCGCGTCCCTCTCGGCGATTGACGCACTCAGCGCGGCGGGCAAGGCGGAAACCGAAAGCGCGCCGCTCCTCCGCCTGAAGGCCGATGTGTACAAGGCCCTGGGCGACGGCGGGCGCGCGATCGAGGCGCTGCGAGAGTATGCGGCCTTGGCGCCCGACGACGTCAAGGCGCGGGTGGACATGGTGAAGCTACTCTTCGAGCAGAACGACTGGGTCGGGGTGCTGTCGCAAGAGGCAAAGATCCAAACCGATTTCCCGAGCCTCGCGAAGAGCGACCCGGCGTCCTACCTGCTTCTCCAATACCTAAGGGGGCTGGTGCTCGTGTCTCAGAAAAGCTATGGCCCCGCGGTCGCAGCGCTTTCCGTCTTGACGGCCGCAGCCCTCAAGAGCGCCGACCTGACGCTGATCGAGCCCTACACCCTCTTCTACCGAGGGTGGGCGCTCTACCGTCTCGGTGAGTACGCCGACGCCGCACCAGCCTTCTCGGAGCTCATCGCGCGCTATCCAGACAACAGCCTTGTCGATCAGGCGCTCTATC
This sequence comes from Spirochaetales bacterium, assembly GCA_027306915.1. The sequence continues at coordinate 81,133 of DAHUYW010000008.1, read as the reverse complement.
TGTCGGGGTGGTGCGCCTATCTCCAGTCGGACTTCACCGCCTCAGAGCAGTGGTTCCTGAGGTACGCCAATGCCGTTCCTCGCGGCTCGGAGGATCGAGATCGCGGGCGCTTCATGTACGCAAAGAGCCTTTCCGGCGAGAAGCGATACGGTCAGGCCGCTCTCGCATTTCAGGACATCTTTGTGGAGAGGCCGACCTCGCTCTTCGCGGCAGACGCGCTCTTCGAATATGCAGGCATCCTCGCCCAAGAGGGAAAGACAAGCGACGCCGCGGCGGCGTATGAACGGCTTGCCGCAGACTATACTGCGAGCCCGCTCGCCGAGGACGCGCTTTATCGTCGGGGCGGCCTCTTCTATCAGGACGGGAAATACGCGGAGGCGGAAAGGGCCTTCAGCCTCTACCGGACTCGGTACCCCAAGGGGAAGGAGGTGGACGCTTCGCTGTACTGGGGAGGCAGGTCGGCACTCGCTCAGGGCGAAGACTATGGCGCGGCCCTCCTATGGCAGAAGCTTATCGACACCTACAAGGACAGCTCCTTCCGCGCCGATGCTATGGTGCGGACCGCACGCATCTACGAGAAGCGCGGTGACTTGCGCCAGGCCCTCGATCTCTACAACGAGCTCTCCGCGGTCTACCCGAAGGAGGCGGCCGCAGTCTCGGCTGACGCCGCTGCGGCGAAGATCCGTTACCTCCTCCTCGGTCGATCCGATCGTGAGGCCGAGCTTCTGGTGGCGATCGGCGCGCAGGGGCGCGACAGCGCCGCCGGCAGAAAGGCGGCGATCGAGCTCGCCCGCATCTACCTTGCGCAGCCCGGCGCAAAGCAGGAGCAGGCCTTGCCCCTCCTGCGCGAGGTCATCGGGCAGAGCGCCGCGGACCCCGCCTCCGCCGCGCAGGCCCAGTATCTGGTGGCGGAGTATTACAGGCAGGCGGGCGATCTGAAGCGCGCTGCGAACGAATTCCTCAAGGCGGCGACGATGGACCCCAGCGACTCCGACCTCACCGCCTCATCGATGTACCGAGCGGCTGAGATGGCCAAGCGCGCAGGCGACGTATCCGGAGCGGAGCGCGTCGTCGAGCAGCTTGTCAGAGACTTCCCCAACTCGGAATGGGCGGCTGCCGGCAAGAGGCTTATCGGAGGGACCGAATGACGCCTCGCGACCGCTCGGGTCTCGACTCGCTGTCGACGAAGGTCTCGCTTCTTGCTGCCGCGCTCCTCCTGGGCGCAATGGCGCCGCTCTGGGCGCAGTCCGTCGAACCGAAGGAGCCGGGGATCGTCCTCCCGCCGGTGCTCCTGAAGATCCAAGACGTGACAGAGGCGAAGGTCGACACCCCCCTGCCGAAGGCGAACGGGCCGACCCTTCCGAAGGTCGACGTGACGCTTCCGAAGGAGGCAGGCATGCCGACGCAAGCGACCGCCTACGCGGTTCCCGTCCCGACGGGTGCCGGCGCGTCAGCTGCGGAGGCAAAGGGAGCTCAGACGAGCTTCTTCAGCGAAGGGGAAATCGGCGTAGGGTCGATGAATCACATCATCGGCGATGTTACCCTCTACAAGCTCGGGGCCGATCCGCGCTTCCGCATCCACTTCGCCCACGACCAGCTCGACGGCTACGGCTTCCGGCCTGCGGGCGCAGGCTTCTTCAATCGAAGCGACGGCATCGATGGTTCGCTCTCCTCGAGCAAGGAGGGACTCTACTCCTTTGAGGTCGGTGCTTCCTACACCGAAGACCAGAACGGCCTCCAGCAGCTGAGCCCCACCTTCAACTCCGTCACCCACCGCTTCGTCGCAGGGAATCTTGCTGCGGAGTATCTCAAGACGAAACCCTTCTCCTTTGGCGCCTCGGTGAAGGCGACGAGCACGAGCATCACCGTGGCGGGATCCGAGCCCCTCGGAGGCAACGAGATCGATCTCGAGCCCGGCTTGAGCACCTCGGTCCAATTCGCGGGGGTACGACTCGGCCTGTCCGGATTCTACGGCCTCGATCAGACAGCGGCGCTTGCGGCGGGGAGCGCAGCGGGACCGGCCACGCAGCTTCAAAGGGCGGGAGGCGATCTGAGCTTCCGGGCGGAGCTTCCCCTCTCGCTTGTCTTCCAGGCAAGCGTCGGTCTGCACTGGGACGATTTCAACAGCCTCATCGTTCCCTTTTCGCTCGAGCTGACCGGAAGCTACGGCGACACCGTGAGCTTCAGCGTTCACGGCGGCCAGCGCGTGAAGGAGCTGAGCTATGCCGAGGTCTGGCGTGAGCAGCCCTTCCTGGTGGAGGAGGGCGCCCTCCACAGCTCGGTGGAGCAGTACGGCGGCGCTTCGATGCAGCTTCACTTCAATCGGACCCTGGCGCTCGACGGAGGTGTCGAGTATACCGCGGACTCGGGAGCGGTGGCTCCGGTAGCGCTGGCAAGCGATGGAACAGGCCTTTTCGCTTTCAGCCAGACTCCCCTCGTCGAGCTTGCGCCTTCCGCCGGGCTCTCCTGGTCCCCTGCCGAATCCTTCACGCTGCGCGTAGGCTGGAAGGGCTCCTTCCTGAACTCGAACCCCTTTTTCCCGTCGACCACCTTCACGCTGAACGCCGAGCTCGCGAATGCGTCGAGTCGTTACGGCGGAGGACTCACAGGGAGATGGGACATCTATCCACGCGGCGCTCAGCTGCCGAATATCGGTCTTTCGGGATTTGTCCGCGTAAGCGAGGGGGTGATGTTTACGCTTTCCGGCGACGACCTGCTTTCTCCCTTGATTCCGGGGGGAAGGACCCTGTGGGGAAACATCGTGCAGGGCTTCCCCGGCTACTTCCAGCCCGGCCTGGGCGTCACCCTCGCGACGCATATCTCGCTGTGAGCAGCCTCCGATTCCGGGTGTGGCGAGCTGCATGGTCGCGCATGCCTCGTTCCGCGGACGGTTTGGGGTTATTATTGAGTAAGGAGAGTCTATGCTGTTTTTAATTCAGAAGGGCGGTCTGATTATGGTGATCATCATGCTTCTCGCCCTGATCGCGACCATCATCATCATCGAGCGGGTCATCTTTTTCCGCAAGATTCAGATCGACGAGGAGAAGATGATAAACCGGCTGAAGGCAACCCTGGAAAAGGGCCACTTCGATGAGGCAATCAGCATCTGCGAGAGCAACCCCGCGCCCATCACCAACCTGATGCGTATTGGGATCGATCACCGCCAGTATTCGGAGCAGACCATGAAAGAGGCCATCGTCGCCGGCGCGAATCTGGAGATTCCCCGTCTCGAACGCTTTCTCTCGATGCTCGGAACCATCGCCAACATCTCGCCTCTTCTTGGCCTTCTCGGGACGGTCATCGGAATGATACGGGCCTTTGGGGTGCTGGGCGGCGGACCCGGGAATGATCCGAGCGCGCTTGCCCAAGGGATCGCGCTCGCTCTGCTCAACACCGCTGCCGGAATCACGGTCGCCATACCCGCCATCGCGCTGTACAACTACCTCGTCTCGAAGGTCAACCACATCATCATTCGTCTCGAAAACAAGGTGAGCGACATGGTGCTGCTCCTGGTGCGCAAGGACCTGGTCAGGGAGAGCGAATAGATGCAGTTTCGTCAAAGGCCGCAGCCGATTTCGATGGTAAACCTGGTCCCGATGGTCGACATCGTGTTCACGATCGTCATCTTCTATATGGTGACAAGCACCTTCATCGTCACACCGGCCATTCAGCTGAAGCTGCCTCAGTCGACCACCGCATCCCCGGTCGAGATGAGCAAGCTGGTCGTGACCGTTGAAGGGCCGGATGCCATCTATCTCAACCGCACGCGGTACAACATCGCGGGTCTTAACGGGGCGCTCGCGGCCATCAGCCCGGCCGAACGCAGGTCCATCGGTTCAATCGTCCTCGAGGGCGATCAGAGCATCTCCTACAACCTCATGATCCAGGTCCTCGACGTGCTGCGTGCCAACGCCTTCAAGAATGTCAGCCTCAAGCTTCGTCCCGCGGGGGTGCTTCCTCAGGGGTCGAACGACGGCGGAGGCGGTCGATAGGATGACCGCCTTCGGCATGACCCAGGAGGACCGCATACGCCTTCGGACCGCGATCATCGTCGCTGTCGGGTTCTACCTGGTGCTTTTCCTCGCGATGCTCGGTTTACGGCCGCCGACGGGAGGACCGAGCGCCGAAGCGGGTGGGACCGCTATCTCGGTCGAGCTTGAAGGAAACCCGCAGGTGATGTCCGCCTCGCACGGGGAAGGGGCATCGCTCTCCGGTTCGTCCGCTGGCAACCCTTCCACCGAATCGAGCGCAACCTCCGGCGGGTCGATGGTCGCCTCCTCAGGCCAGGCGCAGAGCGTTCCGGCGAACCCCTTCGCCCTTCCGGCCGGAATCGATCTCTCCGGGGACGTCGTTGCCGCAAGCAGCGGTGCCCTCGAGGCTAACCGGGTTACTTACGGATCCCGGGCTGCGAATCCCGCAGCGCCACCGCCTGCGGTCCCGCAGACACAGCCTATCTCCTCCGCAGCCTCCGGCAGCGCGCCTGTGGCCTCTGCGCAGCCGATTCCGAAGAGCGCCGGCCCGAGGGAGGACTCCGTTGCGTCACCCGGCGGCACCCTTCCCTCCGGAGGCGTCGCGAACGGCGGAATCCCCGCCGCGTCCGGCACCAGCACCGCGGGCGGGCGCGCAGCTGCAACTGGCGGCGGGGAGGTCGGAGGCAAGGCGCAACCGAACGTCTTCGACCAGGCGATCCTTGCCTTCGCGCTTGGCCAACAGAGCGCCGGATACGCAGGCGGGGGCGGTAGTGGCCCGCAATCCACAGGAGGCGGCTCCGGGGAGGGGGCCTCGACCGGAGGACAGGCGGGCCTTCTCTCGGCGCCGGGAGCAAGCGGCGATGGCGGTTTTCCCATAGAGTGGGCCACCAGCGGTGGTCGGCTCCCCGAGAGCGAACCGCCCCCGCTCGATCTTAGCAAGTATTCGAGATATCTTCCGCCTCGCGCGGTCGTCTGGGTCAAGTTCGACGTGTCGCCGAGCGGCTACGTCACTCCCTTGCAACTCATTGGCTCCTCGGGTAATACTGTTGTCGACAATCTCCTCCTGGGGTGGATGGGGAAGTGGAAGTTTTCCCCGGTCCGCGACGGTACTTCGCCGACACGGGGGAGTCTGAAGTACATTATTCAGGCCACAACGGCGAGGTAGGGCGGCAACGACACTCCGGATCTTGGCGGTCAGCTGCGGCAGATTCGGATCCTGCCCGAGCTCAGGCCCCGTAGCAGGAAGGGCCGACGCCGCAAATGGTGAGAAATGCGATCTGCTGGCATGGCGATTGAAGCAATAGCCTTCGATGCGGACGGTACGCTGTACCCGGACTATCAGATGTACCTCCGCTCCATTCCCTTCTTTATCCTCCACACAAGGCTGGTACGTCATTTCGGAAAGGTTCGAAGAAGAATCCGCACGATCCGACCAATCGAGGACTTCTACGCGCTGCAAGCCGAGCTTCTGGCCGAGGAGCTGAGGATACCCGCCGCCCGCGCGGCTGCGCTCATCGATCGCCATATCTACGGAACCTGGGAAGGCCTCTTTCGAAAGATTACCGTCTATCCCTCCCTCCGCGGGCTTCTCGAGGAGCTCAAGGGCGAAGGCTTCAGGCTCGCGGTTCTCTCGGATCTCCCCGTGGAGAGGAAGCTCCGCTACCTGAAGCTCGCGGGGCTCTGGGACTGCGCCTTTACCTGCGAAGAGATCGGCTACCTCAAGCCCAATCCCGAGCCCTTCCTTGCGCTCGCCGACCGACTTCGCCTCCCGCCCGAGAGAATCATGTACGTCGGCAACAACTACCGCTACGATGTCGTGGGCGCCTCCGAGGTCGGCATGAAGACCGCACACCTGTCCCGCAGGGAGGCTCCCGGCTCCCGCGCGGACCTGACCTTCGCAAGCTACGCCCAGTTCAGAAGGTCGCTCCTCAACTATGTGGAGCATTTCTGAAAAACCCCGTATAATAGTTGGCGGAGCGTGGTCGCGGGGAGCCTCGCAAAAACTGGGAGTAAAAACTGATGATTCTAACGATTGGCAACATCATCACCTTGCTGATAGTGATTGTTGTTCTGATCATCTATCGCCAGCTCGATCGCAGCAACCGCTCGCTCGACAAGGTCAAGCGCTACTCCGACAAGATCAAGGGCGAGCTATCCGGGTTCGTCGACAACAAGACAACCGAGCTGAAAAACCTTTCCATTGAGCTGGATGTTCATCAAAAATCGGCCAAGGAAATCCTTAAGCGGATAACTTCGATCGAGGATGGGCTGAAGGGAAAGACGGCGGGCTTCGACAAGATCCAGGCTAGGATCACCGAGTACGACAAGGCCTTAAGCGAGCTGGTCACGATGACCGCCCGGGTCGAGGAAAACTTGAAGCGCCTCCATCAGGAGTCGGAATTCGTCGACATGGTCGGCCGGCACCTGAAGGAGGCCGGAGCCCGGATGACTGCTATTGAGAAGAGCCTGCCAGAGCTCAAGGACGAGTTTGCCCGCATCAACGAGAAGGAGATGAAGGAGGTCTCCGCCCGAGTCATCAAGGCGACGAAGGACGACCTCGAGATCATCGAGCGGCAGATCGGTGAGGCGGAGAAGTCCGTGAAGGGCTTCGCGACCTATCTCACGACCCTCGAGGGAAGGAGAGATGCTCTGGAGGCACAGACAGTCAAGAGCCTGCAGACCGCCTTCCAAGGGGTTCTCCAGAACGCAAAGGACACAAGCATCGAGCTGCGCAAGCAGTTTGAAACCAACCTCAACGTCCTGCTCGAGAAGACCGGAAAGAGCGGCGAGGACCTGACCGACCGCATCACGATGCTTCAAAAGCAGCTTTCCCAAGAGGTCGAGGCGACCGAGCAAACGCTCGCGGAAAAGCTGGAGGCCTTCCAGGAGCGAGTCGGGGCGATCGAGCAGACCTATCAGGAAAACCTTCGCGATGTCTCCGAGCGCGCGAAGAACCTCGAGGACGACGTCTTTGTTCAGCTGCAAAGTCACATCGAGGGGCGGGCTCGCGAGGTGCAAAAGCAGCTTTCCGCGGCGCTCGGCGAGACCAAGGCCGTTCTCGAAACCTCCCGCAAGGAGATCTTGCAGATGTTCGGCGAGACTCGCTCGAGGCTCGCGGTCTGGCAGGCCGAGATCCAGAAGTTCTCCGACGACAAGGAAACGGAGTTCGACGCGAAGTACGAGCGCTTCACACGCGAGGTTGGGGAGCGGATGGACTCCTACGTCGCGCAGACGGACAAATCAAAGAGCGATCAGGAGCGCGAGCTTGCGTCATTCCTCGAGGAGGTCCACGACCGGCTGGACTCGCTCATCGAAACCGTGGACGACAAGGAGCAAAGCTTTGCCAACGCTCTCGAGGAGATCGAGAAGCGCAACAACAGCCTTGCCGATTCGGTCATGGAGCGGTTTGCGTCCAACATCACCGATTTCGAAGAGCGCATGAACAATCGTCTGGTCGATGTCGAGTCGCGTGTAGCCGAGTACGAGTCCGACGTATCCTATCGCTTCACGAAGATGGAAGAGGCCAATGTCGACGTTGAGGATCTGGAGCGAAATCTCCGCGAGGTCATGGAGAAGATAAAGGTCAAGATCCAGGGGGACTTCGATCTCTTCACCAGCCAGCTCGCCGACCGGAGGGCCGAAGAGCGCAAGCGGGCCGAGGCCGAGCTCGCCTCGATTCACCAGGCGGTCGAAGAGCTCGAGAAGGGACTTACCGATCTGAAGTCGAAGGCCTACGAGAACGTTTCGGCGAAGCTTCAGGTCTTCGAGGATGACTTCTTCGCCGACCTGCGATCTCGTGAAGAGAACCTCAACGCCAGGTTTGCCGAATGGCAGGTCGGCATGAAGGACCGCCTCGCAGAGCTGAGCTCGGAGGGCGTGCGGATGCGGGATCAGCTCGAGCGTGAGTATGCCGAAGAGCTTACCGCGAAGCTTGCCGAGCAGCAGAATAGAGTCCTCAAGTCCTACGAGGCCTTCGAGGAGCGAGCCTTGGGCTTCGAAGAGGGCATCAAGAAGCGGATGGATCTTTCCGATTCCTCCACCCGCAGCTTCGAAGAGAGCATCCGGCAGGAGCTCGTCGAAGCGCGGGACGCCGCTCAGGCGCTCTTCCGGCGCGAGTTCGCAGAGCACGCCGAGCAGATCGACGATCGGGTCAAGGAGTACGGGCGGGAGATCGAATCGGAACTCAAGGCCTTGGCCGAGCGGATGGGCGCGACCAAGCAGGATTTTGCGGCCATGCTCGCGGCCGCCCGGTCCGAGGTTGTCGCCTGGCAGGAGGACGTGCTTGCGCGCACCCAGGCAACGGAGGCCGAGGTTGCGCGGATGGAAGACGAGGTGAAAAACCGCGCCGATCAGGCCCTCGCCTTGGCCGAGGAGAGCTCCGTGGCTTTCCTCGCGGACTTTGGCGCGAAGACCAAGACGCTCGGCGATGAGGCCGACCGGCGGATCGAGGGTTTCCGCGCCTTCGCGCAGGAGAGCATCGAGAAGACCGATGCACTCGCCAAGAGACTTGCGGCGAAGGTGGAAGAGAGCTATCGAACCCTTTCGACCAATCTTCAGGACGTCGAGAGGCGGACAAAGGAGTTCACCGCGCAGACGAAGCTCTTCGAGCGAGCCGACACTTTGAAAACCGAGCTCTCTCGGGCCGTCGACGAGATCAAGGCAGAGCTCGCCAAAGTCCAGGCGGAGGCAAAAGAGATCAGGGAGGTCGAGAAGAGCTTCCTGAAGACGAAGAAGATGGGCGACGAGGTCTCCGCGAAGCTCGGAAAGTTCCTTGCAGAGAAGCGTCGCATCGAGGTCATGGAGGGTGACTTCAAGAAGCTGCTCTCCATGTCGCAGTCGGTCGACAGCCGCCTTGGCCAGGTGACCGCGAGCCACGACCAGCTTCAGACGATTCAAGCGCAGATCAGAGGGCTCGAAGAGCTCGAAAAAGAGGTGCTCGAGAAATACGAACGGCTTGAGGGCAAGAAAGAGATCCTCGATGTAACCACCGACGGGGTCGACAAGAACTTCCAAAGCCTCGAGCGACTCGAGACGAGCCTTCGATCAATTGAAGAGGGGCTTTCTTCGCTTCCATCGCGCCTGGGCGAGGTGGGCGAACGGATCGATCTTCTCTCCAAGAACAAGAAAGACGCGGATCTGGCAGTGGCGCAGCTCGCCACATTGGGAAGCATGCTCAAGGACATCGAGGAACGCATCGAAAAGATGCAGACTGCGCGCGAGTGGCTCGCCCGAACCGAGACCAGGCTCGAAGAGATTGGACACCAGGCCGAGGAGCAGGTGAAGCTGCTCGGCTCGCTCCTGAAGGAAGAGAGCAAGGGGTCGGGAAAGAAGTCCGACAAGGGTGCCCCATCGATGTCCACTCGCGACATGGTTACCCGGCTCGCCCACCAGGGGTGGAAGGTGCCTCAGATCGCTCAGGCAACGAAGCTGAGCCGCGGCGAGGTCGAGCTCATCCTCGAGCTGCTCCCGAAGTCGACGCCCTCGAAATGACTGCTGCGGCGGCCTGCGGCGCGCGCCGCCGCAGACGCCGTGGACACCACGCCGCGAGCGCGGCAAAAACTATCTACCGCAGGCTAGAACGCCCCCTCGCCCACAGTCAGCTTCAGCGAAAGCGACAGGTATCCAAAGAGGCTGACGAACTCCGTATGCTGGGCGCCGTAGCTCATGTAGGGGGCGAGGCTCAAGGTAAAGTATTGGAAAGGGGTGTAGGCCACGCTCGGGCTTATCACCCCCGAGCCGTCGCTCAGGTTGCCCTCGTAGAAGAGCCCGAGATCCACCCCCGAGCTGCGGATGTCGGTCCAGCTCATGGCCCCCGCGAGGTAGTGGCGGCCCGGTTGAATAAGGTCGGAGACCGAAAGCTGCGGTCCGGGCGGCTGAATTCCCATGAGAATTGCCTGCTGCTGGGCGCCGTAGAGCGCGAGCGCTCCCTGCTCGAGGGCGGCGCTTGAGTACCCCTGACCATTGTAGTAGTACTGCGCAAAAAGCGAAAAGTGCCAGTCGGGCTGGAGGTAGCTTCCGCCAATTGTTCCGCTGAAGTAGGGGGTGGTCGTATCGGCGTAGGACTGATAGGGAACCACAAGCGGAATCGGGGAGGTGGCGATCGTCGTGAGTCCCTGCTCAACGAAGGCTCGATCCGCACCGTAGCTCACGACCCCTTCACCGAAGACCCCGATCTTGCCGAAGAGCGAGCCTGTCGCGGTCACCATCGCTTTCGGGCGTTGATTCTTCTGATAGTAGCCCCCGATCCCGATCTCATAGTCCCCGACCACGAACTCCACCTTCGGCGCGACCGCGAGATCGTCCAGGTAGAAGGTGCCCCCCTGCGCGAAGGCCTGGTTGGCTATTACGTACAAGTAGAAGTTGTCGACGTCCGCGAAGGGGACGTTCATCTTCAAGGCTACGGGTCCTTGGCGCTCGAGAGTCGGCTGGAGCGGATTGATGGCGCTCAGGCTTATCACGTCAGCCGGACTGAAGAAGTAGCCGACACCCCAATTTATCACCTGTTGGCCGACGCGGAAATAGACCTTGTCCCTGTAATTCACGTCGGCATAGAGCTCAAAAACTGAGATGTTGGGGGTCGCCGGTGTCGCGCTTTGCGGGAAATAGAGCGAGGTGAGGGGAGTGGTCTGGGTCTCGGCAACGGACTGAGAGCTCGAGAAGGGGTAGATCGCCCTGAACTTCCCGAATACCCGGAAATAGGTGTAGGGGCGCGCGTCGAAGAAGAGATCACCCTCGAGGTTCGGGATAAGCTGGTTGGTGGAGCCGGCCTGCAGGTTGGAGAAATCAGGGTAGGCGTTCGCCCAGGTAACGAAAGCCGTATAGTCCGAGAAAAGATAGCCTCCGATCTGCACGCTGGATGATTGGAGGAGCCCGGTGACCGCCGGCGACGCTGCCTCGGCCTGGCTCTGCGGGACATTCTGGATCATCCCTCCCTCGGGCTGAGCCGGCTGCTGCGGCGGCGTGGTCTGCTGTTCGGGGGAGGCAGGTGTCGATGGACCGAAGAGCGTGTCGGGGTTGTTCGGAATTCCCGCCTGATCGGTCGAGCTGCCTTGTGCCGACTGGGCTTGCGCTTCCGGAAGCAGTGCGAGGGAAAGAAACGCGCCAAAAGCGAGAAAGAGCGATCGTTTCACCTGAGGGCCTCCTTTTTTACCGGCGTGCTACCTGTTCACTCGCTCAAGGTAGGCTTTCGTAAAGATGTAGTCGGGAAGCGCAGCAATAGAAGGGTCCCGCAGCGTAAGCTGAGTCTTGTTCCCCTTGTCCAGCTCGTCGATGAAGAGCATCCGCGAGGGGATGTACTGGTCCCCGACCTTCACGTAGTTGGGATAGTAGGCGCTCCGCATCAGACGCTTTGACAGGCTGTAGTCTTCCGACTTGAGCACGATCCCCAAATCCTTGCGGACCCACAGGCGCATGTAGGGATAGGTAACCTCGTCGTTGGTGCCCTTCAGATCGAGAATGTAGACAGGGTAGACCCCGAGGGTCGCCTCCTTCCAGCTGGTCACGGTGTAGTCCTCCGCGAGCGAGGTCCGGTTGAAGTCGCTGTTCTTCGCATCCGAGCTCTGAAAGTTCTCTTTCAGCGATGAGTGGGAGAACTCCCTGCTCTGCGGGTCGTAGAACCAAAGATTGTTATCGACCTCGAGATAGCCCTGCCCCCTCTGCACATCCGGGGCGAGGATGAGGATTAGAAACTTCTTGTCCCGGTCGCGCCGGAACATCTGAGCCTGGATGACGTTTGGGTCCTCGCCCGGCTTCTCAGAGACGATTGTCGTGACCGCCGAAAAGTCGGTCGGGAAGTTGTTGAGCTCGTCGATCTTCGCGAGCATAGCCTTGAAGTTCGGCTCGGCCCAAAGGGCCGAGATTCCCGCCAGGAGCGCAAGGGTCGCCAACGTGACGGTCTTGGATAGCCGAGTCATGGGGTACTCCTTGTTCAGCGCGTGGCGCCAAGGGCAGCGGCCGGATTGAGCCTCGCCGCGCCGCGCGCGGGGAAGTAAGCCGCAAGAAGCGTCAGGAGCGCCACGAGAATGATGTAGCCGATCACCTGCAGCGGCGACAGGCTGAAGGTCATGTGACCCTCTTTGAGGAAGAGGAAGAGCGGCGTGTTCGTTCCCCAGTAGATGAGGTGAAGCCCTCCCATGACGATCGTCGCGACTACAAGCCCCGCAATCGCGCCCCCGAGCGAGAGGAAAAGGGCCTCGAGGAGAAAGAGGTTGCGCACGCTGTTTCGCTGCATGCCGAGGGCCCTCATGGTCCCGATCTCCTTCGTCCGCTCGAACATGATCATGCGGAAAGTGTTGGTGATCCCAACCATGACGATCACAAAGAGGATGAGCAGGATAATGAGCCCGGCGGTGTTGATCGCGGCGACAATCTGTGGAAGATGGAAGGAGTTTAGGATGTCGTTGAGAGTGAAGAGCCTGTAACGTGTCCCCTGCCATGACTCGTCTTTCGCCTGCTTCATCATTGCCTGCATGGGATTCTGTGACTGGGAGGAGGGCGGTTCTCGTTTGAACATCGATACTCTTGTCGCGAGGGTATCGTAGAGCTTTGTCGCGGCCGGATCGGTCTGCTGGAAGCTGTCGAGAAAGATCCCAAGAGTCTGGTACTCGTCGGGCGCGATGTTCAGGAGCTCGTTGACGTGCTGGATCGTAGCGTACGCCGAGATGGAGCCGAAGAAGCCCGGGTCGTAGCTTATGGCGGCTATCTCGAACTCGCCCACGTTCGCCTGGCCTGTCGCGGTCCGCAGCTGGGCAAGCACCGTGTCACCCACCTGAACCTTGAGCTTCGCCGCCACCTTGTCGCTGATGATGAGCCCCTCGGGATTGTTCATGTTTTGGAAGCTGCCCGCCTTGAGCACCAGACGATCGCGAATGAAGCTCGAGTCGTTCCAATCGGTGCCGACCACCTGCTGCGTGACGGAGTTGTTCTGAAAGATGAGCGTTCCGCGAAAGCCCGAAGATTTGGTGAGATACTCCACCGGAATCTTCGAGTCCCTTACCGCGTCGGTCAGAACCTTTCCGTCGTGAATGATCTCGACCTGCCGCCCCGACTCGGTCTTTTCAATCCCGCTGACGAAAATGTGGCCGGCGAAAAGATGGGAGAAGTTGTCTCCGATGTTCTGTACGAAGCTCCCCGTGAAACCATCGATGATGATGATGATGAAGATTCCGAAGGCGATCGCGCCGCCAAGGAGAAAGCTGCGCTTCTTCTGCCTGTTCAGGTTGCGGAACGCAATAAGGATGCTCTTCATTGCACGCTCTCCTTACTCGGTTTGGATGGCCCGAACGGGCTCTACCTTCAGGGCGACCGCGACAGGGTAGAGGTGGGCGAGGATCCCGATGAGAATGACGACGCCAAGGGCCGTCAGGAGCGACCCCGCCGAAACAGTCGGCCGGAGGACCTCTCCTCCAAAGAGGATTTGAAGGAAGGAATTCGTCGCATGGATACCTATCAGGTTCAGAACACCGATTACCGCGGAGCCAAGAAGCATCCCCGCGAGGCCGAAGACGATGGAAATGACGAGCGTCTCCGAGATGAACATCCTCCATATGAAGGATTTTTGCGCCCCAAGCGCCCGCATTGTGCCGATCTCCGAGGTTCGCTCGATGACGCTCACGATCAGGGTGTTCATGATGATGATGACCGCGACTATCGCGACTATGAGAATGGCTGCAATGAAGATGACGCGGATGATGTCGGAGAGGCTGCCGAGCCCCCCTGAAGCCCTCTTCCAATCGCCGGCCTCGGCGTTCACATGCTGCGCGGAAAGCCAGGCGTTGGTCTTGGCGATGAAGTGCGGCGCGTCGTTGGCATTCGAAAGGTCGACCAGGATGAAGTGCCATGCTCCGGTGTCCAGCTGCTCGGCCTTCCTGTTGCCTCCGGTGTCGCCGAGGATGGAGGTGAGGTCTCCCGAGGCTGCGGGCTTGGTGGCGTTCGAGTCCACGGAGACCATGTCTCCGCCGCCGAAAAGATTGTCGGCGTTGCTGTCGCCGAGGAGCGCGGTGTCGCGCTTCGCGAGGTTGGTGATCTTCGTCGAGCCGAGCGTCATCCCGAGGAGGCCGCGCAGCGTTTGGACGTCGGCATAGGAGATGAACTCGAGGGCATCGTTTTTCTGCTTGAAGGTGAATATCCCGCGGACCGTGACACGCCTGATGTGCAAGCCCGACCCTCCAAAGCCGTTCAGGAGAAGGGTATCTCCAACCGCGACCTTTGTCTTGAGATCCTTCTCGATCTCTTTCACTCGCTGCTGCGAGAGGAGGATCCCCTCCTCACCCGGGGTAAGATAGCCGCCGGAGACGAAGCTCAGATTGTCGAACATCGGGCGGTAGGTCGCCGGATCGATCCCGAAGAGCATGGTCGGTACGGCATCGTCGCTGTTCTCGTTGGATGGAATCGATATTGTGGCTATCCCAGTGATCTGGGAGGTAGTGCTTTTGACGTCGGGTTGAGCTTTCAGCCATGCTAGCACTTTGTCGTAGCTCGGGATGATGGGAGTCTTTTCCATCCCTCCGGGCGACGAGACTCCGAAAAGGGATACCGGGGCGTCCGTCTTCCCGTTGATGAAGACGTTTCCGGTGAAGTTGTCGATGAAGGTGCGCTTGATGCCGAGCGCCGCAGTATCGATGAAGGCGTTCCCGATCACGAGGATCATGACCCCGAGGGCGATGATGATTCCGATGATAAGGCTCTTCGATTTGTGCTCGAGGAGGTTGCGAAAGGCGATCCTAAAGAGAACTGGCATGCTCCCGCTCCCTCCGCTCCTCGGACGCGACTATTCCGTCGTGAAGGCGAATGATGTGATCGGCAATCTGGAAGATATTGTCGTCGTGAGTTGAAAAGATGAAGGTCGTCTCCATCTCCCTGTTGATCTTTTTCATCAGCTCGATGATTGCCGCACCCGTCGCCGAGTCCAGGTTTGCGGTAGGCTCATCGGCAAGAACGATCTGAGGCTTGGTGACGAGGGCGCGGGCGATCGCGACGCGCTGACGCTGACCTCCGGAAAGCTCGTTCGGTCGATGCTTCGTCCAATTCGTGAGACCAACCTCTTCGATCAGATAGCCGATCCACTCCATCTTCTCCTTGCGAGGGGCGCGCTCCTTCCCCAGGAGAAGCGGAAACTCGATATTCTCAAAAACGTTGAGCACGGGGACGAGGTTGAACGACTGAAAGATGAACCCCAGCATCTTGTGCCGCAGAGAAGTAATGTCCCGGTCGGACAGACCGCTTGTGGCCTGGCCGTCGATCTCCACGGAACCTGCCGTCGGAGTATCAATACATCCGATCAGATTGAGGATGGTTGTCTTTCCCGAACCGGACGGACCGGCAATAGAGATGAAGTCACCCTTCTCGATACCGAAGGTCACTCCCTTCACCGCGTGGACCTCGGTCTTGCCCAGTGGATAGACCTTCCTTACGTCGGTTAGTCTCACTATCGCCATTGCGCACTCCTTTTTCTGGTGGGGGGGCCTAGAACCGTACTGCAAAGATACAAACGCGCAAGCGATTATTCAAGCCAAAAGGAGATTTTTATGAGCTTTCGTGATTGAAAACTTAATACTATTAATCGATGAGGGACTATATCGACGAATCGTTATTTTGTCGATAAAGAAGGTGAAGAACTCAATAAGCTTTCTGAAGTATCCAAGCTCCCGAAAATCTTGACACCCTTTCAACTCCGTTAGTATCTTATGTCCACGAGAGAAGATACTGCTCCGCTCGCCGTGGCGCAGATACCCACAAGCAATCATCGACAGGGGTTTGGGATGTCAAGAGAGAACCGAGATCATGCTTTAAGTGGCGAGGATGCTGCCGCCTCAGGCGCGAATGACCCGAAGGCTGAGGTCTCTGACGTGTCCCACGGAGCCGGCGAAGAGAAGGCTGGGGAGGTCCGCGAGGAAGCAGGACAGGGTGAGCAACCCGCTGTGGAAAGCTCGCTTGTCGAGCAGCTCTCGACCAAGATGAGGCAGCTCGAGGACGAAAACAGCACACTGAAGGATCAGTACCTCCGCAAAGCGGCGGACTTCGAGAACTTCAGGAAACGGATGTTCAAGGAGCGAGAGGAGTCAGCCAAGTATGCTAATGCAGGCCTTCTCCTGGACTTGATTCCGGTGATCGACGATTTCGAGCGGGCGATTAGGTCTTCGGAAGAATCGCATGACTTCAAGTCATTTCACGAAGGGATCTTGCTGATCGAGAGACAGCTCGTCGAAATGCTCGAGCGAAAATACGCCTTGAGACGATTCGAGAGCGCGGGGCAGGTATTCGACCCCGAGCGACACGAAGCAATCAGCGTCGCCGAGATAGCGCCGCCCGCCGATGAGCGGATCGTGGTGGAAGACTACCAGAAGGGCTTCACGCTCCATGACCGAATCCTGCGACCCGCGAAGGTCAAGGTCTCGCTCGAGCCTGGCGTGAAACAAACCGAAGAAAAGAGAGGCGACTCCTCCGTCCGGTCTGCAAACAGTGATGAAACAAGGGAAAAAGAAGGAGATCAGTAAATGGGAAGAATAATCGGTATCGACCTTGGAACTACCAACTCCTGCGTGGCCGTCATGGAAGGCGGCGAGCCGGTCGTGATTCAGAACTCTGAAGGGCAACGGACTACTCCCTCGATCGTAGGATTCACCTCAAAGGGCGAGCGGCTGGTCGGCCAGCCTGCCAAGAACCAAATGGTGACTAACCCGGAGAACACCGTCTTTTCGATCAAGCGCTTTATGGGGCGCAAGATGAACGAGGTTCCCGAGGAGATCCGGATGGTCCCCTATCGCATCGTCGAAGCACCCAACGGCGACGCACGCGTGAAGATATCGAGCGACGAATATTCGCCGCAGGAGATTTCTGCGATCATTCTTCAGAAGATGAAGAAGACGGCGGAAGACTACCTCGGCGAGAAGGTGACCGAGGCGGTCATCACGGTGCCGGCATATTTCAACGACTCTCAGCGCCAAGCAACCAAGGACGCCGGACGAATCGCGGGGCTTGAGGTCAAGCGAATCGTCAACGAGCCGACCGCGGCCTCGCTCGCCTACGGTTTTGGCAAGGACAAGAAAGAGGAGAAGATTGCCGTCTACGATCTCGGCGGAGGAACCTTCGACATCTCGATCCTCGAGCTTGGCGACGGTGTCTTTGAAGTTAAGTCGACGAACGGGGATACCCATCTCGGTGGCGACAATTTCGACCAGCGGATCATCGATTGGCTGGTGCAGAACTTCAAGAAGGACTACGGCATCGACCTCACCCAGGATCGCATGGCCCTTCAACGTCTGAAGGAGGCCGCCGAGAAGGCCAAGATCGAGCTCTCGAGCACGCAGCAGACGGACATTAACCTGCCCTTCATCACGGCCGACTCAAGCGGGCCGAAACATCTGCAGTACTCCCTCACCCGGGCGAAGCTTGAGCAGATGATGGGCGACCTCTTCGATCGCACGAAGGAGCCCTGTATGAAGGCTCTCCGTGACGCAGGCCTGAAGCCCGAGGAGATCGACGAGGTCGTGCTCGTCGGCGGCTCGACCCGAATCCCTGCCGTGCAGCAGCTGGTGCGGGACCTCTTCAAGCGGGAGCCGAACAAGAGCGTGAATCCGGACGAGGTAGTGGCTGTCGGTGCTGCGATTCAGGGCGGGATCCTCGGGGGCGAAGTCAAGGACGTGCTCCTTCTCGACGTGACGCCGCTCTCTCTGGGAATCGAAACCCTCGGAGGGGTCTTTACGAAGCTCATCGAGCGCAACACCACAATCCCGACGCGCAAGAGCCAGATCTTCTCCACGGCAGCGGATAATCAGACCGCGGTATCCATTCACGTCCTGCAGGGAGAGCGCGAGATGGCCGGCCAGAACCGAACGCTCGGCCGCTTCGATCTGGTGGGCATTCCTCCGGCTCCGCGGGGGGTGCCGCAGATCGAAGTCACCTTCGACATCGACGCAAACGGAATCGTTCACGTGTCGGCCAAGGACCTCGGAACTGGAAAGGAACAGAAGATCCGCATCGAATCTTCTTCGGGATTGAACGAAGAGGAGATCAACAAGATGGTCCGGGAGGCCTCCGAGAACGCCGAGGCGGACCGCCAGGCGCGCCAGCGCGCTGAGGTGCACAACGAGGCCGACAGCCTCATCTACTCGACCGAGCGCTCCCTGAAGGACTACGGAAGCCGCATCACGGACGCCGACCGCAAGAGCATTGAGGATGCCGTTTCAGCGCTCAGAAAGGCGATGGAGGGAACGAATGTCGAGGAGATCAAGAGCAAGCTCGAAGCGTTGAAGACCGCCTCTCATCGCCTTGCGGAAGAGGTCTATCGCAATGCGGGAGCCCAGGCTCAGGGCGCCTCTTCTGCCGGATCCGGTGGCGCAAGCTCTGACGGCTCCCACGCCGACTCCGGGCCATCTCAGGATGGAGGCAAGAAGAGCGGCAACGTCGAGGACGTTGACTACGAAGTTGTAGACGAGGATGATGACAAGAAATAGCGCACCCGCGTCACGCATGTGACGCACATTGGCACAGAGAAATGAGTCAGCACCTTGGCTAAGCGCGACTACTATGAGACTCTGGGGGTGGCGAAAGATGCCCCCCTGGACGAGATAAAAAAGGCATACCGGAAGCTTGCAGTCAAGTTCCACCCTGACCGCAATCCGGGCGACAAGCCCTCGGAGGAGAGATTCAAAGAGGCGACCGAGGCGTACGAGGTTCTTCGGGACGACAAGAAGCGCCGTGCGTACGACCAGTTCGGCTTCGCAGGCGTCGAGGGGATGGGGGCAGGCGCTCACGACTACTCCACGGTGTTCCACGATTTCGAGGACATCTTCGGCGACTTCTCGGGAATCTTCGAGTCCTTCTTCGGTGGAGGAACAGGGAGGAGCCGGCGGCGCAGCGAGAACAGCGTGGTGCGCGGCTCCGATCTCCGCTACAACCTCGAGATTCCCTTCAAGGATGCGGTCTTCGGGACGAAGGTAGAGATCAGTTACCAGCGCAACGTGCCCTGCTCGAGCTGCGGCGGCAGCGGCGCCGAATCCGGAAGCGGCCGCAAGGTCTGCCCCACCTGCGGCGGCAGCGGTCAGGTTCGCCGGAGCTCAGGCTTCTTCTCGATCGCTTCGCCCTGCTCGACCTGCGGCGGTGAGGGCTTCATTATCGAGCACCCGTGCCGTAGCTGTAACGGCTCCGGACTCGTCGCGCGGATGCAGAAGATCAAGGTGTCGATACCGCCCGGTATCGAATCGGGCAAGCGCATAAGCATCCCGGAACAGGGCGACTCCGGCCCGAACGGCGGTCCTACCGGCGATCTCTACGTCTACATCACCGTCCGGCCCCATAAGCACTTCGAACGGCAGGGCAACGATCTTTACTGCGTGATTCCGATCTCCGTCACCCAGGCGGCGCTCGGTGCCGAGATCACCGTGAGCAGCCTCGACGAGAAGAAGATCAAGGTCAAGGTGCCGCCTTCGACCCAGAACGGAACCACCTTGCGGGTTCGCAGCGAAGGCATACCCTATCTTCACAACACAAACCGGCGGGGAGACCTCTATATCAAGATCCTCGTACAGATCCCGTCGAAGCTTTCCGCGCGCGCGCGCGATCTGCTCAAGGAGCTCTCCACCATTCAGGGCGAGGTCGAAAGCCCGGACCCAGTGCCGCTTTCGGAGCTGCGCTAGCGAGCCTTCCTTCGCGCTCAAGATCTGCCTTTCGGCGGTCGAGACTCAAGAAGTGTGAAGCTGTTGCGTTTCTCGTTCTTCGCGACGCTCCTGCTCTCGGCCGCATCCGCCTTTGTTGTCGGCCAGCCCTCCTCCCATGCCCTTCCCGACCGCTTCGTCCCCGAGGAAAAGGGTGTTACCCGTCTCGAAAAGGATGTGAACGGGGATGGCAAAGTGGACGACATCCTCTGGTTTGATGCCTCTGGGAACCGGGTGAAGGAATCGGTCGACGCAAACTTTGATGGTAGGATGGACACCTTCTACTACTATAACCCGCGCGGAGTCCTCGCGCGCGTCGAGGTCGACACGACCTTCGATGACAAGATCGATCTGTGGGTGTGGCTGACCGAGGGGGTTTACGTCACCCGCTATGAGCGGGATACCGACGGTGACGGGAAGCCCGATATTGTCAGGATCTTCGGCGCCGAGACGGAAGCGGGAAAGCCCACTGCCGAGCCCCAGGTCCACGACGGCGACACGGCCGGAAGCGCCGGCAATGGCCAGGCTGCCGATAGGGTCGAGCTCCCATCACCTCCGGCCGGCGGGAAATGAGAGAGATCCTGACCGGCTACCACGCAATAGAGGAGCGCCTCAAGGAGGGGTCGATCGAAGGGACGCTTTACGTGGCTCGAGAAAACTCCCGGATAGCTCGGCTCCTTGGCGACGCTCGAAAGACTGGGATCCCGATTCGCCGAGAAAACATGCAAGCGCTCGACCGCCTCTGCGGGCATGCCGACCACCGCGGGGCCGTCCTGGTCGTCACCGGAACGACGGCCGAACGCCGAGCACCCTCACTTGAGTCCGTTCTGTCCGGACTGCCGGAAGGCCGCGGGCTAGTTCTCGTTCTCTGCGGAATCACCGATCCCCATAACCTTGGCGCCATCCTGCGCAGTGCGGACCAGTTTCGCGTCGATCTGGTTGTCTTGCCCGAGCGACGCTCCGCGCGCGACAGCGAGATCATCGCACGAACTTCAGCGGGGGCGGCCGCCTACGTTCCGCTCATCGTCGTGCCGAACCTTGTGCGCTCCCTTGCCGTCTTGAAGGACGCGGGCTTCTGGATCTACGGGGCCGACGTCGCCGGTGAGCCCGTCGACCGGACGACGCTTTCAGGGCGGACTGCGCTTGTGCTGGGTAGCGAGGGTAGCGGCTTGCCGCGTCTTGCCACAGAGCAGTGCGACGCCCTCGTGCGTATCCCCGCCGAAGGTCATCTTGATTCGTTCAACGTCTCGGTTGCCGCCGGGATACTTCTCTACGAGGTGCGACGGCAGCAAGGCTTCTTCCGAAACGGAGAGTAGGAAAGGGTCGGCGGCCGAAAAGGATCAGGGTGCGGTGAGCGCGATGATCCTTTCGGCAAGATGCACCGCGTTCAGGACTCCCTGTTTTCCGATGCCCATCGTCGCGACCGGTACGCCGCTTGGAAGCTGAAGGATCGAAAGGAGAGCGTCGATTCCGCTGAGCTCGCCGGCGACGAGAGGAACTCCAATGACCGGCCGTTTGGTGAGGGAGGCGATCACCCCGGGAAGCGCTGCCGAGAGGCCCGCCGCTGCGATCACAACCTTGTAGTCGGGCTCCGCTCGACGGATGAACTCCATGAGCTCCGGCAGGTTGCGGTGGGCAGAGTAGACCACTAGATCAAAGGAGATGCCTCGCTCCTGCAGAAGATCGATCCCGGGAGCGACGTTCTTTTTATCGGACTCAGAGCCGATTACGAATAGCACATCCTTCATTCTTTAACCTCCCAGCCGCTCGAGGAGAGCGGGTCCTTTAGTCGATGAAGAACTTCTTCCCGATATCCCGCCGGCACCAAGCCCCTTCGAACTCGATTCGCGAGGCGGCCTCGTAGGCTCGTTCGTTCGAGGTGAGCAAATCGGGAGCGACTCCCACGACCGTGAAGCAGCGCCCGCCGCCCGTCAAGATCTGTCCCGTTCCGCTCACCTTGGTTGCTGAATGGAAGATCAGAACCTCGCTTTCCGGAAAGGTCGGGAGCGGTTCGACCGGTATCCCGCTCTTGTAGTTGTCCGGATAGCCCTTGGACGCGACAACCACGCCGAGCGCGGCCTTGTTTGAGAAGTGTAGGGGAAAATCTTGGAGCTTCCCCTGCACGACTGACTCGCAAAGACTTCCGAAGTCGGAGTCGATGAGCGGAATCAACACCTGCGTCTCGGGGTCTCCGAATCGGACATTGAACTCAAGGAGACGAGGCCCTGCCTCCGTTACCATGAGCCCGAAATAGAGCACTCCGCGGTAGGTGAGCCCCTCCGCCGCCAAGGCTGCAAAGGTCGGATCGACGATTGTGGACGTGATCGAATCCAGGAGCTTGGCGTCAACCACCGGTACCGGACACACGGCGCCCATCCCGCCGGTGTTCTTCCCCTCGTCATTCTCGCCGGCTTTCTTGAAGTCCGAGCAGACGGGCAGGAGGACATGGTTGGTACCGTCAGTGAGGGCGAAAAGCGAAAGCTCGATTCCCTTGAGGTGCTCCTCGACGACGATCCGGTCGTCCTGCAGGGCCTTGCGGCCAAATCTGACGAGCTCTTCCCCGCTCTCTGAGTCGAGGACCCCCTTGCCGCCGGCAAGCCCGCTCTTCTTGACTACGACGCGGTGGGTTCGCCTCTTCATGAAGCCTTCGAAGTCGGTAGCGCTCTCGAACTCCCACGCCTCGGGGGTGGGAATACCGTGCTTGACCATGAAGCGCTTTGCGAAGGCCTTGCTGGACTCGAGCTCGGCCGCAGCCTTGTGCGGGCCGAATACGGGAATCTTCTCCCGAGTAAGTCGGTCGACTACCCCCGCTGCAAGGGGATCCTCCGGCCCGACGAAGACCAGATCGATCTTCTTTTCGAGGCAGACATCCACGACGGCCTGTTGGTCGAGTGGATTGAGCCCAGGGAGGTTTTCTCCCAACTCATCGGTGCCGGCGTTGCCGGGGGCAATGTAGAGTCCCGATATTCGCTTGCTCTTGGAGAACTTCCACGTAATCGCGTGCTCGCGGGCGCCCGAACCCAAGACGAGGACTTTCAAGCCTAGTTCCTCCCTAACGGCTGCGGTGGTCGATCGAATCGAGAAGCTCCGTCACGATCCGAGGATAGGTCGCATGTTCAAGATTGTGGATTCGCTGCTCGATCTCTTCCATCGTCTCACCACCGACTCGCCGGAAGCTTTGTTGCACGATAATCGGCCCCGTGTCCATACCGTAGTCCACGCGGTGAATCGTGATTCCAAGGTCAGTATCCTGGGAATCATAACTTTCAGCAATAGCGCGGGTTCCGGGATACTTGGGGAGGAGCGCAGGGTGGATATTGATGATGCGCCCCGGGTAGCGGTCGATGAGGCGGGGTGTGAGCAAGCGCATGAACCCGGCCAGCGCGATGAGATCGATCGCGTAGGGCTCGATGATATGAAGTATCTCCTCCTCGCTTTCCGTCCGCGGCCGTCTGGAGTAGGAGACGACGTGTGCAGGAATCCCCAAGGCCCGGGCGCGCTCCAGCGCAAACGCGCCGGCGCGATCGCAGATGAGACATCGTACGGAATGCGAGGTGCGTCCGACCGTCTCGGCTATTGCCTGGAAATTGGAGCCGTTTCCCGAAGCGAAAACGGCAAGGTTAGCCACGAACGAGCTCTCCGATCTCTAGAATCTCAAAGGTGTGACTGGCGCCGGCGGCGAAGAGGGTCTCCCGGTCCTCGCGCTTCGCCACGAAAGCGATTCCGATGCCCATGTTGAAGACCCGTCTCATCTCGGCTTCGGCAACACCCCCTCTTTCCTGGATCGCAGTGAAGATGCGCGGCACCCTCCACCGGTAGGTGAACGAGGCCGAAAGGCCGTCGGGGATCACGCGGGCAAAGTTCGCTTCGAGCCCGCTTCCCGTGATGTGGGCGGCGGCCAAGATCTTCCTGGTCTCGAAGAGGCGGGAAAGCTCTCGGACATAGATCTTGGTCGGCCGAAGAAGCTCCTTCCAGAGCGCGGCCTCCTCGCCGCTTTGCGTGAAGGGGAGGGCCTTGCGGGCGAGCGAAAGGCCGTTCGAATGGATCCCGACCGAGGGAAGGGCAAGGATGAGGTCACCGGCCTCCATGCGATCGAGCTTTGGAAGCATCTCTTCCTTCTCGGCCAAGCCGACCGCGAAGCCGGCCAGGTCGAAGTCGTCGGCTGCATAGAGGTCGGGCATCTCGGCGGTCTCCCCGCCGGCGAGGGTGCAGTCAGCCTCCTCACACCCCGCTACGATCCCTCGAATGAGCGCCTTGAGGATGACCTCGTTCAACCGCCCTGCAGCGATGTAGTCGAGAAAGAGAAGAGGCTGCGCGCCGCAGACGATGAGGTCGTTGACGCACATCGCGACAAGATCGATGCCCACCGTATCGAACTGATTGAGGCGCTGGGCCACGAGGAGCTTGGTTCCCACCCCGTCCGTGGTCGAAAGGAGCACGGGGTGGCGATAGCGAGCAAGATCGAGCTCCATGCCGCCCGAGAAACCGCCGAGTGAGCGTGAAATCGCGCGAGAGCCGAGGCTCTTGATGTACTCGACGAAGCGATCGCCCCTCTCGATGTCCACCCCGGCGGCCGCGTACGAGTCGATTCCCATTCTTATGCCTCCTTGTCGGTGGCCGCGACCCTTATCGGGTATCGCCCGCTGAAGCACGCGAAGCAGTAGCTCTCTGGCTTCCCGACACACTCGGCAAGCTTGTCGATCGGGAGGAAGACCACCGAGTCTGCTCCGATGTACTCCGCGATCTGGTCCGGCGTCATGCTGTTTGAGATGAGCTCCTGGCGGGTCGGTATGTCGATGCCGAAGTAGCAGGGCCATTTCAGCTCAGGCGAGGTGAGCCGGAGGTGTACCTCCCTTGCCCCGGCCTCCTTCAGCAGCTTGACGAGGATGCGGCTCGTTGTCCCGCGAACGAGCGAGTCGTCGATGAGGACGATACGCTTGTCTTGGATAACCGACCTTACCGGGTGAAGCTTCATGCGGACCACAAGCTCCCTCTGCGCGCTGGTCGGCATGATGAACGAGCGGCCGGCATAGTGGTTGCGCGTGAGCCCCTGCTCCAGGGGGATGCCCGAGGCCTCGGCGTAGCCGAGGGCCGCGCTATTGCCGGAGTCAGGAACCGCCACCACGATGTCGCAGGCGTGCCGCTCGATCGAAGCGAGGGCCGCTCCCATGCGCTTGCGCATCAGGTGGACCGATTCATCAAAGACGTAGGAGTCGGGGCGGGCAAAGTAGATGAGCTCGAATACGCATTGTGCGGTCCTCGGTGCCTGCGACACCATCTCGGACCTCATCCCGCCCTTGCCGATCTGAATCAGCTCGCCGGGCCTCACCGAGCGATAATCTCGCACCTGGAGGATGTCCAGGGCACAGGTCTCCGACGCGACGACCGTGAGCCCTTCCCGCTGCCCGATGTACAGCGGGCGAAAACCGTGTGGATCGCGGAGGGCGACGAGGGTCTCGTTGTGGATCAGCACCATGCTGTAGGCGCCTTCCAGCTCCGGCAGGATCTCCTTTAGGGCCTCGAGAAAGGTCGGCTTGCGGGAGCGAGCGATGAGATGGAGCATCAGCTCGGAGTCGGAGGTGCTTTGGAAGATTGATCCTTCCGCTTCCAGGCGATCCTTGATCGCCCGCGTATTGGAGATGTTGCCGTTGTGGGCGAGAGCGATGTCGCCCTTGTTGCAGCTTACCAGGATGGGCTGGGCGTTCTCGAGCTTGTTTCCGCCTTGAGTCGAGTAGCGAACGTGGCCGATGCCGACGTTCGACGGGCGGTTCTCGGCAAGATAACGCCCGCGAACCTGCGAGACCATGCCGAGATCCTTGTAGGCAACAAGTTCGTCCTTGTTGCGGTAGGCGATGCCAGCGCTCTCCTGTCCTCGGTGTTGGAGCGAAAAGAGGCCGTAAAAAAGCTTCTCTGGAATATTCTGCTCTTCCGATGCGTAGATGCCAACGACGCCGCAATGGTGCCGAAGGCCGTCGTCCGACTGACCCACAGCGAAGGCTATCACCGATGGAGAAACCGGGTCAAGAGTCGCGAGGAGCGACCGTTAGCTGGTCGCTGACTGCCGGCGGGCCGCCGCCTCCGGAGATTCGGTGATTCCGAAGAACCGCAGGCTGTTGCTATAGAGGGTCTCGCCGACCTGCTCGAGCGGCTCCTCGCGCAGCTCCGCTATGAACTCGGCCGTCGCGTGAATGTAGGCCGGCATGTTCCGCTTGCCGCGGTAGGCCGCCGGCACCATGAAGGGGCTCTCCGACTCAATGAGCATGCGATCCATGGGCATGTTCCTGGCTGTCTCGTGGAGGTTCTTGGCGTTCCGATAGGTGACGTTGCCTGCAAAGGAGATGTAAACATTGAGCTCGAGCGCCTTCTTTGCATAGTCCCAGTCTTCGGAATAGCAGTGGAGGACCGCCCCCCGGGCGGGTATCTTCTCTCGAAGAATCTCGAGCACGTCCTTGCCGGCATCTCGATTGTGGATCACCACCGGGAGGTCCAGGCGGTCTGCCATCTCGATTTGACGGATGAAGAGCTCGATCTGAGCATCCCGATTGCCGAACTTGCGATAGTAATCAAGCCCAATTTCTCCAATTGCTACAATTCTATCGAGCTTGACTCCCTCCTCGATCTTGAGCGTCCAATCCTTTCCGGGGTGGGCGACCTCCGACGGCGATACGCCGATGCAGTGGTAGACATGGCTTGCCGTCTGCAGATTCTGATACACCTGGAAGAAATCCTGCAGGTTGTTGCAAATGCTGATGATGTGCTCGACCCCTTCCTGTCTCGCCTCTTGGACGATGATCAGCTGTTCGATCGAGTCTTCGTGAATAAGACCTATGTGAGCGTGAGTATCAAAAAACTGCATCCGATTTTCCAATCCGTGGAGAAAGAAATATGTAAACTCTTCGCTAAATTGCAGGGAAGATAGTAACAGAGTGTACGGGAAAACAATAGCATGAAGAGTTGGTGCAGTCAACACTAATTTGACAAATGATTTCGCGCGTGATAGTCTGACCGTGTTCCAAGACAGGGTAGGCTTGATATGCTGCCAAAGGTGTGTTTGAGGAGCGTACTGTGTCGCCGCTGAACCATTACAAAAAGATCGAGAACCAGATAGTAGACGACATCAGTCGGAAACTCCACTTCTTGGTCAATGCGCTGTCAGCCTTTGTCCGAAAGGTGATGGTGCTTGGGCGGCAGCGATTCACCGTCATGCTCATTCCTCATTCCGAGCGCAAGATCTTCAACTTTCGCATTTCGGTTTTTTCACTGGTCTTTGTCGGGATTCTCTTCGTGGGGATACTCCTCACTTTCTTCGTCTTCAGCACCAACTTCACCGGGATGTCGCAGATGTTGAGCGTGAGGTCAAAGCACCTCGATCAGACTCAGGCGAACCTCGAGGTGCTCCGTGACCAGATCAATGACCTGGACCGCGTGTCAAAGGTTTTTGCCACCTCTCTGACGAAGACGATGAGCGTGCTTGGGCTCGAGAATGCAAGCGGCAGCACCGGGAGCGTCGGAGGCGATCTTTCTTCGGTTCAGCGGGTGCAGGAGCAGGATCAGGGGGCCCTTCAAGAGCAAAGCGATCTTCAGAGCCTGACGGATCTCATGACCCGGTCGGTCGGCTCGCTCGAAAAGATCACCGCCCTCTACAAGTCGCACTCGAAGCTTTTGGTGGAGCTGCCGACATTGTGGCCCGTGGCCGGCGGGGTAGGCCGCATCACCACCTATTTTGGCCCCGCCATCAACCCGTTCACCCACGAGATGTATCTTCATCTCGGTGTCGATATCGCCTATGCATTTGGCACCCCGATCCTCGCCGCCGCCGACGGAAAGGTTGTCGAGCGCGGCTACGAAGCCCTCGGCTACGGCAACTACGTCGTCATCCGCCATCGTTACGGTTTCTACACGAAGTATGCTCACATGGAGAAGGTCTACGTAAAAGAGGGCGACGTCGTGAAGCAAGGTCAGATGATTGGTCGGATGGGAAGCACGGGGCTCTCGACCGGACCGCACCTTCATTTCGAAGTCCACCTTGGTTCGGAGGTCGTGGATCCGATGCGCTATCTGGATATCAGCAGCGACAACACACTCTTGACCGCAAGCCAAAGTCTGGACTAGGTCCAAGGGCTTTCAATGAGCGATCACGTCTCTATAACTGATGGCACCTTCATAAACTCGATCGTGGGCGAGGGGACGACCTTCCGGGGAGAGCTCGTGCTTGCGGGGCTCCTGCGAATCGACGGGGACTTTTCCGGAAGCATCACGACTGCGGGGAAGGTGCTGGTCGGCAAGAACGGCAGGGCCGAGTGCACAATCAAGGCGGGTACGGTCGTCGTAGGAGGCGTTGTACGGGGGAACATCGTCTCCGCAGAAAAGGTGATGGTTCTCTCTACGGGGATGGTCATCGGCAATATCAGCACGCCGCGCCTGGTTGTCGAAGAGGGCGTCGTGCTCAACGGTAGCTGTCTCGTGAGCCGGGAGGCAGCAGTGGTCAGAGAGACGTCCCGAGAGGGGACAACCCCAAGGCATGCGGATCGCGCAGTGCCGAACAACGAAGGGAGGGAGACCTCCGAGAGCAACGAGGAAGCCTTTCGCGTCCTCGCCACCGACCTGCACGCGGGCGGGTCGGTGGGCGGGGGGAATGATGGTTCTTCCTCATGGAACCAATAGATCCTTTCGGAGGTCCGGGCTTTCGGCCCGGCAATCGGGAAGAGAAGCGAGTTAAACGCAAGAGAGATCATCCTCTCACGTTCTCGTCAATCTTCGGAGCCGCCAATGAGTCGCCCGGAATCTCGGAAGGGACAGAGCTTCCCAGGATCGACGAAGGCGGAGTGGGGCTTGAAGGGCTCCTCGATCAGGTCCACGAGATTGGTGAAAAAGTCAAAGAGAATCCAACGATCGCCAACATTCAGGAGTACAAGAAGGCGGTTCGCGGCTTCCTCGCCTATGTAGTAAAACACGCCCTCGCTCTCGAGCAGAGAGAATCGGGGGCGAACATTCTCAAAAGAAAACGTTTCACCTTAATAAGCATCATCGATCAACGGCTTGAGCGCTTTGCAGCAGAGATACTCGCCGGTCAGAGAGAACAGCTCGAGGTTCTCAGGAGGATCGACGAGATCAACGGTCTTCTGATCGATCTCCTGAGCTAAAGGAGGCATCCTATGGGAGAAAAGGGAGGAAACCGATTCTTCCGCATCAAGTTTCGTCACTCGAGCGAAACCGAGCTCTGCCGCGCCAACGGAGTGGAGCTTACGCCCTCCGCACGAGTGATCGCGGTTAGCAGGTATGGAAAAGACGTCGGCGACGTACTCGGGCCGGTCAAGTGCCCGGCCGACATCGACTCCGGGAGTGTGACTCCGATCGTTCGGATCGCCACCGAGCAGGATCTCGCTCTCTACGAGCGCAACCGCAGGCGCGAAAAAGAGGCCGTTGAAGTGTGCGCGGAAAAGATAGCAGCGCGCGGCCTGGAGATGAAGCTGGTCGGAGCCCACTTCCTGCCTGACGAATCCAAGGTTCTCTTTTTCTTCACTGCCGATGGAAGGGTGGATTTCCGGGAGCTGGTGAGGGATCTCGTGGCGATCTTTCGGATGCGAATCGAGCTGCGGCAGATCGGGGTAAGAGACGAGTCGCGAGTCCTCGGGGGAATGGCGGTGTGCGGAAGGCTCTACTGCTGCCACGGCGTAACGGACCAACTGAGGCCGGTCTCGATCAAGATGGCGAAGGATCAGGGTCTCTCGCTCAATTCCATGAAAATCTCAGGGCCGTGCGGGCGGCTGCTCTGTTGTCTTGCCTATGAGTACGACTATTACCGCGAAGAGCGGAGACGCTTTCCGGCCGAAGGAACAATGGTCGCTGGCGGGAGTGAATCCTTCCGGGTGTCCGAGATCAACCTCATCTCGCGCAAGGTGGTCCTCGTCGGAAGCGAGGGTGGGGTGCAAGAGGTTCCCTATTCTCGGCTGCGCTACCAGGAGGCCAAGGGTGTCTGGACCGTCGATCTCCCCACGGAAAGCGAAGACGGGGGAGCCGTCACGGGCGGATATGGCAGCGAGGAAGAGCTGAAACAGGGTAGTTGACAGTCATTATCTCTCAAATGTATATTCTCGGCATCACAAGCCACGCGTGTGATCACAGGAGAAAGGAGCGGCAACATGGCACAGGTTAGCAAGAACTCCCGCACACAGTCGAACACCCAAGTGTTTCACTGCACCTGCGGGGGAGAGATCAAGATGAAGTCTGTGTTCTCCGGCGGAAAGCTCCGAAACGTTGCGGAATGCGAGAAGTGCAACCGGACAGAGCGGAAGCCGAGCGATTTCCACTAGTCTTTGACATCTAGGTTCGGCAAAAACGCAGGGAGCCATCCTTTCCTTTGGAAGGATGGCTTCTTTCATATACGCGGGACATGCAGTTTGGCTGTGCGAGAGAGCATGGTCACCTACGGTTTCCGCCACTTCTCAACAGCCGCGTCGATTTCGGCCTGCGCGTTGGCAAGGAGATACTGCATCTCACCCTTTGTCGCAGGGGCCGGACGAACTGACAGGATCTTCACCTGATAGGTCAGGCCCTGGATCCCCGTTATGATGTTGCGCATGCGCGAGGCCCGATGACCGCCGTACAGCGCAGCGGTCACCACCGGCATAGGGCTCGTTCGGAGGATCGTGCGAAAGGCTCCGCTGTGAAAGGGCAGCAGACTCCCTTCTTTCGCGCGCGTTCCCTCCGGGAAGACCACGAGCGAATTCCCTTCGCGCTCGGCCCGCCGCGCGAGTCGGATCAGCTCACGGACCGTATTCGCGAAGTCTCGGTGCCGGTCGATGCAACCGTGGCGCATTGTTCGAAATACTACGGAAATGAGCAGGAAATACTTGAAGAGCTCCTTTTTCCCCACAAAACGCAGGCGGTTGCGCTTCAGGTAGAGAATGAGGAGAGGGATGTCCAGGAGGCTTTGATGATTCACGATGAGCAAGAATCTCTGCGGAAGGCCGACAGCGTGGTCCGACTCATCGACGATTCGCATCCCGACTGCGAGCCTTCCGGTCGCGAAGATCATGCGGGAAATGTTCACCGACATCGGGTCAAGACCGCGTCGTGCCTCCCGAATGTTGACGATCATGCGAAGACGGATGAGTATGTCCCAATAGGAAAAGAGGGTCAGAATCACGATCAGGTAGAATATCGTTCTCACCTTACTTCTCAGACGAACCGATACCAATCCTACCGTCAGAAGTCAAAAAAGAAAAGAGCCGAAAGCGCGGCCGAACGGTGCGGGAGGGGGAACTTTTCAAGCGGATATGGCGTCAGTTCGTGCGACAGCTAAGTGTTGACAGGAAAGGAGTTATTTGATAGCTTTCTGCAAAGCTTCGAATAGTGCAGCAAGCCATCGTCGGCAGTGCGAATCATAGGGAGGTATACTCTTGCCAGAGAACAAAGGCGCCATAAAGCGCCACCGACAGAGCGAGGCCTTGAGGCTCCGCAATCGAATGACCGAAAGCCAGGTCAAGACCGTCCGAAAAAAGTTCCTGGCCGCGGTCGCCAGCAAGGATCTCGATGGTGCATCGGTCCAGCTCAAGCTGGCGGAGAAGCTTATCGATTCCGCCGCGAGCAAGGGCGTCTTTAAGAGAAACACCGCAGCAAGGAAGAAGTCCCGACTCCACCGGTTATTCAACTCGATGAAGAAGGCATAGGCTTCCCTGAAGCCCATGGGCGGGGACTTCCTCCAAAGCTTGCGAAGGCGTGGCAGTGGAAAACGGCAAACTTACAAAAGCTGAAATCATCGAGCGCATCTTCCTCAGGCTTGGGGTGAACCGGAAGGACATTCACAGTGTCGTGGACGAGTTCTTCGAAGAGCTGAAGGCGGCCCTCCAGGAAGACAAGATCGTCGAGCTGCGCGGCTTCGGAACCTTCGAAATCCGGACGCGAAAGGGAAGGGATAAGGCTCGTAATCCGAAAACTGGCGAGATTGTTCCCGTCAGCGCTCACGGGGTCGCCGTCTTTCGCCCCGGGAAGGAGCTCAAGCAGATAGCATGGCCGCTCCGGGAGAAGTAGGGCCGTTGCGGAAGCGAAATACCGGCGAATCCTCCAATCTGTCTGAGGTGCGGCATCGCCGTATGGACCTCTCGGTCTTGAGCGTCGATCGACGCCTGCTGCCAATTGACATTCCACGGTGCCTATGGGAAAATCCAGATGTTTGGAGCGCTTTCCACCCGCTGGGGACCTCATGGGAAAAAAGACCAAGATCCTGATCGTCGATGACGAACCGACCAACCTCGATTTCTTTGACGTAATGCTCACGAAGCTCGGGTTCGAGGTTGAGCGTGCAGGCGACGGAGAAGAGGCCCTGGAGAAGGTCAAAGCCACGAGCCCCGATCTCATCCTTCTTGACACGGTCATGCCGAGGCTTTCCGGCTTTCGGGTCACCAGGCTGCTGAAGACCGACGAGGAGTACGCCGCCTATCGCGACATTCCTATCATCATGTTCACGGCGATGGATGAGGTCGAGGACAAGATCGAAGGCTTTGAGCTCGGGGTCGAAGACTACATTCTCAAACCCTTCAATTTCTCCGAGGTGCTGGCTCGGATCCGTGCGGTCTTGCGCAATCGACAGCTCGCGAAAGTGCTTTTGCAAAAGGAAAGAAGGATTGCGCTCTTCGAGACCCTTCACCGGTCCTTGAGCTATTTCACCCGGCACCTGAAGGGGCCGGTCACGAGCCTGCTTGAGCAGGCGCGGGGGCTCGACCAAAGCGATGCGGCGGCCGTCGCACAGTTCGTGGCGTCAGTGGTGAAGGACTCGGAAGAATCACTCGCGGCGCTGAAGGGCCTCGAGGATGAGATTAGCGAGCTGGAAAACCGCAGGGAGCCTCCCGGCCAGACCGAGATTAACCTCGCGGACCTTGAAAAGAAGTTTCAGAAGCACATTGCGACGTGGAAGCGCCAGCAGATGAAGCTCGACGAGGCCCACCGTTGATTTCTCCCGAGCGCGCGCGGGTGCTTGAGTTGTTTGCCGCAGGGCGCAGGTGCTACAAACTGATGGATTTTGAAGGCGCGCTCAGAGCCTTTGCCGAAGCGCTCAGAGTGGATCCGGACGACGGTCCCTCGAAAGTCTATTACGTGCGCTGTAAACACTACATCGACAATCCACCCCCGGAGGACTGGGACGGGGTCTTCGTGATGACAACCAAATAGTGCTTCCGGGCAGGAGGCAAAACGAGTTTCGAATGGCCAAGGCTTCAGAGATAAAGAGCGTCGAGAAGATCGAGACTACGCTTGGGAAGGAGACTGCATTCTCCGGTACCATGCGCTTTTCGAAGTCCCTCAAGGTCGATGGAAGGCTCGACGGAGAGATCGTGTCGACAGGGTCGCTATTCATCGAAGATGGAGCGGTCGTGAACGCCAATATCAAGGCGAGGTCGATCGTCATCGGGGGAATCGTCCACGGAGACATCGAGGCACTCGAGCGCATCGAGATGCTCGCAACAGGCCAGGTATACGGCAACGTTCGAACGGCCAAGATCCGGATCGCGGACGGAGTCGTATTTGAAGGCAAGTGCGAGATGATCAAGGACCCTGACGCCGTCGACATATTCTCGGAGAGCGTCGAGAAGTTGAAGTCCAGCTTAACAAGTGTCTGAGAGAGAGATCACGGCCGCAATCCTCGCTGTTGGCACCGAGCTCACCGAGGGGTCCACGCAAGACAGCCACGGGAAATACCTCGCGGGCACGCTCGCCGAGCGCGGCATTGTCACCCGCGAGATTCTCCTGCTTCCCGACGACCGTAGACTCTTCGCAGCAGCTCTGCGGCGTCTCACCGGCGAGTGCGACCTCGTCGTGGTTACCGGAGGACTCGGGCCGACCTCCGACGACTTGACTCGAGAGGTCATCGCGGAGAGCGCAGGCGTTGACCTGGAGTTTCACGAGAAGCTGTGGCAGGAGATAAGCGCTCATTTTGCCGGAAGGCGCATTTCGGAGACCAATCGAAAGCAGGCCTACCTGCCTGCAGGCTTCACGGTAATCCCGAACCCCTATGGTACCGCTCCGGCCTTCTGGGGGCGCATGGGCGATCGCCGCGGCGAAAAGAGCGCCGGGGCTTTGGTGGTCGCTCTTCCCGGCCCTCCCCGCGAGCTTCGCCCCCTGGTGACGGATCACGTGCTTGATCTCCTGCACGACCAAATCGGCGGGAGGGAGGCTGAGATCCTCGCGGGCACCTCCTTCCTGCTCGGAGAGTCGGCGCTCGAGGAGCTGCTCCGGGAGGTGAGGGTCGCCGGGATCGAATGGGGCACCCGTGCGGAGCCATTCCGTGTCGCTTTCCGGCTGCGCGGAGGCACCGCCGAGCAGCGGGAAGGGATGTTCGAGGCTCTCGCCGCACGGGTGGGGTCGATGAGGATCCGAAGGGGAGAGGTGGAGGCCGAGCGGCTTCTTCTCGATACCCTGCGGAACAACCATTTCGTCATCGCGCTTGCCGAGTCGTGCACAGGAGGGCTTGGCGCCAAGCTTCTCACCGATATCCCCGGGGCGTCGGATCAGCTTTGGGGATCCTTCGTCGTCTACTCGAACGAGGCAAAGCAGCGCATGCTCGGTGTACCCGAGGATACGATCCGGCGCTTTGGCGCAGTCTCCCGCGAGACTGTGTCCGCGATGGCCGCGGGCGCTATCGAGCAGTCGAGCGCTCAGGTGAGCTATGCAGTATCGGGCATTGCCGGTCCCGGTGGAGGAACCGCCGACAAGCCGGTCGGGACGGTCTGGATTGGGGTACTGCGGCGGGAGGGGGTCGGCTACGAACGACGTTTCCACTTCTCGGGCGACCGGGACATGGTTCGGCGCAAGAGCGTTGTTGCCGCGATGCTTCTCACCGAGGGCTACCTCATGGGACGGGAGGTTGACAAGGACGAAAACTGGCAATATATTTGACTTTAGTAACAGACCCCGAGTAAAGCCAGCGGTCAGTTCCGAGCTGACAGTCAGTCTGCTGGGTCTTCGAGGTGGTGCGTACTCCGCCGCAGTGCCGTCCCTCGGAAAAAACCCCGCTGGTGCATCAAGCTTTCGCAGTACGCAGGAAATCCTCCCCTTGATTCCTGAATCCATGGTTGAGCGCTTCGAGGTGAAGCACCCATTCGTCAAGCGACAATTAACCTGAGCGATACCAGTTCTTGTGGAAAGGGGAGAGATGGTTGCCGGCCCATGAGAGAGGGGCCGTCGGCAACCCCTGCAAATCAAACAACCGGAGTAGCTTATGGCAATAATCCGTAGAAAACAGCCTCGAACGGATGGGCAACATGCACCCCACAACGGAGGCGAGGAGTTTGCCTTGCAATCAGATAACGAGAATGGGAAGCGCCCGATCGACTCGGCCGACGAGTTGGAATTCGAATCCCGAGACGTCGCGAATGAGGACCTCCTGGACAATCAAGAGCGACGCGCTGAAAGGGGCTACCGAAGCTTCGAAGGTGATGGCGCCGAAGGGGAGAAGGGAGACGTAGAAAGCGGCGGCGCGGAGCATGAGGGGCAAAAGAGGAAGAGGCGAAAGATCCGTGTCGAGCTCATCAAAGACGGCTCGGACGCCGGCGAGGCTTCCGTCTCCGCGGAGTCGGCTGCCGTCTCCGTGACAGACTCGTCCGTCGAAGAGGCACCTTTGGAGACCGGTGCGGAAGCGGAGGAGCCGATTGAGGAGCGCCATGACCACGACACCCGGCCAAGACCCTTCCGCAAGGGAAAGAACGAAGGAGGCTCTCAGCGCGAGAAGCTCTCGATAAACGATCTGACCCGGATGAATCTTCCGCCCCTGCGCGAGCTGGCGATGAAGATGGGCGTCAGCCAGGAATCGCTCATCTCCATGAAGAAGCAGGAGATCATCTTTGCGGTCCTGAAGGCGCACACCGCCTCCGGCGGGATCATTCACGCTTACGGATCACTTGAGATCCTTCCCGACGGCTATGGATTCCTCCGGTCGCCGCAGAACAGCTACCTCCCCGGCTCCGACGACATCTACATCTCGCCGTCGCAGATTCGGCTCTTCAACTTGCGGACCGGCGACACGGTTTCCGGGCAGATCAGGCCTCCGAAGGAAGGAGAGCGCTTCTTTGCGATGCTGCGCGTCGAGACCGTCAATTTCCAGGATCCGGGGGCGGCACAGACCCGCGTTCCCTTCGACAACCTCACCCCGCTCTACCCGAACGTGCGAATCAATATGGAAACCTCGAACGGGGACATCTCGACGCGCATGATCAATCTCTTTTGCCCGATCGGCAAGGGACAGCGCGGGTTGATTGTATCGCCGCCGCGCACCGGCAAGACGATCCTCCTGCAGCGAATCGCAAACGCCATAACGGAGAATCATCCCGAGGTCTTTCTCATCGTGCTCCTCATCGACGAGCGTCCCGAGGAGGTGACGGATATGCGCCGGAACGTTAAAGGCGAGGTTATCGCTTCGACCTTCGACGAGCAGGCCACCCGCCACGTGCAGGTTGCAGAGATGGTCCTGGAAAAGGCGAAACGCCTGGTGGAGCACAAGCACGACGTGGTGATTCTCCTTGACTCCATCACCCGTCTCGCGCGCGCCTACAACCAGACGGTACCGACATCGGGCAAGATTCTTTCGGGAGGCGTCGACTCCAATGCCCTCCACAAGCCGAAGCGGTTCTTCGGCGCCGCGCGAAACATCGAGGACGGAGGCAGCCTCACTATCGTTGCGACCGCCCTCATCGATACGGGCAGCCGAATGGACGAGGTCATCTTCGAGGAGTTCAAGGGCACGGGCAACATGGAGATCGATCTCGACCGGAAGATGTCGGACCGTCGCCTATTCCCGGCGATCAACATCAAGAAATCCGGTACGCGCAAAGAGGAGCTCCTCCTGACCGAGGAAGAGCTGAACAAGATGTGGGTTCTCCGCAAGGTCATCAACCCCATGGACGATATCGAGATCATCGAGCTCCTCATCGACCGGATGCGCAAGACCAAGAACAACGAGGCCTTCCTGCGATCGATGAATACCTCGACGGTCAACGAATAATGTTGTATATTTCGTTGCTGCGCTGAGCAGCACGAGGAGAGTCTGGAGATGAAAGAGGGAATTCACCCGAAATACGAGGCCACCAAGATCACCTGCGCCTGCGGCAACGTGATCGAGACGCGCTCGACGGTGAAGGACATCAAGGTCGAGATCTGCTCCAACTGCCATCCCTTTTTTACGGGCAAGCAGAAGCTGGTTGACACCGCAGGACGCGTCGAGCGCTTCAAGAAAAAGTACGGGATCAAGGAGTAGCGCCTTTCGGGCGCCCGTCTCCCACCGCGGCTGTCACCTGTGCGGCCGGGCTCTCCCGGTCGCCGCGGTGCGGCCCGCGGTCGCGGTCATCCAGGCTGCGACCGTCAGTATCCCGAAGCTCCGTTATTCCGTCCGGTTCTTTCCGTGCGTGCCCCCGGGTCGCAGCTGCGGGCTTCCGGCGAGGAAGATAGCCGGCGAGGCGAAGGAGCACGCCAAACAACCACACCGCAAGCACGATCGGTACCCAATCGCCATAGAGGATGTAGGGCGTAAGCTGTTTCTCTTTGTAGACCGGGACTGTCACGTCGAGGGCTCCTGCCGTGAAGGGCGGGAGCATGGCGGTGATCCGTCCGTAGGGGTCGATGACGGCGGTAATCCCGGAGTTGGCCGAGCGGACAAGAACACGTTTCGCCTCGATCGCCCGATAGCGGGCTGCGACGAGATGCTGGGTTTCGGCCGATACCGTGTGCGACCATGAGTCGTTCGTCAGATTGATGAGAAGGTCCGCTCCCTCCTGGAAATAGATGCGGCCCAGATAGGGAAAGGAGTCTTCGAAGCAGATGGGAGTGCTGAAGCGGACCACGCCCCCTTCCTTCGCAGGCGTCGAATAGACCGTGTAGCGCTTCCCCGGGGTCCACATGCCTCCGATGCCCACGGCGTTCTCCATGAACTCACGGACCGCGGGGACGTTCCAGAACGGAATGTACTCGGCGAAAGGCACCAGGTGGTGCTTGCCGTAG
The DNA here is from genome assembly GCA_027306915.1 of Spirochaetales bacterium. The sequence continues at coordinate 43,524 of DAHUYW010000008.1, read as the reverse complement.
TGCTGAAGCAGCTCGCCGTTTGGGCCAATCAGGATCGTCGCATTCTCGGCATCCTGGTTCTGGAAATTCAAGATGTAGGGCGACCCGACGAGGAGCGGTGTGTCAATCTCCTTCATGAACTTGAGGAAGGGATCGCCTGCCGGCTCGGTCTCGAAGCTCGGTTTCACGAGTTGGTAGGGCATGCGAAAGGACTCCTCGCTCCAGACTACCAAATCAGGTTTCGTCTTCGCGTGGGCAATCGCGGCGCGGGTGAGCTCCTCGCCCTCCTTGATGCTGGGCATCGCCATGCCCGCCCGCCATGAATCGATATTCTGCTGGACCAAGAGCAGCGAGAGCTTCGTCTTGAAGGGAATTGGCTCGCCCATCTGCACGAAGCCGTAGGCGAGGAAGCCGACAGTAAGGAGGGCCACGACGGCCCAGCCTCGGAGAAGCTCGCCCTTCGCGGACAGCCCGCCTGACAACGAGGGCGGCATGGTCTGAAGCGGCGCAGGCGCAACGTGGAGCAGGCGAAAGAGCGTCTCGCCGATCATGCCGTTTACAGCCGCAACGAGGAACGAGACTCCCCACACGCCGGTGATGTCAGCGATCTGCACAAGGGGAAGAATGCCCCCCACGGGGTAGGCAAGTAGCCCCCACGGAAAGCCCAGAAATCCGATCGACTTGAAATACTCGTAGACCGTCCATGCCGCGGCAAATATGAAGGGGCGCCAGCGAGTGCTTGCCCGGCTGAAGGTGAACAGGAAGGGCGCAAAGATGAAGAATTGGTAGGCGAACCCGAGCGTGACTCCGCCGATCGTCCAGGTTGAGAAATCCTTGAAGAAGGCGAGCCAGAAGTAGGTGGCGAGCGAGGACACCACCCCAAAGAGAAGCCCCAACAGGTGGGTGTAGCGCCGGCTCGGGCTCAACCCAATTGCAATCCAGAGAGGCACCAGGCAGATAAGATCGAAGAACGCATTGCCGTAGGTGAAGAGCTCATTTGGAACCGCAAGGGTGATCAGGAGAGCCGACAGCACGGCGAGCAGAGCGAGTCGAAATCTCATGGAGTCAAGTATATACATTGGCCGTCGGAAAGGTAAAGTTTGGCAGGATTCCCGCGCCTCCTTGGACGAAGGGCGGTTTCGTAACACCTTTGGTTGCATAAAGTTGCAATTTCTACTACTATTGCTCGCGTTGAAACTCCAGAGGACTCTCACGAAGGACCTACGATCGCTTCACAAGTCCGAGTTCGGCGCGGAACCCGAGGTTGTGGTATCGGCACCGGGCACCATCAACCTCATGGGGGAGCATACCGACTACAACGAGGGCCTTGTTCTCCAGGTGGGCCTCAATCGCTCGGTTTCCGTAGCCATGTCGCGCCGCAAAGACAGCTCTCTACGGTTCTATGCCGCCGATTTCAACGAGCGCAAGCGTACGACTATCGCCAATCTCAAGTACAAGCGAGAGGATCGATGGGCAAACTACCCCAAGGGGGTGCTCTTCGAGCTGCTTCAGCTCGGTCTTTCCTTCCGCGGCGTCGACGTCACGATCGCGGGCGACGTCCCTCAAGGGATCGGACTCGGCTCGTCGGCGGCCCTCGAGGTTGCCACCGCGGTCGCCATGAAGTCCCTTTTTGCCTACGAGCTCACCGACATGCAGATCATCCAGTGCTCCTCGCGGGCTGAAACTGTGTTCATGGGGCTGGAAAGCGAGATCACCGATCAGTTCGTCTCGTGTGTCGCCCGCGAGGGTCACGCGGTATTCCTCGATGTACGCACCCTTGAGTATTCCCTTATTCCTGTCGATCTAGGGGATGTTGGGATCTACGTCACCAACTCCAACGTGCCGCAAGTCTCGACGCAGGCGGACTTTCGGCAGCGCAAGGAGGAGTGCAAGGAGTGCGTCGTTTACCTGAGCAAGAAAAAGCCGGGTACGGCCTTGCGCGACTACTCGGTCCACGATCTGAAGACCAGCATGGGCTGGGTCCCCGAATCCATCAGACGGGTATGCATGCACGTGGTTCAGGAGAACCAGCGGGTGCTCGATGCAAAGCGGGCACTCATTTCAGGCGATGCGGGGAAGCTCGGCAAGCTGATGAGCCGCTCTCACGAAAGCCTCAGGGACTACTACGAGGTTTCCTGCCCGGAGCTGGATTGGCTCGTCAAGCGGGCTATCGAGATCGACGGCGTAACTGGCTCAAGGATGACCGGCCCGGGCTTCGGTGGCTGCACAGTCTCGCTGATCCGCGAGAGCGCCTTCGCGAAGTACAAGGAGCGGCTGGAGGAGTACGAGCGCATCTTCGGTTTCACGGCCGAGGCATTCGCGTGCCGGCCTTCGAACGGTGTCTCGGTATCCGGCAGAGGAGGAAGTCGGTGAAGATTCTCCTCACCAACGACGACGGAATCGAGAGCCCCGGCCTCCAGGCCCTTGTCGAGGTTCTGGGAAACGATCATGAGGTATGGGTAGTCGCGCCTGACCGCGAGCGGAGCGGCACCTCCCACTCGATCACCCTCCAGGAGGCCGTGCGCTTCCGGCCGTTGGGGGAGCGACGCTTTGCCTGCGGAGGAACCCCGGCCGACTGCGTGCTTTTTTCCGTTCTGGGCGCCGTGCCGGTGAGGCCGGACCTGATAGTTTCCGGAATCAACCTGGGGCCGAACCTCGGGACCGATATCATCTATTCGGCGACGGTGGCCGCTGCGCGGCAGGCGGCGCTCATGGGGCTCGCCTCGGTCGCGGTCTCAGTGACCGGCTTCCGCACCCCCTTCTACTTCGACGCGGCGGCACTCTTTGTCGCTCGAAACGCGGAAACGATAGCGCGGATGTGGAAAGGGGACCATTTCTTGAATGTCAATGTACCCAACCAGCCCGGAGCGGTCCTGCCGCTCACAATCACCCATCCTTCCCGGCGCACCTACCGGGACAAGCTTTCGAGCTTCGTCGCTCCGAACAAGGACACCTACCACTTCCTCCAGAGCGTCCCCGCCGAGGCGGAGGCCGACCCCGGCTCGGACTGGGAGGCGGTCACGGCAGGGTCTATCTCGGTTTCCCCAGTTTACCTGCATCCGGTAAATCACGTGGACTATCTCGCCTACGAAGAGGTCGAGTTCAGGCTGCAATAAGATGAAGACGGCAACGCTAAAGAGCGCCATCAGGCTTTACAAGACCCGGCGCTTCGAACAGGCGCTCGAGGAGCTCAAGTCAAGCGGAGAGAATCCGGCCGAGAGTCCCGAGATCTCCTACTACCTCGGGCTCTGCTATACTCAGCTCGGCCGCTACGACGATGCCCTTGTCTACCTGGAACAGGTTGTCACCGCGGGCGACAACCTCATCCAGCTCTACCAGAGCAGGATGATCCTGAGCTATATCTACACGATCACCGGGCGATACCGCCTGGCGCAGTTCGAGCTCGAGCAGCTCCTTGCAGGCGGATATGAATCCGCACAGGTCTACTCCGCCTTCGGCTACGTCGCCTATTGCCAGCGCAGAGTCAACGACAGCCTGATCTACCTCCAGAGGGCGATCACCCTCGACCCGACCAACTCCAACGCCTTGAACTCCATGGGCTACATCCTTGCCGAGGAGGAGATCGATCCGATGGGAGCCCTCTCCTACTGCAAGAACGCCGTGGAGCAAAGACCCGAGAATGCAAGCTATCTCGATTCTCTCGGTTGGGCCTATTTCAAGGCAGGCAAGATAGGCGAGGCCAAGATCCATCTGCGGAAGGCTCTCAATCTAGCCGCGGGCAACCGGGAGATAGCCGGCCACCTCAAGGCCTGCCTGGAAGCCGAGGGCCGGAAGAACGCGGCCGACCGGAGATAGCGCGCAAGGATTTGAGCTCCCACCCCCTCCCTGAAACACGTAAAAACCGCTAAGGATTTAGGCTCCACCTGTCGAACATGTAAGCGGAGTGAGATGATGAGTATCGATCAGGTCGGACAGACCGTGCTTCAGCCACCGGTACCTCAAGTCGATGGAAAGAGTAGCCCGGTAATAGACTCGAACGAGATAAAGGCTATTCTCTACCTCGGCATTCGCGGCAAGATTTCGCTGCCGGTGAATGAGCACAAGGTAGATGTATTCGCCTGAAGCTGCTATACTCGCCACGTGAGGAGACGAGCAGCATTCTACGTGCTCGCACTCACCATCGGGTTGGTGGGAGGGGCGGCAAGCGCCCAGAACATCAACATGGCGACCGTTGCGGCCGCAGAGGACTTCCGGTGGGGTGTGCAGGCCTACAACAGTGGTCTTTTCAACAAGGCGATCCTGTACTTCGAAAAATCCCTCAGTGAAATACCCGGCGATGCCAGGACCAAGGAGTGGCTGGGTCGTGCCTATTACCGCTCAGGCTTTATTTCCGACGCGCTTGACGAGTGGAACAACCTCCTAGCAACCGGAAAGGGCGGCGCACTCCTTCAGAACCGGGTGGCCACGGTAAGCTTCCGCCGCGGGATCGATCGCGAGCCTTCGGCCGAAAGCTATCGATACGTTGTCGCGCGAACGATCCAGGGAGTTACTCCGTCCTACACCCTCTTTCTGCGCCCGAGCGCCGTCACCGCGCGGCCGGATGGGGGCTTCTACGTCGCAAGCTTCGCCTCCAACCAGATCCTTCAGCTCGATGCAAACGGGGGCGTCGTTCGGAGCATCCGCGGGGGGCTCTCGGGCTTCGATCATCCCTTTGACGTCATCGCTCCGGGTAACGGCTATCTCTACGTCAGTGAGTACGGCGCCAACAGGATCGCTCGCTGCACGCCCGATGGGGAGCATATCCTCCGATTTGGCGGAACCGGAGTCGGACCCGGACAGCTGCTCGGGCCCCAGTTTCTCGCCTCGGACGGGAAGGGCTACATTTACGTCAGCGATGTCGGCAATCAGCGGATCTCCAAGTTCGACTACGGCGGAAAGTTTATTCTCTCCTTCGGCCAACCGACCGGCTCGTTCGGCGGACTGCAGACGCCGGCCGGAATCGTCGTCTATGACGGAAAGGTCTTCGTCGCCGACAATGGTGCGAAGGATATCGTTGTTTTTGACACCAGCGGCAACTATCTGACAACCCTCCTTGCTGGGCAGCTCAACGGGCCGGAAGGGCTCTCCCTTTACGACCGACACGGCGACCTGCTTATCTCCGACACCAACCGAGTCCTTCTCTACGACGTCAACGACAATGTCCTGCATGTGATGAACGATCTTTCCGGCACAGGGAAGAACATCCTCAAAACGGTGGTGGATGCCAACGGCGACCTCCTTGCTTCGGACTTTGATTCAAGCAAGGTCTTCGTCCTGAGCCCGTATTCGGCCATGTACGCGGGGCTGTCGGTCCAGATCGATCGGGTCTACTCCGATCAATTTCCGAAGGTGTCGATCGATGTGAGCGTAAAGAGCCGTCTCGGCAGCCCCCTCACCGGGCTCGACCTGCGCAACTTCCTCATTACCGAAGGTGGCAATCCGGTCGGCAATCCGAAGCTGGTCTTCCGTGGGACGCAGGGGGAGGCGGAGCTGTCCATCCTCATCGACCGATCCGCTTCGGCGGCGAGCCGCAAACAGGATATAGCCAACGCGGTCAGGAGCATCCTTTCAGGGCTTCGAGGAAAGGGACAGTTCAGAATAGTGTCTGCAGGGTCGAATCCCGTCCTCGAGGCCGGACCGAGCACGCCGGTCGAGAGCGCGGCCCGCGCCGCCGCCGACAACGGGACCTATTCAAGCGGATGGAGATTCGACCTCGGCCTGCGCATGGCAATTTCGGAGCTCATCCCGCGGCAAGGAAAGAGCGCGGTCGTGTTCGTCACCCAAGGGAAGCTTGGGGACTCGGCCTTCCGGAAGTACCCCTTAAGCGATCTGTTGTCCTACATGCAGAACAACAGCATCCAGTTCTACTGCGTCTTTCTCGATCAGGAAGCGAAGCCTTCCGAGAAGCTTCTCTATCTATGCCGGGAAACCGGAGGGAAGAGCTACTATCTCTATCAGCCGCAAGGGGTGGGACTGATCGCCGACGATGTGCTCTCGTCGCCCGACGGACACTACGTCCTTAGCTACACCTCCCCGAGCCAATCGAACTTCGGAAACAACTACATCCCGCTAGAGGTCGAGGCGCACCTCTACGCGCGAAGCGGGCGCGACGAGTCCGGCTATTTCGCGCCGTTACAGTTCTAAGCGGGGTTCAAAGAATATGCCAATCAATTGGGGTATCATCGGTTGCGGCGACGTGACGGAGGTCAAGAGCGGCCCCGCTCTCCAATACGCCCAGGATTCGCGGCTTGTGGCGGTCATGCGGCGCGACCCCGAGAAGGTCGAGGACTATGCCCGCCGCCACGGGGTCCCCCGCTGGTATACCGACGCCGATGCGCTCATCGCCGACCCTGAGGTGGATGCGGTCTACGTGGCGACACCACCGGGAAGCCACCTCGAGTACGCCCTGCGGGCGTGCGCGGCCGGGAAGCCGGTCTATGTCGAGAAGCCGATGGCGCGCAGCTATGCTGAGTGCGCCAGGATGATCGACGCATTCAAGGCGGCGGGTCTGAAGCTCTTCGTCGCCTACTACCGACGCGCACTCGACCGCTTCCTCAAGGTGAAGGAGATCATCGACGGCGGCAAGATCGGTCGGGTGACAGGGATCACCTACCGCTACATCGCTCCGGAGCACCGCGGGATCGATCCCCAGGCGCTTCCCTGGAGGCTTACCGCCCCGGAGTCAGGCGGCGGTCTCTTCGTCGATCTCGGCTGCCACCTCCTCGACCTCCTCGATTTTCTTGTGGGGCCGCTCGAAAAGATATCAGGCCTTGCCGCAAATCGCGCTTCCGCCTACCAGGTCGAGGACACCGTCGCCATGCATTTCACGACCCGGGAGGGGGCTCCCGGCGTCGCGAACTGGAACTTTGCGGGCCACGCGGCGCATCCGCCCGAGGATCGGCTGGAGATATCCGGGACCGATGGAAGGGTCACGGTCTCGGTCTTTGGCGTTGAGCCGGTGCTCCTTTCAACCAGGCGGGGCGAGGAGAGCCTTGCTTTCACCAACCCGTACCGAATCCAACAGCCTCTCATCCAGACGATCGTGAACGAGCTTCTCGGGAAGGGAGCCTCGCCGAGCACCGGCGAGTCGGGCGCCCGCACCTCACTTGTCATGGATCGGGTTCTCTCCGAATACTATCGTGGACGCGAAGACGAGTTCTGGCTGCGTCCCGAGACCTGGCAGCGATAGCGGGTGCGGACAAACCTGACGGTACCTGCGCTGACGGCGCGTTTACGAGCAGGTCTTCGCGCAACAGAGACCTGGAGGCGCCGGCTCGGCAGCGCCTCCAGGTGCGCGTCGGCACCCTGGTAGCGAACGATCACCCTTAGTGCTTTGAAATCTTCGGACTCTCACGCTATACTCCGCAGGGGAGGACGGGGATGAAGGGTCTCTTTCGCGAGGTGAAGCTCTGGGAAAGGCCGGAGATCGTCGGTTTAAGTCGACTTGTCGGCCGCTCGCTGCTCATCCCCTATCGCAGCGCCGAGCGCGCCTTGAGCCGGGACCGGGAGAAATCCCCCTGGTACCGGTCGCTCAACGGAACGTGGCGGTTCAAGCTCGTTGCCAGGCCGGAGGAGGTGCCGTCGGCCTTCTCGCTTCCCGGCTACAACGTGGGAAAATGGAGCGAGATCGAGGTGCCGGGGAATTGGACCATGCAAGGCTTCGACCGGCCGCATTATACCAACGTCGTCATGCCCTTCCCCGAGATTCCTCCCCACGTCCCCGCGGCCAATCCGACCGGACTCTATCGGATCACCTTTGAGCTCCCGCCTGCCTGGGGTAAACGCAGGACGGTGCTCCACTTCGACGGGGTCGAAAGCGCCTTTGTCGTCTACGTCAACGGCGGGGAGGTCGGGATGAGCAAGGACTCGCGCTCCCCGGCGGATTTCGACATATCGCCCTTTGTGTCGCCAGGGGAGAACACCCTGGCAGTAAAGGTGATGCGCTGGTCGGATGGAAGCTTCGTCGAAGACCAGGACCACTGGCGCATGGCGGGAATCTACCGTGATGTGTATCTCTACTCGACAGCGAGCTCCTTTATACAGGATCTTTTCGTGACGGCGACGCTCGCCGACGACTACACGACCGGCCTCCTTGGGGTGCGGGTCCAGATTGGCAGTGAACGCGAGCTCGGTCGGGATCACTCGGTGGAGCTGCAGCTGTACAATGCCGAGCGACGCCCGCTGTGGCGAAGCCCGCTGAAGGGCAAGGTGGCCGGCGACTACCGCGAGTCGGGGTATGCCGTCAGCTTTTCGCGAGAGCTGCCCACGCCACGACGCTGGTCCGCCGAGGATCCGTACCTCTACAGCGTCGTGGCGACGTTGAAGGGTCCAAACGGCGCGGCGATCGAGGTGGTCTCCTGCCGCTGCGGCTTTCGCAGAGTGGAGGTCAAGGAGCGCCAACTTCTCGTCAACGGGAAGCGGGTCTACCTCAAGGGGGTTAACCGTCACGAGTTCGACGATGTTCGCGGCAAGAGTGTCACTCGCGAGGCCATGCTGCGTGACGTGTGCCTGCTCAAGAGCTTCAACTTCAACGCCGTGCGCACCAGTCACTATCCGAACGATCCTGCCTGGTACGACCTGTGCGACGAGTACGGCCTTTACCTGATCGACGAGGCGAACATCGAGTCCCACGCCTACTACGACCAGATTGCGCGCGATCCGCTGTGGGCGCGGGTTTTTCTCGACCGTGGGATGCGGATGGTCCTTCGCGACAAGAATCACCCGTCGATCATCCTCTGGTCTCTAGGCAACGAGAGCGGCTACGGTCCCAATCATGATGCCCTGGCTGGATGGATCCGAGCGTTCGACCCGAGCCGGCCGCTTCACTACGAGGGAGCCATCGCGCGGGGTCGCGATGCCGAGGGCCGCCTCTTCACCGGCGGCGAGCGCGTTACCGACATCGTCTGTCCCATGTATCCTTCGATCGACTCGATAGTCGAGTGGGCGGAGAAAAACGGCGACTCGCGCCCCCTCATCATGTGCGAGTATGCCCACTCCATGGGCAACTCGACCGGCAATCTCAAGGAGTACTGGGAAGCGATCGAGTCGCATCACGGGCTTCAGGGAGGCTTCATCTGGGACTGGGTCGACCAAGGGATCCGAACGGTGGACGGCTCCGGGGCGCCCTACTGGGCCTACGGCGGGGACTTCGGCGACGAGCCGAACGACAAGAACTTCTGCTGCAACGGCCTCGTGTGGCCCGATCGTACCCCCCATCCGGCTATCTGGGAATTCAAGAAGATCGCTCAACCGGTCAGGATTCACGAGAGGAACCTGCGCGAGGGACGCATTCTGGTCGAGAACCGCCAGGATTTCACGACGCTGGCCTGGCTTTCCGGCAGTTGGGAGCTCCTTGTCGACGGGGTGATGGTGGCCGGGGGCTCCTTGCCGCGGCTCGAGACCGCGCCGGGCTCGAGCGAGGAGGTCACGCTTCCGTTGAGCCGGACGGAGCTCCTTCCCGGCCAAGAGTCCATCCTCCATGTTCGCTTTGTGACTTCTGAGGACACCCCCTGGGCGGCCAAGGGACACGAGGTGGCCTGGGAGCAGCTCCCGATGCCCTTCAAGGCACCGAAGCCGGCTGCCGTCACTACCGAGGGAAAGCTGTCGATAGCGAAGAGCGGCACCTCTTCAATTGTCTCGGGAGGTTTTGTGGAGGTGAGGCTGGATCGTCGCGCGGGACGCCTTTCGTCGATCAAGTGGCACGGGCACGAGCTCCTCTATGCAGGGCCCTCCTTGAGCCTCTTTCGAGCGCCCACCGACAACGATGGGCTGAAGCTCATGCCGGAGCGGGAGCAGGGGGTTCTTGCCAGCTGGCTCGCTGCCGGCCTCGACCGCCTGACCCTTGCAGCAAAGCGGGCGAGCGTCAAGCGCGGGGAGGGGGGATCGGTCATCGTGAGCCTCCAACATCAGGCAGTGAGCAAGGCGCTCGGCCCCTGCTTCGACCATATTCACGATTACACCATCTACCCGGGGGGAGAGATCCACGTCGCGAACACCTTTACGGCAGACGAGCGGCTGCCGGAGCTCCCGCGGGTCGGCGTGGTGTTGAGCGTGGTGAAGGGGTTCGAGCACGTGCGCTGGTTTGGCCGCGGGCCGCACGAGAGCTACGCGGATCGCAAGAGCGGGGCGGCCGTAGGGCTTTACGCCGGAAGCGTCGACGAGCAGTTCGTTCCCTACATCATGCCGCAGGAGAATGGGAACAAGACCGACGTGCGCTGGCTTTCGCTCGAAAACGAGCAGGGCGTGGGGATTCTCTTTGCGGCCGACGGGCTCATGGAATGCTCGGTGAGCCATTTCTCCGCGCTCGATCTCTTCAGGGCGACTCACACCAACGACCTGAAACCCCGACAGGAGATCTTTGTCCACCTCGATGTGCGGCAGCGAGGGCTCGGGGGGGCGAGCTGCGGACCCGACACCCTCGATAGATACCGCATCCTGCCGGGAAGCTGGAAATGGAGCTACTGGATTCACGGCTTCGTGCGCGGCGAGGAAGATCCGGGGCTCCTGGCCCGCCACATCGCGCAGCCCTAGAGAATCACCTCGAAGACCGAGTCGATCCTCTTCAGAGAAGCGAGAAGACGCGTACGCTGCTCGCGCGTGAGCGGGGAACGCTCGTTCTCTTTCGCGAGCGCCTTCAGGACCGTGTGAACCGCCTCGAAGGCCAGAGCGAGCGAGAGATCGTCGTCCATGAACCGCTCGAATTCGCTGGTCACGCTCGCGACGAGGGAATCGGCTCCCGCGACAGGCCGCGCCGACTTTCGGGCCTGCGCTGCCCTCTCTGGCCCATCTGCCTTGGCGGCCTCGGCGAAGGCGGTTTTCCTGTCCGCACCGTCGACAAGCTCGGCGACGAGGGCTCTGAAGCTGTCGAGATAGGCGCTGCGCTTCGCGAAAAACTCCTTGGTGAAGTTGAGCTTCTTTCGGTAGTGCTTGGTTGCAGTCAGGAAGAAACGAAGATGCTCGGGGCGTATGCCGTCTTCGGCAACAAGCTCGTCGGGGTAGTAGATATTGCCGAGGCTCTTCGACATCTTCTTGCCGTCCACGATGAGATGCTCGCCGTGGAGATAGTAGTTCGCGTAGGTCCTCCCGGAATATGACTCCATTATCGCTATATTGTAGTCGTGGTGGCGATAGATGTTGTCGATGCCGCCGCAGTTGATGTCGACCTGGTTGCCGAGGTTTTCGGTTATCATCGCGGGATCCTGGATGTTCCAGGAGGGCCGACCCCTGCCGATTTCGGTGTCCCAGTAGGCGATATCCCCTTCCTTGTAGCCATGCCAGAGAATGAAATCCCCGCGGTTCCAGCGGTTGCCGTTGTAGGTGTCGTGCTTGAAGCGTACTTTCTTCTTGGGCCACGTCCGCATGTCAAGGCGATAGAGCTTGCCGAAATCCTTTTTCTTCAAGGGATCGAAGAAGACGTCTCCCTTGTGCCAGTACGCGTAGCCCTTTTCCACGAGGGTCTGGATGATCTTCACCGCCTGGTCGACGCTCGTTGCGGAGGTGGGAATCTTGGCAGGGACCTTGATCTTCAGGAGCTTGGTCTCCGAGTGAAAATGCGAGGCAACCTCGTCGGTCACCTCCTTCATCTTCTTGCGGCGATCTTGGGCCTCGCTTATTGTCTTGTCCTCAACGTCGGTGAAGTTGATGACGCGGTCAACTGCGAAGCCCCTGTAGAGCAGATATCGAACCAGCACATCCTCGTAGAGGAAGGTACGGTAGTTCCCAATATGGGGCCTCCGGTAGACCGAAGGCCCACAGGTGAAGATCTTGACTTCATGATCTTGTCGCGGCCGGAACGGTTCTTTCGTTCGGCTCAATGTGTTGTAGAGTTCCAGAGCGCGTCTCCTTCGAACTATGTTGTGTTGCCGCACTAAGATACTACATTTGGCCGCGGAGCGTCAAAATGAACGTTTCGGGCGGCTGCTATCCGAGGCCAAAGACGAAGAGCCCACGGCTCACGAGGAAGATTGTGGCTGCCCCGGTTCCTGCTGCGGCCGCGGCGAGAAAGAGTGTATCGCGGGCTCGCCATCGGCTTTCGGTGAGGAAGGTGCGCGCAGGAGGGTGCTCCGCCTCGATCCCGCGAGCGGCCATCGAAAGGGAGGCCCGTTCTCCGTGGCGGATGGCGCCGGCGAGAAGGGTCACGGCAGTCATGAGCGCCTCCGATAGGGTGCGGGGCCGCCCGCGCAAGCGAACCTGGTGGGTTGCGGCTATTCTCTTGAGGTTCTCTCGGAGGAGGGGGATGGTGTTCCATGCTACATAGATCGAAAAACCGAAACGGGGCGAGAGGCGGAGCTGCTGCATGAGGGCGTTGACGAGCGCCTGCGGCTCGGTCACGAGCAGATAGCCGACGGAAAGCGTGATGAGGGCGAGGCTCCGAAGGGATAGGACGACGGCCCGGTGAAGCGCCGTCGATGCGACCGTCATCCCAAGGAGGGCGACCGACTCCTCCCCGGGAACTCGGGCGCTTGCGAAGAGATTAAGCACGAAGAGCCCGACCGGAAGGGCGAGGAGCGGGCCGAGGCTCTGAGCGGCAGTCTGCAACCGTACCCGACCGAGAACGAGGAACTGGATCACTGCGACGATGAGAAACAGAAGCGGAGTATAGGGGTCGAAGGAGAGGAAGACCGGCACGATCTCGAGAAAGACCGCCGCGAGGAGAGAGAGCGGATTGATCGTACGGAGGATTCCGCGGCGTACCGCATCACCCATGGGGCCTCACTCCTCCTCTGCGATCGGCCTGTCCGCTCGAGGAGCGGCTTCGCTCGCGACGCCACACCGGAAGGTAGCGCTCGGGAAGCATTGAGAGCTCCTTTCCGGGATCGGAAGGGGAAAAGGATCGCACGACGAGCCCGCCCTCGAGCAGCACGATCCTGTCCGCGACAAGCCAGGAAAGCTCCGGCGAGTGGGTGACGACTATTGTCGCGGCCCCGCGCGAGGCGAGGAGCCGGAGGGAGAGGGTGAGCTGCTCAAAGGCATCGTAGTCGAGCCCGTAGGTGGGCTCGTCGAGCAGGAGGAGCGGACGGTCGTCAAGAAAGGCGCAGGCAAGGTTGAGACGCCGCTTCTCCCCTTCGCTCAAGGAAAAGGGGCTTCGTGGCAGCAGCGATTCGAGTCGGAAGAGCCGCGCGGCCTCCGCCCCTGGTCCGTCGAGCGCCGCCGCGTGCCCTGAGGTCGCTCCCGGACCTGGCCCGCCTCGCGAGCGCGCTGCGCCGCGGCTCGAAGCGAGAGCGAGCTCGTCCGCGACCGTCTCGCGGAGGAAGAAGTGCTCGGGATTCTGAGGAAGGGCAAGAAGCCGCCCGTAGCGCTGGGACGGCCGGGCGCGCGCGACATCGAGCTCCGAAAGGAGAACCTGTCCGGCTCTGCCCGGGAGGAGCCCTGCGAGCCTTCCCAAGAGGGTGGACTTCCCCGCGCCGCTTCGGCCCATCACTACGACGATCTCAGCGGGGGAGACGGCTAGGCTCACCCCGTCCAGTACCTTCCTTTTCCCGTCGTAGGAGTGCGAAACGTCCGCCGCCGACAGGAGGCCCGCAGAGGCGGGGTGGTTCGCGGCGGCGGCGGGTGGACGTTCCGGCAGCGCGAGATGTGCAAGGCGCCACGGGAGGAACTCGTCGAGATCCAGGCGATCGGGACTCCCACGGTCCGTGATCCTCCCGTCTCCGTCGAGAAAGAGCACCCGGCCCACCTTGTCGAGGGCCTGGTCGAGCTTGTGCTCCACGATGAGGATGGCCGTTTGCGGCTCAAGGCCGTCGAGGAGCTCGAAGAAGGTGCGGGTCGAGTCCGGGTCCAGGTAGGAGGTCGGCTCGTCGAGGAGGAGCAGCGCGGGCTCAAGCGCGAGTGCCGCGGCGAGGGCGACCTTCTGCTGCTCTCCGCCGGAGAGGCTCGCTGGGCTCCGCTCGAGGAGGTTCGCTAGGCCGAGGCTTTCCGCCAGGCGGTCGATCAGGCGACGGATCTCTGCCGCCGGCCTTCCCCGATTCTCCGGCCCGAAGGCCATCTCCTCCCGCACGGTGGGTGCAACCATCTGCGCTTCCGGACTCTGAAAGACGATGGCGACCCGGTCGGTCGCGAGCGCAAGCTCGCCCTCGACCGTTCCTGCCACGTAGCGAGGGACAAGCCCTGCAGCTACAGAGAGGAGCGTGGACTTTCCCGCGCCCGAGGGGCCCGCGAGCAGGACCCGTTCACCCGGCTCGATGGCGAGATCGACGGAGTCCAGGATCTTTCGGGTCGTGCCTGGATAGCGAAACGAGAGGCGGACGGCTCGAAGGAGGGGTTTCACCCGCCCTCCGATTGCGTCCCGGGAATGAGCCCGCGCAGTGCCCCGGTCCGGATAATCCCCCGCCCGACGAAGTAGGAAAGCACTCCCGCGAGGAGAATGCCGCTGACGATCGCACTGGCGATCTGGACGGCGATCACCCAGCCCGCCAGGCCGGCGTAGTGGCTATAGAAGAAATCGAGGGCATACGAGAAGAGGTCGGAGACCACTCCCGCGAGGATGAGCGTCCAGAGGTTGTAGCGGCGGTAGCCCGTTGCGGCGAAGACAATCTCACAGCCGAGCCCCTGCACCGCGCCCCAGATAACGGCGGTTATCCCCCATTGGGTGATGAATGCCTCGATGACTGCAGCCGCAGTCTCGCCGATGAAGGCCGCCCCCGGACGTCGAATGAGATAGGGGATGAGGATGCCGCCCGTCAGCCAGACACCGTTGAAGAGGTAGCCCAGGCCGATCGAGTTGAGCGGCGCGGTGAGCGTGGTGAAGAGCGTCCAACCCCACCACAAGACGCCCAACGCGACCGCAAGGACGAGGAGGACGACGACCTCGCTCAGCCGCCACGAATGCTTGTGACTCATGAAATCTCCTCACGGCGCGCGCTTACGGCGCGCCGCTTCTCGAGATGAATAGGTGTGGGGCTGGGGTCGGATTGCAACGATGGCTCCCTACGCTGGAATTACCCAGGTCAGGTTCAACGGGTATGATCTCAGGCCCCTCGTTGTCGAGGAACCACCCCACATCACCAGCACGCTACGCCCGAACGCGAGGGTTGTCAAGCGCCGGTAGGGCGAACCAAGGGGGCAGCGGTGCCGGTGCGCTTGGTGCGGACATCAAGCGCCGGTAGGGCGAAACAAGGGGGCAGCGGTGCCGGTGCGCTAGTGGCCTCGCTCGCGGTACTTCCTCACCTCATCCTCGAGCGGATCGAGCTCGGGAACCGACAGGAGCTTCAGATAGGTTGCAGCTCCCTTTCCTCCCGCATCAAGGACAGCCTGGTGCGCTGCGCGGGCGATCTCGAAGAGGCGATCGATAGGCCCCTGCACCACGGTCTCCATCGGTCCGACCATGAAGGGGAGTTTCGACTCCTCAACGACCGCGATGGCGCGGTCGACGAGCCGGTAAAGCTCCTCTTTCCCCTCGCCACCGAGGGGAAGGCACTGAATGGCGAGCATCGATTGCATGACAACCTCCGGAGGCGGACTGTATGCTTCGCCCCGCGAGCTGTCAACGGCCTGTCCGCTTGCGAGCATTTCGGAACCATGCCACCATCGACGGGGGGTGGCTCATGGCGCAGGAAGAGGGGACGATGCTCGGAGCATACGGCGGATGGTTCGCGGAACGGCTTCCGGACCCGCCCGCCCTTTCGTTCAGGCGGCCGGAGCATGGCGATCTGCCGAAGTGGCGGGAGGAGGCGCTTGCGAAGGTGCACGATCTCGTTGCTAGCCCGAGCGAGCCGCTCGCCGTCAAGCCTCGTCTCATCGAACGGTCCGAGCGCGATGGGCTTGCCGTCGAGAGGCTCGCCTGGCAGCTTCCGTTCGGACCTCCGACCGAGGCACTGTTCTTGAAGCCCGCCCGGTCGGCCGGAAGAATTCCGGGGGTGCTCGCCCTTCACGATCACGGTGCGCGGAAATTCTTCGGGAAGCAGAAGATCACGCGCAGTGGGATCCCGCTCCATCCCCTTGTTGCCGAGCACCAGGAGCATTACTACGGGGGCCGGGCATGGGCGAACGAGCTTGCCCGACGCGGCTACGGGGTGCTCGTCCACGACGTCTTTGCGTTCGAGAGCAGGGCGATCCGCTACGCGGAGGTCCCCCCCGAGATTCGCTCGTCTGGGCGCACCGAAACCGTCGGTGGAATCGCCGGCGGCGGGGCGAGCGCGGTTCCGAAAACCATCGAGGAGATTCTCGAGTACGACCGCTGGGCTGCGGCGCAGGAGACCACGATCGCGAAGTCCCTTTTTTCCGCAGGAGCTACCTGGCCCGGTGTCTTCCTCCTCGAGGATCGAGCCGCCTTGGGCTATCTCATGAGCCGCGATGACGTCGATTCCGAACGGATTGGATGCGGGGGACTCTCGGGCGGCGGTCTTCGGACCGTCTATCTTGCGGGGACCGATGCGCGGGTAAAGGCCGCGGTATGCGCCGGCTTCATGACCACATGGCGGGATTTTCTCCTCGCGAAGTCTTGGACTCACACCTGGATGGCCTACACGCCCCTCCTGCCCAACTACCTGGACTTTCCCGATCTCTTCTCCCTGCGCGTGCCGCTCCCGACCCTCGTCCTCAATTGCGCCGGCGACGGCCTCTTCAGTCCGCAGGAGATGGAGCGCGCCGCAGCCGCGCTTCGCGAGGTCTACGCAAAGGCGGGGGCTGCGGATCGTCTCACGGTGAGCTCCCGGCCGGGCGGACACCGCTTCGATACCGATATGCAGGAGGAGGCCTTTGACTTCCTGGATCGCTGGCTTGCGTGAGACCATGCGGCCCGCGGAAGCCGCGCGCTCCCGCGGAGCCTGCAGCTGCCGTCAGCGAAAGAGACATCTTGTCGATTCACCGGCTTAGTCGTAATATTATCGGAAGGGAGAGTGGGATGGCTTCGGATCCGGGCTTCGAAGGCATTGTCGATATCGAGCATGAAGATGAAGAGGAGCTTAAAGAACCGGAGATGTACCGGGTGCTCATGCACAATGACCACTACACCACGATGGAATTCGTGGTCGGCGTCTTGCGGTCGATTTTCCACAAGCCCTTGCTGGAAGCTACCCGAATCATGATGGACGTCCACCGGAAGGGTCTGGGGATCGTGGGAGTCTACACGTACGATATCGCGGCCACGAAGGTGGCCCAGGTTCAGGAAAAGGCGCGAGAGTACGAGTACCCGCTTTTGTGCACGATTGAAAGGGTGTAAAGAGGAGTTTTGATGAAGGTCAGTGAAGAGGTTCAGGGGGTGCTCAACGCGGCGTATCTCGACGCGAAGGAACGGCATCACGAGTACCTCACCCCGGAGCATATATTGTACGCTGCGATCTTCTTCGATCAAGGTCGGGCGATCCTCGAGGAATGCGGCGTGGATCTCGATTCGATCAAGCATGATATCGAAGAGCATCTGCAAAAGAACGTACCGGTCACAAAGAACGGCGAGCCAGTGCAGTCGGTCGGGTTCCAGGGCGTGATCGAGCGGGCGGTATTCCACACCGAGGCCTCCTCCAAGGGGGTCGTCGACATCGGGGATATCCTTGTTTCGATCTACGACCAGAAGGACTCGTTCGGCTCGTACTATTTGAAGAAATCGGGCATCACCCGCTACGAGCTGCTGCGAATCATCTCGCACGGGGGCCTCTCGGACGACGAGGATGAGCAGGCCGAGGGGGCCGACAACGGCGATCCCTCCGAGGGAGAGCGGGCCACAACCGCAACCAAAGAGAAGGCGACCGTCGGGAAACGGAGCGCGCTTGCCCTCTACACCCGGGAGCTCACCCAGGCGGCCAAGGAGGGGACCCTCGAGCCCCTCATCGGGCGGGAGGACATCCTCGAGCGCACCATTCAGGTCCTCTGCCGGCGGCTCAAGAACAACCCGGTCCTCGTCGGCGACCCTGGCGTAGGCAAGACTGCCATCGCCGAGGGGCTTGCGCAGCGCATCGCGAAGGACGCGGTTCCCTCGCTCCTTCGGGGTTACCGCGTCTTCTCGCTCGATATGGGCGGGCTGCTCGCCGGTACCAAGTTCCGCGGCGACTTCGAGGAACGGGTGAAAAAGGTCCTGAAGGAGCTCGAGGAGCAGGAAAAGGTCATCCTTTTCATAGACGAGATCCACACGGTGGTCGGCGCCGGGGCGGTCTCCGGTAGCTCGATGGATGCCTCGAATCTGCTGAAGCCGGCGCTCGCATCGGGCAAGCTTCGCTGCATGGGCTCCACGACCTACGACGAGTTCAAGAAGTTCTTCGACAAGGACCGCGCCCTTTCGAGGCGGTTCCAGAAGATCGAGGTGAACGAGACCACCACCGAAGAGACCTACCAAATCCTCCAGGGTCTGCGCGACCGCTACGAGAAATACCATCAGGTCGCCTACAGCGACGAAGCCCTCCGAGCTGCGGTGGATCTCTCCGCGCAGTATATCAACGATCGAATGCTACCCGACAAGGCGATCGACGTCATGGATGAGGCCGGGGCCTACATGCGCATCCTCGCGTTCAAGGCAGGGAAGGAGGAGCACGATACGCCGGTGCGCATCGAGCAGAGCGAGATCGAAAAGGTAGTCGCGAAGATCGCCCGGATCCCGGAGAAGTCAGTATCCGCTTCCGAGGTGAACCGCCTCAAGGATCTCGAGACGCAGCTGAAGGCGCGCATCTTCGGTCAGGAGACCGCGATCGAGGCAGTGGTGCAGGCAGTGAAGCGCTCGCGGGCGGGGTTCCGGGAGCCCAACAAACCGGTCGCCTCTTTCCTCTTTGTCGGTCCGACCGGCGTCGGCAAGACCGAGCTCGCCCGGCAGCTTGCCGACATCCTCGGCATCGGTCTGCTTCGCTTCGACATGAGCGAATATCAGGAAAAGCATACGGTCGCCCGTTTGATCGGGTCGCCGCCCGGCTACGTGGGCTACGAGGAGGGCGGGCAGCTGACCGATGCGATTCGTAAGACCCCTCACGCGGTCCTCCTCCTCGACGAGATCGAGAAGGCGCACCCCGACATCTTCAACGTGCTCCTGCAGGTGATGGACTACGCCACCCTCACCGATAACAGCGGACGCAAGGCCGACTTCCGCAACGTCATCGTCATCATGACCTCGAACGCCGGAGCCCGGGAGCTCGGCAAGCCGCTGATTGGGTTCGGACAGCGAATCGTGACCGAATCGGCCGTGAAGGAGGCCGTCGAGCGCACCTTTGCACCGGAGTTCCGAAACCGCCTGGACAAGATCGTCACCTTCAATCGCCTCGACGACCGGATCGTTCTCGAGATCGTGGACAAGGAGATTCGCGCCTTCCAGAAGCAGCTCGCGGAGAAGAGTGTGACCCTCGAGGTGACCGAGGCGGCCCGCAAGTGGATCGCCCGCGAGGGCTACTCGGCCGACTTTGGCGCTCGAAACATCGCCCGCATGGTACAGGATCAGATCAAGCACTACTTCGTGGACGCGGTACTCTTCGGCGAGCTTGTAGGCGGCGGTAAGGCGGTCGCCGATGTCGAAGAAGGGAAGATCGTAATTCGAACGGAGGATGTGAAGGAGGCGGATCCGGTTCCGGCGGGAACTGACAACGGAAGCGGAAGCATGCCCGACCATCGTGAGTCCTGATTTCCCCTATCTCAGTGAGCATTCGGCCTTTCGTTTTCCACCGGCGTCGGAGGCGGCGCTCCCGGGCATAGTAGCCGCGGGCGGGAACCTCTCGCCGGGAATGCTCCTTTCGGCTTACCGCCAGGGGATCTTCCCCTGGTACGGGAAAGGGGAGCCGATCCTCTGGTGGAGCCCCGATCCCCGCTTCGTCCTGTTTCCCGACGAGCTGCACATCTCGCACTCGCTCAAGAAGCGGCTGCGGAAGGATGACTATCGAGTCGCGTTCGACACCCGATTCGAGGAGGTCATCACCGCCTGCGGACAGGCGCCGCGGCCCGGCCAGGATGGAACCTGGATCACCCCGGAGATTGTGGCGGGCTACCTCGAGCTGCACCGCCTCGGGTACGCCCACAGCGCCGAGTCCTACCTGGGGGAGAGGCTCGTGGGCGGGCTGTACGGTGTGGCGCTGGGACGCATCTTTTTCGGCGAGTCGATGTTCAGCCGGGAGCCCGATGCCTCGAAGGTGGCCTTCGTCCGGCTCGTGGAGCTTGTCAAGACCCGCGAGGTGACACTCATCGACTGCCAGGTGTACACTCCCCACCTGGAGCACTTCGGCGCGCGGGAGATCCCGCGCAGCGATTTCCTCGCCCTTCTCGCAACCGGCCTCGACTCGCCGACGCGAAAGGGCAGCTGGTCGTAGGATGGAAGAGCGACGGTTGGAGGCTGAGGGGAGGGGGAAACGGGGACGGAAGGTGTTCTTCCTCTATCCCCATCCCGTGGTGCGCGAAGAGCTGCTCCCGAGCATTCTCGAGAACGAGTACGAGGTCTACTTGATCACGGATCACTTCCGGCTTCTCAACCTTCTGCGGGAGTACCCGGAGTCGGTGCTTTTCCTGAACGTCGACGCCGAGGTAAAGGGTGTGAAGTGGGTGGACTATGCCCGCTCGATTCTGTCCTCGCCCGAGACCAATCAGGTGAGGCTTGGCGCGCTCTCCTACGGCGAAGATAGGGATTCAATTCAAGTCTATCTCGACGAGCTCGCGGTACCCTGCGGGTTCATCCTGCTGCGAGCCGGCATCGAGGACAGCAGGCGGCTCCTGCTCGCGGCGCTCAAAGAAGCCCAGGCAATCGGCCAGCGGAAGTCAGTCAGGGCCGGCTGCGGCGACGGCTCCCTTGCCTCGTTCAACGTCAAGTATGGAGGACGCTATCACCCCGGAACCATCCGGGATATAAGCTCGGCAGGCTTTGCGGGAAGCTTCACGAGCGGTCTCAGGGTCGAGTCGGAGACCCATCTCACCGACATGCAGCTCAAGCTCCGCGGCAGGCTCATCCGGGTTTCGGCGGTTGTCGCGCTCAAGCGCCCGTCCGAAGACGGATCGGAGATCTATGTGTTCCTCTTCGACAAGGAGGTCACGAAGGAGACGAAGCTGAAGCTTCGTCTTTTCATCCACGAGCTGCTTCAGTCGGAGATGGAAAAACGAATGGAGGGGATCCCTATCCGGAGTCCGAAGCCGCCGGAGCCTCCTGCGATTCGCCCCATCGAACCGGACGACATCGAATCCCCGCCCTAAAGGCGCCGCCGGGTCGGCTCTAACGTCCCTCGCCTGCAAGAAGCTCTTCGACTCGGCCGAGAAGCTGATCGATGATAAGGGCGAGGAGCCCGGCTGCCACCGCACCCTCAAGCACGAAGGCGGAGTTTTCTCGCACCAGCCCCGCGATTATCGCGGTTCCGAGTCCTCCCGCGCCCACGACTGCCCCCACCACCGCCGTGCCGATATTTATCACCACCGATATCCGGACTCCCGCCATGATAACCCGAACGGCAAGGGGCAGCTCTACTCTGAAGAGGCACTGAGAGGGGGTCATCCCCATGCCGCGCGCGGCCTCTATCACGTCGGCCGGGACCTGGTTGAGCCCTGCAATGGTGTTCCTCACGATGGGGAGGATGCTGTACAGGAAGAGCGCGAGGACGGTTGGCGCGGTCCCGAATCCTAGGAGGGGCACCGAGAGGGCAAGCACCGCCACGGGCGGGATGGTCTGGCCGAGTGAGCTCAAGTCGTTTACCAGCGAGAGAAAGGCCCTCCCGCTTCGACGGGTGACGAAGACTCCCAAAGGCAGCCCGAGGCCAATCGCGAGGGCGCTCGAAACCGCAACGAGAAAGAGATGCTCCCCAACGAGCACGGCGAGGGAGGCGCGCGGGTAGACGAGCTCCGTGCTTCCCGGAAAGAGAAGGCTCAAGGCCGCCTTCCAGGCCGGCATATCGGCCACGGCGAGGCCGAAGAGGGCGATTCCAAGCAGGGTGAGCGCCCACCGGAGGTAACCGCGAGATCGGCGCGGCGAGGGGAGGACAGCCGGCGTTGCGACCCGACGGAAGGTCGGGCGGGCGGAGGGCGATCGGAGCCGCGGATCCTCAGCCACCCTCATGGCCCCGTCATGCGCTCGATGTCGGCGAGCGAGATCTCGCCGACAAGACGTCCTGCGTCGTCGAGGACGGGGACCACTTTGATACCCTGACCGAGCATCCGCGAGAGCGCCTCCTTCAGAGAAGCCGAAGAGCGCACTGCGATGTCGGCACCGGAGGCTCGGGTGACGGCAAGCTTGGGATTCGCCAGGCCGTCGATCTCTTCGAGGTCGATCCACCCGAAGAGGTCCTCCTCGCGGTCGGTGATCCAGACGAACTTCTTGCCCTGCTCTTTGAGCTCGGCGACTCGGGCGCCGAACTGCCCGTCGAAAAGTGCGACCGATACGGCCGGCTGCAGGTGCTCCGCGACCGAGAAGCGCGAGAGCCTCTTCAGCGCGCGGTCTCCTCCGACGAAGTTTTTCACGAACTTGTTCTTCGGGTGCGAGAGCAGGTTCTCGGGGGTGTCGATCTGCACGAGGCGCCCGCGCGACAGAAGCACGATCCGGTCCGCAAGGCGGATCGCTTCGTCGAGGTCGTGGGTGACGAAGACCACGGTCTTCTTCAGACTGCGTTGGATCTTCAGGAATTCTGCCTGGAGAACCTCTCGATTCAGCGGATCCACCGCGCCGAAAGGCTCGTCCATGAGGAGGATGGGCGGATCGGCGGCGAGGGCACGGGCAACTCCGATGCGCTGGGCTTCGCCGCCGGAAAGCTCGCGCGGATACTTCGAGCGATAGAGCGACGGCTCAAGCCCGATAAGTTCGAGCAGCTCGTCGACCCTCGGGGTGATCCTTTGCCGGCTCCATCCGAGAAGCCTCGGAACTACCGCGATATTCTCGGCGACCGTCATGTGCGGGAAGAGCCCGATGCTCTGGATCACGTAGCCGATCTGCCTGCGCAGAAGCTCCGGGCGAACCCCCGACGCGGAGCGGCCGTCGATAAGCACCTCTCCCTCGCTCGGCTCGATCATCCGGTTGATGAGCTTGAGGGTGGTCGACTTACCGCAGCCGGAGGGGCCGATCAGCACGCAGAGCTCGCCCGCGTCGACGGTGAAGCTCAAGAGCTCGACTGCCGCCTGACCCTCATAGCGCTTTGTGACCTCCCGCAGCTCGATCATGGAGCGGGCGCTCCTATCGCCGCCGAGGCGAGGCCCTTCGGGGTGAGGAGCCTGATGAGAGCGGCCATCAGGCGGTCGGTTGTAACGGCGAGGGCGATGATGGGAATGGTGCCGACGAGGATAAGGTCGGGCGCGGCCTGTCCCAGCCCCTGAAAGATGAAGACGCCGAGCCCGCCCGCCCCGATGAGAGCGGCAACCGTCGTGTTCCCGATCGCCTGGACAAGCGAGGTTCGGATCCCGCTCATCACGACGGGAAGAGCGAGCGGGAGCTCCACGGAGAGGAAGAGCTGACCCTTCGCCATGCCCATGCCGCGCCCGGCCTCCACGATGGAGGCATCGACGACTTTGAGGCCGATGTAGGTGTTGCGCACGATCGGAAGGAGGGCATAGAGCGAGAGCGCGATGAAGGCGGGGGCGGTTCCAACCCCGCTTATGCCGATCTCGGCGAGGGCGGGAAGGCGATGCGAGAGGAAGGCAAGCGGCGCGATAAGCAGCCCGAAAAGAGCGAGGCTGGGTATGGTCTGGAGCGCGCCCACCACCCCGAAGATCGACCGTTCGGAAGCCTTGCGCCGGTGGGCCCACACTCCCAAGGGCGCGCCGATCACCGTCGCCACCGCGGTGACCGAAAGGGAAAGAAGGACGTGGTAGCCAAGTTGGGAGAAGAAGCGATCCTTGCGAACCATCCACTCCTGAACGAGCGAGAGGCGATCAAAGAGGCCTGCGCCGGCAAGGGCGACTATGAGCGCAGCCGCGAGCGAAGCGACGGCGAACCGAGCGATTCGGCGGCCTGACAGGCCCTTGAACGAGGCAAGGACTAGTATGTAACCCGAGAGTGCAGCGAGCCAGCTTCCGGGCCCCAGCCCGACCCGGGCGTAGGGCGAGCTCGGCGGCATGAGCCGCGACACCGAGAGCGCGGCGGCGGCAAAGGGAAAAACCAGGATGAGGTTGCCCGCCAGGCCGAGAAGGAGAACAGCCGTGTGCGGGGGAAGCCCCCTCGCGGCCTTTGGCCGCAGGTCGACGCGTGCGGAAAGGAGGAGCGCGACGAGGAGGAGCAGGATGAAGATGATGAGGAGCACGGGGGAGGCAGCCCGCCAGAGGGGATAGGGCACCCCCGCCGCGATGCGGTTCGCCCTCACCTGCATGAACCCCAAGGCGAGCGAGCCGATTCCGAGAAGCACTCCCAAAAGCGAAACCTGATCTACCCTGCGCTCATCCACCGACAGCCCTCACCGACCGCATTCGCCCGAGCTACTTCAGGAATCCCTGCGCGGTGAGGTAGGCGTTCGCCACCGAGCGCGCCTCCTGTCCTTCGATCGCTATCTTGGCATTGAGCCGCTGCAGGGTTTCCAGGGTGAGCCCCTTAAAGACCGGGTCTAAGATGCCTGCGATCTCGGGATACTTTTTGTAGATCGCCTCCCGGACGATGGGGGTCGGCTCGTACACCGGCTCCACCTCTTTGGTATCGGCGAGCACGACGAGACCAAGGGCGGCAAGCTGGCCGTCGGTGCCGTAAGCCATAGCCGCATTGACTCCGTCGGTCCCGTCCGCCGCAGCCTTTTCGGTCTGGGCGGTATTCCCGCTCGACAGGACGAGGAGCTGGCTCTTTGCGAGGGTAAAGCCGTAGGTCTTCTCGAATGCCGGAAGGACGTCGGGGCGGGAGACGAACTCGTCGGAGGCGGCAAGCTTGAACTGACCCCCGTTGTTGATGTAGCGGGCAAGGTCCTCGAGGCTCGAGAGATGCTGCGCCGTCGCGAGATCCTTGCGGACTGCAATCGCCCAGGTGTTGTTGGCCGGCGCCGGCGTGAGCCAGACGATCTTGTTCTGCTCGAAGTCGAGCTTCTTGACCATCGCGTATCCCTTCGCAGGATCCTTCCAGATCGTCGGGTCGACACCGTGGAAGAAGAAAGCCCCGTTGCCGGTGTACTCAGGGTAGATGTCGATCTCCCCGCTCACTATCGCCTTGCGGACGACATCCGTGGGGCCAAGCTCGATCTTGTCGACCGCATTGAAGCCGTGCGCCCGAAGAAGAAGCACCATCATCTCTCCAAGGAGCCCGCCCTCTGTGTCAATCTTCGATCCGACGACGATGGTTCCCTTGCTGGTCTCCTGACTTCCTGCGGCCCACGCGCTTCCGATCCCGAAGAGAAGCACTGCCGCTGTCGCGATAGCGCCGATGGCTGTTCTTTTCACGGGGACCTCCTTTCTCTGACTTGTGTACTATGGGTCAACTTAGCCCCATAAACCCGATTGAGTCAAGAAAAAGCTCCGGCGCCGAGCAGCGCTTGACGCGTCGATGGGTCGGGGATACGATCCGTACAAATATCCGTGAACAGCGCACCTGGCGACACGAGGCGACCTGCTACCCGTCCGAGGCTGGCTAGGAGGGCACTGACCTGCCGTCCGTTCGGAATGGAAAGGGGGAGAAGATGAAGGAGAACACCAAGATAGTCGTTGGGATCGGCACAGGGGTGGTCGTGGTCGTTATCGCGACCGTGGTGGCTGTTCGCCTCCTCTTCGGCGGGACCGCCCACACCGTGACCCTGCCGGGGGGAGCCTTGGCCGACGGCACGGAGACCGTAACGGAGTACGCTCTCGCAAACTTCACCAAGATCGAGGGAAGCGGTGCCTTTCAGATTGCGGTCAGCGAGGCACCCGCCTATCAGGTCCAGCTCCGGGTCCCGCGCCGCATTCAAGACTACGTCGCTGTCGCCGTCGAAGGGGATACCCTTCACATCGGCTTGAAGCCGGGGGTTACGATCACCGGCCTCGGGATCTACCGGGCAACCATCACCATGCCGAAGCTCACCGCCATTCACACGAGCGGGGCCGCGCGGGTCGAGTTCATGGGTTTCTCAGGTGATGATCTGACCATCGGCAGCTCGGGTGCGGCCTCGATCTTAGGCTCCGGCGGCAGCTACCGGCGGCTCCTCGTCGATTCAAGCGGAGCTTCGGTCATCGGCCTTACGGATCTCCCCGTCGTGGAGGCCCGGATACGATCGAGCGGGGCCGGTGTCGTGCGGCTTTCGATGCAGGGCGGCGAGCTCTCCGGCGAGCTTACGGGGGCCGTGCGCCTATTCTACTCGGGAAGCGTAAAAAAAGCGGATGTCCAGACGAGCGGCGCGGCCGTCGTGACCAAGAGGTAGCCGCTTCGGCGTTTCACCACGGGGCCGGCATCTCAGACCTGGACAGGAGAGGGAGTTGCGGGTTTTTGTGTTACCAACCGAGTGGAGCGTTGTTCTTTTTGTGAAGCGAAGGGGAACGAACCTCTTCTAAAAGATTTCTTTTCGGAATCACCCATCGCCCCCGCAGTTTTACCTCCTTTTCTGCGGGGGCACTTTTTTGCCCTGCGCCCTATGCGGCGGCTTCCGGCGGCCTGCCGCGGCCGGGGCGGCGCGGGACTCTCCGTGCGTGCATGCACAACCGCCTACAGAACCCCGCGCTCTTTCAGCGATTCTCGAATCCGATCGAGGCTTATCCCGTACTTCTCGGCGATGTCGCGAGCGTAGCTCTTGCCCATTGGGGGGCCGACCTCGATGCGATAGGTTCGCCGCGCCGAGCGGGCGCGCCCGTTTCGACTCTCGCTACCCTCGGCGACGCCGGCGACCAGGCTCACAAGGAGGCTGTCCCCGCCGACGCTCGAATTGATCTCGTCGATGTGATAGGCAAGCTCGTGGAGGTGTGTCGCGAAGATCGCGCGGGTGCCGAGCAGGCGGAAGGCGCTCACGATATCCTCGGCAAGATAGAGGCTCTCGCCGGGGCTGGTGCTCGACAGCGACTCGTTGAGAAGCACGAGGCTGTGGCGCGTCACCACCCGGAAGAGCTCGGAGAGGCGCGATGCCTCCTCGCCCAGACGCCCCTGCTCGAGCTGGCCGGTTTCCTCGAGCGGGAAGTGGGTGATGACGTGGTCGACCGGGCTCACCTCCGCCTCTTGGGCCGGGACAAGGAGCCCCGCCTGGCAGAAAACCTGAAGGAGCCCAATCCCCTGGGTGTAGGTTGTTTTTCCACCCTGGTTCGGGCCCGTCAGGATCAAGATCCTCCCGCCCTCGCCGAAACGGATGGTGTTGGTGACGATCATCTGGGAGGGAAGATCTCCATCCGCCCCTTCGAGCATGAGAAGCGCGAGGCGCAGATTGTAGAAGTTGGAGGCTGCGAAGAGGCGCTCGTCCATAGCAGCAAGGCGCGGCTTGCACAGGGGAAGCCCTCCCGCCTTCAGGCGGGAAAGAAGCGCCGCCGTCCCGACGTAAAAGGCGATCTCCTTGCGGATGGCCTGAAGGAAGCTGGTGTTCACCTTGAAATAGCGCTTGAGTGACGCCACGAGGGGGCGGCTCAAGGAGTTGAGGAGCTTCTCCAGATCCTGAAAGAGAGGCGCCAGCGGAAAAGCCCCGGTCGGATAGAGGCTGGGGTCGGCAGGGCGGGGGGTCTGGTGGAGAGGCAAGGCGCTTTCGAACTTCGTCATGTCCGGGCTTAAGCCAAGGATACGGGCAATGAGTGCCTGCTCGTGGAAGTGGGTGTCGTTTACCGCGAGGAGCACGGCCTCGACCGGTCGTAGGCGCTCGTCCAGGTTGATCCCGAGGGTAACGCTCTTTTTCTTGCGGAGCCCCTCACGGAGCTTGGGGAGCTCTTCTGCGAGCGAGCGGAAGTCCGAAGCGGCCTCGCGTTCCTCGACCACCGCCCGCAGCCGCCGCAGGCCCTCCGAGCGAATCCGCTCGCCCCACTCCTCGAAGAGCCGGCGAAGGGTTTCGACGCAGTCGACGTACAGCTCGAGCTCGGCAATCCGCCAGATGGCCTGCAGGAGCGGGGCTCCCTCGTTGCGGTGAGTCTCGGTGTACCAGCTCATCTCGCCGATCAGCGGCAGGAGGTCGCGCAGCGAATCCGCGAGCTTCGGATTCTCGATGAGATCGTCGAGCAGCTCCTGCCGGTACACCAGCGTCGCCTGATCGGTAATTAGCGTCGCGAGGATATCCAGGACCTCCCCGCGGGTGATCCCGTTCCCGGCGATTTGATCGGCGATGTCGGTAAGGCCAAGGTCGACGATAGACCGCTCGGTGAGCCGTTCGCCCGCCCCGGACGTATCGGATTCCGAAGGGTGGAGAAGGCTGACTGATTCCTGCGCGTCGTTCACTCCCCTATTAAAACACGGCTGGCACGCGAGCACAAGCGATGGCTGATACGGCCGACACACGGCGGTCGCCGCTTCGGACGCGCTAGTACTTGAAGGCGCTGTCGCCGATGAACTCGCGCAGGATCGAATCGTCGGGAACGAAGGTCGGAGGGATGGGCGCGAAGTTGTTCAGGAAGATGAGAAGGCGGTTTGCCTCCGCGTACTCCCGGTGGAAGGGCTTCACGCTCATCAGGAGCGGCTCCGCGTAGGTCTTGAGAACCGCAAGCTCGTAGTCCAGGGCAGAGTTGAAGGCGGAATCGGCGTTGTTCTGGTAGGGGAAGATGTTGCGGTCCTCGCCTCGCCTTACCGACTGCCAGCGTCCGAGGGTTGTGAGGGCGCTGTAGCCGCGGAAGTTGTAGTCACGGACGATGCGGCGAAGGAGACGATTGTCGGTCGTTGAGATCCGATTGTGATCGTCGAGGTTGAGCTGTGTGAGCGCGGAGACATAGATCGCATACTTCTGACTGCGAGGGATGCGGGGGGTCAGCCGTTCGTTCAGCCCGTGGATCCCCTCCATGACGAGGATGCCCCGCTCCGGCAGCCGCAGGTCCCTCCCACGAGGCTTTCGCTCGCCGCTCTTGAAGTCGAATTCCGGTATCTCGACGCTCTGCCCTTCGAAAAGGGAGAGGAGGTGGCGGTTCAGGAGCTCGACGTCGATCGCCTCGAGGGATTCGAAATCGAGCTCGCCGTTTGTATCCTTCGGAGTCCGCTCCCGGCTGACGAAGTAGTCGTCGAGGGAGATGGCCACCGGGTTGAAGCCGGTTACCCGGAGCTGAATGGCAAGCTTCTTCGCAAAGGTGGTCTTGCCTGATGAAGAGGGGCCGGCAATGAGAACGATTCGCACGCTCGCGCGCTTCTCGTGGATGCGATCGGCTATCTCGGCGATCTTCTTGTTGTGCAGCGCCTCCGCGATCCGGATGAAGTCTCGTATCTCCTTCGAGGCTACGAGATCGTTGAGATTGCCAACGCAGTGGAGGTTGAGGATCTTGCCCCAGCTCTTGTACTCCTGGTAGACCGAGAAAAGGAGAGGATCGTCGGCAAGGGGACCGAGCCTCTCCGGATCGCTCTGGGGAGGATAGCGCAGCAGGAAACCCGGATCGTAGCGGGCGAGGTCGAAGGTGGTGAGAAGCCCGGTATTCGGGACCAGGGGACCATAGGAGAGATCCATGAAATCCCCGCAGACGTAGACCGGAATCTTGTTCTCGTTGCGGTACTTGAGCAGGAGCACGGTCGCGGTTTGGCCGCGGGTTTGAAAGTAATCGAGCGCCTCCGTATAGGAGACGACCGTGCGATGAATGGGAAGCTTCTTCCCTACAATCTCTCGCATGCGCACCCGCACGCGATCGAGGTCCTCTTCGCTCACCGAGGCAAGCCCGTCGAAGTGGTAGTAGTAGCTGTCGCCCAGGGAGTGCCCGATGATGAGGCTCCGATCGGGGAAGAGCTCGTGCACCGCTATGGTGAGGAGAAAGCAGAGCGACCGCCTGAGCGCGCGGACGCCTTGATCGCTCTCTGCTGTGATAGGCTCCAGCCGCGAATCAACCTCGATCTTGTAGGAGAGGCTGGTCGGCTCATTGTTGACGAGGGCAGCTACCACGGGATGATCCGCGTGCGCAAACTCGGGCTCTTCAAGCAGATCGTGAACCCGCGTGCCGTAGGCAACCGTGAGCGTCTTCCCGCTTGGGAGCGTAACCTTGATTTCCTGCTGCATGTGTCTGCCTTACCCTGCCTTACTCTGCGAGCGAGGCTGCCCGGATCAGCCCTTCCGTGCCTCTCTGAATAACCTCGCCTCCTCGATGGTGAGAGGGCGCTGGATCGAGAGCTCGCCGGATTCTTCGACCTGAACCATCGGCAGGTCGGGATAGGGCTCCCTCCGCGCATTCAGGAGGAGGCGCACGACGGGAAGCTTTGGCGAGGCGGGGTTCGTGCGGATCACGACGCCGACAGATTTGTTGCCGAGCTCGACGTGGGTGCCGATGGGATAGATGGAGAGGGTGAAGACCAATGCGCGCAGTACCGCCTCGTCGTAGAACTTGCCCGCATCCCGCAGGAGATCCATGATTCCCGAATGACCGTCGCGGGCCTGGCGGAAAGGGCGCTCCGATACCGCGGCGACGTAGGAGGAGGCCACGCCGACGATCTTGCCATAGAGGGACAGCCTCTCACCGGTCAGCTTCCGCGGGTAGCCCGAGCCGTCCATCCGCTCGTGGTGCTCAAGCACCGCGACCGCGATCTGCATGGGGAAACCGGCCTCCTTGAGCGCCCTGAATGAAAGGATGGGATGGGCGATTATCATCTGCTTTTCCCGCGGGGTTAGGGGGCGGTCGCTCAGGTAGATCTCGGGGGGAATGCGCATCATCCCGATGGTGTGAAGAAGCCCGGCGATGCCCACCTCGATGGCGCGGTGGGGCGGGAGCTTCAGAAAGTCGGCGAGGGCAGCCGCGAGGATCGACGACTTCACGGCATGGCACGGCAGGAAGCCGGCGTCCGGGGTGTCGACATCCGGAAGGTTGAGTGCATACCGCGGCTGGCTTTTGACGAGGCCTATGAGCCCCTTCACAAGATCGGTTATTCCTTCGATCTTCAGCTCGTTTTTCGTTTTGTAGCGCTCGAAGATCGCGGCGACCTCGATCACTCGCTGACGGTAGGCGGCGAGAACCTGGTTGACGGTCTCCTGCTCCTTTAGGTTCTTGTTGAGGGAGTTGCCCTTGACCCCCGAAGCATCCGATGCGGGGGCACCCACGACCTTTCCCGCAGTAAGTACCTGGGTGAACTCCCAGTCGACAAGGCGCCGAATGAGCGCTTCTGTCACGGGAATATCAGGGGCGAGGAGAATGTAGCGCTCGTCAAGATAGACCGGAGCGTCGACATATGAGTTGACCGGAAGGTCTTGGATGGACAGCTGTCTCATGGGCGCTTTCCCGTTGACCCCCTACGCTTATTCATCTACACTGCTTCCTACATATTATAGGAGATCGGCGGGTGAAGTTTAAGGTCATTTTCCTGTTATTCAACGTCGTCCTCGTGATCTCGTTCCTGGTCATCTACCTGATGCCCCTTTTTATCATCGGGTGGGACTACACCAGGATCTTTTGGGCGGCAAACTGGTATCTCCCCGTCATCTTCTTCGTCATCATTGGCGTGCTCAACGTCTACTTTGCGCTCAACTGGCGCCTCTTCAATCTCCTGGAGCGGGAGGACTGGGCAGGTCTCGTCTCTTTCCTAGAGGAGGAGCTCTACACGAAGAACCGCATCCGCCGCCAGTATGTTAGGATACTTGTCAACGGTTACCTGGTCAATTCCAATACCGACGGGATAATCCGGCTCGAGGAGCTGATTCGCGAGAAGCGGCCGCAGCTGATGCCCTCGATGGCCCTCTCCTTCGGAATCCCCCATCTTCTGAAGAATGAGCCGGCGGCAATGGAGCAGTATTTCGGCGCGTTCCTTACGAAAAGGAACACTCGGGATCGGAATTGGGTTTTGTGGGATCACGCCTTTGCGCTCATGCTTCTGAAACGCCGCGACGAGGCGCGCGGGGAGTTGCTCCGGGTCGTCAAGGCTTCCCACGAGCCGGTATTACGGCTTCTTTCCCTCTACCTCCTCGACGCGTTTTCGGATGGGGATGTCGAGCAGGTGCTCGAAGAGGGAAAGGCTTCGCTTAAGAAGCGATTTACCCCCTCGCTTTGGCAGAAGGAGCTCGAGCGGGCGAAGGACAACGTCCAGGTGGTCATCCTTGCAAAGTTGGTGCAGGAATCGACCGAGTGGCTTTTTTCCTTCGGCGCGCTTGGCGATCCCAAGGCGATCCACTAGGATCTTTATTGGAGCAACGGAGTTGGACTATGCGCGAGATTAGGAAGTCACGAAAGCTCGACGATGTGCTGTACGATATCCGCGGACCGGTTCTCGCGGAGGCAAAGAGGATCGAGGAAGAGGGCTTTCGAGTGTTGAAGCTGAACATCGGCAATCCCGCGCCCTTCGGCTTCGACGCGCCGGACGAGATCCTGCACGACGTCATCATCAACCTGCAGAATGCGCAGGGATATGTCGACTCCAAGGGGCTGTTCTCGGCGCGCAAGGCCATCATGCAGCACTACCAAGAGAAGGGCCTCCTCGACGTCGGCATCGACGACATCTACATAGGCAACGGTGTGAGCGAGCTCATCGTCATGTCGATGCAGGGGCTTCTCGACGCGGGCGACGAGATGCTCGTCCCCGCCCCCGACTATCCCTTGTGGACCGCAGCGGTCAACCTCTCCGGCGGTAAGGCCGTGCACTACCGCTGCGATGAGTCGTCGGATTGGTATCCCGATCTCGACGACCTCGAGAAGAAGATAACCCCGCGCACGAAGGGGATCGTCGTCATCAACCCGAACAATCCGACCGGAGCGGTCTATCCCTACGAGATCCTCGAGGCGATAGTCCAGCTTGCCGCCCGCAAGGAGCTTATCCTTTTTTCGGACGAGATCTACGACAAGATCCTCTATGACAACGCCGAGCACGTCTCGCTCGCCACGATTGGCGACGAGGTCTTCACGATCACCTTCAACGGGCTTTCCAAGGCCTACCGGGCCGCAGGCTTCCGTGCAGGTTGGATGGTCCTTTCGGGCAGGCGCACCCACGCGCGCGACTATCTTGAAGGGATCGAGATGCTCTCCAATATGCGCCTGTGCAGCAACGTTCCGTCGCAGTTCGCGATTCAGACCGCCCTCCACGGCTACCAGAGCATCGGCGACCTTGTGAAGCCCGGCGGGCGCCTGCGCGACCAGCGGGACTTCTGCTACAACCTCCTCGTCGATATTCCGGGAATCAGCTGCGTGAAGCCGACGGGGGCGCTCTACATGTTTCCGAAGATCGATGTCAAGCGCTTCAACATCACCAATGACGAGCGCTTCGTTCTCGATTTCCTGCGCGCCAAACGGGTGCTCCTAGTTCACGGAAGAGGGTTCAATTGGCCGGAACCGGATCACTTCCGGATCGTCTTTCTTCCTCGAAAGGACGAGCTGGGCTCCGCGATGAACCTTCTCCGTGACTTCTTGGCCGACTACCGCCAGGAGGAGGGCTGATCGCATCGGATGCCCGGCCGGAAGGCCCGGCGCTTTGCTCACGAGGGCTTGCCTCGTGAGCAAAGCGGTCGCTATAATCATGAAAAAGCGGCGTCCATTTCATCACTCGCAAAGAAGCTGATTTAAGGAAATCAATCATGGGTGTTCGCGTACGGTACGCGCCGTCACCAACGGGGCTGCAGCACATTGGCGGCGTGCGATCCGCGCTGTTCAACTTTTTTTTCGCTCGCTCGCAAGGGGGCAGCTTTGTCCTACGGATCGAGGACACCGATCAGAACAGGTATGACGAGGAGTCGCTGCGCGACCTCTACGAGACCTTCGCCTGGCTCGGGATCCATTGGGACGAGGGCCCGGACGTCGGGGGTCGCTTCGCCCCCTACGTGCAGTCCGAACGCTTCGCGATCTATCAGGAGCATGCGCGCAGGCTCATCGAGTCGGGCCATGCCTATGAGTGCTTCTGCAGCGAGCAGCGCCTCGAACGGATTCGTAAGATCCAGACGGCGAACAAGATGGCCCCGGGCTACGACCGCCACTGCAGGAATCTCACCGAGGCGGAGATCGCCGAGAATCGCGCGCAGGGAATCAAGCCGGTGATCCGGTTCAAGGTGCCGCTCGAGGGAAGCACGGTGATGCACGACCTGCTCCTCGGGGACATCGAGCGCAAGAACGAGGACATCAACCCCGATCCGGTGCTCCTGAAGTCGGATGGTTTTCCGACCTATCATCTCGCGAACGTCATCGACGATCACCTCATGGAGATCACGCACATCCTGCGAGCCCAGGAATGGGTCCCCTCGGGGCCCCTGCACGTCCTTCTCTACGAGGCTTTTGGATGGAAGCCTCCAATCTACTGTCATCTCCCGATGGTCATGGGAGCCGACGGCCAGAAGCTCTCGAAGCGCCATGGCTCGACCGCGGTGCGGGAGTTTCGAGAGGCGGGCTACCTTCCGGAAGCGCTCATCAACTATGTTTCCCTTCTGGGGTGGTCCTACGACGACACCCGGGAGTTCTTTGCGAAAGAGGAGCTTGAGCGGCTCTTTTCTCTCGAGCGGCTCAACAAGGCCCCGGCGGTTTTCGACTATAAAAAGCTCGACTGGTTCAACGGACAGTATATCCGCCAGAAGGAGGCAGCCGATCTCGCCAAGCTTCTCCTGCCGTATCTCACGAGGGCAGGGGTGCTCCCCGAGACTCCGAGCCAGGAGCAGCTCGCCCTCGTGCTCGCTTCGGTTCCCCTCATCAGGGAGCGCCTTCGCGTGCTGGCCGATGCGCCTGAGCTCCTGCGCTTCCTTTTCGAGGAGCCGGCCTCCTACGACCTCGCGGATGTCATTCCCAAGAAGCTCGACGCTTCGAAGACCCGCGACGCCCTCGAGAGTGCCTTGAGCCTGCTCGAAGGCTTCGAGGGGAGGGGCGACGAGGAAAGCGAGGAGCTCTTTCGAGCTAAGGCCGAGGAGCTTGGCTTGAAGCTCGGCGATCTCCTGATGCCGGTGCGGGTGGCGGTGACGGGAACCCGGATCTCCCCGCCGCTTTTTGGGTCGATCCGGCTCCTGACGATGGATCGCGCTCGTTCGCGCATCCGGCGGGTCATCAATCTCCTGACGAGTGAGGTACAAGCGAATGGCTGATATGGTGAACAACAGCGTAGCGACAATGGACAAGCTGGTCTCCCTGGCGAAGCGGCGGGGGTTCATCTTCCAATCGAGCGAGATATACGGCGGGCTGTCGTCGGCGTGGGACTACGGGCCGCTCGGTGTGGAGTTGAAGAACCGGATCCGCGACTTCTGGTGGCGGGAGATGACTCAGCTCCATGACAACATCGTCGGTCTCGACGCCGCGATAATGATGCATCCGCGGGTTTGGGAGGCCTCGGGCCACGTGGCAAACTTCACCGACCCGTTGGTCGACTGCCGGCAGTGCAAAAACCGCTTTCGCGAGGATCAGCTCCCTGAGGAAAACCGCCGGACCCGGAAGTGCCCGGAGTGCGGCGGCCAGCTCACGGAGCCGCGCAACTTCAACCTCATGTTCAAGACGCATATCGGTCCTGTCGAGGACGAGGCCTCGATAGTCTACCTAAGGCCCGAGACCGCCCAGGGCATCTACGTGAACTTCAGGAACGTCGTTCAGTCGAGCAGGGTGAAGATCCCCTTCGGGATCGCCCAAATCGGAAAGGCGTTCCGCAACGAGATCACCACGAAAAACTTCATCTTTCGCACCTGCGAGTTCGAGCAGATGGAGATGCAGTTCTTCATCAAGCCGTCGGAAGACGACAAGTGGTTTGAGCACTGGAAGGCGGAGCGGATGGCCTACTACACGAGGCTCGGTATCCGGCCGAGCAAGCTGCACTTCCACCAGCACGGTCCGGACGAGCTCGCCTTTTACGCGAAGGTCGCCTTCGACATCGAGTACGAATTCCCCTTCGGATGGAAGGAGCTTGAGGGGATTCATAACCGCACGAACTACGATCTTTCCCGCCACGCCGAGTACTCCGGCAAAGACCTGAACTATCTCGACGAGGAGAGCCACGAGCGCTACGTCCCCTACATCATTGAGACCTCTGCGGGGCTGACCCGCACCGTGCTCGTCGTCCTGGCCGACGCCTACGACGAGGAGGAGGTGCCCGGGGAGGAGGAGTCGCGGGTGGTGCTCCACCTCCATCCGCTGCTTGCCCCCGTCACCGTCGGAGTCTTCCCGCTCGTGAAGAAGGACGGCCTCGCCGAGATCGCCCAGGAGATCGAGAAGGGATTGCGCGAGGATTTTGCCACCTTCTACGATCAGGGCGGGGCGATCGGGCGGCGCTACCGCAGGCAGGATGAGATCGGCACCCCCTACTGCCTCACCGTCGACTATCAAACCAAGCAGGACAACACGGTCACCCTGCGGTTCCGAGATTCCATGGAGCAGGTTCGGGTAGCGGTGCCGGAGCTCGCCGCGCGCATCCGGCAGGAGATCAAGAGCTACAAGAGGGCGGGCACATGAGCGATGCTTTCGCGACGCTCAAGGAGCGCGGCTTCGTGAGCCAGTGCTCCGACGAGGAGGGGCTGAGGAGGCTCCTCGACTCGGAGCGCGTGACCTTCTACATCGGATTCGATCCCACGGCATCGAGCCTGCACGCCGGCCATCTCCAGCAGCTTACGCTCATGGCGCACCTTCAAGCCGCCGGCCATCACCCGATCGCGCTGATCGGCGCAGGGACCACCCGTATCGGCGACCCACCCGGCCGGACCGAGGCGCGCAAGATCCTGCCGATCGAGACCATCAACGCCAATGCGGAGGCCTTCCGAAGGCAGATTGGGCGCTTCCTCGACTTCGGGGCGGGCAAGGCAGCGATGGTCGACAACTCCGACTGGCTGGCGAGCCTCAACTACATCGATTTCCTCCGCGACATCGGCGTCCACTTCTCGGTGAACAGGATGCTCAGCTTCGAGACCTACAAGATGCGGATGGAGACCGGCCTCTCCTTCATCGAGTTCAACTATCAGATCCTCCAGGCCTACGATTACCTCACCCTTTACCGGCGCTACGGCTGCAAGCTCCAGATGGGGGGCGACGACCAGTGGGGCAACATCATCGCCGGGATGGATTTGATTCGCAGGGTGGAAGGGGCGGAGGTCTATGCCCTCACCTCGCCGCTTGTCACCCGCTCGGACGGCAAGAAGATGGGCAAGAGCGAGGGGGGGGCTCTTTTTCTCGATCCGGCCCTCGTCAGCCCCTATGACTTCTATCAGTTTTGGCGGAACGTACCGGACGCCGACGTCGAGAAGTTCCTCCTGCGCTTCACGTTCCTTCCCGTCGAGGAGGCGAGGAGGCTCGGCTCCCTGCGCGACGAGGCGATAAACCGCGCAAAGGAAAGGCTCGCCTACGAGATCACCTCGATCGTCCACGGGGAGGAAGCCGCGACGGCGGCGCAGGAGGCCGCACGCGCGGCATTCGAGGGGATGGATGCCGGCGGCGGGCTCGACGGCATCCCCTCGATCACAATGTCCGCCTCCGAGCTGCTGCGCATGAGCGCGGTGGAGCTTTTTGCCCGCACGACCCTCTGTAGCTCGAAAAGCGACGCGCGCCGCCTCGTCCAGCAGGGGGGTGCCTTCATCAACGAGGTAAGAGTTTCAGACGTCGACCAGCCGGTTGACATTGCCTGGGCAAAGGAGGGGCAGATGCTCCTGAGAGCGGGCAAGAAGCGCTACTTTCGGGTTCTCGTAGGGTAGGCCACCCGGCAGTCTCTGTGCTTTCCGACCGCCTCCGGACACCTCTGCCGACTGCTGCATGAGCAGAAGCGGTGAAGCGAGGGTCCATCCTTTCTCGACCGTCACGTTCAGGGTGTGGCTCGCTATCGCAGGGGTAGCGGCAGTTGCCACGGCGATTCTCACCGTGGTGGCCACCTCGATTAGTCACGAGTTCTTGGTGGGAGAGCTGCGCGCTCGCGTCGACAGCATCGTCTCTCTCGGGGCGCGAACCGTAGATCCTGCATCCTTCGGCCGTCTCGTCGCAGAGCTCGATCCGGGGTTTTCGCAGGAGCGCGCGTCGAAGATCGAGAGCTCCGCGGACTTCGTGCGGGTCTCGGACGAGCTCAATGCCATTCGAGACGTCGACAAGGGGCTCATCCTCTACGTCTACACCCTCGCTCCGACTGATAGCCTGGAAACTGCCCGCTTCGTCGTGGACGCCGACGTGCTCGGTCTCAAGAGCTCAGGCACCGAGGAGAGCGAGATCTCCCACTTCGATCAGAGCTATGACATTGCGCAGTTCCCCGACATGAAACAGGCCTTCGCCGGGAGGGCGGTCGTCGAGCACGGCTTCACCTACGACCCTGAATTCCACTCCAACTCCTTCTCCGGCTACGCGCCCCTTTACGGCCTGAGCGACAAGCGGGTCCTCGGCCTCCTCGGGATCGATGTCTCCGACAAGAATGTGGGCGTCTATCTCGAGCGGTTGACCACCTACCTTGCGCTCTCCATCCTCGCGATCATCGGCGTCACGAGCGGCGTGGCCTACCTTGTCGCGCGCACCCTAACGGCGCCGCTCGGCGTCCTCTTCGCACTGTTTTCGCGGGCTTCCGCAGGCGACCTCACCGTGCGCTATCCCGGCCGCACGCGAGAGGACGAGATCGGCCGTACCACCAAGGGATTCGACCATCTCATGAGCCTCATCCACGGATCGGTGGCCGACGTCCTCACCTCCTCCCACGCCCTCAGCGCGCGCTCGGAGTCAATCACGTCAACGTCCGCGGAGATTGCCGCGACCTCGGAGGAGCAGGCCGCCAACATCGCGAGCACGTACCGGATAGTCGATGGCTTCGTGCGGGCCATCGATGAAATGCGCGGCTCGCTCGGCACTGAGATCGAGACGCTCGAAAAGACAATCGCCGTCCTCGCGCGAGTGGCGGGAGAGATCGGCCAGGTAGTCGAGCAGTCCCTCTCCGTCCAGGAGAAGGTCGGCGAAAACGTCCGGGCCGCGGAGGACGGTAGGGAGAAAATCGGACGGGCCGTTGCGGACATCGCGAGCCTTGCCAAAGACATGGAGAGCGTCGTCGGCCAGAGCGAGGCCACCCTGGAAACCATCTCGCGAGACTTCTCGCCGAACGCAGCGTCGAGCTCAACCGCATCGTCGCCCGGTTCAAGCTGGTCTAGGGTAGGGAGATCGGCGTCAAGATGAGCTGCTTGCGATTTCGGCTCCGATCGAGGCGTTTTCCGGCGATGCTCGTGGCCGCGCTCCTGCTCCTCCTCGCGGTCGGCGCGCGGCTCGCCGCCGAGGGACACGCGGAGGCTCCTGCAGCTCGAGGCCTTCATATCTTCGGCCTCACGGGTCCTACCTCGATCGGCATGCTTCCCCTGTTCCGCACTCCTCCGGATCTGGGGGCCGGCTACCGCGCGTCGATCGAAGCCGTGAGCAGCCCCGACCTTATCGTCGCGCGCCTGCTCTCCGGGGAGGCCGACTTCGCGTTCCTGCCGATCAATCTTGCCGCCAACCTCTACGCCCGGGGCCTGCCCATAGAGCTCGCGGCCACCACCGGAGGGGGAGTCCTCTACGTCGTGACCTCCCGCGACGACATTCACAGCCTTCGCGACCTTGCGGGGAAGACGGTCTACGGCAGCTCGCAGGGGTCGGCGCCCGAGTTCATCATGGATTACCTCCTCGAGAAGAACGGCGTCGACCCCAAGAGAGACCTAACCCAGCTTTTTACCTACGCGCACTCCGAGCTTGCCCTTGCGCTCGCAGCGGGACGGGTCGATCTCGCGGTTCTCCCGGAGCCCTTCGTGTCGATAGCCCTCGCGAAGAACCCGGGCCTACACATTGCGATCGATCTCCAGAAAGAGTGGGGCCGGATCGAGAGCGGCGGCAGCTCCTACCCCCTCACTGCGCTGGTCGTGAAGCGGAGCCTTGCCGAGGCGGACCCGTTGGCAGTGAGCCGCTTCCTAGCGGCGGAGCGTGCTTCGATGAGCTGGGTGGTCGCCCACCCAGCCGAGGCGGGAGTCCTTGCGCAAAGGTACCTCGATATGCCGGCGGAGATCGTCGCCGCGGCGATCCCGCGTCTTTCCCTGCGCTACGTTCCCGCCCGCGACGCGCGACCCGCGGTCGACCGTTTCCTTTCGGTCCTCTACTCGTTCGACCCTGCATCGATCGGAGGACGCAAACCGGATGAACGGTTCTACCTCCCCTATTAAGCCGCGGGGCCGGCTAAGCCGACGCGCCGCAGCGGCCCGCATCGGGGGGCGGACCCGGCGCCGAAAAAGACCGTGGATTGGCCTCGCTGCGGTTGTGATAATGCTCCTGATCTGGCAGCTGGGGTCGCTCGCCTTCGGCTCTCCGATCATCCTGCCCTCTCCGGCGGAGACGATCGCGGCGCTCGCGAAGCTGCTTGTCTCGCTTGGCTTTTGGCAGGCCGTCGGCGCCACCGTCATCCGGGGACTTGCCGGATTTCTCCTGTCCTGTGTCTGCGGGATCTTGATAGGCGGGCTTGCCGGCTACAGCCGGACAGCCCACGCCTTCGTGGGACCCTTTCTCACGGTCATCCGCAGCACGCCGGTCATGTCGGTTATCCTCCTTGCGCTCATCTGGTTTCATACGGATGAGGTCCCGGTCTTCGTCGGATTTCTCATGGGTTTCCCCATCATCTGCGGAAACATCCTGGAGGGGGTTCAGGCGGTAGATCGCACTCTGCTCGAAATGGCGCAGGCATACCGCGTTTCGCCTCGCCGGGTCGTCACCGGGATTCACCTTCCGTCGGTCTTTCCCTACTTCATTGCGGGGGTGTCGACCGCCCTCGGCATTACCTGGAAGGTGGTCGTGGCTGCGGAGGTGCTCTCCCAGCCGGTTCATGCAATCGGGACTGGACTCGCGCTCGCGAAATACCGCCTCGATACCGCAGAGGTCTTCGCCTGGACGGTTGTCGCGATCCTTCTGAGCGGCGCTTCCGATGCGCTCCTTCTCCTTGTCGACCGCCGGATCCCGTGGCGCAACCGCTTCGATGGAGCCTGAAAAGATGGGGATCGAGATTCGGTCGCTTGCAAAGTCCTATGGGGATCTGGTCGTCTTCGAGGGGCTGTCGCTCGACCTGGAGGAAGGGGCGGTCTCGGCGATCCTCGGCCCTTCAGGCTGCGGCAAGACGACCCTCCTGAACATCCTCTCCAACGTGGTCGCCGCGGACCTTGGAACGGTTTCCGGGCTGTCGGGCCGGCGGATCAGCTACCTCTTCCAGGAACCGCGCCTCCTTCCCTGGAGAACGGCCGAGGGGAACCTTGATTTTGTCTTGCAGGGTTCGTATGGTGAGGCGGGGCGCGACGGGCCGCGGGCGAGCTTGAGCAGGCGGGAGCTCATCGAGCGCTACCTTGATCTTGTCGGGTTAGCCGAGTTCAAGGGATACTACCCCGACACCTTGAGCGGAGGAATGCGGCAGCGTGTCGCAATTGCGCGAGCCTTTGCCTTTCCGGCTGAAGTTCTTCTCATGGACGAGCCATTTCAGGCGCTTGATCTCTCGCTCAAGGTATCGCTCATGGCCGCCTTCGAGAGCCTCTGGCGCCAGGACCGCCGGACCGTGCTCTTCGTCACCCACGACGTTCAGGAGGCCCTGCTCTTGGGCGATGCAATCACGGTGCTTTCGGCGCGTCCGGCCGGCGTGGTGGGCGCTGTGCGGAACGACATCCCCCATGGAGAGCGCTCGCTTCGCGACGAGCGGCTTCTGGATCTGGAGCGGGATCTGTATTCCCTTTTGGGAGTGGCCCGATAGAGCCGCAAGCGAAAGGAGCGATGATGACGATCGTCACCCTTACCGATATTCACGGAAGCGACCGCTACCTCGAGGCCTGCGCGCACGAGCTTGCGCGGGCCGACCTCGTAGTAATCGCCGGTGACATCACCAACTTCGGCGGCAGGCAGGAGGCGGCTCCGATTATCGAGAAGATAAGAGGCTACAACGAGGCGATCGTCGCCGTGACCGGAAACTGCGACAACCCCGATGTCGAGGACTATCTCGACTCCGAGGGTCTGAACATCGGCGCCCGCAATCGTGTCGTCGGCGGGATCTGGTTCGCCGGTCTCGGCGGCTCGCTTCCGGGACCAGCCCCCACCCCCAACACCTTCAGCGAAGAGGAGCTTGCAGCTCTCCTCGAACGAGCGGCCGTAGGACTATCCGATCCGTTCATCCTGGTTTCGCACCAACCGGCGGCCCACACGCGCACCGATCTCGTGCTCGGCATGCGTCACGTGGGGAGCGCTTCGGTGCGCTCCTTCATCGAACGCACCGCCCCGCTCGTCTGCTTTTCGGGACACATTCACGAGGCGATCGGCACCGACTCGATAGGGCGCACCCACCTGGTGAATCCGGGCCCCTTTCGGAGCGGGAAGTTCGCGAAGGCCGAGGTTGACGGCAGCGGCAGGGTGGTGATCGAGCTCCGTCAACTGTAAACGGATCGGCGGAGGCCGGGCCGCGGCTTCCGGCAGTCAGTCCGAGAGCAGGGGCTTGCCGTCGAAGGTCATGGAGCGGATGATCGCCTCGTCCGCTTTCACCGCCGCCTGGGGGAGCTGCGAGTACTGCAGGGGCTCGGCGTACTTCTGGCCGTCGTGGATCATCCACCAGAAGAAGTTGACGAGCCGCATTGCGTGCCGAAGGCTCCGTCCGCCGTAGTCCTGTTCCTTGTACGCGATGATCCAGGTCAAGGTTGCGATCGGGTAGCCGTCCGGCGCGTCGGTGTCATCGAGATAGATGCGGCCATCTGCGGGAATCTGGGTGTTGGCGGCCGCTGAGGTCGATGGGAGAGAGGGGACTATCCAATTGCCCGCCTTGTTTTGGATAGTCGCAAAATGAAGGTTGTTCTGCGTCGCATAGGCAAGCTCGACGTAACCGATCGCTCCAGGGGTCTGCTTCACGATTGCCGCAACGCCGGCGTTCTGAGCCCCGCCGAGCCCGGCGGGCCAGTCGACCGCAGTACCGTATCCGACCTGCTCTTTCCATGCGGGGCTGACTCTGCTCAGATAGAGGGTGAAGTTGAAGGTTGTGCCGCTTCCGTCGGTGCGGTGGGCGACTACGATGTCCTGATTCGGCAGCCTCACGCCGGGATTCGTCGAGGAGATGGCGGGATCATTCCACTTCGTGATCTTGCCGAGAAAGATGTTCGCAATGGTGTCGCCGGTCAACTTGAGGGTAGGGTCACCGGTGAGATTGTAGGTGACGACGATGGCGCCGATCACCGTGGGAAACTGGATGATCTGCCCGTCGAACTCGGCTGCCTGCTTGTCGGTTAGGAAGGCGTCCGAGCCACCGAAGTCGACAACCTTGTTCTTGATGCTCTTGATGCCGCCCGATGATCCGATGGATTGGTAGTTGAGCTTGGCGCCAGTGGCCGCTTCGAACTCGGCACCCATCTTCGAATAGATCGGGTAGGCAAACGAGGAGCCCGCCCCGATGAGCTGCCCGCCGCCCGACTGCTGCTGCGCCGAGGAGCCTTGCGTCGAGCCGCCGGTTCCTGCCGAATCTCGCTTCTCACAGCTCAGGAGGATGCCGACAACCGCGAGGAGGAGGATGCCGGCGCGCGCAACCGAACGGGTCGTTTTCACCATGGGTATCGCTCCGAAGGGGTGGTAGGAAATGCCGCCAGACGGAATCGAACCGTCGACACACGGATTTTCAGTCCGTTGCTCTACCAACTGAGCTACAGCGGCGCAGGTCTATGTGGGTTTTTATAGTACGAG
The DNA here is from genome assembly GCA_027306915.1 of Spirochaetales bacterium. The sequence goes on along the minus strand of DAHUYW010000008.1, from coordinate 114 downwards.
GCAGCGGAAAAGTCAAGAAGTGAGGCATGTCATTGACCTTGCGAGCGACAGGTTGGTAAGATGAGCCATGAACGAGCTGCAACGCGGCATCGCTGCCTACGACGCGATCACCCG
>DAHUYW010000089.1 GCA_027306915.1 Spirochaetales bacterium | reverse complement strand
TCGCTCATTGCCTCGGTGTCCCAGCCTGCCTGCTGCCACTGCGTGAGAAATCCGGGGTCGCTGCCGATGCTCCCCACCTGCACCGTCTTCACGTTCTCCGAGTTCACCTCGCCTGCCGGATGATCGTTGGTGACGGGTTTCAACTTGAGGCTATCGACCGAATCGAAGGCAAAAACCTCTTCCGGGAGCCTGAGTTCACGGCGAATTGCGCCCGTCCCGTCGGCGTAGTTGAACACGCCGATGTTGGTCACGATCGCTCGGCCAACGAGAAAGCCTTCCTCGGTCAGGTGGAAGGCCTGCGTCATCCAGTCGGTTGAGTTGATGCGGTCGTCGTGCTTGATACCGCGGAGGAGCATCGCTCGATCGGCGCGGAATCCATCGTCGCCGCTTTTCTCCTTCGCAGGCACCATCCACTTCCCCACCTTCGCGTGCCATGTGACCTTGGTGTCGCCGATCTTCTTCGACTCTCCGTCCTTCTCGCCGGCGGGACCGCATACCTTCTGCATCGGGTGAGGAGCCAGCCACTTCCCGCTTTTATCGTGGTAAAACTGCTTCTCGCCCTTGACACTACGGGAGTCCCCATCCTCGGGATCGTCCTTGCCATCGCCTTCGGCGTTGCCAAGGTGCTGCGCGCCTTTCTGCGGAGTCTCGAGATCGCCCGACGCGCCGACCGCGTTCGCCGCGGGGATCGTCACCCACTTCTGGAGCACAGCCGACCAATGGAGCTTGTTGTCGCCGACCTTCTTCGGAGTGCTCTCGTCGTCATTGTCGGGAGGCTCGGGCTGATCGGCCGCCACCTCGGCCCACTTGCCGGTCGTGGCGTGGAAAAACTGGTCCTTCCCGCCGACCGTGCGCTTCTGGCCGTCCTTCGGAGGCTCGCCGTCAGAGAGCGCTCCCGAATGTCCAGTCCCCGGCTCAGGCTCTTTCTCGCCTTCCGGGGGCTCGACGTTCGAGCCGATCTGCCACGTCTGAGGAACGCCGCCGATCTTCTTCAAGAAATGCTGCCGACTGACCTTCTTGCCCTCGACCTCGAACCCGTCGTCCTCGCCGTTGCCGAAGCGCTCTTTGTTGGCGGTGCGGGTCTTGGCGAGAGCACGCAGCGTCTCGCGCTGGTCCTCGTCCTTGTCGGTTTCGTGCTTTTCGTCGTCCTGAAGCTCGAGATCGACATCCGCCGGGTCAAGGTGGCCCTCGTCAAGCTCGGAGATGATGGCGTTCATCTCCTCGCGCTCTTCGTCGGAGAGTCCTGCGGTGAGGTCCTCGTAGCCTTCGCCGGTGAACTCAAGCGTGTCGGCCCGGTCGCCTTCCTTGTCCTTTGATGCAGCGTCGAACAGCTTCTTGGCTGCGGCTGCCACGTCGTCCGCGCCCTGCTTCGTCGCGTAGCCCTCGGCGGACGAGAGCGCCTTCGTGTAAACCTCGCCGCCCTTGCCGTAGGGATAGGCGTAGCGATTCTTGGTCTTTTCTGGCTGGCTTGTGTCCTCGACGAGGTGCCAGAGCGCATAGGCGTCCCAGTCTTTGTCGTCGCCGAGGAGCTTGTTTCCGTCCGCCGCAGAGAAAGCCCACGCGCCGCGGTTTACTTTCCCGGCAGCAATGAGCCTCTTCGCGTTGGCCACGGACTTTGAGAGGACTTTGAGCGCCATATTATTTGATGTACCCGCCGACGGTCACAATGAGCGGCGACCCGGCGATGATCGAGGCCGAGGAGCCGACTACCACGAGCCCCTTGCCCGCAGTGAGCCCAGTCTGGCCCAGCACCGCCGCTCCCGGAGTCACGCCGGTCGAGCCGAACTGAAGCACGGCGTTGGCGAGAAGATTCGCGGTCGCGAGCGTCACGCCGACTATCGGGGTGCCAGCGTCGTCCTCGATGAGCACGTTGTAGGCGGTGGTCCACGCCGTCGCGCCGTTGACGGTGACGAGCAGATAGTTGACGTAGATGGATTTTCCCGCCGGAACAAGCGCGTCTGGAATCAGAACGATAGGGGTCGTGGGCGCCGAGGAAAGAAGCGTGCCCTGAACCTCGAACTGAAGGCCAGGAGACAGGACGCCAGGCCACGCGCCGAGCGGCTTGCCGCCCAGAGTGACGCCGTCTCCGACGAAGAACTCACCGAGGGTGGTGTCGAAGACGACCTCATTAAGCCGGACGGTTTCGGCCATCCGCTGCGCGGTCGTCTCTGCCGGCGGAAAGAAGCCCTTGGTCGGATCCTGTCCCATCTGCCACCAGCGCATTGAAGCCTCCTGGACAAACAAAAAGGCCGTGCCAAATGAGACCCCGGTCAAGAGGAATCACTCAGCACGGCCTCCGGTTTTTCTTCGGTCGGTCGTATCGTTGCATAAGGCTCAAAGGGACGGTCCCCGATGGGTTTGTCCCTTTTCACCCTGCCATTGATTCGAAACTACCACCGCTCAGAGCAGTCTGTCAACTACAATCGTCAAGAATCTGCGCGGCGCACACGTTTTTCTGCGATCGGATAGCCTGGGCGCTCCTGCAAGTCGCCGCGCGGGAAGCGCTCGCTTAGCTCGATGCGCACCTGCACATCGGGCATGGTCTCGTTGAACTCGATCACGATCCGCCCGTAGTCGATCTCCTCGGCGGCCTCGGCGATTCGTCCGAGCGCTTCCGGTGTGAGCTTCATTTCCCCTCCCGAGCAATCTTCCGCGCGTCCCACCGCTTCGTGAAGGCCGCGTCGATCTCGACGTAGCGGAGGCCGTGATCGCCTGCGTGCTCCTCCCGATGATCGAAGGCGCCGACGTAGATATCGTCCGGGATCCCGGCGGGGAACGCCGCGCAATGCAGATTGCCGGGCTCGCCCACAAACCGCGCACAGCCCTCGCACAACGGCATCGGTCCTATCATTACCGTGTCTCCTTCTTCTTCATCAATTCCACGAGCCGGTCGCCGATCTTCTTGGCGAGTGGTCGCGGATGCTTCCGATTGCGATACTCGGCCCACGCCTCGGCAATGAACTCGCCGATGTTCTTCTTCGCGCAGCCGGACAGATCCTCGCGGATCGCTGCCGCAGAGTCGCGGCCCTTGAGCGCACCTCCGCCGAGGGCGTATGACTGCCAGAGCCGCACGATCTCCGGGTCTTTGTCAGCGCCGACTGCGTTTGCTATCGCGTGTCCATACTCGTGATCTACCACCGACCTGATGGTATCGCAGCCCGGCGGGTGAAAATGCTCAAGGCCGTCCTGCTTCAGCTCCTCGGTCATTCTCTTCATCGACCACCCGCTATAGTTTACTCCGATCGAGGATATCCCGCCTACCGAGAGGGTGGCCGCGTAGGCCCCTGCTGGAGCATCGCCCCCATATTTCGCGGTGATCGCCGAGAGATCCCCGTAGTAGGCGAGGTGGCGCCGCATCATCGGGAACTCGGCAGCGTATCTGGACGCCACCTCTGCCATGAGCTTCGCGCCCGCACGCGGCATCATCGCACCGCCCGGCCGAGCGTACACCAGCGTCCAGCCCGTCGCGCCGGCGAGCCAACTGCCGAGTTGCCCGAAGGTGCGAAACGCAGGAACCGCGGCAGGCTCCGCTTCTGGCTTCTCTTCGCCTTCGGCCTCTGACTTCCCGTCGATATCGCTATCCACGTCGCCGACGAGATTGTCGAGGTACGGATTTGCGACGCATCTGCATTGTATCGGCTGACCTGGATGCTCAAGCGGCGCTACGCCAGGCCGCGGCGTCCACGTCTTGCCGTTATCCTGCGACCATACTGTTGCGTCGCTCCATCGGCACAGAGCGCCCTCCATCACGGCGTGGGAGGGAATCGCGTCCGCGAACTTGCCACCGGGTTCGCCCCTGACGCGCTCGTCGCCTGCCGTCTGCCAGTTATAGAACTCGATTCCCGCCTGCGATTGCTGCGCCTGCTGAATGTGGCCGTTTAGCTTGCCGATCTGGTCGCGGGCAATGAGCCGAGCGCGAGCGCCCGTGACGTTGGCGCCGAGGGCGCTAATGGATGCCGCGAGATCGCCGTAGCGCGTGCCGCTTCGGAT
>DAHUYW010000088.1 GCA_027306915.1 Spirochaetales bacterium | reverse complement strand
ATGGCGGCGAGCCCTTCCTCGAGGAGATCCGGGCGCCACGCGCGCGGCGGCCCTTCACGGCTCGGATGTACCGGAGCCTGGGCTCGCACCTTTATGAGGCCTCGGTCCACTTCCAGGCCCGGGAGGGCGAGCGCTTCTACGGCCTTGGCCAGCATCAGCACGGCCTCTTCGATCAGAAGGGGTGCGTCATCGAGCTCGCGCAGGACAACACCGAGGTCGCAATCCCCTTCCTCGTCTCGAGCCTCGGCTACGGCTTTCTCTGGAACAACCCGGCGATCGGGCGGGTGGAGCTCCTCGTAAACGGCACCAACTGGCACGCCGAAGCAACCCAGGAGATCGACTACCTCGTCACCTCAGGCGACAGCCCTGCGGACATCATGGAGGAGTACTGCGCTCTCACGGGCTACCCGCCGATGATGCCCGAGTACGCGGCCGGCTTCTGGCAGAGCAAGCTGCGCTATGAGACCCAGGAGGAGCTGCTCTCGGTCGCTCGCGAGTACGCGAAGCGCAAGCTCCCCCTCTCGGTGATCGTCATCGATTTCTTCCACTGGACTCGGATGGGCGAATGGAGGTTCGATCCGACCGCCTGGCCGAATCCGAAGGCGATGGTTGATGAGCTCAGCCGGATGGGGGTCGAGGTGATGGTCTCGGTCTGGCCTACGGTGAGTGTGAACAGCGAGAGCTTCGCCGAGATGCGCTCGCGCGACCTGCTCGTGAAGAGCGAGCGGGGGGCGGGTGTCCTCCTCGATATCACCGACACCGACACCCGCGGGCTCTCCTATGTCCACTACTACGACCCGACCAACCCGGAGGCGCGGAAGTTCATCTGGGAGAAAGTGAAGGCGCACTACCACGATCTGGGGATCAAGATCTTCTGGCTCGACGCCTGCGAGCCGGAGATCCGTCCCCATCATCCCGAGAACCTCCGCTACCATCTCGGAAACGGGGCCGAGGTAGGCTGCATCTACCCAATGCTCCACGAGCAGGGCTTCTACGAGGGGATGACCTCCGCGGGGCAGCGCGAGGTCCTGAACCTCTGCCGCTCGGCCTGGGCCGGGAGCCAGCGTTGGGGGGCGGCGGTCTGGTCGGGGGATATCGATTCGACCTTTGCCGCGCTGAAAGTGCAGGTGACCTCCGGCCTCAACATGGCGATGAGCGGGATCCCCTGGTGGACCACTGACATCGGCGGCTTCTACGGAGGCAATACCGAAGACTCGACCTTCCGCGAGCTCATCGTCCGCTGGTTCCAGTACGCGGTCTTCTGCCCGCTCTTTCGCCTCCACGGCTTTCGCAACTCGTGGAACATCAAGCAGGGCGGACCGAATGAGGTATGGTCCTACGGCGAGGAGGCCTACGCGATTCTCACCGAGCAGCTGCGCCTGCGCGAGCGCATCAAGCCCTACCTGCTCGCCCAGATGCGCCTCGCGCACGAGAAGGGCGTCCCCCCGATGCGGCCTCTGTTCTTTGACTTCCCAAAGGATGAAGCGTGTTGGGCTGTCGCCGACGAGCTCCTCTTCGGCCCTGACCTCCTCGTCGCCCCGGTGGTGGAGCAGGGAGCCCGGTCGCGGCGGGTCTACCTTCCGAAAGGAGCGAGCTGGCGCGACGCGTGGACCGACCAGCCGGCCACGGGGGGCGAGTGGCTGGAGGCGGACGCGCCGCTCGAGCACATCCCGGTGTTCTTGAAAGGCGAGGCGAAGCTGCCGATCAAGGGGGATCGGTAGGCGGCTGCGCCCGGCCCCGCCGCTCGCGCTCACGAGGGCGGCTGCGGCCAACCCCGCCGCTAGCGCGCGGCGGTCGCGGGGCCTCCCGTCCTGCACCGCCCTAGATAAAGTCGTTCGATTCGAGCGGCGCCACGAGCTGCATCGTGCTCTCGAGGAAACCCTGCTTTCGCCGGGAAATCGCAAACTGAACGATGACCGCGCCGTCCTTCTTGTCGACGGTCCATCCGTACACCCGCAAGGGGTCTCCGGTCGAGATATCGGCTTCTTCGGCGGGTGAGCCTGGATAGACCTTCGTGACCCGGTAGGAAGCGGTGGTCAACGAGCTTCCGATCGACTCCACCTCCATGCCGAAGAGCGGTCCGAAGAGGTGCTCGGGGATGTCGCGGTCCGCGGCGGTCTCGAGGGGGAGATAGGGTCTCGTATCGAGACATAAAAGGCCGCTCATCGCGGTGCCCGCGCGCTTCCAGGCAAGGCGCACGAGCGAGCCTGCTTGGAGCGAAAGGATCGCTTGCTGCACGTCGGCAATCCTGGTGTAGTCGATGCCGTTAAGCGAGGTGATGATGTCGCCGACGCGCAGGTCCGCTCGCGCGGCAGGGGATTCGGGAACGACATAGATCACCTCGAGGCCGGCTTCGGTTTCCAAGAGATCCGTTCCGAGCCACGGGTGGGTAACCTCTCCTCCGCGGAAAAGCGCCGGAAGGAGCCCGGTCACCCAGTGGGCCGGGATGGCGAAATTGATCCCTTTGAACTGCTCGATTCCCGCGAAGACTACCCCGAGGAGGTCGCCGCTCTCGTCGAAAAGCGGCCCGCCTGAGTTTCCGGGGTTTACCGCGGCATCAAACTGCACGACGTTCCCCATCTGCAGGAAACGCCGTCCGGTCGCCGACACGATGCCGGTCGTGAGCGTGTTTTCGAGCCCTCCCGGTGAGCCGATCGCATAGACGTGCATCCCCGCTTGGAGCCGATCGGACTGCGGAAGGGAGAAGATGTAACCGGGGGTGACCTCGGTCTTGAGCAGCGCGATGTCGAAGGCTCGGTCGAATCCCACCACTCTCGCGGGAATCGGCGTGTTTGGGTCGGTCGACAACCGGACGTACAGCCGGGAATATCCCTTGACGTTCGGGCTCACGACGGTGCGAATGACATGGTAGTTGGTAATGAGATGGCCCGCTGTGTCGATAAAGAAGCCGCTTCCGATGATCTGCTCGGGATGGCCGACTCCATTCTGCGACACGATGCCTCGATTCACCCAAACGGTAACCACCCCCCGCGACATCTCGATGGGCGTTGGCGCATGATGGATGAACGTCAGGTAGCTTGGGGGAACGGCCATTTTCGCTTTCGTCATGGCGTCCACGATCTGCTTAAGAATGGCCCGATCGCCCTCCGAGAGGGCGAGCTCGCCGTAGGCGGCGAGCATCTTCGCCTGCACCTTCACCGCGGTGTGCAACGCCCTACCGAAGGTGAGCAGGGCGGGAACGGATATGCCCTTTGCCCGGTATTCCTCGGAAAGGTCCAGCACGAGCTCACCCTCGGACCACGCCGACAGAGATGCCGGGTCGAGCAGCCTCTGCGATCGGTACAGGGTGAGCGCCGTGCGGTAATCGCCGCGCTCAACAGCCTGCTTGAGCAGCTCCACGGCCTTCGACGCGGCAAGTTGTGAAAGGGAATCCAGCTCCGAGGCGGGGACGTTCGGATCGGTGCGGCGCAGCGTCGAGAGGATCTCCACCGCCTGGAAAGGCTCGTTCGACTCGATGTAGCTTCTGGCCGCCTGCAGCTCGCTCTGCCTCCACGATGGAGGCCGTTCCCCTGACCCGGAGGTTGTCGTGCAGGCCAAGAGCGCGATTGGAAGGATGAGAAGGATCGGGATTCTCTTCAGCGCGAACACTTTGCACATCCCGGGAAACGGCCCTCGCGCCGCCGGTCAGAGACCCAACACGTTGATGAGGTTGAGGACGGCGAGGCTGTAGCCGGTCTGCGCCTGCACCAATTGCCCCTGCGATGTCGTGAGGGCGGCAAGCGCGGTCAGCACGTCGAGATTCGTTGCAAGCCCGACGGCGAGCTTCGATCTCTCGAGTTGATACTGGCCTTGCGCAGCCTGCACGCTCTGGCCGGCAAGATCAAGCTGCTTGCGCGAGTTGTCCACATTGAAGAGCGCCGAGTCGACCGCAATCGCAATGCTTTGCCGCTGCTGGTCCTGCTGCACGGCGAGGGACTGGAGCTGGGCATTCGCCGCTTGGACTTGAGCTCGCAGGAGCCCACCCTGGTAAACTGGCGCGGAGATGCTAGCGCCTGCGGTGTAGGTGCCGCTGTTGGTGCCGCTCGTCGAGTCTTCGAAAAGCTGGGCCGATGCGATCGCGGAGACGACAGGGAAATACTGAGATTTCTGGAGCGCGAGATTCACCCGTGCCGCTTCAAGGCTCAGCGCTAGGGTCTTGAGCTCGGCTCGGTTCTCGTAGGCAATCTTCAAGGCTTGAGACGCATCCGTAGCGGGCACGCTCGGGGCCGGAACGTCGGCGACCTGATAGATTTTTTCAAGCGGCC
>DAHUYW010000087.1 GCA_027306915.1 Spirochaetales bacterium | reverse complement strand
GACGGGAAGGCGCGCCATCCTCTTCTCCATTTTTGGATCGGGATTCCATGCCTGGTAGACATATCCGCAGGCCGGATCGCCGAGGGCTCCGACGGTAAACACATCGATACGGCACGGAAGCTCTTTCATCGTTTCCTCCTCCGCCTCAGGCTTGCCACCTGGGCATGCATCACCGGCGGGCCTTCGCCCGCCGTAGCTTTGCGGCTTCACCTTAGGAGGCCGTCGTCGCCATCAGGGCGTCGAGGATCTGTTTCTGAAGCTCGAAGTGCCGCTCCGCGAGCTCCGCAGTCGGACAGAAAACGTGATGGTACTGTCCTTCAGCGCAGCGCGTGCTCACGCGATAGCGGTGCACGGCGCCACGGATGCGGCGCGGCTCGATCTCATAGAGAGTGACCATCGCGTTGTCGTGGATATAGGTCACGAGGGCTTTATCTTTCATCTGTTCCTCCTTCTTGTCATAGCAATGACGTTCACCGTGCCCGTCCCCACCATTGTTTCCGCCGACGGAGGCGGGCGGGGGCTTTTGCCCCTCACTTCCGCTGTGGGCGAAAGTCACTGCCCGCCCGGCAGCGAACGTTCTCGCCTTCGAGGGAGAGTCGCCGGTCTGAAGGGAGCCGAAGGGTAGGGGGAGCGCGAGGGTGAGCGGGTCCGCCCGCCTGGCGCGGTTCCTGCACAGGGCCGCCGGCGGGAACCGTGCCAGCCGAGAGCGACCGGGGAGGGGCGAACGGAGGGACGGCGACGAAAGCTGGTGAGGTCTTCGCCGGGGTTCCCGGAAGGGGGCGGCGAGCCCCCTTCGTAACTCTTTCCTTCAAGGCGTGGAGCTACAATGTTGCAGACGGGTGTACGTTCGGAGAGGGCGGGCCGCGTCGAAGGGGCGTACCGCTGCGGTCGAAGAAAGAAGACGGAAGGTCCCGCGCTGGGATGGCAGGGCCTCCGTCGTGGGCGCAGCTATCGCGCGAGCCGCTTTGCGAGATGGGCGAGGTAGCGGCAGTACTCGACGTACTCGGCGGTGGTCATGGTGTTTGAGCTGCCGAGGTAGCAGCGGGTGACGCGCTCGCGGAAGGCGGCGAGCTGCCGCTTGGAATCGATACGAGCGATGCGTTCAAGGGTTCGAATGGACATTGTCTTTTCCTCCCTGACCCTGGGGTGTGCCCGGCTGCACTGCCGGGTGAGGGGCTTTTGCTCCTCACCGTTTTCGGGAGCAAAGGCACCCACCCGGCGTGAGCGAGAAGCGCGCTGGAATCGAGGGTGGAGGCGGCGGGCCCTAAAGGGAGCTCAGAAGGGCGGCCGGAGCGTGAGGGTGAGCCGGTCTTCCGGCCTGGCGCGTGTTTCTGCGGGTGTCTTCCCTGCCAGAAACCGTGCCAGCCGAACGCGACGGTGGGGGAGCGACCGAGGGCTCGCCACCGACCGAAGCGAACGGAACAGAGGGCTCCCCGGGGTCAGGGAGGAAGAGGCATGGTGAGACCTGGCGGTTCGCGCGCTCGCATCCAAGCGGCGGTTGAGCTTGAAGCTGCGGATCATTCGCCGCGTTCTGGGCGAGGCCGATCCATGACCGCTGCCAGAGTCGCAGACGTGCGCAGGTTCGTCGCTTGCGAGCGACTTGCGTGGCAGCCGCACCACTTGAGGCCAAGAATCCCCGGGGCCTTGCGCAGCGATCGGCGCGAAGCCCTGGGCGAGGGGGCGAGATCAGCCGGCTTCGTCGGAGCTCGGAACTACGTCGGCGAGGCGGAACATGGCAAAGAAGACGTGGCCGGCTTCGCATCGGAAGCGTTGGGTGACGGTGTCGGGACCCTCGAAGTCGGTCGATTCGAAGTACGTAATCGGATCTCCGCACTCGGGGCAGCGTTCGCTGCGGTAGCCTTCGAGGGAGCGCTGTCGTTTGCGTTCTCGGGCGAAAAACGCGGCAGAATCTAATCGAAACATGGGGTGATCTCCTTTCGCGCCGATGATGCGGCGCGTTCGTCAGGCGGTCTGCCTCCCGGCACGGGATGCGGCCGGGATGCTCCCCGGTCTTCCCCGAGCGGGAAGGACCGGGGAGAGGTGCTCACGCGGGAAGGTCACACGGCGCGAGGGTCGCCGTATGAGCGGCAATGAACTGGGAGATCGCCAGAACGCGCTCCACAACGCGGGCGATGGAAAAGGCGACGTGTCCCTTGCCGGAAAAGTTCTCGAGGTACGCTTTGGTGTGCCCGTCGTGGGGCGGCAGGCGGTAGAGGTGGCAGAGAAAACAGGAAGAAAGCTCGGCGACGCACTCGCGCAAGGCGGTATCGTCGCTCGTGCCGGGAAGGTGGGAGTCGACGGCGTGGGAGAGCTCGTGAAAGAAGGTGGTCACATCGTCGGTGCCAAGAGCGATGAGCTTCTGGTCATTGGAGTACCACCCGTAGCACGACTCGGTGACGGCCGTGGTGACGGTGACGCCGAGCGTCTTGGCGATGTCGAAAAGCGGAAAGCGCGAAGGGTCGAAGGCGTCAAGCTCGCTCTGGTAGGCGAGGGGCTCGCCTTCGGTGTCCTCGACGCGGAATACCGGCATAGCGCGAAAGCCGGCGAGGTACTCGCGCTCCTGTTCTTCGATCTCCTGCGTCTGCGCTTCGGCGGGCGTGGCGGTCTTGATGCGGATCATGGGCACGAGGATGTAGAGTGCGCGTGAGCCCTTTGTGACGTGCCGTCCGACGGCTTGCCACTGGCGGAAGCCTCGCGCGTCGGAAGTACCCGAGAAATAGGCGGTAAGCTGATTCAACATCGACCATTTCCGCATGGGGATATCCGCTTCACGGGCGAAAAGCCGCTTCTCGACGAAGCAGGCGATCACCTCGGAATCGAGCCTGTCAACCAGATTGTCAAGAACCTTGCGGGCGTTTTCGGTTGTGACCATCAGTGTTCCCTCCTGTCTGTGCGCGCCATTGCTCCGGCCGCACGAGCCGGGTGGGGGCTTGAGCCCCTCAGTTCCTGAAGGGGGCTCAAGCTCTCAGCCGGCCAGGACGGAGAGTTCTCCTCTCGGGTGATCTCGAGGCGACGGCTCGAAGGGATTGAGGGAGGGTGGGGTGCGCGAGGGCGAGCGGGTCTGCCCGCCTGGCGCGCGTTGCCGCGCAGGTCCCCCGGCGGGAACCGTGCCAGCCGAAGCGCGCCGGAGCCCGACCGGGGGGGAGCCGTCGCAGGGCCGAAGGGTGGCGCCTGAGGTTCGGGAAGGGGGTGTCCTTCTTCGTTGATCGAAGAGGGGCGGGGCCGAATGGCCCCGCCGCACGTGATCGCTTCCTAGATATGGCAATCGACGAGGCTAAGCCATTCGGCGTCGGGAAGGGGCGCGATGAACCGGTCGAAGAACGCGGTGTGCCATGTCTCGCGCTCGCCGTCGCTTTCGGAACTCATGCCCCACCAGCCCATGTCGCCTGGAGCGTACCATTCGCCGTGAGAGAGGACCGCATAGGTGCTTATGTAGTGCGTGACGTGCCGGTGGACGAACGAATGAAGGGTGCCGTCGGCGAAGTAGGAATGGTAATCCTGGTCCCACGAGAGCATCTCGTTGCGCTTGGTTTCGCGCGCTCTGATCGCGGCGATGACCGGATCGGCCCAGTAGGCGAGCCGGGCGGCTTCCGCAGTGCTCTCGCGCGCGAGAAAGTCGGCGAAGCGAGGAATCTTCCTTCCGGCGAAGCAATCCTCGTAGGCGTGAAAGATCGAGAGGGCGGAGGCTGCCGCGTCCGCAGCCATAGCTTCCCAGTCGATGGAGCCCTTCTGTGCCTGGTCGGCGGTGGCGGGCTTGGGAGCGCGAGCGTCGGCTCCGACGGTGACCGCTCCGGCGGGGACAGTCAGCCTGATGAAGCTTTCGACCATCTGCTCAAGGGGATGGGGAGTAGAATCGCCGAGAACGCCGAGTGAGCCGTCATTAAGGCGGAAAAAGCCGTTCCATCTGCCTCCGATCGTGTACCAATCCCACTTGCTGTCCGGGTTGTAGCGCGAGAGGTAGAAAAGTCCGTCCTCGTCGTAGCCGCCTTCGCAGCCGTTCCATTCGTGCATATGAGGGATGAGCTTGGCGGCGAGGTCGGCGGTGATGCTCCGGACCTCCTGTGGGTCGATGCCGAAGTAATGGTGGGCCATGTCACGGGCGGCGTCGAGGTCCATGGGTAGCCGGTAGGGTTCCACGAGCAAGTTCTCGTCGTAGGGTGCGAGTTGACCTTCGACATCCTCTCCGATAACAAGGACGGTGAAGTGACTCATAGTGTCCTCCTGTTCGGGCGCTTTCAGATACTCGGCCCAGGGCCGGGTGCGGGGGTGAGCCCCCTCGTGTCAGGGGGGCTCACCGCCCAGCCGGCTTGGTGACGGGTCTTTACCGTTTTTTAGGACACCCGAGTCGGCAGCTCGAAGGGTGGGGAGGAGGGCGAGTGCGCGCGGCAGGGGAGCGGGTCTTCTCGCCTG
>DAHUYW010000086.1 GCA_027306915.1 Spirochaetales bacterium | reverse complement strand
GCTTGTCAGCTTCGACGGCGAGCAGGGCACCGCCTCCATCTTCCGCGACCACACGATCACCATCTCTCGGTCGGGGCTAGTCACCATCGCGGGCGGAAAGTGGACGACCTACCGCCGAATGGCGGAGGACACGGTCGACCAGGCGGTCGTCCTCGCCGAGCTGCCCGAGCGGGCGAGCGTCAGCCGCGGGCTGCACATCCACGGTTACCACACCCAGGCCGCCGATCTCGGGAGCCTGGCGGTCTACGGAACCGATGCCGCCGCGATTCGGGAGATCATCACCCAAGATCCGAAGTTGGGAGAAAAGATCCACCCGCAGATGCCGGTCCTGCGGACGGAGGTGGTGTGGGCGGCGCGCAGCGAGTTGGCGCGCACCGTCGCGGACGTCCTTGCTCGACACACCCTCTCGCTCCTTCTGGATGCGAGGGCGAGCATCGAGATGGCCCCCGTGGTGGCGCAGCTTCTCGCCACCGAGCTGCGAAGGGATCGCTCCTGGCGCAATCGCCAGCTCGAGGAGTACGCGGAAGTCGCGCAGCGCTATATCCCGCGGTGATGGTCGCGGCGGCGCTGTTGCCGTTGGTCGCCCTCGCCCAACGCTACATCCCGCGCTGACGAGGTCCAGCATCGCGCGCTTCGGGCGCCACCTGGGAAGGGGCCCCGAGGCGAGGAAGCTTAAGGGGCCGTGGCACGGCGTGAGGGCGCGGTCCAACCCCATGACCATTCCGGAGCGAGCGGAGAACAGGGCGATGAAAAGGATGACATAGATGATCGCCGTCCCGATGTCGGTCGAGCCCGCAACGTAGGGCCCACCGAACCCCTCCGCGGTCGTCCAAATGCCCAGAGCAAAGAGGCCTCCTCCGATCTGCACCACGTTGCTGAAGAGGCCAAGGAGGGGGCCTGCGGCGATGCAGCTCTCGACAATCGCCTTGAAGAGTAGACTGGGAGCGGCCGGCGCCGCATGCGATGCCGACCGCCTTACATCACAGTGTGACAGCCGCCTGAAGCAACGCGACAAAGGCGTCCGGTATGGCGGTGCTCCCGCCCGGATGGGCGATGTACTGGAGGTCCGGCGTCAAGGCAAACCAGGGAGTTACCTGAAGCTGGTAGGCGAGCTCCGCCACCATCTCATAGACCGGAATCGGCTGGGGTGGACCGCCGGCGGCAGTCAGCGCGCGAACCAGATCCTGCTGGCCCGAGCTGATTCCATCGTAGCCAAAGGCGAGGCCAAGCACATCATCCGGCCGGGCCGCGAAGGGGCCGTTCCAGGTAAGCCCCGCCTGTCCGTCGATGCTTATCAGATTGCGGTCGGGCGGCGCCCACGCGCCGCGAAGAAAGAGGGCGAGGCTCCTGTCGTCCTTTCCCTGCCAAACTGTTTGGTTAAGATAGCCATAGATGATCTCATCGCCGGTGAGCGATGCCCCTGTCGCAAGATTGGAAAAGGACCGGGTGTCATAGACCGCTCCGACAAGGGCCTCTCCCGAGCCGAGGCTCCCCACGGTGTAGCTCAAGTCGGCCTCTCCGACGACCAGCGCCCCATTGTCGAAGATCGCGCTGAAACTTGGAATCGAGGTGAGCGGGGTGGGCAATCCTGAGAAGAGGCCTGCCTGGAGCGAGAAGCCCTTGACCGGCGAGATGCGAATGCGCGCGCCGGGTGAATCCATTGGAAAGGCCGGACCGCCTGAGGGCATATCGGCGCCGTCGATCTCCCGGTAGGAGAAGTCGCTGTTCAAGAATTCCCCCCCGATCGTGTTTTGATCGAAGAACTCGTCGATTCCGAACTGACCGAGCTGAACCACGAGGGCGCCCTCAAAGAGCTTCTGCGTGAGAAAGGCGTCGTCGAGGTACGCACCGAGAGGACCTTCGGTGAAGGTGACGTCGTTGAGATTGCCGATATAGGTGCCTGAGGGGCCGTACGCCCCCTGCGGGATTCCCGCGCTCACGACCGCGCTGAGGCCGTGAATCCCGATCATCTTCCCGAAGTCGAGATTCAGGGAGGGAGCAAGCTGGCCGGAATAGGTGATGCCCTGCTTCTCGCCGCCGACGATGATGGCGGTCGGCACCGCATATTCGGTGGCGTTCAGGCTGATTCCGACGTTGTCGAGCGTAGTGCGCAGGCCGAACCAGTCGCCGGTAAGCTGATCGCGCGTCAGAATTGGCTCGTCCGCAGCGGCTCGAGCCGGAAGAGCGAACCATGCAAGGAGGGCGAGCGCAATCACCATCGCACAGCCGTTCGCCGCGCGCCGCAGGACCAGACCGCTCTTCGATGTGGCGGAATGAGCTCTGTCGAGCGGTTGCCACCTCATCTTACTTCTCCTCCTGATGCCGCTTCGCATCGTGCGGAGCAGGCTCCTCGGCGGGGATGGGCCCCGAGGCCAGGAAGACCGCCTTTCCGAGCAGGGGAGTGAGGAAGCTGTCCACCCCCATGCAGACGCCGGCTCGCGCCGCGAACAGGGCGGCGAAGAGGATGAAGTAGACGATGGACGCTCCCACGTCGGTCGAACCCGCCATATAGGGCCCGCCGAACCCCTCAGGGACGGTCCAGATCACCAATGACCAGATCCCGCCGCCTATCTGAACGAGGTTGCTGAATGCACCGGTCAAAAGCCCGATAGCGATCAGAGTCTCGATGATCGCCACGATGATCCCGAAGGTCGCGGGAGCGGGGGCAACGAGGTTCTGCCAAAAGGAGAGCCACGACACGACCCACGGAGCCTGCCCTTGGGCCGCGCCGGAGATGTAGTCGGAAAACTTTGTGTAGAAGGCGGGCTCCCATTTGAAAAACGCGTCAATCGCCCAAACGAGCCCGAACAGAATGCGGGCGCCGCCGATGGCGCGGTAGCGAACCTGACCGAGCGTGATCGAGTGTAAGCCTTTGCTTTGAGCCATTGGTCCTCTCCTTGCAACCGGTTTCTCCGGTTGATTCAGTGGGATGGCGAAGTCTTCACACTTTTTGTCCCTGAGATGGGGCATTTCCGACTTCTCCTGAACTCTTGAGACTTAAATCAGTCTTTGCATACTGATTTTGACAGAATTATAGATTATTATGTGTGATATTGTCAAATAAAACCTTTTCTGACACATTAAGATGATCATTTAGATCATATATCATGAAATAGGTGATATATGATTAATATGGAGTGATAAAAACTCAAGTGGTGGATTGGTCGAACAGCGCCGCGTGGAGGGGCTGCCGGCCGGTGGCCTGCCCTCCCGGCCCGGCCCTACCGGTGGTTGATCCGAGTCTTCGAGGAACAACCACGCCGGCACCGCTGCCCCCTTGCTGCGCCCCGGGGTGCAAATTCAAGGCCGGGCAGCCCGGTGACCAGCGTCAACTAGAATTCCCTTCCGACGACAATGATAATTCCCTCTGCTCTCCGCCCTTCCTGTGGGGAGGGGAGGAAGGGCGCAAAAACGTTCCCTACACTCCGTGATCTACGACCTCCTTCTGGCTCGAGCCGGTAGCAGGATGAGAAAAGTTTCCCGGGCGTCCGGACGTCAACGCTATGTTTTCGAGGCGGTAGCGACCTCCGTAGCTTTCAAATAAGTAGATCGGAATCGAATTCCCTTCTGCATAATCGAGGCCAAGGTAGTCCGCCGTGTAAATGCTGAAGAGGTTCTTCACGCCTTTTCGAGGGGAGATGTAGAGCGGCTTGTACGCCTCTACCATCGCGTTGAGACGATAGAAATCGGAGCTTCCGTCCGCGTTGAATAGAAAACGTGGTTCCCACTGGATTGAGGCTTCTGCATATAGGCCGTCCAGGGTCTCGTGAAGACTGTCGGCGACCACGTGGTAGTAGTCAAGCCCCGCGAGTATCGAATTGCTGACTATCTCCACTCTGTCCGGGAAATCGGACTGGAAGACCAGAGGGGTCGAACTGCCAGGGATTGCGGAATTGTGATCGTAGTGCATCCGATAGTACAGAAAACCTTCGACTTAGGTTGTGCCGCAGCTCCCGGCCCCACAGAATGCCCTGCCGCACCCCGACATCATTGAGAGCTTCAAGCTGGTCGAAATCGGTCGATGGAGTGTCGGAACCGACGTGGGGCGTCCCGTCAGGGTTGTGATAGAAGTGGTTCAACTGCCAACCCACGGCTATGTCCTCCTCGAGGATGGTGTCGACGCCCGGGACTATCCGCGGTCCCTCCAGGAGCACGCTCACTCCGCCGCCCGATGGAATCGATCCGTCAAGCCAGTAGCCGTAGGGCGCAAGCAATTCGAACGTCAGACAGGCCACTCGGCATGAGCGGCAGCCCGATCGCGTAACCTCCTGCTACGCCAAGCAACATCAGGGATAGGACTCTGATTACCGCATGCAAGCTGTATGTTCTTGTAGACCGCATGTGAGCTTCCAATTGGATTGTGAAGTGAATACGAGAATGGCACGAGATAGGTCGAACCGGCGCATGTCTGTCAGGCGACATGAGATAATGACCCCCTAACGACGCGAAAACTGCCCCCCTCTC
>DAHUYW010000085.1 GCA_027306915.1 Spirochaetales bacterium | reverse complement strand
ACGCTCGGCAAGGTTCATGGTGGTCTTTTCCTTGGGGCTCTCGGTTGGGGTTTCCGCGAGGTCGGCGGGGACTTTCGAGATCGCCTCGGGATCGAGCGTAGGCTCGCGGCGGGCGGTCGCGACGCTCTTGCGGCGGATGCGGTTGACGGTGAGGACCGCGATATCGGCTCGGTTCGTGGTAACGGCATCAAGGATGCCGTTTGAAAGGCAGAGATCACGGTGGAGGCTGCGGGTGACACCTCGTCCCGCTCGCCTTACGGCTGATCGGTGAACGGAAACTCGTGCTCGCAATCCTTGAGGATCGAAACGTCGGGGTGCTCGAGGATATGGAGGCAGAGATTGGTGAGAGCGTCATCGAGGCCGGGGTCGGCGTCGAGGTTCCAGGAGAGGGCGTACGCGATGCCCGGTGCGCCGTAGCGATAGACGAGGCCGTGAAGCGTAGCGATCATCGCCGGTTGCTTGGGTGATACCTCCCGTCGAAGCGCCCTACCGGCTCGGGCCGGTAGGGGCGAGCGGCACGGTGGCGACCGCGTACCACGACAGGTTGAAGCGGCGGCACGCGGCGCGGAGCTCGCGGACCATCTCGCCGAGGTCCTCCTCCTTCTCCTCGGCTTCCTGGTTGCGCGCGTGCGGCACCGCTACGAACGTCGAGCCGGTGGCGGTGCGGATGAGCTTGTAGCAATCAAGAGCTGGTTGGTGTGCCATAGGATGCCTCCTCGATTTCTGGTTTGCCTCCGCTCAATTGTTTCCGCCGGCGGAGGCGGGCGGGGGCTCTTGCCCCTCACTTCCGCAGGGGGCAAGAGACACTGCCCGCCCGGCAGCGAACGTTCTGTCCTTCGAGGGAGAGTCGCTGAGCCTGAAGGGAGCCGAAGGGTAGGGGGGAGCGCGAGGGTGAGCGGGTCTGCCCGCCTGGCGCGGTTCGCGGTAGGTCTTCCGGCGGGAACCGTGCCAGCCGAGGGCGACCGGGGAGGGGGCGAGCCGAGGGGCGGCGACGAAAGCTTGTCGCTCTGTTTCTTGGGCTTCTGCGAAGAAGGTCGTGAGGCTGCCTGCCGGTCTGTCGAAACGCGGTCATCGGGGGACCCTCCTTCTGTGGGCGGGGGAGTAGACATTCCGTGACCTCGAGGGGTTCGCAATGGTCGGCGAGGATCGATGCCGTAAACGAGATCCACTGCTCGGGGATGGAAGGGTCCCACTCGCCGACGTAGCGATTGAAGGAGTCAGAGGGTGAGGATCAGGCGGCAATGCTCGCCGAGAGGAAGGCTCTCTTGGACATACGGATTCTCACGTTCATGTCAGGTGCCCTCCCTGTGAGGGCGGAAAGGTGCCCGGCCACAGGGGGCCGGGCGTGCGCGGATGCGCTTTACGCTGTGGCAAACGAGGACGGCGTCGCGCAAGGACCAATCTCACTGTGCTCGAGGAAGGAATAGTAGTGTCCGCTCTCGCCGACAACGAGGTGGTCGAGAACCTGGATGCCGAGGAGCTCGCCGGCGTCGTAGAGCCGCTTGGTAACGTCGCGGTCCTCGCGGCTGGGCTCGACGTTACCGCTCGGGTGGTTGTGCGCGAGGATGATCGCAGCGGCGTTGTCCTTGATGGCGGGATAGAAAATCTCGCGCGGATGGACGATCGTCCTATTGAGGAGGCCGATCGTGACCACGTACCCCGAAATGATTTTGTGCGCTCCGTCGAGAGTCAGCGCGATGAAATGCTCCTGGCGCCTTCGCTCGAAGCGCCGGAGTATCTGAGCCGCGTCGGCGGGATAGGTTATCTTGGTGCCCGTGGCGCCCTTACGAAAGCTCAACATCGTGGAGCTCCTCCTGTGTGCGGTGGCATTGGCCCCGGCGCGGGGCCGGGTGAGGGCTTGAGCCCCCTCACGTTCGCAGGGGGGATCAAGCCTCAAGCCGGCCAGGACGGGGAGGTAAGGTTTTTCTCCTTCACGGCGGAGGGGGAGTCGGCGGCACGATGCGGCGGGGGAGGGCGAAGGGGCGGGGAGGGGAGGCGGTCTTCCGGCCTGGCGCGGTTTCTGTCGAGGTCCGCCGGCAGAACACCGTGCCAGCCGAGCGCGCGCCGCACGCCCGACCGCAGGGGGCGCGGTCGGACCCGACGACGGTTGCGGTGAGTGCTTCGAAAAGGGTCATGACTTTCCTGCTCGCCTCGTGCGCGTGGGGGCTTTGCGGGGCGGAGGAAGAGGCTCTCCATCCGGGCGACGTTCGTGAAGGTCAGGGTTTGCCGAGATTCCGTCGCCGTGCACGCGGTCGCGTGCCTGGGCGAGGAGACCGGCGGCGCGCTGCCAGTCGGGTGCGGAACCGGTATCCGCCCAATTGTGGCGTATGATGAGAGTCTTGAACGTGCAGGCTTCGATGACGTGATCGATCACCTGATGGAGCGTCAGGTGATCGAGGACGATTTCGAGAACGATTCTCATGTCATTGACGGACAATCTCTGTGCATCGCGCGGTACGTCATTCTCGAATGAGCCTCCGTGTGCTCGTGGCGGATGGAGACGGCCCCAAAGCGCCTCTGCGGGGCAGGCGCTTTGGGGAAGCATAGCGGGTTAGGCTCGGGCGGCTTGGCGTGTCCATGCCGCGCGGGCGGTGTCGGCGTACGATTCGATCGTGGCGAGGGCTCGCGAGGCGTCGGTCTGCGCAAGTGAGCTCCCGTCGAAGAAGGTCCACGTTCCCGCTTCGCGGTAGCACTTGGCAAGGTAGCGCATGCCGTTCAGTTCTCCCAAAAGTATCCGCTCGCGGGTGGCCGCACCCAGTAGGTAGGGCACTTCGACGCCCCGCGGCGGCCAGAAGGGTGAATCCGCCGGGTGGAGCATCACGATGTGCGTGCCGTACTCCAACGCGAGATGAATGAAAGGCACGCCGGGGTAGCGCTCGATTTCGGTGCGGTCGTGGGGGAAGTCGCTGCGGTACTGCTTCACGACGTGGCTGACACGAGCGTACAAGCTTTCAAAGGTAGTCACAGATGATCTCCTTCATTCGGTCACCATTCGATGGTGCGCCAGGCGAGGCTCTCGGGCTTCGCGCTGCGCGCGATGATCGCGATCGCTTCCTCGCGGGTGTACAGGGCTGTTGCCTGAAAGCCAGCGTGCCGGTATGCTCCATCGGCGCAGCGTACGAACTCGGGGAAGCTCTTGACGAACACCTCGACGTTTGCTGCGGTCAAGGTATCAGGCATATTGGTTCTCCTCATCACAGAAGTCTTGCTCTGCCCCCCCCACCAGCGTTTCCGCCGGCGGAGGCGGGCGGGGGCTCTTGCCCCTCACTTCCGCAGGGGGCAAGAGATACTGCCCGCCCGGCAGCGAACGTTCTCGCCTGCGAAGGAGAGTCGCCGGCCTGAAGGGAGCCGAAGGGTAGGGGGAGCGCGAGGGTGAGCGGGTCTGCCCGCCTGGCGCGGTTCGCGGTAGGTCCTCCGGCGGGAACGGTGCCAGCCGAGAGCGACCGGGGAGGGGGCGAGCGGCGGGTCGGCGGCGAGTGCTTATGAGGCTTTTTTCTTGGGGGTTCGCGGAAGGGGGCAGCGCCCCCTGCGTAGGTGTTTGTGCTCGAAGAGGTATCTCACGTGGGAGCGGATGGAGCGAGGCGAAGGGGCGCGCGACGGATCGGCTTTCGGGCAGCTCGCTCCACAGGACAGGACGACACGAGGTGGACTGCGGTCGAAGGAAGTCGGCCCCGCCCGAGGGCGGGCGGGGCGAGATGGCGTTCGTGGTCGGACTGCGGTTGGATGTAGGCGCGCTCGACTTTGTGCAGATCGTAGGGCGCGGACTCAACGCGCCAGCGGTGGGAGTCTTGCGCCTGGTCGTCGAGGATGATCGTGAGGCGGTTGAAGTTCGGATGTACCTGCGAGAGCACGCCGTTGTGAAGGTGGACGACTACCGTCGGTGCTGGTTTGGCCGCGGGATCGACGGAAAGGATATCGTGGGGCGCAAGGGGCTGCCATTCGCCTGCGTCGACGTCGGGAAATCCGTCGTGCTCGTCGAAGTAGCGCGAAATCACCTGCAGGGTGAGCGGAAGGTCGGCGGGGAGGTCGACCTCGTTGACGATCCGTTGTTGGATTCGCGCGGTGCCTGTAGGAGCGGCGCTCGCGGGAGCCTCTACGGAACGGACAACGCTCTCGAGGATGTCGATCACGTCGGTGAGGCTGAATGGCGTAAGCGGCCCCCAGGCTCGTCCCACCGTCCTGACAGACGGGCAAGCGCGGCGGCGCAGGCTTCATGCGCAGTGAGCGCGCGGCGAGAGGTTCTTGGTTCAATCATTCGGGAGGTCCTCCATGACAAGGAAGATGGGCTCGACCGGATCCATGAACGGGAGCGTCGTGGCAGGGCCGAGATCACGGACGTCGCGCAGTGGCTGCCAGTTTCCTTCGATAACGCGTGGCCACACGTCGGTGGCGTCAAGGTAGTCGCGGACGTCCTCCGGTGTGAGGCCCAGGGAAGCGGGGATAACCGTGGTGAAGTGTGCGGTTTCGGATAAGCGGACTGTACGGGCGAAAAAGCGATCCCAAAAAGGTGATGGTAGCTTCGGACTGAAGCGCGAGGCGAAGGCTCTTCGTTCGGTAGCCGCCGGGACCGTCGGTGATGACGGTGGCACTCGA
>DAHUYW010000084.1 GCA_027306915.1 Spirochaetales bacterium | reverse complement strand
TGGCGCAAGGCGTGCACGCGTATCCGGCGGATGCCGTTGCCGTCGCAGAGGCGGGTGAACGACCGGATGAGGTTACGCGGCTCGATTGGCCTGCCCGTTTTCGTGGTGAAGACCAGGCCCGTGTCAGCCCAGGAGCGGCCAAGCCGGGCGCGGTCCGCAGCCTGGCTCTCGCGCCGCAGCGTCAGCGCGTCCCTGGCGAGCCCGAGCAATGGGAGGTCACGGCTACCGGCGCGGGTCTTGACCGGGCCGACGTGCAGTTCACCTTGAATGCGCTGTATTTGCTGCCGGACGTGCAGTGTCTCGCCGTCGATGTCTGCCCAGCGCAGGCCGAGGACCTCGCCCCGGCGCATGCCGGCGGACTGCGCGACGAGGAATGCCGTATACTCCTCGCGGTCTTGCCAGTGGCCGAGGGAGTCCACAGGGAAGAACGAGGCGAGTTCCTCGCGAGTGAAGAGGCCCGGTTGCCGGGTGTCGATGTGAATCTTGCCGAGGTCCTCGAATGGATTGAAGGGCAACTGCCGGCGGCCGCGCCGGAGCATCTCCTCGCGGTAGATCGTATGGACGAGCGTCATCACCATGTTCACCGTGCGAAGGCCGACCGGGCGGAAGCCGCCCCTCGCGAGCGGAATCTTCTTCCCGCGCAACCGAGAACGGAAGTCGATCGCATCCCCCGGCTGGATCGCGAAGAAATTCATGTCGACGATCGGGTCGGTGAAGACGTAGGCCTCGAGGCGCCTCCTGCAGTCGGCGGCGTAGCGACGGGAGATGCGTTTCTGCTGGTCGAGAAGCCGGCGAATGTGCGGACAAGTGTCCCAGACGTAGTAGGGCTCGGCGAGCTCCCGCAAAGTGAGATCGACCGGACCGCGCTCCTCGCGCTCGAGGGCTTCGCGCGCGATCTGATGAGCTCGCCTCGCGCTTTTCGTGTAGGTCGACCGGCGCATTCCACGAGGCCAGCCAACCAAGCGGTAAAAGAGATACGGACTGCCGGAGATAGGGAAGACTCGATAGGGTTCCGCGTGACGTGCCATGCCGCAACACTCCAACCGCCAATGTATGCAAATATGTATGCAAGCGGCGGTTTCGCCTCAAGGGCGACCTCTCCCTCGAAGCAGCTAAGTTATTACGGCGAAAGGACTCAAGGACGTGGGCGATGGCGGGCACGATCCGTCGACCTCCTGCTTGTAAGGCAGGCGCTCTCCCAGCTGAGCTAATCGCCCTGAGTGCGCGCTCAAGGAACGGCCCTGAGCCGCGCAGCGTGGACCGTATCACCCCCTTCGCCATTTGTCAATGATCGACGATTATGCTACTATCATGTCCCCTGGAGAGCTCATGGCACAATCCGACATCCGCAACATTGGCATCATCGCGCACATCGACGCCGGCAAGACCACGACGACCGAGCGCTTCTTGTACTACACCGGAAAGACTCACCGCATCGGCGAGGTCGATGACGGCGAGGCGACCATGGATTGGATGGAGCAGGAGCAGGACCGGGGAATCACGATAACCTCCGCAGCGACCACCTGCTACTGGAACGGTGCGCAGATCAACATCATCGATACTCCCGGCCACGTGGATTTCACGGCGGAGGTCGAGCGCTCCCTGCGCGTGCTCGACGGCGCGATCGGCATCTTCTGCGCGGTGAGCGGGGTTGAACCGCAGTCGGAAACGGTGTGGCATCAGGCCGACCGCTACGGGGTGCCTCGCCTTGCCTACATCAACAAGATGGACCGCGTAGGAGCCGACTTTTACGCGGTCGTCGAAGAGGTCCGGCACAAGCTTGGAGCGGTGCCTCTTGTTGTGCAGCTTCCGATCGGACGTGAGTCGGAGTTCGAGGGAGTGATCGATCTCGTAGCAATGGAAGAGATCCGTTGGGACCCGGAGACTAACGGTATCGATATGGTGCGCGGACCGGTCGCCGCCGAGCGGCTTGCCGACGCCAAGAAGTGGCGCGACCGACTCGTCGATCAGATCTCGGCCCATTCCGATGAGATCACCGGCCTCTTCCTCGAAGGGAAGGAGGTTCCGCCCGAGGTCATCAAGCGGGCGATCCGCCGGGAAACGATGGCACGGGCCCTCATTCCGATCTTCTGCGGTGCCTCCTTAAGGAACATGGGAGTCCAGCCCCTGCTCGATGCGGTCATCGACTACCTGCCGGCCCCCCACGAGCTTCCGCCCGTCGTCGGCCACCTCGCTAAGAATGAAGAGGCGGTGAAAATCGAGCGCACGAAGGGGGGCCCTCCCCTCGCCCTTGTCTTCAAGATCCAAAATGATCGCGAGGCGGGCCCAATGTGCTACCTTCGGGTCTACTCGGGGACTATCTCCAAGGGAGTCGTCATCTACAACATCAGCAAGAAGAAGCGCGAGCGCGTGAACCGCCTTCTGCGCATGAACTCCAATCGCTACGAGGTGATCGAGGAGGCCTCCGCTGGTGAGATCGCGGTCGCGATCGGCTTCAAGGTGGCGCAAACCGGCGACACGATCGGGAGCGAAGGCCACCAGATTCTGCTCGAGCGGATGACCTTTCCTGAGCCGGTCATCTCCGTCGCAATCGAGCCGAAGACCCTCTCCGATCGCGACCGGCTTAAGGATACCCTCGCGCTCCTCGCGCAGGAGGACCCGACCTTCTCGTTCCGCGAGGACGAGGAGACCGCCCAGCTCATCATCTCCGGCATGGGAGAGCTCCATCTCGACGTGCTTGTCACACGGCTGATCAAGGACTTCAAGGTTGAGGCCAACATCGGAAAGCCGCAGGTCACCTACCGCGAATCGATCGCCAAGTCCGTCAGCCACACCGAGCGCTACCACCGCATGATCGCAGGAAAGGACAATGAGGCCGAGCTGACCCTGGCGCTTGCGCCGCTCGCGCGCGGAAGCGGGAATCGCTTCACGAGCAAGCTTGCCGAGGGGAGCCTGCCGCCCGAGTTCATCCAGGCGGTCGAGCGCGGCGTGCAGAGCGCCTTCTCTTCGGGGAGCATGTACGGCTATCCCTGCATCGACATCGGCGCCTCCCTCGTCGAAGCGACCTACAACCAGACGACCTCGACGGTGGTCGCCTTCGAGGCGGCCGCTTCGCTCGGCTTCGACGCAGCGTGCCGCAAGGCGGAGCCGATCCTCCTCGAGCCGATCATGCAGGTCGATGTGATGTGTCCCAAGGAGTTTGTCGGCGAGGTTATGAGCCACCTTACCTCGCGCGGCGGCATCATTAGCAGCCTGGAAAGCCGTCCGAGCGTCGAGCACATCAAGGCGGACGCGCCGCTTGGGAACATGTTCGGCGACTCGACCGCCCTGCGCAG
Organism: Spirochaetales bacterium; assembly: GCA_027306915.1. The sequence goes on along the minus strand of DAHUYW010000084.1, from coordinate 1,309 downwards.
CATAACCCAAGGGCGGGGAACCTTCGCGATGGAGTTCTCACACTTCGCGAAGAAGGAAGAAAACAGCCGCAGGGCGCAGTAGCGCTCTCGGCTTCCCCGACGCGAGTCGATTCGGACCCCATTCTGCGGCTCACCTCGATTTCTGATTGACAACCCAAACTCGCGGAGCTTATAGTGGTCTATCCCCACCAGGTCACGAAGGAGTAGGTATGGGCTTCACCACCGATGCCATTCGTAACATCGCTGTTGCTGGTCATGTCGGCACAGGGAAGACCACGCTAGTCGAGCAGATCCTTTTCACGGGCGGTGCGATTCCGAGGGCCGAATCGGTATCCTCGGGAAAGACCGTGAGCGATTACACCGAAGAGGAGATCGAACGGAAGATTTCGATTCACACCTCGTTGTCGCATCTTTCCTGGCAGGAGCGCGAGATCAACATTCTCGACACCCCCGGCTCCGGCGACTTCGTCGGAGAGGTGGTCGCGGGCCTCCGGGCCTCAGAGTGCGCCCTGATTCTTGTGGCGGCGAAGCCGGGCGTGCAGATCGAGACCATCAAGCTTTGGCGCCGGTTGAAGGAGCGATCGACTCCGCGCATGGTGTTCCTCAACAAGCTCGATCGGGAGCAAGTGACCCTCGACGATGCCATCGCCGATCTGAAGGGCAAGTTCGATCTGCCCTTCGTGCCGATCACGATTCCCATGGGGAGCGGGACCGACTACCGCGGAGTCATCAACCTCATCGAGCAGAAGGCCTATCTGGTCCCGGAGCCGGGAAAGAAGGAGAGCCCCGCCGAGATTCCGGCCGCGATGATGCCCGAGGTCGAGAAGTACCGCGCTGCGATGATCGAGGCCGCGGCCGAAGGCGACGATGCGCTGATGGAGAAGTTTTTCGATGCAGGGACCTTAAGCGAGGAAGAGGTTCGGACCGGGCTCCTTGAAGGGCTTGCGGCAGGCAAGCTCTGTCCGGTGCTGTGCGGGGCGGCGGAGCGCTGCAGCGGGGTGATGCCGCTCCTCAACTTCATCGCATATGCGGCTCCATCGCCGGTGGGCGGCGAGGAGCATATGGAAGCGGTGGACGGGCAAGCGTCAACGGTGCAAATCGATCCGGGTAAGCCGACATCGTGCTTCGTCTTCAAGACCTCGATCGACCAGTTCTCGGGCCGGCTTTCCTTCATCAAGGTAGTCACCGGTGTCACCCGGGCGGAAGTCGAGCTCTTCAACTCCCGCGAGCAGCGCAAGGAAAAGGTCAACAAGCTCTACCGGCTCCAAGGCAAGAAGCTTGAGGAGGTGCACGAGCTCGCGGCGGGCGA
>DAHUYW010000083.1 GCA_027306915.1 Spirochaetales bacterium | reverse complement strand
TCACCGACGCCGACACCTCCGCGACCAACCCGGCCGCGACCATGTCGGTGAGCGTCTACTTCGACGCCGGGGTGTCGAGCTCCCTGACCACGGGAAGTCTTTGGCTGCCGCCCTTCAATGAATCGCAGCTTACCAGCGCCGGCTTCAGCGGCATCGTCCCCTACGCCGACTCGGCCGCGCACACGGTAAGCACGCTCGCCGACACCCCGAACGTGCACATTCGCGACTCCGCGATCTCCTCGTCGGATTCCCTGATCAAGTCGGGCACTACGCTCCAGTTCTTCTATGAGATCGCGCCCGTCGCGCCGGCCACGGAGCCGCTTATCTGCGCGGCGCTCCCGAATCCGAGCGCATCCAACTGGTATCAGCTCGTGCAGCCGTGGGCCTTCAAGCTGCAGAACATCACGACGCAGCGGGGAAACGTGACGATCCTCCACAACGTGATAAATCCGAACTACGGGGAGCACACCAATCTCGAGTACACCCTCACTCAAGGCGGGATTGTCACCATCAATGTCTTCGATTTGGCCGGCGATCTCGTAAACACCCTCTACAGCGGGCAGCGCTCGCCCGGGCAGTACTCGACGAGCTGGGACGGGCGCAACTTCAGCGGGCAGGTCGTCGCCCGCGGAATCTACTTCATCCGCGTCGTCGCCCCAGGGGTCGACGAGTTTCGCAAGGTGCTCGTGGTGAAGTGATGGGGATGACGGACTCTGCGCAGTCTGGGGCAAGCGCCGTCTGCGGCGCGCACAGACCGGGTGGGGCGAGAGGACGCCGCCTGTTATCGCAAGGGTCCGCCTCCTAAGGTCAGCCCTGGACTCTCATGAGCTCGCGGATTTGCTCAGTAAACCGTTTCAGGTCGAGCGGCTTCTCGATGAGGCCTTTTGCTCCGAGGAGCTCCGGAGAATCTCCGATACGATCGGCGGTATAGCCTGTGACAAAGACGGCGGCAACTGAGGGGTCCAACTCCTTCATTCGAGCGAGGGTCTCGCGCCCGTCCATGCCGGGCATAATGAAGTCCAAGATCACGAGATCGATCTCGCGCCGATGGACGGCAAAAAGGGTCAACGCGGTCTTCCCGCCGTCAGCAACGAGCACCCGGTAGCCGCAAAGCTTGAGCGCCCGCCCGATAACGTCGCGGACCTGCTCTTCGTCGTCCACGATGAGGATCGTGCCCTCTCCCTGCGAAAGCACGAAATCGGACTTTGGCGCCGTGCGGCCCGCCAAAGCCGGTTCCGCCATCGGAAGGTAGATCGAGAAGGTGCTCCCCTCGCCCTGCTTGCTCGCGACGTTGATGGATCCGCCATGGCCACGGACGATGCCGTAGACCACTGAAAGCCCGAGGCCGCTTCCGCTTCTCTGGGTCTTGGTGGAGACAAAGGGAATGAAGAGCCGTTGGACGAGCTCCGGCGGCATTCCGATGCCGGAATCGCTGACGCGAAGCAGGACGAATCTCCCCGGTCGAGCGTTGGTCTGCGACCTGGCCTCCTCCTCGCTCAAGGTAACGTTGGCAGTCTCGATAGAGATGATGCCGGCCGCAGGCCTCCGGGAATCCGACCCGGCACGCTCCTCTATCGCGTCCCTTGCATTGAGGCAGAGATTCATCATGACCTGGCTCATCTGATCAGGATCGGCTTCGATCATCCACGGGAAGGCCGCCAGCTCCAGTCGGATAACGATTTCCTTCGGGAAGGTGCGCCTGAGAAGCTCGTAGGTCTCGCGGGCCACCTCGTTCAGGCTCACGAGCTGGCGCGCGCCGGCGGCTTGCCGCGTGAAGTAACGCAGCTGTCTGGTTAGCCCCGCTCCGCGATCGACGGCCGACTTGATCTGCATGAGACCCAGGAAGAGGCTGCTTTCGGGGGGAGCCTCGAGGAGAAGAAGGTGAAGATTGCCGCCAATTGCAGTCAAAAGATTGTTGAAATCATGGACGATCCCTCCTGCCAGCTGCCCGAGATCGTCCATCTTCTGAACCTGCTGCATCTGAGTCTCAAGGCGCCTGCGCTCCGTGATATCGACCAGAGAGGCCATGACTCCAATGGCCTCGCCGGTCTGGTCGCTTATCAGGGATCCAGCCAGTGACACCGTGAGCGTTGTGCCGTCCGTTCTTTTCGCCACGTGCTCGGCGAACCAGCCTCCGCGACTCGAGATGCGTTCCACTATCCTTTTTCCTTCTTCATCGATCCAAAACTCGCTGAACGGCTTCCCGATTACCTCGGCCGGCGTGCGGTAGCCGAACATCGCAAGGAAGGACTGGTTTACGTAGCTCACGCGTCCCGAGAGGTCCGCGAGCATGATTCCGTTTATCGACGTGGCGATAGCGTGGTTTTTGACGAGAAGCTCACGACTTTGAGATTCGATCGCCGTCGAGAGCGCTCGGCGGAGCTGCTCCTGGTCGGAGAGGATCTCCTCCTCGCGGGCCGCGCCGAAGCCCGAAAGAAGGGAGGCTGCGTAGAGATCGACGCGCTTTTCCGCCTCGGCGAGCAGCTTCGGATCACCGCTCGCGAGAGCGCGCCGGCAGTACTGACGCAACTTCGGTACAAGCGGGAGCATCGAGCTGTCCACGAGACCTCGACGTTCCAGGGACTCGCCAAGGGCGAAGACCGCCTCCGAGGCCGTCGAATCGAGAAAGTCGAGAAAGCTGTCCGCCACCGCCCCGGCGACATCGGGGAGCTCGGTGGGATGAAGAACGTAGCGATTGGCGAAGGAGTTGGCGAGAAGCGTTCGACTTAGAAGCCCAACGAGGCTCTTCTTCCGCGCCCAAAGCGCCGGGAAACGAGAACCGCCCGATTGACCGACTCGGTCACTTCTTTTCGAGGATCGCGCCAATGAGATTTCCGCCCATCGCCTGCGTAGCCCTCTTTATGGGCCTTTTGTCGATTGGGAGCCACTCTTCAAGCGGTCGGACCCCGGGCTCGCAGAGCCTCCATTTCCCCCAAAGCTCGCGGAGCCGTTTCTCGGACCGAGGATAGATCGGCTCCCTTACTTGTGTGTAGAATTCTTCTACTTTTTGCTGCTCTGGGGTCTCATCACCGGAATTCGTGTCGCAGAGGAAGAGCTTCGACCCCGGAGCCGCCCACTCGTGCAAGAAGGTTAGGGCGTGAATTATCCGATCATCGGGTAGAAACCATGCGACGCCGTTGAATCCGATCGCCACCTTGCGGTCGGAGCCGAACAGCCGTTGAACGACGTCGAGTTGTAGGACCGACTCAGGTCTCCCAGCGTCGCCGGCAACGAAAGCGACATCGGGAAGACCTTTGATGATCTCCTGTGCATAGGCGACGGTCACCGGATCGATATCGGAATAGATCACCTTCGTCCCCGTCGGGGCGACCTGGTGGACGTGATCCACCGTCGGCAGCCCGGACGCGAAGTCCAGGAACTTCGTGAAACCCTCGCCCGATAGACGACGGATCGCCGAACCGAGAAACCACCGAATCAGTCGAACCCATTGGGGCATCTCTGGGACGTCCTTCATGAGCCCCTTGGCAGCGCTCCTGTCGATCTCGAAGTTGTGGCGTCCCCCAAGCAAGTAATCATAAATCCGACCCGCACTCGGGGTGCTCGCGTCGGCAATGGACGGGCTACTCTTGTCTTCGCGCATCGCGTTCTTCTTTCCTCCCACCCCCTATCATCGTCGGATTGGGAATAGCTGGCAAGCGGGATTTGAAAGCCCACCTGGACAACCACGCGGACCCTTCCGGCCTTCACGATTGTGCGCCGGAGTGGCGAGCGTGGGCACGATTTGTACCAAGACCCGTGGTACAATGGAGAGCAGCCATGAATCGACAACGGACAATGGTGATGCCGACGGCGGTGACGCTTCTGACCGTGTCGCTGCTTCTCGCCGCCTGCACCGGCACGGGAATCACCGGGAGCACCTACCAGGACCACGTCTTCAAGATCATCGCAACCACGGCCTATTCCGGGAACTTTGTGGAGGATTCCGGCACGACGCCGATCTCCGGCAGCGCCGACCAGAGCTTCACGATCACCGCGACGAGCGGACAGCAGTACACCCTTACGGTCTGGAAGACGGCCGCCGATGGCCAGCCGCTTTCGGTTGAGCTCGTCGCGTACGAGACCGTGAGCGGCGTCCCTACCTCGGTGGTTGTGGAGAGTCAGACGACGACTGACCCGAACGTTGCGGTAAGGGTGGGGGTGGTCGAGTAGGCAGACTCGTCGGCCTGCCAGCCACACGGTTCAACAGACAGAGACGAGGACAACCCTGGGCCTTTCGGTGCTCCCGTTCCCACCGTTGGCTCCGCCCGAGACCCCGATGGTTGTCGTGATTGTTGCCGTGACCGTCGTGAGGTAGCCGGCGCGACCACGTGCTCTTCGCCGTGCTGGGGGCGCGGTCACGATGGAGTAGCCGCGGGCCTGCTTTCGTCGCTGAGCGCCGCGGAGTCGGCGCCGTACTTCCAGGACTAGTCTACGTAAATCGCCGCACAGCCGTCGGTCCCCGCCGCTCCCCCTACTCCGCAGCCGGAAACGTAGTCCGTGTCGGCGTCGTTCACGGCGGCGCTGCCAACTCCCGCCGAACCCGCGATGTCCCCGTAGTCACCAGCGGCGCCACCGCCTCCGCCATCGACGCTGATGTCCTCGACGTCTATTGC
>DAHUYW010000082.1 GCA_027306915.1 Spirochaetales bacterium | reverse complement strand
CCCCCCCCCTTACGATCGCGGCCAGGATCGACGCTGCCCGGATCGACGCTGCCAGGCTCAGGAGCGCGAGGTCCTCCGGCATGTGCTCAAGTGGTTACCCGGCGGTGTACTCCACCCGGATAATCCCGCTCCCGGCGGGCAAGGAAAGAAACCAGTCGAAGATCAGTGCCGCCGGCAGGTCTTCGAAAACGTCGGAGGGCACCGGCGCGCAGTACCAGGAGCCCTCCGCAAGCTCGCTCTCCTCGCCGAAGGCCCGCGCGGGGTCGCACCGCACCGGCCCCACGCTCCGCACCGGGTATTCGGCCAGGAGAAGCTCCTGCGCGCCCAGGCTGTCGAAACAGCAGACAAAATGCTCCGCTCGAGGACCTTCCGCATGAGGTAGCGCTCGATTCGGGCACTACAGGAGCCGATCACAGCGGCCTGGAGCGCGTCGTCGCGCTCGTCGGTCGATAGGAGGTCCTTGCACCAGGCTAGCGAGATGCGGTCCGCGTCATTCACGGGCGAGCTCTCCGCGGAGTCTCACGGCGTCGCGGCTCCTTTTCGGTCCCGACTCGCCGCACCACCGGCGACGGGAAGATGCGGTTTCGTACTGCGCCCGTGTGCGAATCACTTTGCCCGCTTGGCTGCGGCCCTGCCCATTCGGTGATGATCACGGCGTCCCCCTCTCGTCCTCGTAAGCCTAAGGCCGGATTTGCTCTTTGTATCTCCCCATAAGTGGGTATATTTCGCGTTTCACGACTCACTGAAAGCGAGCCACCTCCGCGACATGCAAACCCTTATTTGCATCCATGCGGCAAATCCCGTAAAATAGGATCAGAAGGCAGGTGGCAGTGACGGAGCCTGAAGCCTACATTGCGAACAAAGGGTTCCCTCCGTCCGGCGGCGCTCACTCTCAATCGGTGTTGCCGCCCCTGCCGAATCGCTCGAACCTGTTACCAGGAGGCCAATGCTGGCAAAGTCCCGAACCGCATCTGCAAAGGCCGACTCCGCAGGCGCAACCATCGGCTACGAAGCCGAGCTCTGGCAGATGGCCGACGCGCTTCGAGGCACCATGGATGCCGCCGAGTACAAGCACGTCGTCCTCGGCCTCATATTCCTCAAGTACATCTCCGACGCCTACGAGGAGCAGCACACGAGCCTTGTCGCAGAGCAAGCGAACGGTGCGGACCCCGAAGACCCCGACGAATACCGCGCCCAGAGCATCTTCTGGGTACCGCCGGAGGCGCGATGGGTGCGCTTGAAGGCTCAGGCGAAGCAGCCGACCATCGGACGGCTCGTCGACGACGCCATGGCCGGAATCGAGCGCGACAACCCCGCCCTTAAGGGCGTGCTCCCCAAGGACTATGCTCGCCCCGCTCTCGACAAGACCCGCCTCGGACAGCTCATCGACCTCGTGAGCAACATCAAAGTCGGCGACCGGGAGGCGCGCAGCAAAGACGTGCTCGGCCGGGCGTACGAGTATTTTCTCTCCCAGTTTGCCAGCGCCGAAGGGAAAAAGGGCGGTGAGTTCTACACGCCTCGCTGCGTGGTGAAGCTCCTCGCCGAGATGCTCGAACCCTACCGCGGGCGGGTGCACGACCCCTGCTGCGGGTCCTCCGGAATGTTCGTGCAGTCGATCGAGTTCATCCGCGCTCACGCGAACGGAAACGGCAACGGAGGCAAGGCGAAGGCGGACATCTCCATTTTCGGGCAGGAGTCGAACTACACGACCTGGCGGCTTGCGAAGATGAACCTCGCCATCCGCGGCATCGGAGGCAAGATCGAGCACAGCGACAGCTTCCACAACGATCGCCACCCCGACCTCAAGGCCGACTTCATCCTTGCCAATCCGCCGTTCAACGTATCGGACTGGGGCGGCGAGCGCCTGCAAGGCGACAAGCGCTGGCAATACGGGGTGCCGCCGAAGGGCAACGCGAACTTCGCCTGGGTCGAGCACATCGTCTATCATCTGGCGCCTTCAGGGGTTGCGGGCTTCGTGCTCGCCAACGGCTCGATGTCGTCCAACCAGTCCGGCGAGGGCGAGATTCGCAAGAACCTCGTCGAGACCGGTCTCGTCGATTGCATGGTCGCCCTCCCGGGCCAACTCTTCTACTCGACGCCGATACCGGCGTGCCTCTGGTTTCTCGCGCGCGACAGACGCAACGGAAAGTTCCGCGACCGGCGCGCAGAGATTCTCATCATCGACGCGCGCAAGATGGGCCGCATGGTCGACCGCACGCACCGCGAGCTCACCGACGAGGACATCGAGCGCATCGCGCGCACCTACCACGCCTGGCGCGGAGAGAATCAAGCGGGCGAGTACGTCGATGTGCCCGGATTCTGCAAAAGTGCCGCGCTCGAAGAAGTCCGCAAACATGGGCACGTCCTCACCCCCGGCCGTTACGTCGGAGCCGAGCCGCAGGAGGACGACGGCGAGCCCTTTGAGAACAAGATGAAGCGGCTCGTTGCGCAGCTTCGAGAGCAGCAGGCGCAAGCGAAGAAACTTGACGAGGCCATCGCAGAGAATCTGAAAGGACTTGGATTTGAGTGAGCGATTCGACAGAGAGTTAGCGGCGAAGCTCGCTTCCGAGGGACGTGTCCACTGGCACCTTCACGCATTGGAGCGCATTTTCGAGCGGGGAATCGGAAGGCAGGAAGTCCTCGATACACTTTCAACGGGAGAGCTCCTCGAGGTATATTCCGATGGACGGCCCTTTCGCAGCGCGCTTCTCTTGAAAAGCAAGCCGGACCCTCTGCACGTCGTCGTCGCGGTCGATCCGATTGCCCGCGTCTGTCACGTCGTCACCGCGTATCGACCGGACCTTGAACATTTCGAGCCGGGCTTCCGGACGAGGAGGAAAAATCGATGAACGAAAGTCATGGCGCATGCCCGCTTTGCGGAGCGGACAAACAGCCGGGTACGACCACCTTTACGGTCGATCTGGGCTTTGGCGTCATCGTCGTGAGACAGGTTCCGGCGCTCGTCTGCAGTCAATGCGGCGAGGCGTGGATCGAGGATCCGGTCGCGGCCCGCCTGGAGGCCGTCGTGGACAGCTCGCGCCGTAATCCGGCGGTGGTGCAGGTCATTCAGTGGGAGCACGTCGCCGCCTGAACAAACATGATGTCACCGAAGAACGTTGACGCTACAAAGATCGAGTCCTTTATCAAAGAGCTTGGCGAAGAGGAGCTCCTCTATCTCAATCGCCTCATAATCGAGCGGCTGAAACTCATCGCGCAGGAGAAAAGCACCCGCGCGATGTCGCGCTTCAACCTCGGCGAAGAGGTGCGTTTCACCGATCACGAAGGAGGTGTCAAGACAGGGCGGATCGTCCGGCTCAACAAGAAGACGGCAACCATCTTCACGTCCGACGGGCAGCACTGGAAGGTGGCGCCCGGATTGCTGAAAGGAATGGAGGATAACAGGTAATCGGGGGAGGGATAAGCAGCACGGAGCCATCGGAGCGACACTTGGAAGGATATCTCGATCGTCTCTGGGAACCATCGCCGGCGGACCAGTTCGTGGGCTGGCTTCGCGAAGAGCCCTGCTGGGCAGAAAAGGAGTCGCTTGTGAACGGCTGGGTAGAGCGATATCTGCCAAACTGCCCGGACAACCCAGACAAGTTCATCGAGGAGCTTCGCACGAGCTGGCCTGGATCGTCCTGGCAGATGTACCTGTGGCTGCTCCTCCATGCGCAAGGATACGACTTGAAAGCTGCGTCCCCGAAAGGCCCCGATATTACTCTCGACAAGGATGGCAGAAGAGTCTGGGTCGAATGTATTGCTCCGGGAGTCGGAACCGGCGAGCTTCAAGCGGAGCCCCTTCCGACCGGCCGGGTGATTGCCGGCGATCCCAATGGCGAGAAGATCATCTTCCGAATCACGGCAGCGCTTGCGGACAAGGCGGCGAAGACAAGAGAGTATGTGGACGCCGGGCTCATTTCAGCCTACGAACCCATACTTGTTGCGGTGAGTCTCGCTTTGGTAAGCAACTCAGGGACGTCCCGACTGGAGAACTACTGTCTCAAGGCGTTGCATGGAACCGGACAATCGGTCTTCATGGTTCCAATCGGAGATCCTCCCAAACCTATTCGACTGGAACAGCGCTATCAGTCCGAGATTGCGAAACCGTCAGGTGCTCAGGTGCCGCTCGTCCCGTTCGCATCGCTTCAATACCGCTGGATTTCAGGCTTGCTGATGAATCCATTCGATGTCGTCTTTGACCCTGAGTTGTGCGGAAGCGATTTGTGGTTCTTTCCGAACCTACTCGCTCACAACAAGCTCCCCGACGGCTTCTTCCGATTTGGAACCGAGGTCCGAAGCGCGGAAGATGGAAGTCTCCAAAGTGTGAGACATCAGCAGGAGACCCAGGGGGCCAAGTTTGGAGGTACCATAACCGCGATTCTGAGGGAGCTCGCGTATGGCTAGAGCGAAGACCCTTCAAAGGGACCTGCCCAACAATGAGATCCGTCGGATCATGCTTCAGTACTTTTACGACCGCAACAAGAACGCGACAAGCGCCCGCGGAAAGAAAGGTTCGGCCGTCAAGATAAGCGACCTCAAGAGACAACTCAAGGCTTCTCACTTCCTCACCCAGTTTGAGGTGCAGAGCAACCTAACAGGCTGCTGACAAAGTCGGGG
>DAHUYW010000081.1 GCA_027306915.1 Spirochaetales bacterium | reverse complement strand
CGCATCGATCGACCCCGCGATGGATTACTCGACTGTTCTGTCCTACACTACCGGCAAGGAGAGCGTACGCACATGAAGACTTATTTCTACAAGGCCATCATCGAACCCGCGGAAGAAGGCGGCTTCAGCGCCTACGTTCCAAAACTCCCCGGTTGCGTCTCCGAAGGAGACACCTACGACGAAACGCTGGCAAACATCCGCGAAGCTATCGAGGTTTACCTCGAGGTCGCGAAAGAACGGAATCTCGAGATAAAGGAGGACGACACGCACATCGCCGAAATGGCCGTCACGCTATGAACAGGCCTCCAGCGTTATCACCGAAAGAGGCTGCCAGGATCCTCGAGCACCTCGGCTATACGCTGGTTCGCCAGAAAGGCAACCACCGGGTCTACATTAACGGAACTCGAGAGATCGTTGTCACGATGCACTCCAAAACGTTGAAACGACCGACCCAGGCCAACATCATAGAAGTGACAGGCCTCACCGCGGAGGAGTTTCTTAAACACCGGTAAGTCGCCAACCAAGATCGCCCAGCTCTCCGACCGCGATGCGCACTCGGGATAGGCCTCCAATCACATCTATTTTCCAAACGCTACCCGCCCAGCTGTCACTCCGTCCCACCCCTACCGTCACGATTGTCGCTTCGCCGCCTTTCTTCGCCGTTTCTGCGCCCTTTGACACCCCCTTCTTTTGCCCGGAAATGCCGATTTTTCGGGAGGATTCCTCGCTTGTTGCCTAGGAGTCGTCGATTTCCGTCTAGGATGGAGCGGTTTTCGCGGGGGGAGTTTGGGGAGGAAGGATGGAGTGATAGCAAGATAAAGGGGTGTTTTACCTAGGTGTATAGTCTGCGCTCTAAGTTCTTACGCTGACTAGCATTACTCTGTTTTACAGAGGCCTCTTCTGGTTTTACATAGCCTTGTCTACATGGAGTTCTATTTCTTGCCACTGACTATAGTTGCCTGCTCTGTTTTACATAGCAGATCGCCGCTTCAGACCGCAGAGCGTTCTGCCGTCGACACTGAGCGCGAACATCGATTGACAAATGGATCTTATCCGTGTATATTATACATCGATGAGAAGGCATATTACGATCAGTCTCGATGAGGAAGTCTATGCGGGCCTGCATCGTGTAGTCGGCAAGCGGAAGATCGCGTCCTTCATTGAATCGGTCGTACGGCCTCTCGTCGTCAAGAACGATCTGAACGCCGCCTACCGAGAAATGGCGGCCGACGAGGTCCACGAAGCCGAAGCACAAGCCTGGATCCGAGCAACCGGCCCGGGGAAAGTCGCGCGTGAATCGCGGTGAGGTCTGGTGGGTCGATGTGGAGTTCTTCACCGACGGTAGAGAAACCAAGGAACGGCGCCTCGTAGTGATCGTGAGCAACGCTGCATCCAACCAATCCCTAGGCCACGTCCAGGTTGTCCCCCTGACCTCCCATATCAAGCGGCTCTACCCGTGCGAGGCATACGTTACGATCCGCGATATGCAACGAAAGGCTATGGCTGATCAGATCACCACGGTCAGCAAGTCCTGTCTCGTGGGCAGACTGTCCGGGCTCTCGAGCGCGGACATGGCGCAAGTCGACAGGGCGATCAGAGTTCAGCTCGCCCTTGAATGATGCGCGGTCAGTAGACGGACTTGCCAGGTACTCAGTAGAGGTACTGTCCTGTGGAAGACGTAAGAACTACAATCCGCACCATACTCCACGAGCACGGCGTCGACGCCCTACTTTGCACCAGCGCCGGATTCGGCATCTTCCTGCTCCATCCGATCTGGGTAGGCATGGTCCTCATGATGTTGGTCGCAGTCGGCATCTTGGCACTCTGCATCGGTGGCTTTCGCCTTGTTGCCTTCATTCCGCTCATCGTGATCACCGTTCTCTTCCCAGACATCGTCAAAGCTGTCCTCTGGGTCGCCTCCCTCGTAGGGGTCATCGTGCTTCTCGTAGCACTCGGAAAGATCATGGACTTCGCGTCCGCCTACCGAAAACGCGTCGACCTGGCTCTGTCGACGGACCTCTGGTTCTTCCGTAATGACTATCGCACGATGATGGTCGAACGAACCTGGCTGAAACGAGTTCTGCTCGCGCTCATGATTGACCTCGCGGCCGTAATACCCCTGTACGGATTTACATTTCTTGCACCAAACTTCGCCTACTCCATCCAACTCGAGCTCATCATCGGTTTCTGGTTCTTCGCTGCGATGTCGGGGTTTAGCCTTCTTTGCCTCGCGATTCTCATAGCCAGACACCCCGATCGCGCCGCTCGAGATCGACCGACAATAATGCTCTTTGGTCTTACCTCGATCGTCTTCGCCTCGTTCGGCGTCCTGCTTTGGCTTGGCACTGCGGAGGGCTCGATGTGGCTCCAGCTGCCGAGTGTTAGTCACCTGGATTGGCTTCGCAGCCTGGTCTCGCCCACCACTGCGTCTTCAGTCCCCGCATGGACCCCGCGCCCCCCAGACAATGGGTGGTACTGAACACGTACCCCCCCTTACGGACAGACGGGAGGCCCTCTACCGTGGAGGGTAGAGCCAGCGGCTTTCACAGGCTTACTGGCGCCGGGCGGCTGAAGGCCCTCCGCGATCGATGTTCTGCTGCCCTGCTCGGCCGCCTAGGCCACCACGTCCACGTGCTGATAACCAAGCGCCGTTCGTATCGCACCAATCGTGCAACCGACCACCTCACACCTCAGAAGCCGGATACCCCGTGACATGTTGTGCACGCCGGCCCTATACTCCCGGTCTCCAGGGCCCGGGTCAAATCTCAAGCGATGACCTGGGTCATTTCTTCGGCGGTCCCAACAACTCTTGTGGCTGAAGGGAAAAGAGGGCCGGTATTGGAGCCGGCTGAACGCGGTTCTGCGGTCGGCTCCGCTCCAGGAGCCGAGGAAGAAAAAGACGAGGACAGACCGAGCGGAGAATACGCACGGCCGGGGATAGGCTGTTCTGCGCCGCCCGGGGTCGCCTGCTTCCGAGATCCTGATGTTCAGTCGTCTCTTTGGAGTTATGGGAGGCGCCAGGTTGCTGGCAAGCATAGCCTCGGCTAGCAGCATAAGCGCAGTTGTGGAGCTATCCTTGTGGAGCCGATTTCGGCTACAAAGTCGGACAATAGGAGACTCGGATGCAGACCCTCCAGGACATGCAGGCGGCCGTGGCCGCCCTCGAGAACGAACTGAAAACCTTGCGCGAGACGGTTCCGGCGCGTGTTGCCGACCTCATCGACTGGCGAGCGCTCCCCGAGGCGGCTGAACTCCTTCGGACGCTCGAGCGGATCGAGAAAGCGCTTGAGCGGAGGAAACCATAAGTACCGCGCGTTCGCGGCGCGGGCTTTGGAGCGTTGGGCGGGCAGCGCTCGCGTCAGCCTGCGGCAAGGCTGACTACACCCGTTACGTGCGCGCCTACTTCGCCTTGACGCGGGAGCGTGGAAGGCCGCTGGCGGAGGCGGCAGCTATGGCGGGGATGAGCGCGCGACAGCCTTGAAGCTGACTTGATGGTGACAGTCTGTACACACAGTATTATACTTACATAGTGATCTTTGAATGGGACGAAGCCAAGAACCTGAGCAACCAGAAGAAACATGGCTTGCGCTTTGAGGATGCCCGGTACGTCTTCGCCGATCCGCTCGCGTTTATTCGCTCCGACCCGGGCTCTCATGGGGAAGATCGCTGGCAGATCATAGGCAAGATCAACGACATCGTCCTTGTCGTCGTGGTTTTTGCCATTCGAGACGAAGAGGCCGAAGTCTACCGGATCATCTCGGCCCGGAGGGTGACAGCACATGAAAGAAAAAGGTATGAAGAGGGTTAACGGTCTTCCCCAGATGACCCGCGCAGCGAAAAAACAGCTTGAAGCACTCGCTTCTCTGCCCGATTCCGACATCAACACCGACGATATCCCTGAATGGACGGAAGACGACTTCACGCAGGCTATTCGCTTGAACGGCAGACCCTTGTCGGAGGTCATGAAGCTCTACAGGGTACGAAAGTCGGCGGTCACCGCTCGCATCGATCAAGATGTCTTGGCATGGCTCAAAGGGAAAGGAGAAGGCTACCAGACGCGGATGAACGCGATCTTGCGCGCGGCGATGCTCAAGGATCTTCGACAACGCTCCAAGCATACGGAATCCCGCCGGCAACCGGAACGTGTTCCGACGAAGTCTCGCTCGCGGGACACCTAGCGATGCTTGCAGGGGCAGGTTCGGGCAAGAACGACGGATCCCGGTGCTCAGCGGTCGCCTCGTGCCGAGCCCGACTCGGTGAAGGGGCGGTTACTTCCGAGATCTTCCTGTTCCGTCTACCAGGGATTTCACCATGGGGTGAAACCAGCTACGTCCAGAAGAAGTCTCGTAGAAACAATGGAAGGTGCAACGTCCACTGGATTCTTGATCGTTCCCGTCTAGCGATTCCCGCCGCAATGTGAATTCCAGTGCCCGGATGGTACGTTTCACCCGTAGCTATGAGTCCAGGGAACGGACAACCATTATCACATTCTGTATTGCCAAGGCCAATTTCACCCGTAAGAAGATGATAGGTTTGTGGCCGGCTACCGCGTAGGCCGAGTGGCTGAATAACAAGCATAAGCAGCTGTAAGAATTCTAGTGAGGCTGCGGACAAACTAAAGCCAAAAACGTTCTCGTTCGCTCGAGTTGGATGTTCTTGTGGCAATGTCTCCAAATAGCTCGGATTGTCGAGGTCTCCATTCCTATCGGATTCGACCAGGCCAGGGTCGTACTGACCCAGGCATTGCAAACATCGGTATGAAGGACCGACGACATGCGCTTTCCAGCTGGCCCCGCGCAATTGTCCGCTTTTCGTTCGCGTAACGAGAATCCCGCCGTCTATCACGGGGATGAGGTGGGCGTATGCTATGAAGTTCAACACGCTTCGCGCCCACGGTCGATCAACACAAGAGAATAGTACATCACAATCCAACGCCGATCTATAACCTTCCTCCTCACAGACGCTGAATTCACGAGGATTCACTTTGAAACCAGATGCTGTTGCACTGTAGCGGATGGCCTTCGCC
>DAHUYW010000080.1 GCA_027306915.1 Spirochaetales bacterium | reverse complement strand
CCGCGGCGGGGCCGGTCACCTTGAGTCTTACCTCTGGATCACCCCTCGCCTACACGTTCGAAGAGCGAGCTCCGTCTGCCGGAGACCCACGATACAGCGGTCCGATCACCCTCACCGCTCCCGCAGGAGGCGTCGAGTATCTCCCCTTTCGATTCGCCAAGGTCGGACAGGACGGAGCCTTCGGCACCCAATACCGCTATCTCATGATCCTCGACGGTCGCATGCCGACCGCGCCGTCGATAGCCCTGAGCACGGGCGGAGATGCCCTGACTCACGGGTCGCGGGTGGTGATCCAGGGACCCTCCTATGCCGCCGTCCACTTCACCCTCGATGGGAGCGACCCGACCGCCACATCGCCCCGGTACACCGAGCCCTTTCGCCTCGACCTTCCGGACTCGTCAAGCGGCGAGGTGATCGTGAAGACCGTGGCCCTTGCTCCGAACGACGCGCGTAGCCCGATAGTCGCGAGACGCTTTGTCTTTTCCACCCGGACACCCGCAGCCCCCGAGGTCGCATCGGGAAGCTCCCCCGAAGGAGGTACGCTCCTCACGATCGAGAAGCCTCCGGGCACCCTGGTTCACTATTCGCTCAGCCTCGACGGCTCGGCGCCGGCCCCGCCGACGGTGGCCTCGCCGCTTGCGGGGAGCCATCTGAAGCTTTCGCTCCCATGGGGGATGGAGCGCCTGTTCTCGCTCACCTTCGTCGCCGTCGACCGCTTTGGAAATCTCTCGCCGCCAACCTCTCCCGTCCAGGTCGACGTCGACCGGCTGCCGCCGCAGCCGCCGCGCTTCTCGGTCTCGGACGGAAACCTCGTCCTCGAGGGGCAGGGCAGGATCTTCTTCAATTTATCCGACGACGGCGTGGATCCCCCGATGCCCGGACTCCGCTCAAGCCGCTACGAACTTCCCGTCCCGCTTCGCCTGAAGCCGGGGGTGCTTACCGACTATCGGGTTGCGGCGGTCGCGGTCGATCCGGCAGGCAACGTAAGCGACGTGACCTACTCGGGTCCGATCTATGTCGACGGTAGACCGCTCTCGCTTCCCGCGCTCTACGGGGTGGCCGACGGGGGACTCTACAATCACCCGGCATCGGTGCGTCTCGCGCCTGATCCTACGCTCCAGATCCACTACACCCTCTCCGTGAACGGCATGACACCCCCCGATCCCACGAACAGGTCGCCGGTTCTTTCAGGGCAGCTGAGCTTTGAAGGAAAGCCGGGACGGGTGATTCATTACGTCATGCGGCTTCTTCCCATTCGTAACGGCTTGCCCGGCGCGATCGAGACTCTCCAATTCGCCGTCGATCGAAAGCCGCCGATCCTGGATCCGCCTACCGGATTCTCCGACGGGGGGACCTCCAATCACGCGGTGACGGTCGTGGACTCCGCGGTTGATCCCGACAGCTCGCTCTACATAAGCGTCGTCCGGGACGGCACGCCCGGAGACCCTCTTGGGCCGGACGGCGAGCCCTTCGGCACGTCGCAGACCTTCGACGTCCCGCCGGGGACGAAAGCGACCTTCTCTTTTCGGATCGCCGCCCGCGATCTCGCGGGAAACAAGACGGAGCTTGATCACGTCTACTCCTTCACCATCGACAAGGCGCCTCCCGCACCGCCGACGGCCGAAGGGCTTCCCCCCGACGGAATTGCTAACGCTCCGGTCACCCTCGTCCTCCAGGGGGCAGGATCGCAGATCTACTACCGTCTGACCGACGACGGGAGCATGCCCGCGCTCCCGGACCCCACCTCCCCTCGCTACTCCGCGCCGATCACGTTGCCGGGCGCCGCCGACAAGTCCGTGACCTACACCGTTGCCGCCATCGCGGAGGACGAGGGGGGCAACTTGAGCGATGCCCCTGCAATCTTTCGGGTGACAGTGGACCGGATCCTTCCCCCCGCGCCTCCGCCTCCCTTCATCACCTTTGCCCCCCGGCACGAGCTCGCGACGCTGTCGTGGCCGCCGGTGCAAGGGGCGACCCTGCGCTACTCCCTGATGACGGGCCCGGAGGGGGCGCCGGGGCAAGGTGCGCCGCCGACCGGCGAGTCGTCGCAGGGCCCGGTCCCGCCGCCGGACGCCTCCTTCGAGAGCTACAGCGGCCCAATCTTCGTCAAGGTGCCGGCCGGGCAGACGAGCCTCACCGTCTGGTACTTCGCACAGAGCGGGGCGGGAAACCGGAGCCCTCTCGGCCACGCCTCCCACGAGCTCGCCTCCCTGTCGGCGCCTCCCTTCGTGGAGGGCGTGGAGCAGGATGGGCTGTACGCGACGGCGAAGACGCTCTCTCGCAGCCCCGGCGTAGGCTCCGAGCTTCTGCGCTACGAGCTCGCGACGGGCGGCGGCGGAGCCCATCCGCCTGCACCTGCCGAAGTCAGCGAAAGCTCGCCGCTCTTCCCGGAGCGGCTGCAATTCGATGTCCCCTTTGGGGGAAGCCGGGAGTTTGCTATTCGCCTTCGACTGTACGCCGGGAGCACTGACCGGATAGGGGTCGACGGCGGGGTGGTCCGCTTCACGATCGACCGCAGCCCTCCCCCCCCGCCTGAAATCGCGGGAATCGCCGAAAATGCTCGCTACCGCACTCCGCAGCGCCTGACGCTCACCTCGCCGGAGGGGGACGCCATATACTACTCCATCGACCGGTTAGGCGAGCCCACCCCTCGCTACGAGCGGTATTCCGATCCGATCACCCTCGGCACCCGTCCGGTCCCTTTCGAGGAGTACCGTATCAGCGCCTACTGCGTCGACAAAGCGGGGAATCACTCGATCCAGAACAGCGAGGCTACCATCTTTTTCGACCGGGGCGTCGTCTATGTCGCCGCGTCGGGCAACGATCGGGCGGCCGGCACCAGCACCGATCCCTATCGGACGGTCACGAGAGCGATGCGAGCGGTCGAGGAGGGCCAGAAGTCCGGCATTCTCCTCGCGGTCGGCGACTACAGCATCGACGGCTCCGTCACTCTGACGCGCGACCTCCAGATTGTCGGAGGCTTCGACCCGCACGGGTGGTCGCGGGCCAGCGGGCATGAGGCTACCGTCCTTCGTCCGTCGTCTTCGCTTCCTTCCGATGTCCCCCTGTTCTCGGTCGATGGGGGTGCGCTCGTGCTCGACAACCTCTCGATAGCCGACGACCGGACGGCCCCGGCGTCGCTCCGTCTTTCCGCCGGGGAGCTTCGTTTCGAGGGAGGCTCCCTCACCCTCGAGGACGGTTCGCCGACCGGCTATCCGAAGGGCCCAGCCCACGGGGTGCTGCAGACCGGCGGAAGCCTCATTCTCCGAGACACGCGGTGGACTGCGGCGGGCGAGGGGAGCCTTATCGATTCTCGTTCCGGGACCGTGTCCATCGAGGGTGCCACGCTCGAGGGAACGAGATCGCCGGACAATACGGTCCTCGTCTCTCTCGAGAAGGTGGCAAACGCCACGATCGGAGGGAGCCGCCTCGATCCCGGGGCCGGGAGAACGACGGTCGGCATAAGGGCAAACGGCAGCAAGCTTTCGCTCTCCGATACGACGGTGGGAAGCGGCTCAGGGACGATCAGCTCGACCGCGCTCTCCCTGTTTGACTCCACCCTCGACGCGAGCCGCTCGTCGATTACGGGGGACAGCGGCGCTCGCCTCACCTTCGGGGTCCAGGCTGAGGCTTCGACGGTTGCCCTCGACCGGACGACGCTCGCCGTGCGCGGGCGCGACGGCGCGGTGGGGCTCTATCTCGACGGAGGGGCCGCCACCGTCGATGCATCGACAGTGCGCTCTTCCGACACGGCGGAGTTTCTCTATCCGATTCGGACCATCGACGCAAGGGCAGTCATCGCCAACACGCTCTTCCTTCCCGGCGACTCCGGCGACGTCGTCACCCTTTCCTCAACGAGGAGCTCCTTAAGCTTCCTCAACAATACGCTCCTTTCGGGACGAGGGACCGACCGGACCATCGGGCTCCTCATTGAGCAGTCGAAGAGCCTTCTGATCGGGAACTCCATCGTCTTGGGACCGGACGCCGGCCGCGCCTCCGAGGGAACGCAGGGCGCCGAGGCCTCTCCGGCTTCCTCGGCGATCGCCGTCACCGGAGCTCCGCCCTCACGCGATCAGGATGTCGATTCTTCGATCGTGGCCGATGATTTCTACGGGTGGAGCGATCTTCTCGTGCTTGCGGGAAGCCGCTTTCCGTCGGTGGCCTCTCTCAATGCGGCAGCCCCCCTGGGACCCACCGGCATCTCCGCGCGGGACAACCTGAGCGAGGAGCCGGCGAAGACCTTCCGCGGAAGCGACGACTATCGCCTCCAGGCTGCTTCGGCCTGCTTGGGCGCCGGCGCCGACCTCCGGAAGGCGGGCGCCCCACAAACCGACCGGTCGGGAGCACCCCTTCCCGGCGGGACGGGTGCCCTCTTTTCGATCGGCGCCTACTTCGCTCCCTGAAAACCTTAAAGGCAACCCAAGCCCGAGGCGGTATCCTCCGGCGCGCACGCGCAAGGAAGGCGTCTCTAGTCCTGGCTCCAGGTCCGGGTACCGGAACTGGTCGGCTCGTTCCTCCACAGGCCGCCCCCTCCGCCGGTCACCGTCGCAGCCCCCCCAGGGGTGAGCGCGAAGATTCGAACGTCTGAGGGGTTCGTGGAATCCAGCATGAAGTTCAGGATGGTGATGTCATGAAGGGGAGTCGCCGTATAGTTGAGGTCG
The DNA here is from genome assembly GCA_027306915.1 of Spirochaetales bacterium. Next base: position 432 of record DAHUYW010000080.1, on the reverse strand, counting down.
GTCGAGAGGTCGTTGTCACCGTTCGGGCTGACGAGGGAGAGCGAGCTGCTCGAGGTGAGCGAGCCGGAGGTGATATCCATCTCATAGTAGCCGACATCGGAGGAGACGAGCACGGCGTCGGTTGTGCCGAAGAGATTCCCCGTGTCGATGACTCCGTTCAGTCCGAAGAGCAGCCCGCTGTTGGCCACCGTGCTCGGCGCAGTCCACGCGTTGCTCGCATCGACGTAGGCGTACAGGTAGCCGTTCCGCGTCGAGGCGAAGAGGGCGCCTAGGCCGCCGGTCGGGGCCGGAGACGGCAAAGGGGACTGTTGCGAAGCCGGCGAGTAATACAGGGCGCTGAACTGGAGGTTGCCGGAATCGATGCCGGATGGCGGCGCGGGGGTGTTCGAGACCAGGGTCGACAGCGCGGTGCCGCTGTACAGCTGGCTCCCC
>DAHUYW010000007.1 GCA_027306915.1 Spirochaetales bacterium | reverse complement strand
GCCAAAGGGAGCCAGCAATGTACGACGTGTGCATAGTCGGCGCGGGGGTCGTGGGCTGTGCGATTGCCCGGGAGCTCTCGCGGTATGAGCTGCGGACCATCGTTCTCGATCGGGCGGGCGATGTCAGCCAGGGAGCCTCGAAGGCCAACAGCGGGATCGTTCACGGAGGATACGCGGCGCCGCACGGCTCGCTGAAGGCGGAGCTGTGTGCCGAGGGTAACCGGCGGTTTTCCCAGCTCGAGGACGAGCTCCATTTCGGCTTCAGGCGCTCGGGCGCCCTGGTGCTCGGCTTCACGGAAGAGGATCGCGCCGCAATCGAAAGTCTGTATGCCAACGGCATCGCTAACGGGGCGGAGGGGCTCTCGATCGTCGAGGGTCCGCAGATCCGGGAGCTCGAGCCAAACATCAGCGAGGATGCCCGCTGTGGGCTCAGGTGCACCTCGGTCGGCGTCACCTCTCCCTACGAGCTCACGATTGCGCTCGCTGAGAACGCGGTGGCGAACGGGGTCGAGCTGCGGCTCTTTTCGGAGGTGATCGGCATCGAGGCGGGCCGCGGATTCACCGTCAGGACGGCCCGCGGCGAGGTGGAGGCGGCCTTCGTGGTGAACGCCGCCGGAATCGCGGGCGACCAAGTCGCCGAAATGGTCGGAGCCTGCGACTTCTCGATCACCCCGCGGAAGGGCGAGTACCTCTTGTTTCAAAAGGGATACGGAAGCATCCTAAACCATGTCATCTTTCAGGTTCCAACCGACAAGGGGAAGGGGGTCTTGGTGACTAGCACCTACCACGGGAACCTGCTCATCGGCCCGAACGCCGAGGAGGTTGCCTCCCGCGACGATGTCGACACCTCGGTCGAGGCTCTGCTATCCATCATTGAGGTTGCCCGCAAGTCGGTGCCGGGTTTCGAGCTTTCCAAGCTCCTCACCTCCTTCTCGGGGTTGAGAGCGATCTCGGACCGGAGGGATTTCATAATCGGTGAGAGCCGGGTGCCCGGCTTTTTCAACGTGGCGGGTATCGAGTCTCCCGGCCTCACCTCGGCCCCGGCGATTGCAGAGCGGGTCGTGCGGCTCCTGCGGGAGGCCGGGCTCACGATGAAGGCGAAGGGAAGCTTCCATCCCCGCCGCAACCCCATCATCGTTCCCAAGCGCCTCACGGACCAGGAGGTCGCGAGACTCATCAAGCTTGAGTCCACGCCCGAGCGGATAGTCTGCCGCTGCGAGCGGGTGAGCGAAGGGGAAATCCACGACTCCATGCACCGCGGGATCCCGGTCGAATCGGTCGATGCCGTCAAGCGACGCACCCGCGCGGGGATGGGCACCTGTCAGGGAACCTTTTGCCGCCCGCGCGTGACAGCGCTTCTCGCGGAGGAGCTCGGCTTGCCTGCGGAGCAGGTGCGCGTACGCAGCGACGACCTCGCGAATCCCATCCGCGTCAAGCGCACCTTCTACAAGGAATTCGCGGAGGGCACCCGCAGTGGCGGCTGAGTACATCCCGGCCGAGCGCAGGGAGCTCATCTACAAGCTCCTCTCGGAGCGCGGGCTTGTGACCATCGCCGAGCTGAAGGGGCTCCTCAAGGTCTCCGAGATCACCATTAGGCGCGACCTGGACATTCTCGAGGGGCGTGGCTTTCTCGAGCGCACTCACGGAGGGGCAATCAGCACCCGCCGGATGAAAACGGAGCCGTTATACGCCCAGAAGGACCAGAGCGAGCGCGAGGGCAAGGTGGCGATCGGCCGCGCCGCGGCCGCGCTCGTTCAGGAGGGGGACACGGTCCTCATCAACAGCGGCTCGACCTCGCTGCAGGTCATCCGCCACGTTCAGACCCCCCGCGTGCGGATCGTTACGAGCAACGTGGGGGCGGTTCTTGATGCAGGCCGGAGCGAGGTCGAGATCATTCTCGTCGGCGGGGTCTATCGCCCGCAATCCAACTCGCTCGTTGGCGGCTTCGCGGAGCTCACCCTTCAGCAGGTTTACGGAAGCAAGGCGATCATCGGGGTCGACGGCATCAGCTTCAAGTACGGTCTCACGACCCCGACCCACCAGGAGGCCGAGATCGCGGCCGCTATGATCCAGCGAACGCGCGGTCAGGTCATCGTGGTCGCAGACCACACGAAGATCGGGGTAGTGTCGAACTTCATCACCGCGCAGATCGACGCGGTCGATGTGCTGGTGACCGACGTGGACCTCGACCCCGAGTACCGCTCGGAGTTTGAGGGAGCCGGGGTCAGGATCGTGGTAGCGGCGTTGCTCAATGCAGAAGCTGGGCAACGCCGCGAATGAGCATCTCCGCCGCCACGATCACCATGATGGGGATGAAGACCTTCCGAATTGTCGCGTTGGTGAATCGGGTAAGGACCTTGGCGCCTGCGGTGGCCCCCACGAGCACTCCGACTGCAACCGGCGCGGCGTAAAGCGGGTTGATGTCCCCTCGCTGAAAGTAGATGCCGGCGCTCGCTGCTGCGGTAACCCCGATCATGAAGTTGCTTGTCGTCGTGGACACTTTCATGGGAAGACGCATTGCGACATCCATCGCGAGAACCTTGAAGGTTCCGCTTCCGATGCCGAGAAGCCCCGAAAGCACTCCGGCAATGCTCATGAGCCCAAAGCCCATAGGGACGTTGGTCACCTCGTAGTCGACCAGCCGGCCGAGGGTCGCATCGGGATAGTGCGAGCCCAACCGCAGGCTGCGGGCCCATCGGTCGCTCCTGACTCCCGACGGCAGCTCTTCGCCTATCTTCACGATCAGCGGTACCGCGGAGACGAGGAGAACCGCCCCGAAGATTACGAAAAGAAAGGCGGGTGCAATGACGATCGCGAGGAAGGCTCCGCAGATCGCGCCGATCGTGGTGGCAATCTCCAGGAACATTCCCACGCGAAGGTTGGTCATCTCGTCGCGCACGTATGCCGCGGCGGCGCCGCTTGAGGTCGCAATGACCGAGACGATCGAGACTCCCACGGCCACCTCCGGATAGACTCCGAAGACCAGCGTGAGAAGCGGAACCACGAGAAGTCCGCCGCCGAGGCCGACCAGCGAACCGATCAACCCGGCGATCACCGATACCCCGGCAATGATCAGAAAATCGCCGAGCCCGACGGGGCGCATGGTCTCGGTGGGGCCGTGACCGAAGAGGGCGCCGAGGATAAAGACGCTGCCAAGAAGCAGGATAAGCACGATGGTCGTTACAACGACATAGCGCCAGTCGCCCTCGAGAAGAAAGGCGACGATCGAGACGGCGACTCGGGCAATCGGAGTCGCGAGAAGGATGAGCAGCCCAAGGGTGATGATCGCCTGGAAGTTGCCTGCCTGCAATGCCGGGAGGACCTCGCCGAGCGTGTGGGGATAGCTTAAGGTCGGCCCCGCATTCCCGACCGCATAGTACAATACGGAGCCCACCACGATGACGGCGGCGCTCAGGAAGACTCCGATGCGCAGGACGTTGCTTATGACTATCTCAGCCTGTCGGACGAGGGTAGTCTGCGGCCGCTCTCCGGGATTCTTGTTACCGGATAACTCTGGAGTTGAACTCATGACATAGCCTCACAGCCCGCAAAGCTGCGGGCCTTCCGTGAACTATGTCCCGGTTAGGCCCTGCGCGTCCAGACCCGCGGCAAGTCGCGTAGGTAACGCGACTGCGGGAGCGCCGCGATCCTATCAATCGATCGCGGCAAGTCGCGTAGGTAACGCGACTGGGTTGAGTTATTCGCAAAAAGCGCTTACGATGGAGCGTTCTCACGTAGAGACGTACGGGATGGGTAGATGAAGCGTTTTACAGTTTTCATGGTCGTCTTTGTCTTCGCCTTGACGATTACGGCGACATCGGCGGTCGCCCAGGACGATAGCGATAGCTCCCCGGCCGAGCTGGTAGTTGCGATGGGAAAGTCCGACATCCAGCTGAATCCGACGCTCGCCTTCTCGGCCACCGAGGCGCAGCTTTTCACCGCGATATACGAGGGCCTCGTCACCTACGATCCCTTCACGCTCGAGCCGGTTCCAGGAGTCGCAAAATCCTGGGACGTTTCCTCCGATGGGAAGACCTATACCTTCCATCTCCGGCAGGACGCTCGCTACTGGGACGGCCAGGAGGTGACCGCGGAGGACTTCCGCAACGCCTGGCTCCAGCTCCTCAATCCGAAGGAAAAGGCCCCGTACTCGTTCCTCCTCGACGTCGTAAAGGGGGCAAAGGCCTATCGTCTCGGCCAGTCAACCGATCCGAGCAGCGTCGGGATAAAGGCAATCGACTCGACGACCCTCGAGGTCGTGCTGAACGAGCCTGCGAGCGATTTCTTGAAGATCCTGTGTCACTACGCCTTCGTTCCGATCCCGAAGCCCTTCCTCTCGGTCAAGGACTGGAGCGCCCAGCCGACGGTTCCGGGGAACGGCCCCTTCTATATTCTGAAGCACACCCCCGATGAGATTGACCTCGCCCAGAACAAGCTCTACTGGGACGCTGACAATGTGCACCTTTCACGCATCAAGATCCTCCTCACCAACAATGCGGATGAGATCACGACGCTCTTCAACGAAGGGAAGATCCAGTGGGCCGCAGGCGGGGCCAATTGGGAGAAGGTCAAGAACACCAAGGCGATAGTCATCAATCCGATGTTCGCCACAAGCTACTTCTATTTCAACTGCCGTCAAACGCCCTGGGACAATCCGGAGGTTCGGCGTGCCCTCGCCCTCCTTCTCCCGTGGGACAAGATTCGCGTTCCGAACCAGCTCTACATCCCCGCAACGACGCTCGTGCCGAGAATCTCTTCGTATCCCGATGTGAAAGGAATCGATAAGCAGGACATTCCCGCTGCCATGTCACTTCTCGCGAAAGCGGGCTTCGCGGGCGGCAAGGGGCTGCCGCCGGTCACGATCGTCGTGCCTCAAGGGGACGAGAGCACCCGGATCGCCGACGTGATGGCGGAGACCTGGAAGAGCACGATCGGGCTCACCGTCGACGTGAAGAGCTACCCCTACAACGCCTACTACAACGCCATTCAAACCGGTCCCTTCACCCTTGCGACGACCACTTGGATCGGCGACTTCGCCGATCCCCTCACCTTTTTGCAGATGTGGACCTCCGAAAGCAATCTGAACAGCGCCGGCTACGACAATCCAGTCTATGATCAGAAGATCAAGGAGTCGATGGGGCAGCCGGAGTCCGAGCGATACAAGACGATGGCGGAAGCGGAGACCCTGCTCCTGGCCCAGGCTTCGGTCCTACCGATCGATCACACACCGGCGGTCAATCTGATAAACCTCTCGATCATCGAAGGATGGTTTCCTAATCCTCTCGACATCCATCCCTTCAAGTACATGGAGTGGAGAACCCCGGAGCCGATTCCGGGCGCGATATAGCCACAAGACCGCTGCCGCCGATCGCCGTGCAGGCAAGGCGATGGGCCCTCATGGCGCCCGGCCGTAGAGCTCGGTCATCTCGCGGAGCCGTCCTGCAGTCCACGAACCTACATCCTCGACGCTGTAGCGCCAGGCCCAATTGCCTCCCAAGGTCGAGGGTCGATTCATCCTCGCAGTGCTCTCCAGAGCGAGCAGGTCCTGCATCGGTGTGATCGCATAGCACGCCACGGAGGCGGACGCGAGGCGGATGAGATCCCACACAATGTCACCGTCGTCGCGCGCTAGATACCGGCGCACGAGATCCCGCTCTAGATCGGAGCGGCTTCGATACCAGCCGAGAGTCGTGTCGTTGTCGTGGGTCCCGGTGTAGACCACGGAGCTCGAGGTGTAGTTGTGCGGAAGGAAGGGGTTGGTGGCATTCAACCCCGAGCCCGCCGGCTCAAAGGCAAATTGAAGCACCTTCATCCCCGGAAAGCCGAAATGGTCGCGGAGCGCAACGACCTCGGGTGTTATGACACCGAGATCCTCGGCCATGACGGGCAGATCGCCGAGCTCTCGTTCGAGCACCGTAAAGAGCTCCATCCCCGGTGCCTTCACCCACCGTCCCTTCTCGGCGGTCTTGTTGGCTGCGGGCACCTCCCAGTACGCCTCGAAACCGCGGAAGTGGTCGACCCGCACGATGTCCACGAGACCGAGCACGCTCTTCATGCGCCGCGTCCACCACGCGAACCGCTCCTTCCGCATCACGTCCCAATTGTAGAGGGGGTTTCCCCAACGCTGGCCGGTCGCGCTGAAATAGTCCGGCGGAACTCCGGCAACGACTGTCGGCCTGCCGTGCTCGTCAAGGTGGAAAAGACGGCGATCGGCCCATACATCGACGCTGTCGGGGGCGACGAAGATGGGGATGTCGCCTACGAGCCGAATCCCACGCTGGTTCGCGTAGGCTCGCAGCTCTCTCCACTGCGAAAAGAAAAAAAACTGAAGTACCTTCTGGATCTCGATCTTTTCCCGCCGCGCTTCGGCCCACCTGCGGATGGCAGCCGGCTCGCGGAGCGCAATGTCCGCGTCCCAGAAATTGTTCCACATCGCCCCGTCAACCTTCGATGCCCGAGCCCTCGCGTCGAACTCCTCCTTCACTGCCATGAAGAGCGCATAGTCGCGGAGCCAATGGTCGCTCTCGGCGCAGAATCGATCATAGGCTGCCCGCCGCTCTCCGGACGCCCCTGCAAGGAAGGTGCCCGCGGCCTTCTCGAGGAGCGGCAGTTTCCAGAATATCACCCAGCCGTAGTCGACGGAGCGGGGCGGAAAGGCGGGAACGGGCTGCAGATCGGAAGCCGAGAGGTCTCCGGCCGCCTCGAGGTTCTCCAGGCTGATGAGGAGGGGATTGCCGGCAAAGCTCGAGAAGGAGGCATAGGGGGAGTCCCCGTAGCCGGTAGGTCCCAGGGGAAGGACCTGCCACAGGGATTGCCTGGCTTCGACGAGGAAGTCGACGAAGCGGCAGGCGCCGCTTCCAAGGTCCCCGATTCCGTGCGGGCCCGGGAGGGAGGTAGGGTGCAGGAGCACCCCTGAGGATCGCTTCAATGTCATGCGCGTTACCTATCCCCGACGAGACTCGTCGGACTCCTTGGGGTTCTTCTTGGTGACGATGCGCTCGACAATGCGGTGAAGCTGCTCCCGATAGAGCAGCCCAATCACGAGGAGAATCGTCGCCGCGACGACGATGAATCCCACCGTCAGCCACATTTGCCGGGCCGCCGCCCCGCCGATCGCGGAGCTCCCGAGAATTCCGGGCAATCGACCGACCGTCGAGACGAGGAGGAACCATCCGAAGCCCAGCGAGGAGAGCCCTGCGACATAGGAGAGGGCGTCTTTGGGTATTCCCGGAATTGCAAAGAGCAGGAAAAAGGCGGTCGTTGCTCTCTTGGACGAAAGGATGTTCCCGAAACGCTTCAAACGTTCGGCTCCAAACACCGCCTCGACGAAAGGAACGCCGAGGATGCGCCCCAGAATGAAATTGACGGCCGAGCCGATGCTGATGCCGACCACGGAGTAGAATGCCCCAAGCCACATCCCGAAGAGGTAACCTCCGGCGATCTGGGTCACCTCGCCGGGAATGACGAAGAGAACAACCTGGAGAACTTGGAGCGCTATGAAGACGAGCGGTGCGACGAGGCCCCATCCGACGACCCACTCCCGCACGGTCTGTGGCGAGGCAAAGATCCGATAGAAATGATCGCGGAACAGCCACATAATGAGGAAAATACCTATCAGAAACAGGGGGAAAGCTGCGGAGGAAAGGATCTTGAGCGGCACGCTCTTGGGGGATACCTCCCGCGGAGCCGCCGTCCCTTCCTCGTGGGGCTCCTCAGGAACGGCTTCTTTCGGCTTTTCGGCGTTCATCCGTCCTCCGGTGGCGTTTGACACCATTCTACACCGCTTTGCCCGCAAAACACAGTGCCGAAATGAGTGACTACCGGGACGTCAACCGGGCGCGGTGGGATGCGGGCAGGTCGCACGCTCCGTCTTTACCTTTCCTGCAGTTTTTGATATATTGGAACCTGTGAAAACCGCTAAACGGAATCCTCCGGCCACGACATTCAAAGTCAACCAGCAGGTCGTTTATCCGCTCCAGGGCGTTGGGACGGTCACGTCGATCGAAGAAAAGGTTTTCAAGAAAGAACCGGTTCTTTACTACGTCATCTATCTTGAAGTCTCCGACATGACCGTCATGGTCCCTGTAACCCAGGCAGAAGGTCTGGGCATTCGGTCCATCGTCAGCAAGAAGGAGTCCGAGAAAGCTCTCAAGATCATCTCCGAGGACTATGAGCCGATCACGGCGGATTGGAAGCTTCGCTATCAGATGAATCTCGATCTCCTGAAGGCAGGCGGTGTCTCCGACATAGCGACTGTCGTCAGGACGCTCTACCATCGCAGCAAGGTAAAGGAGCTGCCGATCCTGGAGCGAAAGCTCTTCGACAGCGCTTTGAAGCTTCTTGTAGACGAGATCTCCTTTTCACTGAACAAGAGCAAAGACGACGTCGAGCAGCTGATCTTCGGTAGGCTGGAAGCCGAGTAACCGCCCCCTTCGTGGTGCGCGGTATAGCTCGCGGGCACCATGCGGGTTATGGCTTGTCCTCCGCAATCAAGAGGGTCTTGGGGTCGAGCTTGAGGTGAAGGTCGCCAGGGTTCAGCTTATCGTGGTCCTTCGCCAGCTGAAGCCGAACGTGATCTCCCTCGAACTGTAGGGAGATGAGGACGTCGATGATGTCGGTGACCGCCGACAGCTCGCGGGGGATCCACTGCTCATCGAACAGAGGATCCGGCCCTTTGAGCGAGGCGCTGAACCAGACCTCGAGATCGACGCTTTTCGCGAAGCTCTTGATGGCCGCGAGGTCGGCGCGGCCCGAGACGGAGAGGTCAAAGCCGTCGAAGATGACCATGTCGGCGGGAAACTGTCCGTCGGTGATCATCGCACCGAGGCTCCGGAGGACTTGCTCGGTCTGTATTCCTGCCTGATTGAAGTTCATAATCACACGGTTCTTGATGATCTCGTCGTGGATCTGGACGGCCGAGTCCAGGTTCTTCCACTTCGAGATCTCCGTGAAGATGTCGTCGTACCAGCTCACGATGTGATCGACCCGCGCCGCAAACGAGACGTGGATGACACGCCCGCCCCGAAGCAGCTTGTCGGTGGCGATGTGCACCAGACAGGCGGTCTTGCCCACACCCTTGCGGGAGGCAAGCACGCCAATGTTGCCTTTACCGACCCCGCCGTGAATGGACTTCTCCAGGATGCGCAGCGGACTGCGCTTCACGAGCTCTGCTTTGACCATCTCCCCTCTCCTTTCACTCATTCTTGGGCCTTGCCCTAACGTACCACGACTTTCTGATTGATGTCCTGGAATGTCCGCACGAGCTCTTCGGAGATAGAGGTTGGCACCTTTCCGTACTTCAGGAACTCCATTGAGAACTCGGCCTTGCCCTGGGTCATTGAACGAAGAGCGGTCGAGTAGCCGAACATCTCGCTCAAGGGGACCTCGGCCTCGACGCGGGAGAAGTTCCCGTCCTCGGTTGTCGCGAGAATGATCCCGCGCCTCTGATTGATGCTCGCAAAAACGTTGCCCTGATACTCGGTGGGCCCCTCGACGACCACCTTCATGATCGGCTCGAGGATCTGCGGTCTTGCACGCGAATAGACCTGGCGGAAGGCGCCGATCGCGGCAAGCTGGAAGGCCATATCCGAGGAATCGACGGGGTGGGACGCGCCATCGTTTATCGTGACCCGGACCCCCACGACGGGGAATCCGATGAGGGTTCCCTTCTCAACCGCCTTGCGAAAGCCTTTGTCGCAGGAGGAGATGTACTCGGTGGGGATGGCTCCGCCCTTGATCGAGTTCACGAACTCGTATTCGTTGCCCTCGATCGGCTCGACAAAACCGGCGATCCGCCCGTACTGGCCGGCGCCACCGGTCTGCTTCTTGTGGGTATAGTCAAACTCCGCCCGCTGGCTTATCGCCTCGCGGTAGGCAACCTGCGGCTTTCCGGTCTCGACCTCGGCCCGGTATTCGCGCTTCATTCGCTCGATGTAGACGTCGAGGTGAAGCTCGCCCATGCCCTGGATGATGGTCTCGTTGGACTCGGGATCCACAAAGCTGCGGAAGGTGGGGTCCTCCTTCGTGAAACGGTTGAGGGCCTTTGCCATGTTGTCGGACGACTTCTTGTCTTTCGGTGTTATGGCGAGCGAGATCACGGGATTCGGCACGAACATCGAGGTCATCGAATAGTTGAGCTGGGGCGAGCAGAAGGTGTCGCCGCTGGCGCATTCGATTCCGAACAGGGCAACGATGTCGCCGCACTCCGATTCGCCTATGTCTTCCATGTTGTCGGCATGCATGCGCACGAGCCGCCCTATCTTGAAGCGGCGCTTGGAGCGGGTGTTGTACAGCTCATCCCCTTTCTTGAGCGATCCCTGGTAGACTCGAATGTAGGTGAGCTGGCCGTACTGGCCGTCTTCCAGCTTGAAGGCGAGAGCGACGGTCGGCAGGTTCGGATCCGCGACGAGGGGGACCTCCGCCTCGTTCTTGTCGAGGTCGAGGGCGATGTTCGTGACCTCGGTCGGATCGGGAAGAAAGCGAACCACTGCATCGAGGAGGGGCTGGACCCCCTTGTTCTTATAGGCGCTGCCAATGAAGACCGGGCAGAGCTCCCGTGAGATGGTCCCTTTGCGAACGGCGGCGTAAACCAGCTCCTCGGTGACCTTGCCTTCCAGAAACGCTTCGGCAAGCTCGTCTGAGAACATCGAAACTGCGTCGAGCATCTCCTCGCGCTTCTTCGCGGCCTCCGCCGCAAGGTCGGAGGGTACCTCTTCGACGCGCAGCTCTTCGCCGTTGTCACCGTCGAAGTAGATCGCCTTCATCGTCGTGAGGTCGACAATCCCCTGGAAGCGATCTTCAAGCCCTATCGGGATCTGCATGAGCACCGCATTGAGATTCAGCTTCGCGACAAGTTGATCGCGCACCTTGTAGGGATTCGCTCCGGTGCGATCGGCCTTGTTGATGAACGCCAGTCGGGGCACCCGATAGCGCTTGAGCTGGCGGTCGACCGTAATCGACTGCGACTGGACTCCTTCCACTGCGCTCAGCACGAGGATGGCTCCGTCGAGCACCCGCAACGCCCGCTCGACCTCGATCGTGAAGTCGACGTGTCCCGGGGTGTCGATAATGTTGATCGGATTGTCCAGCCAGGTTACGTTGGTGGCTGCCGACGCGATGGTGATGCCTCGCTCACGCTCGAGATCCATCGAGTCCATCGTTGCGCCGACTCCATCCTTGCCGTGCACTTCATGGATTGCGTGAATCTTCTTGCAGTAAAAGAGGATGCGCTCGGTCAGCGTCGTCTTGCCGGAATCGATATGGGCGCTGATCCCGATATTTCGCATCCGCTTGATTGCCTCTGTGTTCATCAGTATCCAAACCTCTCGTTCTAAGCATCTTGGTCGAATAATCTCAAGCGGGGATCAATACCTGCGAGAATAGCGGTGACTACTCAAGACTGCCGATTTCGGGCTAAATATATATAAAACTTCGAATTGTTTCAAGGGAGGTGCGTGGAAACGGCGTTGACCTGCGGTGCTGGAGAGAGTACCTTCAGGGCATGAACAAACGGACCGGAGTCATCCTCGCAGGGGCCGCCGGATTGGCGGTTATAGCCGCTGCCGTGGTCCTTTTCGTCTTTGTCCTTCCTGCCTCGGCAAGTGCGCGTTCCGTCCCCCTCCCGGAGGCCAGCCTCGCCCCTCTCATCGAGAAGGCAGGCCTGCAGGTCGTGCGGCCGGGCGTCAAGATTATCGACTTCAAGCTCGATACGCCCGCAGGAACCTCCGTGAAGCTGAGCTCCTATGCGGGAAAGGTGGTGCTCCTGAACTTCTGGGCGACGTGGTGCCCTCCCTGCCGCAACGAGATCCCCTCGATAGAGGCACTGTATTCGAAATACAAGGACCAGGGGTTTGTGGTCCTGGGGGTCGATCTCCAAGAGGATCCCGCAAGCGTGAGCGACTTCGTGAAGAAGTACGGCATCAGCTATCCGGTCGTGCTCGACCAGACCGGACAGGTGGCAAGCGAGTACGGGGCGCGCGGCATCCCCTTGAGCTTCCTCATCAACCGGAAGGGTCAGATAACCTCGGGAGCGATCGGGGGGCGGGAGTGGTCAGGCCCGGAGACCGAGGCTCTCGTGAAGGCCCTGCTGCATCAGTCCTAGGGATCGGTCAAGGCGCATGGAAAGCGGCAGCCTCAACGCCGGGATAGCCTTCCTCGCCGGGATAGCGTCCTTCGTGTCACCCTGCATCCTTCCTCTTATCCCGGCCTACCTCTCCCTCATGGGCGGAACCTCGCTCCAGAACCTCAAAGAGCAGCGCTCCTTGCGGAAGGTCGCCGCGGTGAATACCCTCCTCTTCATTGCGGGCTTCACGGTCATCTTTATCGCGCTCGGAGTTCTCTTCTCGAGCACGCTCGGCCTTCTCTCCGGGCTCACCACGGCGATCGACATCGGCGCGGGAGTGATCGTGGTGTTTCTTGGCCTCAACTTCATCTTTGACTTCGTCGGATTCTTTAACTTCGAGCGGCGCTTTCAGCTTCGGGAGCGTCCGTCAAGCAGGATAGGCTCCCTGCTCTTCGGGATGGCGTTCGGGGCCGGCTGGTCGCCTTGCGTCGGTCCCATCCTCGGTTCGATCCTGCTCCTTGCCGGAACTTCAGGCTCGATCTTGAAGGGAAGCGCGCTCCTTCTGATTTACTCGCTCGGCCTCGGTGCTCCCTTCCTCCTGACCGGCCTTTTCCTTTCCCAGGCCCTCGAGCAGCTTGCGAAGCTGCGCCGCCACATCGGCGCCGTGAAGACGGCAAGCGGCATCTTTCTCGTGCTCATCGGCCTGCTCATAACGCTCGGGAAGCTGAAGGGCTTCAATGCCTTCGCCTTCGGCCTGTCACATTCCCTCGCGGTCTGGCAAAAAGAGAACCCGCTCACCGCGCAGCTTGTCGTCGGCACGGTCTTCGCCGTGGCGGCGCTGCTTATCGCCCTTTCTTATCTGCGGCGCCTGCACCACGAGCTCCCGCGTGTCCCGGCGGGCGGTGGCCGCAGCGAGGCGGGCATGGGGCATTCGCCCCTTGCCGATGCGACCGTGGTGCGTCCGGTTCGGATAGCCTTCTTTGTCCTCTTCGCCGCGATTGCGGCTCTCTCGTTCGCCGGGATTGTGGACCTTCCCGCCCTCTTCTCCGGATGGCTGAAGTTCCAGGGGCTCTAGCGGCCGCTCACTGCAGCAGCCAGCTCGCCTTTTCGCGCTTCAGGAGCAGGTCCGCGCGATTGAGAAAGACCATCGCAGCGCGGTCGTCGGGGTTGCGCGAAACGATCGAGCGAAAGCGCGCGGCCGCCTCTTCGAACTTCCGCTTTGAAAAGAGAAGGATTGCAGTCTCAAAATCGGTCTTCGTCTTCGATTTGAGATCCTTGTGGATCTCGCTGTCCCCGTCGAAGATCTCGAAGAGCGAGCCCGTCTGGACCTTCCCCTTCACCTTTACCTTTCCGAGAAAGCGGAAGTTGTAATCGGTTGGATTCTCCAGACGGACAAAGGTATCCTGGCTGATGATGACGCTCACTCCGTAGAGCTTGGTCACGTCCTGGATACGAGAGGCGAGGTTGACCGCATCCGAGATGACGGTGCCTTCCAGGCGCTCGTTGTCTCCGATGATCCCGAGGATCAGGTTGCCAGTGTGGATACCGATGCCGACATCGATCGGCCTGTAGCCGGATTTTGCCCGGTAGCCGTTGTAGACGTTGAGGTACTCGATGATGCTCACGGCGGATCGGATCGCATCTTCGGGTTTGCCCGGATATAGAGCCATCACCGCATCGCCGATGTACTTGTCGACGATTCCATTGTACTCACGAATGAAGGGAGTTATGCGACTGAGGTACGAATTGATGAACTTGAAGTTCTCCTCGGGTGTCATGCGCTCCGAGAGGCTCGTGAAGGCGCGGATGTCGACGAAAAGGACCGTCATCTCGCGCTGAACCTGATCGCCGAGCTCCGCCTCGGTGATGTTCCGGTGGCCCAACAGCTCCAGAAACTCCGTTGGAACGAAGCGGCTGTATATTGATGTTGTCCGAGCAAGGCTCACCTGGGTGCGAACGCGGGCCAGAAACTCCTCGCGCACGAATGGCCGCGGAATGAAATCGTTGGCCCCTGCCCTCATCCCCTTGGTGATGCTCGCCGAATCGGCGCTGCGGGAAACGAGAACTACGGGAAGCGCATTCGGTACGTGGCGCTCGCGGATGCGCTCGCAGATTTGGTAGCCGTCTTCATCCGAGAGCTCAACGGCAATCAGCACGACGTCCGGAAGGGCTCGCCCGATCTGATCGATGACCTGCTGTCCGGTGCTCACGGCCGTCACGAGGTACCCGGCAGACTCGAGGGCTTGCCGTAGCTCGTAGTGTTCGGCGGCCTCCGGCTCCGCTACGAGGATGCGAATCCGTCCGTTCGCGTCCGAGTCGGATGGCTCCGATTCGACCGCGTCCTCCTCGACTGCGATCGGCAATTCCTCTATGCTCGAGGCGTCGCCTGTGCTCTTCGCGACAATCGCCGGACCGGTGGCGTCAGCAGGAGATGTCATGGTTCTAGTGTGCCCCTTTTTGAGGAGCGATTCAATAGCCTCTTAGAATTCGTTGAAGTAGATGCCGAAAACCAGCCGGATAGCGTTGCTGGACATCTTGATCCCTTCCTTCTCGAGCGCGGCTGCAACCTGCACCTGGGTCATGGAGGGATTCTGCGTCTTCAACGCAACCACTCGGTCTATTGCCTTCGCATCCACGGGATAGATGGTGCCGAAGAAGCCCCGGTTGTTGAGGCTGACCAGACCGTGGCTCATGACGCCGATCTGGCGCCGCAGCGCGGTGATGGTGCCGACGAGGGTCTTTGTTTCGCCGGTGAGCTCGTCCACCTTCGTTACAAGGTCGTTGATCTGCTTCAGGAGGTACTCGGGGCTGGTCGTCTGGACGTAGAGCACCGGGTTGTTGATGGCGTCGAGTAGACGATTGGCGAAATCGTCCTCGTCGAAGACCTGGCCCTTGAGTCGAAGAAAAAGGTTGTCCTTGTACATCCGGAAGTCATAGCCGAGGTAACCGTCGTAGAAGAACTGCATACCGGAGGGCATGTAGCTCGAAAGATCGACCCCTTTGTAGTCGAAGGATGCCGGTATGACCAGGATGTCGGCGTGGTTGTTCGCCGAGAAGACTATGCGAATGCGCGAGACCTTCAGTGACTGCCACTGCTCAAAGGTAGACAGGACAATGTGCAACACCTGCATGTTCGCGCTCGTAAGCGGGGCCGCGGAGGCTACCGCAAAGGAAAGGCCGGTGGAGTCCGTAGCATCGTAGAACGTGAGCTCGTTTTCCTGATGGGTGCCGAGGACCTGATAGCCGTAGGTCGAGAGATTCACCGCGTAGGCTCCGAGCCCCACGCAAAAGAATAGCGCACCAGTGATAAGAAGCCCCTTCTTCATTCCGGTTATCTCCTACCGCTTAACGTCCAAAAGGATCTTGTCGAACGGCTCCATCGGCACGGCGCTCTTCGCGAGACTCACTAGAGTACCCTCGACGCCGCCGGAGGTCAGGTGGAGGCTGATCGTTCCGATGGGCTCGTCGTCCTTCCGGAAGACAAAGGCCGACTCCCCGTCCCTAACCGTGTATATTGGCGCAATGAAGACCACAATCTTTGACGTGTCGCGGGCGTCGATGATGTAGCCATTCTCACGGCTGTTGTTGATGAGGGAGCTCAGGGCGTAGTCGTAGGCGCCTATGAGCCGACTCTCGTCGGTAACCGTTGAGGCGAGCCCGTTCGCCATCTGTTGATAGTTGGAGACAATCGCTCGGCTCAAGCCCTGCAGGGTGTCGAGAGCTGCCGGGACCGAATTCTTGTAGGGGATCCGCTGTAGCCGGGTGAGGACCGTTTCGAACTCCTGTACCCGGGTCTTCAACGCGGAAAGGCCACCCCCGTCTGCAATCCCGTGCGCCACGACCACCCCGCTAAAGGAATCCGGCGCGACGCGCGCGGCGGTAATCGGGCGGCTCAAAATGGACGTGATCTCGGGCGAGGTGAAGGTCGGGTTGTAGGTGGCTATCAGCGTAGCGACCTCGGCTGCGTGGCTCCGCTTCAGCGCGTCAACCAGCTGGTCGTTGTTGTATTTCGTCGACTGTAGCTGGCTGGTGAATTGATCGGTGAGCTGGCGAATGTGGTCTTCGTAGTAGCCTACCGTCTTGTTCATCTGCATGTCGAAGATTCGCTGTTGATTGTTGAGAATGGCCTCTTGCTTGCGCGCCTCTTCGACCTGACGCGTATCGTAGTGGTCCAGCTGCTTCTGAATGTCGGCTATGCTCTTGTTTGCCTCGTCGATGCGGGGAGCAAAGCTCGCGCGGATGGCGGCGACATGACCGGCAAACACCTGTCGGATGACGGCTTCCTTCTCCTTCTTCTGATCCGGAGAGAGCAGCTCCGCCTCGACTACCTGAATCTGTTGGTTCGCGTTGCTGCGGGCGTCCTGGATTCTCGCCGCTTCAGCGGACTGGAGATCGGAAAGGTTGCGCCTTGCGTTCTGCATCTGAAGCTCGAGCTGCTTGGCTCGATCGAGAAGATCTCGAAGGTTTACGTCCGCGAAGGCCGAGATGTTGACAGGAACCTCCTGGCTATGTCGCTGGATCTCGGAGGTTACGACGATCGCGACGACCACCATGACGCTGACAAAGATGAGGACGGAGAGCCACACGAAAGGCGACCGGTTGCGCCGGGTTCTGGCGAACTCCTCGTCGAGACTATAAAGCTCCTTCTTTGTAAGCTGCCGCTCGACATCGTGGAGAAAGAGGCTCCGGCTCCGCGCCAAGAGCTCCTTGGTCGCACTCTCGGCTGCGATAGCTGCCTCTTGGCTCTTTCCTAATGAAGTCGACCGCGAGATGCGCCGTGGCGGCTGTGATCTTCCACTCGGAGAGGAGCCCCCTACTTCATCGTCATTGCCCATACGCCGTCCCACCCTTTCGGAGAGGTGTTGTTCTTCGTCCTGTCGCGGAAGATGTCAGCGACGGGAAGCGTGCACTTCGCGAACATCTTGTAAGCTGCCGGCCACTGCCCCTCGTAATAGAGGGAAAGTCCTTCGGAGAAAAGCTTCACGTCGTTGTCGAGCTCCTCGTCCATATTCTTCTTCAATATAGGCCAGTAGATTCGTTTCCCGAGCGTCTTGCCTTTGACCTGCACTCGGTCGATTTCCATGAAAAGGTAGTCGTTGAAGTCACGCTCAACTTCTTCCCTCACGTATTCCGAAACTACTACGGGCACCTTGTAGAACCGCGTGAGCCCCTCCAAACGTGAGGCGGAATTGACGTTGTCACCGATTACCGTATTGGTCATGCGCTCGTACGAACCGATGGTTCCGTAGAATACCTCACCGCCGTCGATTCCCACTCCAACCTCGAGGAGAACCGCCCGGTAGACCCTCTCGTCCGTGGCGGAAAGCGCGCCATGCCTCTTCACGATCTCTTCGCGCCGCTTGGTCATGTCTTCCCGCAGTGCTGCCGCGACCTCCTGGACCTGGTAGGCTGATCTCACTGCCAGATATGACTTGTTGGAGCCGTAGCCTTCGAGGGATCCGAAGACCGCGAGAAGGGCGTCTCCGATTATGGATCCGACGACGCCGCCATTCTCCTGGATATGATGAATCGCCTGGTCGTAGTGAAGATTGAGGAGCTTGATGATGTCATTTCCCAGAGCCTCGGTCATGTAGGTGAAGCTCCTGATGTCCGTGAAGAGCACCGTCAGATCGCGCTGGGCCCCCTCAAGCCGAATCTCCCGTTCGCGGTAGGCCTTCTGGACCAGGTCGGTGGTGACAAACTTACGGAAGATATCCATGAGGTTATCGATCGTGCTTGTCGTCGAGTTCAGGGCAACCCCGAGGAAGGTTATGTCATCGTTGGGCGCCCCCTTCAGATCGATAATGTCCATCGTCTGCCGTTTCTGCATGTCCATGATCCCTTGCGTGATGACTCGCACAAAGCGAAGCATGTAGCGGATCAGGAAAACGCCGAGCACGGCGCAGATGAGGGTGATAACAACGATGATGACCGAGGTCGTCCAGAAGATGTTCCAGGAGTCTTGATAGAACTCGTTGAGCTCCTCCGCCCGAATGATGAACATCTTCCACTGCTCGCTGTACTTGAACACCCCGATGTACTCTCTCCCATTCAGCGTGAACAGGAGCGAGCCCTCGGGCGTCCCACTCTCCTGCGCCTTCAGCATCTTCGCGAGAGCTGCCTGATCGGTGAACTCGTTGACGTGCACAGTCTTGGAGGCCTGAAAGAAGATGTCCCCGTTTGGCTTCACGCCGAGAGCGACGGACCTTTGGCGTTGGAGGTTCTTCATGGCGCTGGCTTCGATACTCTTGACGGCCCCCGGGAGATCGTTGTTGAAAATGTAGATCTGATATTGATTCGATGCAAAGATAGAAAGCTCGGTGAGGTCCTTGACCAAGAGCTGATTCGTGAGCTTCAGCAGCTGCCCTCTGTTGAGCATGAGGTTGATGTAATTCGAAACGAAGTTCGAAACCAGCAGCAGTACCGTGAAGATGACGACGATTTTCAGGACCAGAGGAACCACCCGGACTCCCCTGATCCTTTGCCCAAAAATACGATCAACAAGAGTGCTCATGGATAGACAAGCTCTCCTCTACCCTCGTATGGGAAAGACCGAGCGACGTTCGCCAGTGTATACTACGGTGGTAGTCCGAAAAATGCAAGTAGATTAACCTGGATGTCGGGATTGAAATATCCCTCCCGATTGCCCTTCTCAGGTACGAGCTCTCCTTGACCCTCCCTTTCGGGATAGAGCATAGTGGCTTTCATGGCGGGTTCTCTGCTCGTGCTTCTTTTCGGGGCTTTCGCGGCTTCGACCTCCGTGATTTTCATCAAGGCATGCACCATCGATCCCGTCCTTCTGGCCTCCCTTCGACTTCTATTGGCCGCGGTCCTGCTCACCCCCATCTTCGGTCGTGAGCTGCGTCGCCACCGGCTCCCCTTCAACGTGAAGCTTATCGCGCCGTCCGTGGTGCCCGGGCTCATCCTCGGGCTGCATTTCATGAGCTGGACCGCGGGCGCTCGGCTTACCGCCGCGGCCAACAGCACCCTCATTGTCAACCTGGTGCCCGTAGTCATGCCCTTTTACCTCTACCTTCTGCTTCGCGAGAAGGCAAATGCGCGCGAGGTGATCGGTACGCTTGTCGCGATGTCAGGGGTCGTGCTTCTCGGATTTTCCGATTTCCGCTTTGATCGGAGCTACTTCGCGGGCGACTCCATTTCCTTCGTCTCGATGCTCTTCTTTGCTCTCTACCTCGTGCTCGGACGAAAGAACAACGTACAGAGGAGCATCTGGCTCTATCTTGTCCCGCTGTACTACACGGGCGGCCTCTTCTGTTTCGCGGTCGCTCTCTTTCGGGTCAACCCTTTCACGACCCACTACTCCGCCGCCGATCTGGTTGCGGTGGCCGGGCTTGCGGTTGCAGCCACGATCATCGGGCACTCGGCGCTGAACTATGCGATGAAGGTCCTCCGCCCGCAAATCACCTCGCTCGTCAATCTGGGGCAGTTCATCTTCGCAGGGGTGCTCGGTTACCTTTTCTTCCGAGAGCTTCCGACCGCCGCCTTCTACGCGGCCTCGCTCCTCATCGTTGCCGGCGCGGCCTTTGTGATCATCTCGGCCGGAAGAAGAGAAAAATCGAAGATCGCTTCGCCGGAGCCGCAGTGAAGCGCGCTTAATCTTGCCACGGCCCGACGATTCCGAGATAATGTTTGTCTTAGCCTGCACCCCGCACGTGGAGTATGTCATGCACATGGTCTGTCTGGATCTTGAGGGAGTCCTGGTGCCGGAGATTTGGATCGCCTTTGCGCAAGCAACCGGGATCGACGAGCTCCGACGAACGACCCGCGATGAGCCCGATTACGACAAGCTGATGAAAGAGCGCATCCGCATCCTCGCCGAGCACGGGTATACCCTGCAGGATATTCAGGCAGTCATTGGGACGGTCTCCCCGCTTCCGGGAGCCAAGGCCTTTCTTGACGAGCTGCGCTCCCGCTGGCAGGTCATCATCCTTTCGGATACCTTCGCCGAATTCGCGACACCCCTCATGCGAATGCTTGGCTGGCCTTCCCTTTTCTGCAACAGTCTGGTCCTTGCGGAGAACGGCACGATCACGGACTACTGCCTGCGCCAGCGGGAGGGAAAACGGAAGGCCGTGGCCGCCTTCCGTTCGATCGGTTTCTCGGTCGTTGCAGCCGGCGACTCGTACAACGACATCGGGATGCTTCAAGAGGCCGACTCCGGCATTCTCTTTCGGGCGCCCGAGGCTATCACCCGCGAATTCCCGCAGTTCCGCGCGGTTTTCTCCTACGATGAGCTTCTCCGCGCAACCGAGGCCGCAACGGTGCCGGCCACGGGCGGATGAGGCGAGATGTGCCGATTTTCGCAGTCGACAATCGAAGCTCGCCCCAGCTGCTAGGCGTGCGCAGCCGGCTGGTAGACGAACTCGGCGAGAAGATCGGAGAGCGGATCGATCTCTTCATTTGAGTAGCCGACGTGGAGGTGGCGGCTCCATCCTTCGGCGAGGGCAAATCTCCGTGTCATCCCCCCGATCCTGCGGGCGTCTTGCTCCATGTTGTCGGCGAGAGTCTGCGTTCCTTGGGTCGAGGACAGCCATGACTCCTGGCTCTTGTGGCAGGAGATTGCCTTCCTCTTTTCGTCGATGACGGTCGCGATGTCGACGTAGAGCTCCGGGACGACCGGGCGCCTCATCCTGTCGTGAAGCGAATGGGGCAGGGAATGGTAGATGCACACCGGCGTGACCACCGCCGGTCGCGGCGGATCGGTGACGTAGTGCGCCGAAGCCCGGATGAAGGCGGCCGAGCAGGCGAGCCGGGCCGCATTCATGTGGTCTTCCATGTAGTCCTCGAGCGGATGGGTGAGGATGATGTCGGGCGCGACCTCGCGAACCACCGCGGCGACTTTCCGGATCTGTTCCTGAACATAGAGAATATTGAAATCGTCGGTGATGCTCTCGTGAAAGGTCGCGCCGAGGGCCGCAGCCCCCGCCTGTGCCTCCTCGTGACGCACTGCGATGATCTCCTCGCGGGTGAGCGTCTCGGTCCCGTAGCAACCGTTTGCCACGGTCATGTAGTGGAGTTCGCAGCCCGCCCGCCGCAGCAGCAGAAGTGTCCCCCCCATCCCCCACTCGATGTCGTCGGGGTGGGCGGAGACCGCGAGAACAGTTTTCCCCATCATGCCCTCCAGGGTCGGACACGCCAGCCGCACTCCTGCTCGATGGCAAGGAGTCGGTTGTATTTTGCAAGGCGCTCCGACTGTGTGATCGAGCCGTTCTTGAACTGGTCGGCCTGGAATCCTACGGCAAGGTCGGCCGCCCAGTTGTCCTCGGTTTCGCCGCTGCGCACGCTTATCGACACCTGAAAGCGGGCGGCCCGCGCCAGGCGCAAGGCGGCGGCGGCCTCGGTGAGGGTCCCGATTTGGTTCACCTTCAGGAGAAGCGAGTCGCACGCGTCGGCGGCTGCGGCCCGGCGAATACGGGCAGGGTTCGTGCACAGGAGATCGTCGCCGAGGACCAGCGCCCTCCGGTCGACGGCCCGCTCGAGAAGCGGCCAGTGCGCCCAGTCCTCTTCGTCGAGCCCGTCCTCCACGCTCACGATCGGGTAACGCTCGATCCAGGAGACGATCAGGTCGATCATCTCCTCTGGCGCAAGCGACCTGCCGTCGACATGGTAGCGCCCCGCCTCTGCGCCGCCGCCTTCGTAGAAGTGGCTTGCGGCGACATCGATTGCGAGCGACGCGTCGATCCCGGCCCGGTAGCCCGCCCGCTCGATTGCCTCGACCGCGTTTTCGATCATCGTTGTCGTGTCAGGGAAGGGCGGAGCGAGCCCGCCCTCGTCCGCCGTAAGGAGGCGCATGCCATACCGCTCGAGGGTCATTTCGGCGGCAGTCTGGTAGATGTTGTACATCATGACGAGCGAGCCGTCGATCGTCTGCGGGGAGAGCGGTACGATGAGGACATCCTGGACCGAGACCTGGGCTCCGGCGTGCTTACCGCCGCTGAAGAGATTGATGGTCAGCCGCGGGAGCTGCGGCGGGCGCGAGGCTTCGGCCAGCAACGACTGCCCTGCGATGCTCGCAAAGTGGCGGTAGAGCGGCAGGCGGCCCGCGGCCGCCTGCGCCCGCGCAAAGGCGACCGAGACGGCGAGAATGGCGTTGGCGCCTAGCCGCGCCTTGTTGGGAGTGCCGTCGAGCTCGATAAGCCTTCGATCAAGGGCGGCCTGATCGGTTAGCTCGCTGCCGACGAGGGCGGCCGCCATCTCGCCGTTGACGTTTGCAGTCGCCCGCAGGCACCCCAGTCCTCGGTAGCGCCTGGGATCGCCGTCACGAAGCTCCACGGCCTCCGACTTCCCGGTGGAGCGGCCGGAGGGAACGGAGGCGATGCCGGTCGCCCCGCCTGAAAGCACGCAGGTGGCCTCGACGGTGGGACGCCCCCGGCTGTCGAGAATCTCACGCGCGCTCACCTGGCTAATCGCTGCCATCGCCCTCTCCTATCGACTCGACAAACCGCCCGACGAGCTCGTCGACGCGCGCGGGAGGCTGCGCCACGAGTCGGATGGCAGCCTTCGCCTGCCGCGAGCGCTCACCCTCGCTAAGATACTCCAGTCGGGACCTTCCCGCTGCACGCGCGAGGAGACAGCCGAGGGTATGGCGAACCGCCCTCCGCTCGAGCTCCTCGCCCGCAAAGGGCTCGGCCGCCACCGCCCGCGCGTACTCTGCCCAGTAGCGCCGGGCGCCGCGTGCGAAGGCGCTTCGCCTATATCGGAGGTGATGCGCCTTGGAAAGAAAATGGGTGAGGGAGAAGCCGAGGTCAAAGGCCGGATCCCCAAGGTGAATCACCTCGTGATCGAGGAGGACGAGCCTCCCATCGTGAATGAGGATGTTTTTGGGGCTGTAGTCGCCGTGCACTAACGTTTGGCTCGCCTCCATGACCTCCGCCGCGAGGGCGCGCAGGAAATCCGCCGCCTCGGGGAGCCGACCGGCGGTATAGGTATAATAGGGCTCCACGCGCAGCGCCGCGAAGAGCGATTTGTCGGCGAAGTCGCGCGAGAGGAGCAGCCGGCTCCGAGCGCCGCCGGCATGGATGGCCGCAAGGAGCCGGGCAAATTGGTCGATGGCCTCGTCGGCGATACGCCCGGCGAGGAGCGCCTCCTTCCAATTCTCGAATGGCTCGCGCACCGCCTCCATCGCAAGCAGGTGGCTTTCCTCATCCTCGAAGAGGAGCCTCACGACCGCTCCCGGCGGAGCAAGCGCGCGCAAGGCCTCCATGCCAAGCGCCTCGCGGTGGATGCGCGCCGGATCCGCATACCAGTCCACCGATACGCGAAGCTTCGCGAGCGCCTGTTTGACGACCCACTCCTCGCCGCCGGGAAGCCGGACGCGCACGGTCCGGTTGGAAACCCCGCCCCGAAGCACGGAAATCGAGAGCCGTCCCGCATCCCCTGCCGGCACCCTCCCGTGCTCGATCAGGTAGCGCTCGAGCGCTCCAGACGCCTCGATATCGAGCTCGCGCATCCGAGACTTCCTAGTTCGCCTCGGGGACGAGCGGGCCGCCAAGCTTCTCCGAAACAAAAAGCCTTCCTGCGAGGGTCGGCATGAAGGAGCTCGGTACCCACGGGTCGGGGCCGTAGCGAAGGGTCATCCAGATCGGCTGGCCCTGCCAGTTGAGAGCACCATGCGCGCCGTCGGCCCCTCCGATGCACCAGTCCGCTTGAAGAAAAAGCCCGGGACCGATCGTGTTCGCCCGAAGGGGCACGAGCGTAAGGCGGCTCGCAAATGAGTGGAGCGAGTTCTGCTCGATCGAAAGGGGGTGTAACTGCGCAGCGAGGCGGTACTCCTGGCCGCGCCAGCTCGCCAAGTCTGGGAACTCCGCGGCAAAGTGAGGCTCCCAGAAGGCGATGTGACAGCTTCTCCCGATGCCGTAGACCGCCACCAGGCGTGCCCCGCTGCCGCGCAGGCGGGCTATTTCCTCGGGGTAGCGAGGGAGCATCTGGCGGGTTGCGAAGTGACGCTGCGAGGTCGGAACGGTAAGCTCGCCCAGTGGGCCGAAGAACGAGCCCTCCATGATCTCCTGAAAGCTTGCTCCGGTGCCTCGTTCCATCGTACGGCCGCCTGCGTCGGACCACTCGTCCATGGTGAAGGTGTGGACGTGGCCCCAGGAGAGACTGCTTCGCCGCGAGAAGTAGATTGCCCACCGGTACATTCCCATCGGCCCGACGGGAAGGATGAGCGCAAGCGGACGCCTCTCCCGCGCCGAGTCCTCCACGGCGCGAAAGATCTCGTAGCCCATCTTGGCATTCATAGTCTCGTAGCCGCCGAAGGGGTCGCGGCAGATCTCAGGAACGAAGTCGGGATGCCAGAACGGCTGCGGCACCGCGAACTCCTCGGGCCCAAGGGCGGTGATCGCCTTGATGCGGCGGTAGTCCCACCCTTGCGGGTAGAACGAGCCCGCGTAGGAGCCCTCAAACGTGGAAAGAAAGTCCATTCACTCCTCCATGCAAGCGGCTACAGCGATAGACGGGAGGTCGCCCGCGGCCATCCGGAGGCGATGCGCCGCCTGAGCGCATCCCAACCGGGGATCGTGCCGGTTGCCTCGATCCCCTCCACGGCGTAGGCCCCCGCGGCCAGCGCGCTCGTCACCGCCTCATCGAGCGAAAGGCGGTGCAGGAGCCCGGCGATAAAGCCGGCCGCGGTGCAGTCGCCAGCCCCGGTCGTGCCTGCCACCGTGACCGAGAAGCAGGGGCCGTGGAGCTCCCTGCCGGTCCAGCCCGCAGGATCGCGCGGAGCGCAGCGCCCCATGCCGGCGATCCGCAGCGGGTCGCCGCTCGTCCTCACGTAGAGCCCCTCCGATCCGAGCTTGAGGGCGCACAACGCGCAACCCATCTCGAGAAGCTCTGCGGCGACCCGGCGAAGGTGGCTTGGCTGGAGAAGCTCCTCGAGACGAGGCGGCCCGCCTTCAAGTGAGCCCTCCCCCCGCACCATAAAAGATATCTCCTCGACGCCCGGAATAAACAGGTCAACGAGCGGAAGCGCGCGCCGGAGAATCGCCCTCCAATCGACCCGCGAAGCCTCCGAACCAGGCGGCGGAAAGGACATGTCGAGCGAGGTGGTGAGGCCGGAAGCCTTCGCCCGTTTGAGGAGGGCAACGAGCTCGGCGCCGTCGTCCTGGTACATCGTGCGCATCGACGGAGGGTAGCCGAAATGGAGAAGGTCGCACCCTGCCAACCTGTCGGCCGGGAGATCATCGGCCCGGAAGGCGTCGTTTGCTCCGGGAAAGTGGAGAAAGGTGCGGTCGCTTCCGCGCGCCGAGAGCACGATGCTGAAGGAGGTCGCCTCTGCGGGCGATGCGGTGAGCCCTTCCGGCAGGGAAGGTTCGACCGCGGCCAGGAGGCCGGAGATGGTCCGTCCAAAGAGATCCTCCCCGATCCTACCCGCCAGCCGCACGGGTATGCCGAGCCGGAAGAGGGCGGTTCCAACATTGGCGACGGCTCCTCCCGTCGCAAGGAGGGTCGACTCGATCTCCCTGACCCGCCCCGGCGCGAGCATTTCGGTGAGCTCCTCGCCGCTTTCGATCAACCGCGGGATGATATCCAGGCAGATGTGTCCGGCGACGATCGCCCGCCCCGCCACGGCCTAACCCTCCGCCGCAAGGTCGATGGTCCGGCTCCGGGCGTGAGACTCGAGCGCCGCGGTGAAGACGCGATGGCTTTCCGCCGCCTCCTCGGGGGTCGCGCAGCGGAAGGGCTGGCGCATCGTGGCCCCGTTCACCAGCTCGTCGGCGTAGGCCGCCCACATCTGCAGAACGGCGTCCGAGAATCCGAACTCGAGGTTGGCCGGTGTGATCGAAGGATAGGCGGGGGGCATGGCGCAATCCTCGGTCCGCCAAGCCTGGGGGTCGCCGGACTTGTAGGGAAGGTAGCGGATGTGCTTCGGGTCGAGAGTGGAGAACTCGGCCGACAGCTCGGTGCCGAGCACCCGGATGAACCAGGTGTTCGCATGTCCGGGGGCGATCCGCTTCATCGAAAGGAGCATCGGAAACTCGCCTTCGCTTGCTACCACCTCGCAGGCGAGCACGGCGTTGTCCCAGGTGTCGCAGGGAACCATCGTCTCGGCGCCGGGGGTTCCCGGCGCTCCTGCGGGCCGTTTCGTGACTATCTTCGAGAGCAGGGCGCGAACGTTGCTCGGATGCCATCCGATCCGCAGGGGAAGATGCAGGGCGTGCAGCCCCAGGTCGCCCATGCAGCCGTACTCGCCGTTCGTCTCGGCCCTGCGCTTCCAGTTTATCGGCTTCATGGGATCGAGGTCGCTCGATTTCCATAGACCCGCCTCGACCTCGATCACCGTGCCGAACCGCCCCTCGAGCGCCCAGCGGTAGATGGCCTGGGCTGCAGGGAAGTAGGGCATCTCCGATACACAGCGTACAAGCTGGCGAGGATGGCGGGCGATGGCCTCGTTTACCGTCCGGTTCGCCGCGAGGTCTATCCCGAAGGGTTTCTCGCCGAGGAGGTTCTTCCCACCGTCGATGACGTCGACATAGATCTGCTCGTGGAGGTTGTGGGGAACGGCGCAGTAGACCGCATCGATGGATCGGCTCTCGATCAGACGCCGATAATCGCTCACCGCCTCCTTCACGGTCGGAAGGCGCTCTTGGAACCATCGCATCGCGCCCGCTTCGACGTCGCAGACCGCGACGATCTCCGGTTGGAAGTTGAGCCCCGAAAGGTGAAAGAAGCGCGCCGTGGCGCTCGCGAACTCTTTGCCCATCAGCCCGCAGCCGATGATCCCGAACCGTACCTTTTCCATAAACCCTCCCTTTGCGAAACGCGCAGGCACCGCCCTGCGTCGGCAGCGTGCTGATAAGCTCAATGGTACCCGCCGAAACGGCGTTTTCACCCACCGATTTCCAGCGAGAAGCCGCAGAAGACGCCGTTTGGCGGCGGGTCAACTGCCGTGCCGGCAACCTCTCAGCTGGCAGCCAAGAAGCGCGCCGCCTGCTCGGGGCTCGCATTCTCGTGAAGCAGGCTCATGAGCGCGCGCGTCATCCCGGCCGGGTTGGCGTGCTGGATGACGTTTCGGCCGTAGACGATCCCACTCGCCCCTTGGCGAAGGAGCTCGGCGGTACGCTCGAGGATCTCGCGATCGCTCACCTTGCCGCCGCCGCGAACGAGGACGGGTATCCGCCCTGCAGTCTCGATCACTAGGTGATAGTCCCGCGGGTTGTCGGTGGGGTCGGCCTTGATGATGTCGGCTCCCAGCTCGACCGCCTGCCGGACCAGCGGGATTATCTTGTCCGGATCGCCGTCTACCATGTAGCCGCCCGCGGCTGCGTTCGGCTGGAAGACGAGGGGCTCCACCATGAGCGGCATGTGATAGTGGTCGCAAGACGGCTTCAGCCTGAGGATGTTCTCGATGCACTGGTCGGTCACCTCCGGCTCGTTGGGGATGCGGAAGAGATTGGCGACCACACATGCGGCATCCAGCTGCACCGCCTGGAGCACCGCATCCTCGATGATCCTGCTGAAGAGGCTCCTCGGAAGCTCCTTGCCGTAGACGTTGGCAACGTCGGTTCGGAGAACCAGCGCCGGTTTCGTCTTCCCGGGGACCGCCTGCAGGAGATGGGCCTGTCCAACGGTGAGCTGGATCGCATCGGGCGCCGCTGCGACAATCGTCGCAACCGCCTGTTCCAGGTTCTCGATGCCTGCGAGGACCTCTTTGACGTTGAAGAAGCCATGGTCGACGGCGACATCGAAGCACCGCTTCGATTGCGGATTGAAGAGTCGATTGAGCCGATATTCTTTCATGGTAAGCTCCTCGTGGGACGTACGGTCTCTGCCGGCTGCGCGTTGAGAGCATCCGGCAGAAGATCCCTTGCTCAGACTATAGCGCCTTGTTCAGGAGTTGTCCATAACATGATCAATAGTTTATCATTAGCCTGATCAGGAGAGGCAGGACACAAGGAGAGGGCCGTGCGGCTGAAGCGAATCAAAGAGATCGAGGGCGTGCTCATGCAGAACGAGTTCGTTTCACTCGACGATCTTTGTGACCGCTTTCGCGTCTCCAAGATAACGATCCGGCGGGACGTGGCGCAGCTTGTCGGCCTCGGCATCGCGAAGAAGGTCTACGGCGGGGTAATCGCGAGCCCAAAACAGGAGAACCTCGTCTCGTTCTTCGCCCGCAGCAAATTCCAGACCGAGGAGAAGCTTGCGATCGGCCGCCGCGCGGCGCAGATGGTAGACGAGGGGGACATCATCTTCGTCGATGCCGGCTCGACCACTGCGGCGATGGTGGGCTTTCTCGACCCCGGACGAAGGATCACGCTCATCACCCACAACCTGGGAGTCATCCACGAGGTCGCGTCGAAACGGGGTATCAGGCTAATCGTGGTGGGCGGCGAGTTCCTGCAGGAGACCTACTCGACCGTCGGCATCGAGGCGATCGAGGCGATCCGCAAGCTGAACGCTCACAAGGCCTTCCTCGGAGCATCCGGCATCTCGCTTGCCAAGGGGATCACCAACTCCTCCTCGATCGAAGCGGAAATCAAACGAGCGATCATCCAGGTAGCCGACCGGCGGATTCTCCTCGCCGACAGCCTCAAGTTCGATCGAGCCTCGCTCGTTACCTTCTGTACCTTCGCCGAGATAGATGCCTTGGTCACCGATCGACCGCCGCCCGACCTCTACACGCCCATTCTCGCGACATCGGGCGTGGAGGTGGTGGTGGCCTCCAACGGGTCAGACCTTCAGCCCCTTCAATAGTGCAGGTAGATCATCGGATTGACGGGGACGTCGTCCTTGAAGATCGAGAAATGGAGATGGGGGCCGGTGCTGTAGCCGCTGTCGCCCATCGCAGCGATCTGCTGGCCCGAGCGTACCCATTGCCACAATCGGACATAGATCCGCCAGAGATGGGCGTACAGACTCTGGTAGCCCCCTCCGTGATCGATGAGAATGTAGTTCCCATAGATGCGGTTCGAGCCGATGGCGATGATCTGGCCGTCGGCGGAAGCGTCGACCGGCGTCCCGATCGAGTTCCCGATGTCGATCCCATTGTGAAAGCTGTAGACCCTCGTGAAGGGGTCCCGCCGCATCCCGTAGTAGGAGGTGATGTAGCCCTGCGCCGGGAAGAGAAAGAGCGTTCCAAGGGCTCGACGGTAGGCGTAGGAGCTCATATGACCGCCCGGAATAAAGAGCTCCTGATGAGGTCGGATCGAGGCTCCGCTCATGCGGTTCGCGGTAACGATAGCCGCTTCCGGCACGTGATAGTGCTCCGCTATCTTTTCGAGGGTATCGCCCGATTCGGTGCGGTAGAGGACCCCATCCATGTTGGGGATGAGCAGCACGACGCCCGGCTGCAGCAGGCGGGCGTCGTCGACATGGTTGATGCTGATAATCGACTCGTCGGAGACGCCGAACTGGCGGCCGATCTCCGAGATGGTGTTGCCGGACTGGACGATGTAGGGAGTGGTCTCGAGGACGTCGGGGCTCTTCGCGGTGGCGACCAGCGGGGACAGCCCCCGCGCGACGGTTATTCCGGCGCCAAGCTTGCCCCAGTCGAGGAGAGAGGCAAGCTGGACCCCCTGCCCGGCAGCCTGCGCGGCTTCGAGGCGGTTCGAATCTTTGGGGATGGTCGACAGTACGAGCGTAGCCACGGCCGCTACAGCCAGGAGCGGTACGCCGATCGGAGCTATCCTCTTGCGGATCTTTTGGCGCACCGGAGCAAGCTTCACGCGGAAGGAGCGCCGAGCGCGATAGAGGGCGGCAACAAGGCGCCAACGAACGGAGCGACCCACCGCGTGCACACGCCGCCGCGCGAGATCCGTGCGCCGGAGAAGAAGGTCCTCCCCCCCCTGCTCTTGACTTTCCGGCATCAGCGAGCCGGAAAGCGGGTTCGCTAGCCGCGGGGAAGGCTTCTGGTAGTCCAATTTCTTCGAGAACGAACGTTCATTTAGCTCACACACCAAGCGGCGGGGAGGGCCCCTCTATCCGCTCACTCTGAAATTGCTTTTCGATAGTAGCAGACTTGAAGCGCTCTGCACAGTACTTTTTGGATGGTTTTTCGAGCCTCGCGGCCGTTCAGGTGCGGGCTTCCGCGCGAAGAACCCTCTCCGCCGCGTCAAGCGTGGCGGAGAGCTCCGCCGGCCCGTGAGCGGTAGAGACAAAAGCTGCCTCGAACTGCGAGGGGGCGAAATAGATTCCCTCGTCGAGCATCCGCCGAAAGAAGCGGGCGAAGCGCTCGGTGTTCGAGCGATTCGCCTGCTCCCAGTCGCCGACCGGACCGTCGGCGAAAAAAAAGCCGAACATGGAGCCGGCCTGCGCCGCTTGGAGGGGAACTCCGGCATCGCGCGCTCGCGCTTGAAGCCCTTCGGTCACCCCATGTGCGGCCTGCGAGAGCTGCTCCCACCTTCCCGGCTCAGCCAGCTCCCTCAAGGTCTCGATCCCGGCGGTCATGGCGAGCGGATTGCCGGAGAGCGTCCCGGCTTGGTAAACCGGACCCGCCGGCGCGACGAGCTCCATGATGGAGCGCCGGCCCCCGTAGGCGCCGACCGGCATGCCCCCGCCGATCACCTTGCCGAAGGTTGTGAGATCCGGCCGGATCCCATAGAGTCCTTGCGCGCCCCCGGGATGCACGCGAAAGAAGGTCATGACCTCGTCGAAGATGAGAAGCGACCCCTCGCTTTTGGTTATCTCGCGCAATCCGGCGAGGAACCCGTCCCGCGGGAGGACCACCCCCATGTTGCCCGCTACCGGTTCGACGATCACCGCTGCGATGGCGCCCCGATGGGCGCGAAAAAGCTCCTTGACAGCGGCGAGGTCGTTGTAAGGGGCCGAAAGGGTATCGGCCACGGCGCCGGCCGGGACCCCAGGGGAATCGGGAAGCCCAAGCGTGGCAACCCCCGAGCCGGCCTGCACGAGCAGCAGATCGGCGTGGCCGTGGTAGCCCCCGATGAACTTGACGATCTTCGACCGCCGGGTGTAGGCGCGCGCGAGACGCAGGGCGCTCATCACGGCCTCGGTCCCCGAGCTCACGAAGCGCACCATCTCCACGCTGGGAACTCGAGCGACGATGAGCCTTGCTAGCTCGTTCTCGAGCGGGCTTGGGGCGCCGAAGCTGGTTCCGGCCGCGAGCGCAGAGGTGAGCGCGGCGACGATCCGCGGGTGGGCGTGACCGAGGACAAGCGGTCCCCAGGAGAGGACGTAGTCGATGTAGCGATTGCCGTCGACGTCGACGAGGTAGGCCCCCTCGCCCTTCGCGATAAAGAGCGGTCTGCCGCCCACCGCCCGAAAGGCTCGAACCGGCGAATCGACGCCGCCGGGAAGGAGCGTGAGCGCCTCGTCGAAGAGCTTCTCAGACAGTGCCGTTTCTCTCATCCTGCCTCCAGCAGATGGCTTACCGCCGCAGTCGCTGCGCGGGTCCCCGAGTCGATGCAGTCGGGAACCCCAACCCCCCGGTAGGATGCCCCGGCGAGGAGCAGCCCCTGATGCGCGAGGGCTCGACCCTCGATCGCGTCGAGGCGATCGAGGTGTCCGAGGGTGTATTGCGGCAGGGCCCGCTCCCAGCGGTAGACCCGAGAGAGGATCGGCTGGGCGCTCACCCCGAGCGTCGCCGCAAGCTCGGCCCGCGCCAGTTCGAGAAGGGCATGGTCCGGCCGCTCCGTGACCTTCTCGCGGCCGTAGCGGCCCGCGTAGACACGCACGGAGACGGCATCCTCGGGCGCCCTGCCGCCCCACTTGCTCGAGGTCCAGGTGCAGGCAAGGAGGTCGCTCTCCTCAACCTGGGGGATAAGATAGCCGTAGCCTTCAAGCGGGCGTTCAAGATCAGAGCGCCTGAAGCCGAGATGGATGACGGCAACGGAGGCGAAGGGGATCGTGGCGAGAAGCTCGGCGAGAGCAGGGTCGAGCCGCGTGAGAAGCGAGGCGCTCGCAAAGGCCGGGGTGGCGAGGATGACGGCGTCGGCCTCGACGGCGGAGCCGTCGCTCAATCCGATGAGGTAGCGCCCGCCTTCGCCCTCTTCCACCGTTCGGACCTCGGCGCGGGTGCGAATGCGCGTTCCCGAGAGCCCTGCGCCGAGAATCCGAACCAGCTCGCCCATCCCCTCGGGGAAGGTGACGAAGGGAGGCTGTGAGGCCGCCTGAGCCGCGCGCTCGGCGGCGAGCCCTTTCAAGAGGCTTCCGCTCCGCCGCTCCATCTCCCGCAGCCGCGGGAAGGTAGCCATGAGGCTCAAGGTGGAGGCGTCGCCGGCGTAGATCCCGGAGAGAAGCGGCTCGACCAGAAGCTCGAACACCTCCGGCCCGAGCCGCCGCGCCATGAAGTGGGCGATGGACTCATCCCCCGAAGGGCCGTCGGGGGGGATGGAGGGCTCCATCTGTACCCGATGCTTGGCGGCCTGGGAGAGGAGGGGAGTCGCAAGAAGGGCATCGAGATTGGTGGGGACCATCCCCGAAAAGCCCTCCGGGAGGGGATACAGCTCGTGGCGGTGCATGACGAAGGAGCGCACCGGCTGCGGGAGCTGTCCGACAAGCCTCCCCGCGACCCCCAACTCCTCGCAGAGGGCGAGCGCTGCCGGTTTGCGCGTGAGGAAGCTGTCCGCCGCCCCTTCGAGAAGAAAACCGCCCTCCTGCTCCGTGACGATCTTGCCGCCGAGACGCTCCTCGCGCTCGAGGAGGGTAATCTCGAAGCCGTCCCCGCCGAGCGGGGAGCCTTCCAGCAGCCGCTGTGCCCGGTGGGCGGCGGCAAGCCCCGTGATCCCTCCGCCGATGATTGCGAGCCGCCTCATCGGCTCGCCTTTCCCCGGATCCAGCCCGCCTCAAGGGCTGCACCCTCCACCGCTCCGGCAAGCGCCTCGATGAAGAGCGGATCGTCGTTCAGCGCCGGGGGCCGCTCCAGGCGAATCCCCCAGTGTCGGGCCACCTCCGCCGCCTCGATGTCGATGTCGTAGAGGATCTCCACGTGGTCCGCCACGAATCCGACCGGCACGACTACCACATCGCGGACGGCGCGCCCTGCGAGCTCGGCGATGTACTCTTCGAGCTGCGGCCCGAGCCACGGCTCGGGGCTCTTGCCCGCGGATTGGTAGCTCCACGACCAGCGTCCCTCGGCGAGCCCTGCGCGCGCTGCGACGAGACGGGCGGTCTCTCGAAGCTGACCGTCGTAGGGATCGCCCTGGCCGAGGATGCGGCTGGGAAGGCTGTGCGCGCTGAAGACCACGTGGACCCTCCCGCGCTCCTCCTGCGGCCAGCGGTCGATCCCCTCGCGCACGCGCCGAGCCAGCCCCTCGATAAGCGCTGGGGCGTCGTGGTAGCTTTTCACGAAGCGAAAATCGATATTCGCGCGGTAGAGCTCGAGCCCGTCGCGCACCTTTTGAAAGTAGCGCTCGATGTTCATCGAGCTGTAGTGGGGGGCAAGCACGATCCCGACCGCGCGAGCCGTCCCCTCATCGGCCATCCGCCCCACCACCTCTTCGATCCAGGGCGCCCAGTGGCGCATCCCCAGGTAGCAGCGAAAGGGCTCCTCTCCCAGGCGGCGCTGGAGCGCCTCCACTTGAGAGCGGCTTATCTCGAGAAGGGGCGAGCGGCCGCCGATCCGCTCGTAGTGCTTGCCGATCTCCTCCACGACCGCCTTGGGAGTGGGGCGGCCGCCGCGGATATCGGCGAGGTAGCCGGGAAGCTCCTCCAGCGAGCTCAGGCCCCCATAGGCCATCACGAGCACGCCGATCGTCCCCTCATCGCTTCGGCTCATTGCCCCTCCATTCGTGCACGAAGTCGACAACCCGCTTTACGCTGTCGATCGGCGTCTCCGGGTAGACGCCGTGGCCGAGGTTGAAGATGTGGCCCGGGCGGCCGTCCGCTGCGGCGAGGACTGCCGCCACCCGCGGGATGAGCTCCCGCCAGGGAGCGAGGAGCGCACCCGGGTCGAGATTGCCCTGGATCGCACGCTGCGGCCCGATCTTGCTCCAGTAGGCGTCGAGCCCCATCCGCCAGTCGACCCCGATAACCTCGCCGCCCGCGGCTGCGACCTCCTCGATGTAGGTCCCTGTGCCGGTGCTGAAATTGATGACCGGAACCCCGAGCGGCTTCACCGCCTCGAAGAGCCGGCGGTTGTAGGGCTGGACGTAGCGAAGGTAGTCCTCGCGGCCAAGCGCGATTCCCGCCCAGGAATCGAAGAGCTGGAGGGCTTGCGCCCCGGCCTTCGCCTGCTCGATGAGAAAATCCGCCTGCACGCTCACCAGCTTGGTCATGAGCCGCTTCCAGGCAGCAGGCTCGCCGTACATGAGAGCCTTCGTCCTCGCGTAGGTCCGCGAGCCCCCCCCTTCGATCGCGTAGCTTGCGAGGGTGAACGGGGCCCCCGCAAACCCGATGAGCGGGGTTCCCGTGCGGTCCAGCTCGCTGCGCACGAGCCGGATCGCCTGAAGAGTCGGCCCCAGCCCTTCGGCGGCGGGGGGGCAGGCCAGCAGGTCTATGTCGAAGGTGCGGTCGATCCGGTTTGCGATGACCGGTCCTTCGCCCCCGTCGCCTCGCCCGAAGGAGATCTCGAGACCCATCGTGCGCAGGGGCGGCAGAATGTCGGCGAAGATGATGGCCGCGTCGAGATCGAAGCGCCGCAGGGGCTGCAGGGTAATTTCCGCGGCGAGCTCGGGAGTCTCGATGATCTCGAGGATGGGATGTCGCTCGCGCACCGCGCGATACTCGGGCAGATAGCGGCCTGCCTGGCGCATAAACCAGACTGGGGTGCGGGGGGCGCGCTCGCGGCGGCAGGCCCGCAAGAAGGCAGAATCGGCCGCCCGAGAGCGCTCTTCCGGAGCGCCGGATCCGCCAGCCGCACCCCCGCTCGCCGAGCGACGCTCGCTCATGACTCCTTCGCCTGCCAAAGCACGCGGCCGACGAAGAAGGGACCGAGGCGGGTGAGATAGCGCGCCGTCTGGCGCGTCTTTCGCATCCGCTGGATGATAGCGGAGAGGGGATAGAGCTCGCTGCTGACGACTCCGATCACGAAGTCGTTGTCCTCCTTGTTGAGCCCGTGGCAGGCGAGCCGGATGTCGTGGGCGATCCCGGCTCGACCGAAGGACTGGCCGATGCTGCCGTGCTCGCTCAAGACCGCGTGCTGCTCGCCTGAATCAAGCTCTTCGAAGGCGCCTGCGCGCCGGACCGGATACCAGACCGCCCAACGAAGCTCGGGGCTCAAGATTCTTGTTTTCGGCCGGGTAATGAGCGCCTCCTCCAGGTCCGATTCCCACCCCATCGAGTAGGTGCGCCCAACCATGGTGTACTCCTCCTTGAAGCGCAGCCCCTCGAAGGGTCCCCGCCTGAGGAGCGGGTGCGCGACGTCGAGGAAATAGTCGGGCCGCTCGTCGAAGGTGAGGAGCCCGATGCCGGAGGGATCGTTCAGATCCTCGTAGAGCACCCCGTGGAGCCCCGCCTCTGCGAGGGCTTGCGCGATGCCGCGCGAGTCGCGGCACCCGCCGAAGGCGTGGAGCTGGACAAAGAGGCGCCTGTCCGTGGCTGTCGTCTCGCCGCTCTTGGAGCGGCCCTTCTCGCGGATATCCGGCGCGCTTCCCGACGCCCTCTCCCCCCGTTTTTCCTGCGCAACCTCAGCTTCCATGCCTCAACTCCTTTCCATCCATCTCACCGCATCCTTCGCATGATAGGTGATGATGAGATCGGCCCCGGCGCGCTTGATCCCTGTGAGCACCTCCATCACTGCCTGCCGCTCGTCGATCCAGCCGTTCGCGGCTGCCGCCTTGAGCATCGCGTATTCGCCGCTCACATTGTAGGCCGCGAGGGGATATTCCGGGAAGCGGCCGCGCACCGCGCGGATCACGTCCAGATAGGGAAGCGCCGGCTTCACCATGAGGAGGTCGGCCCCCTCCGCGACGTCGAGGGCGGCCTCCTTGAGCGCCTCCCGCACGTTCGCCGGATCCATCTGATGGCTTCGCCGGTCGCCGAAGCGCGGCGCCCCTTCGGCCGCCTCGCGGAACGGGCCGTAGAAGGAGGAGGCGTACTTCACCGCGTAGGAGAGCACCGGCACATGGCCGAAGGCCCCACGGTCGAGGGCCTCCCGTATCGCCCTCACCATCCCATCGATCATCCCGCTCGGCGCGACAATATCGGCCCCAGCCTCGGCGTGCGACAGCGCCACCCGCCCGATGGCATCGAGGGTTTCGTCGTTGAGCAGGTATCCTTCGGGAAGCGAGAGAACCGGGCGGTGGAGGCCGCCGGTATTGAGAATGCCGCAGTGGCCGTGATCCGTATACTCGCAGAGACAGACATCGGTGATGACGAGGAGATCCAGCCGCTCCATTCGAATTGCGCGGATCGCCTGCTGAATGATCCCGTCGTGAGCGTAGCTCTCCGAGCCTGAAGCGTCCTTCGCGGCCGGAATCCCAAAGAGGAGCACGGCTGGGATCCCCAGGGCGACGACCTCCCCCAGCTCGGCAAGCAGCTCGTCGATCGAGAGTTGAAAGACCCCGGGCATCGACGCGATCGGCTTTCGGACTCCTTTCCCGTGGGTCACGAAGAGAGGATAGATGAGGTCCTCGGGGGCCAAGGAGGTCTCGCGTACCATCGCGCGCAGCTTTGGGTAGGTCCGCAGTCGTCTCGGCTTTAGGGCCGCTGTCGGTTCGTTTTTAGTCATGATAATCCTCGAAAAAGGCAACAAGGGATCGGAGAAGCCCGTCACTCGTGTGCTCCTCTGCGGTCGCCGCGACGCGGTAACCGAGGTCTCGCGCGGCTTCGGCGGTCGAAGGCCCGATGCAGACTATCGCCGCGCTCCCGGCAATCGCGGCAACCCTGGGCTCCCTGCCCGCAAGCACCGCGAAAGCGCGAACGGCCGAGCCGCTCGCGAAGAGGATGGCGTCGGCCCCCTCCTCTAACGCGGCGGCCTCCGCGCCGCTCGGCTCCGCGGGGACGGTCCGGTAGACGGGCAGATCAACCACCTCGGCACCTCGCGCGCGCAGTCCTTCGACGATTTCCGCGCCCCCCTCGCGAGCCCGCGGGAGGAGGATGCGCACCGGCCATTGGGTCACCCGCCCGCCGAGCTCGCGGGCAAGGGAGGCGCCGGTGGCCTCGCCGGGGATCACTTCCACGGCAAGCCCCCATCGCGCGACCGCCTCGGCGGTTTTCTGGCCCACGGCCGCAATCTTCACCCCCCTGAGGCGCGACGAGAGCGCGTGCGCGCTCCCCGCTTCCCCCGCCGTGAGGCGGGAGAAAAAGTGGTCTACGCCGTTTGAGCTCGTGAAGACCAGCCACTGGAAGGTCGAGAGGGTGCGGATCGCCTCCTCGACGGCGAGCCCCGCCGGCTCCGGCTCGATCCGGATGAGTGGGAGTGCGAGCGCCGTCGCCCCAAGCGCCTCCAGGCGCTCGCACAGCTCATCGCTCCCCTCGCGAGTCCGGGTAACGACGACCCGCCTCCCTGAAAGAGCGGCCGGCGACGGGTGCGCGGCGGCCTGAAGGATAGCAGCCGCCCCCTGCGCGCGGGCTCGCTCGGCAAGTCTTGCGGCGACCTCGCGAGCCCCCGTTCCGCTTCCCTCGACCTCGATCGTCCGGCTTCCATCCGGCGCAATCACCCGAGCGTGCAGGGTGACGATCCGGCCGGCGGCCGTCGCTCCGCCGACCGTGGCGTACGCCCCGACCGGCGCCGAGCACCCGCCGCCGAGCGCCCGCAGGAATCCCCGCTCGGCCTCCGTCGCCGCGCGGAGCTCAGGCTCGTCGATCGCAGCCAGGAGAGCCAGCGTCGCGCGATCGCCGGCGCGGCACTGGACCGCCACCGCCCCCTGCCCCGGCGCAGGCAAGAAGAGCCTGACATCGAGCCACTCGCTCACCCTTCCTGAGAGCCCAAGCCGGGCGAGCCCGGCGCCCGCGAGCAGGGCGGCGTCGTACTCGCCCTCCTCGACCTTGCGAAGGCGCGTCTCGACATTACCCCGGATGGGGCGCACAACCAGGTCGGGGCGGAGGGCAAGCAGTTGTGCTTGCCTGCGCGTGCTGCTTGTCCCGACTACAGCCCCAACCGGCAGGCGATCGAGACACAGGCCCCCTCGCGAAACTAGCGCGTCGCGGGCCTCGTCCCGGCCCAGGACTGCACCGATCTCGGTACCTTCGGCCTCGTCGACGGGGAGATCCTTCAAGGAGTGCACGGCGATGTCGGTCTCGCCCGTGCGAAGAGCCTCCTCAATCCGTTCCGTGAAGACGCCCTTTCCCCCGATCTCCGGGAGGGGCCGGTCGGTCACCTCGTCTCCTTGAGTGGAAAAGGCAACGACGCGGCACTCCAACCCGCCGTGCGCCTCGCGCAGCCGGCCGATCACGAGCTCGGCCTGCCAGAGGGCAAGCTTCGATGAGCGGGTTCCGACCCGGACGGTCATTGTCCTTCGGCCTTGTCACCGGGGGGCTCCCGCACAGCTCCGGGAGCGCGAAGATCGAAGAGGTAGCGCAGCGCCTCTGCATAGTCGAAGGCATGGCCGTTTGCCGCTTCGATGCGCAGTCGGGTCGCCGGGGCGTGCAAGAGCTTGTTCACGAGCGCTTGCGCGAGATTCACGACGTGAGCCCACTCGGCATCGTCGAGCTCCGAAAGGCGGGAGCGAGTGTGCGCGAGAACCTCGTCCTGGATTTTCCCGGCTCGCAGCCAGAGCTCGGCGATGACCGGCCGCAGCGAGATCTCCGCCATCTTCACCTGGACCTCGGCAAGCTCTTCTACGATGATCCGCTCCACAACCGGGATCTCAGCGATGGTCGCCCCGTCCCGCGCGGTGTCGAGCGACTTGAGCGCGTCGACGTCAAAAAGATGGACGCCCTCAATGGCGCTCGATTCCGGGTCGATATCCCGCGGGACGGCGATGTCGATGAGGACCAGCGGCCGCCCCTGCCGCTCGGCCATTGCCGCCCGCACCATCTCGGCGGTGATGATGGGCCGAGGAGCGCTCGTCGAGCTGACGACAACGTCGCTCGCCTCAAGGAGGCAGGGCAGGTTCTGGAAGAGGTGAGCCTTCGCTCCCCATCGCCGCGCAACCTTCGCAGCATGCTCGAAGTGGCGGTTGACGAGATCGATCCGTTGGGCGCCGCGATTGCGAAGGGTGCGCAGGGCAAGCCGCCCCATCTCCCCGCTTCCGACGACGAGGACCCGCGCCTCCCCGAGATCTCCGACGTAGCTCTCCGCGAGATGGACCGCAGCCGAGCTGATATTCTCGGCGCTCCGCCCGATCGCGGTCTCGTTGCGAATCCGCTTTCCGCATCGAATGGCGGTCTGAAAGAGCGCGGCCATGACCGGCCCCGCGCATCCGGCCCGTTGAGCCGCCGCGTAGGCGCTTTCGACCTGTCCGAGGATCTGCGACTCGCCGACGACCAGGGAATCGAGGCCGCACGCCACCCGAAGAAGGTGCTCTGCCGCCTCACGGCCGGTAAACAGGTGGAGCGTGGGCTCGATCGTCGAGGGGGGAAGTCCGCTGCGGTGCGAGAAGTAGGCCCTCCCGCGCTCGGCGAGGCCGGGTCGCGCTCCGTAGATCTCCACGCGGTTGCAGGTCGAAAGCACCACCAGCTCGGCATGTTCTCCGCCCGGCTCACCGGAGAGCTCGGTCAAGACCTCAGGCAGCGCGTCGGCGGAGACTGAGACGTTCTCGAGCAGCTCCACCGAAGCGCTCCGGTAGCTCAGACCGACGCACGCAATCGGCATCTCACCGGAGGGCACGCTGAGCCTCGATGCAGAGTATGGGCCGCCTATGCGGGATGGATGGCTGGGCCGCTTGACGCACGAGCCCTCGCGTCTGCCTGTTCATTGCAGGGATCTAGTTTCCTACTGCGCTGCTAAGACTTTCGCATACAACCTAATATCGTGGATTTTGAAAGTCAAGGCGGCGGGTCCGGCAAGAAGGTCGACGCCTTGGATCCCGAAGACGAGATGCACGGCGGTGAGTCCGGCAGGGAAGCGGGTGCGTTAGCTGCGCGAGCCTCCGCCGGGGCGGTGCCGTTTGCGCGCAATGCCTTATCTACAGGAGCGCCGCCGAGTCGCGGTCGAGGAAGATGAAGGCGTTCGGGTGACGCTTCAGGATCGAGGCAGGATGGAGGGGACTCACCGGAGCGCCCTCGGCGAGGCAGGCCCGCACCGCCTCGGCCTTCCGCCTGTCGGGAACGGTGCAGATAATCGCGCGCGCCTTCATGATCTGGCGAATCGACATGGAGATGGCCCGGGCGGGCACCTCTGCGACCGAGGCGAACCAGCCTTCACCCACCTGCTGCTTCCGGCAGGCTTCGTCGAGCCGCATGACCAGGTAGGGCTCCTCCGTCTCGAAGTCTGCGGGAGGATCATTGAAGGCAAGGTGGCCGTTTTCCCCGATGCCGACAAACGCGACATCGACCGGCGCCTCGGCGATAAGCCGGCCAAGCCTGCGCGCCTCGGCCTCGGGATCAGGGCTGTCGCCCTCGATGAGGTGCACCCTGCCGGGACGCACCCGGCCGATCAGCCTCTCGAGGAGGTAGCGGCGGAAGCTCGCGGGATGATCGGCGCCTATGCCGACGTACTCGTCGAGGTGAAACATCTCGGTGCGCGCCCAGTCGATCCCGGCGGCGACAGTCAGGCGATCGAGCATCCCGAACTGAGAGGCGCCCGTGGCAGCGATGAATCGCGCGGGCTTATTCGCGCCTCGGGCGGCGGCATCCGCCAGGGCGCTCTTGAGAATGGCCGCCCCGCGCTCGGCCGCCGCGGTTCCCGCCTCGTCTTTCGTTGAAAACACTTCGATCTGCATTGGTCGCCTCTTCGAGCAGTGAGCTTACCCGCGCGCTTGCGTCGTGTAAACAGCGCCGCGGATGAAGGCCCCGTCTACCTTCCGCGCGACCTCAAAACGCGCGGGTACGCGCGACACATGCGGGATACAATATGGGTGAGGAGAGCACGTCCATGAACGGTAAGGTGTGTGTCGTCACGGGGGCAACCTCAGGCATCGGCCTCGAGGTCGCTTGTAGCCTCGCCTCCCTCGGGGCGCGGGTCATCGGCGTCGGCAGGGATCCCGGCCGATGCGCCGAGGCCGCGATTCGGATACGGAGCTCGACGGCGGGCGGCCTGGTCGAAACCGAGGTTGCCGACTTCTCGTCGCTGGAAGAGGTGAGGGCGCTCGCCCAGAGGATGGCGGCCCGGGAAGCTCCGATCGACGTCCTCGTCAACAACGCAGGCCTCTTTACGTGGAAGCGAAGGGAGAGCGTCGACGGCATCGAGCTCCAATTCGCCGTGAACTATCTCGCCGCCTTCCTGCTCACCGGGCTTCTCCTTCCCCACCTTGCGCCCGGCGCCCGCATCATCACGATCAGCTCCGATACCCACACCCTCGGCCGAATTCACTGGCGGGACGTCGGGATGCGCCGAGGATACAATGGCCTTTCGGCCTATGCCCAGTCTAAGCTTGCCACGGTCCTATTTACCCGCGAGCTCGCGCGGCGGCTGGCTGCCTATCCCGCAAAGAGCCGCGAGGCCTCCATCGCGACCTTCGCCGCCGACCCCGGGCTCGTCAACACCAGGATCGGCGAGAAATCGACCGGACCGCTCATCCGCCGATTCTGGCGCTGGCGGGCGC
The DNA here is from genome assembly GCA_027306915.1 of Spirochaetales bacterium. The sequence goes on along the minus strand of DAHUYW010000007.1, from coordinate 104,256 downwards.
GGCGCGGCATCAGTCCGGTGCAGTCCGCGGCATCGATCGCCTTCCTGGCAGCTAACCCGCTCATCGCCGGCCAGACTGGACGCTATTGGTACATGGACGAGCCCAGGCCCTCCTCCAAACGCTCCTGCGACGAGGATGCGGCCCGCCGGCTCTGGGAATTGAGCGAGCGCATGAGCGGGCTGCGCTACCTCTCCGACCGCCTGCCGGGGCGAAGCGGGAGGCTTACCGCCTGAAGATAACGGCAAATCCTTTTCCTTGACCGGGAGGGAGGCGGCAGCTACAATGCACGCGGGAGGACACCATGTTCAAGCCAATTCGCCTGCTTCTCGCGGGAGCCGCCCTGCTCGGGTTGCTTGCCGCGTGCGCGAGCCAAGGCCCGGAGACCCCTGTGCCTCCGACCGTGAGGGTCTCTCGGTTTGTTTCCACGGTGATAACGCCGGACGTTGTCAAGTTCGAGGCAAGGATCGTCGTCCACAACAACATGCGCAAATCGCTCGAGCTGGAAAAGGTCGACTACGGCAGTGCGCTTTTCGATAAGCAGCTTTTTACCTCGACGTTCGCCGACCTCAAGCGCATGGACGGAAATGGCGACGAGACGGTCACCTTCCCGTTCCAGATTTCAATGAAGGACATCCTTAACCAGGCGCCGAATCTCCTTGCCGAGGGGAAGCTCAAGGTGACCTTCGACGGGGTGGTCTATCCGTCCGCGGCCTCCACCTTCCAGCCTATCGCATTCACCCGAACCATCGAGCTGCCGATTCCCCGGATCCCTTTGGTGAGCTTCGCGGGCGCGGTTGGACTTCCTACCCAAGATCTCTTTAGGGTAAGGCTCAACGTCAAGAACACGAACGACTTCCCCATCTCCGTCGATCGGGTCGACACCTTCCTCGTGCTCAACCAGGAGAGGTACCGCCTTCTCCACACCGAGAGGTCTACCGAGATTCAGCCTGGCGAGACGGCGACGGTAACCCTTCAGATGGAGAACTCTACCGGCAAGACGCTCAGCATGATTCTGAATGCCATCCAGGCTCAGGCGGTTTCCTTTACCCTCGGCGGAACCATCACCTGCGGGACACCCTACGGCTGGGTGTTCATCCCGCTGGAGCTCCAGGGGCAGGCTCAGTAACGAGCGGGCGCCCCTCTTGACGATCCCTTCCGCGACGCCGAAAATCGCCCGGTACATGGATCTCAAGCGGATTTTCACGCGTGAAGAGGCGGAGCGCGCTCTGCCTCTGGTACGACAGATCGTGGCCGACATTCTGGAGACGGCGCGCAAGATCCACGCCTGCGAGGGGGGTGACAGGGCGCTCCCGCGCCTCCAGGAGGAGCTGCAAGAGCATCTTCTCGAGCTTGAGGAGATGGGGTGCTTCTACAAGGACTGGAGCTTTTCGGTCGGCCTGGTCGACTTTCCCTCGATCATCGACGGAGAGACGGTCTTTCTCTGCTGGCGCAGCGACGAGAGCGAGCTCGCGTGGTTCCACCGAATTGAAGAGGGCTACCGCGGCCGCATGCCCCTCGCCAGGAGATCCCCCGTCGAGTAGTCGCCCAGCCCTTACACCGGCAGAGGACCGCCCACGGCAGCCTTGAGCTCCGCGAAGGCGGCCTCGAGGCTTCGAAGGGCGCGGCTGGCGGCGGCGGAGTTCCCGTCGGCCGCAGCAGCTTCGACCTTTGCCGCCGCATCTCCGAGGCGACGAATCTGCAGATTCCATCCGCTTCCCTTGATCGAATGGGACTCGGCCTTCGCCGCCTTGAAGTCGCCCGTCGCGATGGCGCTTCGAATCTTCGGGAGCTGACCCTCCACCTTCTCCAGGAAGGAATGGATCATGCGATCGACCACCTCGGACTTTCCCATGAAGGTCGCGACCGCCTCGCGAAAATCGAAGACCGCCGGGTCGACGTGCGAAAGCTCCGTAACCCGTTTGGAGGGATGGCCGTTTCCGTTTGGAGGGACAGGAGGAGCTGCGCTGCCCGCATCGCCTGAAGGCAACCCGGACGCTGCGGGAGCCCCGAGCCACTGCTCCAGCACCGGCATCAGATCGCGCTTCTTGAAGGGCTTCCCGAGAAAATCGGACATCCCCGCCTTGCGACATCGCTCCTGCTCGCTCTCGGTGACGCTTGCGGTAACCGCGACGATGGGGGTGGCAATGCCTGCCTCCCTGATCTTCGCCGCCGCCTCGTAGCCGTTCATCTCGGGCATCTGCACGTCCATGAAGATGAGCCCGAAGAACCCGATAGGCCTCGCCGTCACCGCCTCGACAGCTTCGCGGCCGTTCGCCGCGAGCTCGACCACAAAGCCCATGCTCGAAAGGATCGTCTGAAAGAGGTGGCGGTTCACCTCGTGATCCTCTGCGACCAGGAGGCGCACCGGTGGGGACTCGGACCCCTCCCACTCAGGGAGCCCCGCTGCGGCCGCCGGTCGCGCTCCATCATCCGGCTCACGATAGCTTCGGCCCGCAAGCGCCCGCGGGCTCGCGAGAGCGGTCGCCGCGTCCTTCTCCGCCGCCCTGCGCTCTTCCACCGATTCGATCGGCGCAAGCTCCTCTACCGATTCAAGATCAACCTTGTCACTGTACACCCGCCGGAGGGTGTCGAAGAGGAGCCCCTTCTTCACGGGCTTGCTCAGGTAGCCGTTGTACCAGCCGAGGAGCTTCATCTTGGCCTCCTCGCCGCTCTTTCCTGCCGGGCTCAGGAGAAGAAGCTTTGCTCCGTGTATCCGCTTGTCGGCGTGGATCTCGCTTGCGAGTTGCCAGCCGTCCATCCCTGGCATGAGCAGGTCGATGAGACAGAGGCCGTAGGGCTCGCCCGCGGCGGCGGCCTCCCTCATCGCCGAAAGCGCATCGATCCCGCTCTCGACCTGGTGGACCCTGCAGCCCCATCCCTGCAGGTAGCGCGAGACCACGATTCGCGCCGAAGGTATGTCATCCACGACGAGCGCCTTCGTTCCCGCAAGCAGGTCGGGGACATCCCACGCGGGGGCGAGCATGCTCGAGCTCTTTCCGAATTCGATGCTGAACCAGAAGGTGGAGCCGACCCCCTCCTTGCTTTCCACACCAATTTCGCCCTGCATGAGCTCCACGAGGCTCTTCGAGATCGAAAGGCCGAGGCCCGAACCTCCGTATTTCCGGGTCGTGGAAGAGTCCACCTGGGAGAAGACCTGGAAGAGACGCGAGCGCTTGTCGGTCGGAATCCCGACTCCGGTATCCTTCACGAAGAGATGGAGCTTCACGCTTGTCTCGGTCTCGAGGATCTTCATTATCGAGACGACTATCTCTCCCTGATGCGTGAACTTCACCGCGTTGTTAAAAAGGTTGATGACGACCTGGCGGAGCCTCACAGGATCGCCGCGGACGAACTGGGGCACGTCGTTCTCGATGAAGAGAATCACCTCGACCCCCTTCTTGTGCGCCTCAAGCGCGACGAGGTCCACCGCCTCTCCTGCCATCTTGTAGAGATCAAAATCGATCGATTCGAGGACGAGCCTCCCCGCCTCGATCTTCGAAAAGTCGAGGATGTCGTTGACGAGGCCCAAGAGGACGTCCGCGGCAAATTGGATCTGGGCAGTGTACTCCTGCTGCTCCGCATCCAGGCGAGTCTCGGCGAGAAGGTCGCCCATTCCGATCACGGTGTGGATCGGGGTCCGGATCTCGTGGCTCATGTTCGCGAGGAAATCGGACTTCGTCTGAGCCGCGTTCTGCGAAGCGAGGCGCTCCCGCTCGGCCTCCTCCCGCTCCTCCTGCGCCTCGCGGAAGGCGTGCTCCGCCGCCGCCTTGGAGGCGATTATCCGCTCCTCGTTCTCCTTCTGCCGGCTTATCTCCTCGACGAGCCCGATGATGAATCGCCCGCTTCGATCCGGGAGCGCCGCGAGCGAGAAGTTGACGCGGCACCACCCGGAACGCTCTTCCCCGCCAAGGTAACGCACGTCGACGGTCGCGTGGCGCGCCTTGCCGGAGGTTAGCCGCGAGAGCTCGCGGAGACAGTAATCGCGATCATCCGTGTGGATAAGCTCGAGGAACGGGCTGTTCGCAAGCCCGGCCTCGCTCCTGCCGACCATGCGGCGAAAGGCGCCGTTCGTAAGGAGAATCGCGCCGCTCTTGCCGAAGAGCACGACCCCAATCGACGAGTCGCGGAAGATGCTCCGGTAGATCTCCAGGTTGTTCGTCGCTCGCTCTCCTTGCTAGAAGTTGGTCTTCAGGATCTCCGCCGCCTTCATGAGGATCCGCTCGGGGCGGAGCGGCTTAATCATGTAGCTCAAGACGCCGTAGCCCACGGCTCGCACGACCGTTTCCTTTTGCGAGAGAGCCGAGAGAATGATGATGGGCAGGCGCAGGGATTCTTGCTTCAAATGCTCGAGAACCTGAAAGCCGTCCATTTCCGGCATCATCAAGTCCAGGAAGATGAGATCAAGAAGGCTCTTGAGCGGATCGTTCACGAACTCCTTGCCGTTCACATAGGTGCGAATCGTCCACCCCGTATCGGCGAAGACCGTCTTTATCAGCTCGCGGATGATCTCGTCGTCGTCGACGACTCCGATCATGACATCCTTGCCGAGCTGTCCGAGACTTTCCTGAGGCGAGGCCGCTTCGGTGGCGAAGCGCATCTCGACGGTCTCCTCCTTGCCGGACTTGGGGATGAGGCTTTTTAAGAGCCGCTCGCGGGCTATTGCATCCCGCCCGCTCCCTTCAGGCTTCGCGATGAGAAGCGAGTCCATCGCCTTTTCGAGGGAGTTCACCACCTCGATGCCGGCGAAGTCGGCGTGCGAGGAGACATACCCCTTCACGAAATCGTCGTTGGTCAGGATTTTCACATTGCGAGGGTTGGCCCCGCCGTAGTCGATGACCGCGCGCAAGAGCGCCTGCAGCTTGCCCGAGTCGCCGACCTTGAGAGTGAGGTTCGCAAACATCAGGAGAACCTTCGGCACGCGGACCTGGTAAAGATCGAGGAGCTCTGTGATCTTGTACTGGAGGAGCTCGATCTTCTCGACGTTGAGGCCGAGGGCGATCTCGATGAAGAGAATCTCGTCGTTGAAATGAGCCTCAATGATACAGGGGGTGTCGTCCATCTCGATGCTCTCACCCAAAAGATCGGCGACCGACTTCAGGAGGACGTCGATCTTGAGAGGCTTCATGAAGATCTTTTTGATGTTGTAGGGTTTCAGCTCGACGAGCTTCCCCTTGTCGATCTTGGAAGAGACCAAGATCACCGGCTTTCCGGAAACGTTCGGATTCTCCTTCTTCTCCTGGAGCACCTCAAGGCTGTTCTTGCGGGTAAGGTAGTAGTCCATGACGACGAGATCGGGTGTCTCCCTGCGCATCTTGATGGCACCGTCGAGACCGTTTAAGCCCTGGACCACGTCGAACTTCTTCTCGACGAGCTTCTTTGCAAGATAGTCCCGAAAAAGCGGAGACTCGTCGATGATAAGTATCTTCTTCACTTCCGTCCCCCTCTCGATCGCGCCATGACCTAAATGGAGAACTTGTATCCGAACTTGCGAAGGAGCTCCTTTCGCGCTCGTTTGTCGTTCTCGTTCTCCACGCCCCTTGGCGAAGCACCGTCTATAACGCCCAGTATACCCCTGCCCTGGCTGCTTTCGGCGATTGCCACCTGAAGCGGATTGGAGGTAGCCACGTAGATGGTGGCAACCTCGGGGCAGCTTTTAAGCTGATTGAGGATGTTGATCGGGAAGGCGTTCTTGATGATGAGATAGAAGGTGTGGCCCGCGCCGACCGCCCTCGCGCACTCGGTAGCCTCGACCACGAGCTTCGCACTGTTGCCTTCGGTGCGAATCAGGCAGGGGCCTGATGCCTCACAGAAGGCGAGCCCGTATTCGATGCCGGGCACCGCGGCGATCACAATCTCGGCGATGTCCTCAACGCTCTTAATGAAGTGAGTCTGGCCCACGATGATGTTGCAGCCCTCTTCCCAGGCGAGCTGCACCGCGTGAAGCTTGATCTCCATCGCTATCCTCCGTTTGGGGCGAAAGTCACCGGAGCAGATTCAGGTCGATCTCTCCCCCTGCGCACGGCATCTGAATGCCCCAGTTTTCGAGAACCTGCGGGTGAATCTCGCCAAAGAGCCCGATCTTCTTTCCGTCGACGACCACCGCAGCACAGCGCCCCGGGATGAAGCGCGAGTCGCTCGCCGCCTCGAGCGTGTGCTCGATGGCCAAATAATAGAACAAGACCGCAAGGTGTGCACGCGCCTGATTGAAACCGGCCTCCTTGTCGGCGATCATGAGGCCAAGGTAGTCGCGAGTCACCGTGCCGGTTGCGTCTGCCGGATCGAGGTAGGCGACCTTCCCGACCTCGAAGATCAGGTGAGGATAGGTCGCGTGGGCCGAGACCGACTCCGCTTCGAGAAGAGCCGGCAGAATCGAGGAGCGGACGTATTCGAAGCTCTCGCTCATGGGGTTTGCAATGCGCACCATCCCCTCGGGAGAGACTCCCATGCGCTCGACGAAATCGCGGCCGGAACCCAGGTAGTTGAAGATCATCTCCTGGTAGCCGAGCCCGACCATTACATCCTTCACCCGCCGCGCGAAGCTCTCTATTTCGGAAAGGCGGCCCACCGTGAAGTCGCTCGGCGGCTCGGGCTCGAAGCTCTCCACCCCCCGGGCCATCATCACGTCCTCGACGATGTCTACCGGATGGAGGAAGTCGTTCCGATACTCCGGGACGGTGACCGTGATCCTGCCACCCGAAACTGAGGCTGGGCAGCCCATCCGCCGCACCGCCGCAGCTGCCACCTCCGCGCTTAAGGAGGCGCCGAGGAGCTTGTTGGCATACTCGATCTCCACCGAAAGGTCGGTTTGGAAGTAGAGGGGAGTCACCACCTCGCGGCCGAAGGGCGTGTCGAAGGGGTAGCGCACCGCCACGGGTAGGATCGTGAAGCCCTCGTCCGCAAGGTCGCATGCCACGATCGATGTGGCGAGGAGCAGGGTGGAGAGGTCGGTCCCGGTCAGCTCGACAAAGAGTTTCGAGTCGCCGATCTGGACCGCCCCGACGTCGGCGCTGTTGATGACGGGAGGAAAGGAGAGCGTCGCTCCCGTGCTGTCTTCGAGGTAGGGGAAGCGGGGAAAGGAGGCGACGATCGATCCAAACTCCTGACCCTTCGGATGGTCGCGGAGGATCTGCCGCAGGCTCATCTGCCGCGGTGGCTCCGCTCCCAGGGGGACAAAGCGGGTCGAATCGGGATCGGCCGCACGATAGTGAATCGGGTAGGTGATGGCGTCGCTGCGATAGACCCCCATCGCGATCGACTGGCGCTTGCGGCCGAAGTTCCAGCAGAGCTTTTCCTGGGTCTGGATGAGGTCGGCAAGCGCCGCCTCATCGAGCTTTCGGCCGGCCACCGCAAAGCCCGCGATGAAGGGCCGGATTCCTTGCAGCGCCTTATCGACCAGGATGATCCGCTCCCCTGGGCTCTGCGCCTTCTTCGGCGTCGAAAAGAAATCGTAGCGGGGAGTCGTCCCGCCGAGGTAGACGCGAAGCTGCCGAGCGAGCCCCGCGGTCGACCACAGGTCGGGGCGATTAGTGTCGTTCAGCTCCACCTTGAGGAGATCGCCCTCCCGCCCGTCAAGCTCGCCCTTGGCGACGGTGAGGAGCCCCTCGAGCTCCCCGGACGCTACAGGGAGGCCGATAAGCTTGCGCAGCGCTTGCTCTGAAATCTCGATCTTCGGCATGACTAGCTTCTCCTCCGCAGTCGGACGCTCTCGATGTTGCCCGTGAAAAGCTCCCGCAGGTCGGAGAGGCCGAGCTGCATGAGGGCCATCCGGTCGATCCCCAGCCCCCACGCAAGGACAGGCACCTTGACTCCGAGGGGCTCGGTAACCTCCGGGCGGAAGATCCCGCTGCCCCCCAGCTCGAACCAGCCAAGCTTCGGGTGCTTGATGTGCACCTCGATGGAAGGCTCGGTAAAGGGGAAGTAGCCCGGGACATATTTGACCTCGGTCGCTCCGGCCACCTCTTCGGCGAACATCTTGAGAAGACCGAGCAGGGTTCGCAGATTCACATCCTCGCCGAGGACGATCCCCTCGGTCTGGTAGAAGTCGGCTCCGTGCGTGGCATCGACCTGGTCGTAGCGGAAACAACGGACGATCCCGAAGTACTTCCCGGGGATCTTCGCCTTCGGAAGCTGCTTCGCAGAGAGGACCGTCCCCTGGCTCCGCAGGATGAGCTTGCGGGTGAAGTCCCGGTCGAAGGCGTAGCCCCAGCCGCGGCTTCCGGTGCCTCCCCCGTTCTCGTGGGCGGCGGCAACCCGGTCGAGCCAGGGCTGCTCGATCTCGCGGGCATGGTGCGGCTCCCTCACGTAGTAGACGTCGTGGATGTCGCGGGCGGAGTGGAACTGAGGCATAAAGAGGGCGTCGCCGTTCCAGAACTCGGTCTCGACGAGAGGCCCGTCGAACTCCTCGAAGCCGAGCGAGACCAGCTTGTCCTTGACCCACTGGAGAAACTCGGCGTAGGGGTTGCGCCGTCCGGGGACGATCCGCGCCGCAGGGGTAGCGATGTTGTACCCGCGGAAGCTCTTTCCCTTCCAGCTTCCCGAAGCGAGCATTCCCGAGGTGAGCTGGCCTATCTCGTCCCCCATGGCTCCGGCCGCAAGGAGGCTCTTTCGGGTCTGCTCTCCCGCGGGGGTGAGGCGATAGACCACCTCCTCACGCTCCGCGACCTTAAAGGGGGCGCTCCCCACTCCCCGCTTACGGGCAATCGCAGCGACTGCCTGTCGCTCTTCGTCGCCAAGCGATTCCTCTTCGAGCGCTCCGACCTTCGCAGCACGCTCCAGGAGGCCGCGGACAACCGCGATCCGGCGCGAAGGCTCGCCGCCCTTTCGAGCAACCCGCTTCGACTCGTCCATGGAGACGAGCCCCTCTTTCGCGAGCTGGCCGTAGGCCGAGCCGATCTCCTTCGGCTCGATTCCCGCTGCCTGTGCGATCTCGGGCAGCGTAAGGGGACCTCGCTCCCCCACGACGCGCAGGATCAGCTCGTCGGGGGCACCGCTCGCGCGGTACTGGTGGCCCAGCTCCGTGAGCTCGAAGAGGGTGCGCGTCGAGCGCGCACTCTCGCGGATGAGCCCCTTGCCAAGCAGCCAGCTTGTTGCCTGGTTGTACTGACCGATGTTCATGCCGAGCTCGGCGGTGGCGCGATCGGCGCGCAGCTCGCCCTGCGCGTAACGCAGAAGCTTGATCTCGAGAGGGTGCAGGCTTTTCAGATCGATGCTCATCTACGGGACTCCTCGCTACCTACGGGCCCAAGGTCCACTCTCGCGCCCTGAAGTCATATTTCAACAACCTGCTAGATGCGCGCCGGAAGCTCTTCGGCCAGGGCGCGAAGGAAGAAGCCGACGTCGCTCACGATGCCGAGCGCCTGGCTCGATCCGCGGTCGGCAAGCTTGGTGACCACGGCCGGGTTTATGTCGACGCACACCGTGCGTACCCACGAAGGGAGCATGTTCCCTGTCCCGATGGAATGGAGCATGGTCGAGAGCATGAGGACCATCGAGGCCCCGTGCAGGATTTCCGCATAGCGCGCCTGGGCGCGAAACATGTCCATCTCGGTCTCGGGGAGGGGGCCGTCGTCGCGGATCGAGCCCGCGAGGCAGTAGGGTATACCGGCACGAACGCTCTCGAACATGATCCCCCGGGTGATCTCACCCCGGCGCACCGCCTCCGCAATGGAGCCGCAGGCGGCGATCCGGTTTATGGCGCGGAGGTGGTTGCGGTGTCCCTCGTGGATGGGCCGACCGGTCGCAAGATCGACTCCCAGCGAGGTTCCGAAGAGGACCGACTCGATGTCGTGCACCGCGAGAGCGTTGCCTGCGAGGAGCCCGTTGACGTAGCCGTCGCGAATCAGGGCGGCGAGGGCCGGCCCCCCGCCGGTGTGCACGACGACCGGCCCCCCGACGACTATCACCTTGCGGCCCGCCTCGCGATACTCGACGAGGTCCTCCGCGATCTGGGCAACCGCAACGTCGACGCTGCGCTCCGAGGAGACGTCGCCGGTCATGAAGCTGAAGATGTCCGCCTCCCGGTCGCGGGCGGGCGGAAAGACCCGCACCGACTCCGATGAGCAGAGAATGTGATCGCCTCTCCTCACCTCGCGCAGGAGCTTGCACTCGGGCCCGCGCTCGGTTATGGCAACCACACCGTCCATGCGCTGGTTGGCAACCTCCTGCCACCTGCCGCCGAGAAAGATCTCGGTCCGGTGGTTGGTCGTTGAATAGAAATCGTCGGGAACAGCCCCGTCACGCTCGGCAGGCTTCGTCACTCCTTCGGAGACGCTCTCCTCATAGCAGCCGAGCTGGACGAGCTTTGCGGTTATCGCGGCACACTGCTCGTCGCTCTTCGAAACCAGATCGAACTCCAGGTGGGAGGGCTCGAGGTTGGTCTGGCCGATCTCGAAGGCGGTAATCCGATACTCCGCCCCTTCCTCGACAATGAGGTTGAGAATCCGAGGTAGGATGTTGGAATCGATAAGATGGCCCTCAGACACAAACCGCCTGTTCACCCCTGTGCTCCGCAATCAGCCTCTCGCGGGCCGAAAATGCCGCCCGCTATTCTACCGCAGCGTAAGCGCCCTATACAACCGTCGCCCGCGAGACCTACGCTCTCCGCAGCTGTACATCGTGCGGCCGTTCCGCTATAACGATCCTGTGGGGGATACAGCCGACGATCGCTCCTACGCCCTCGTGCTCGGGGGCGGCGGCACCAAGGGGGCCTACCAGATCGGCGCCTGGCGCGCATTCCGGGAGCTCGGACTTCGCTTTCATGCGATCGTCGGAGCCTCGGTCGGAGCGCTGAACGGCGCGCTCATGGCGCAGGGGGCTTACGACGCGGCAATCGAGCTGTGGCGTAGCATATCGATCGATCGGATAGTCGCAGTTCCGCCGAGCCTCGCGGGCGGCCAGCGAACCGCGGCTTCGCACAACCGCTTCGCTTCCTTTGCCGAGCTGAATCGCTTCATCCTGCGGAACCACGGGCTCGATACCAAGCCGCTGCGCGACCTCATCCATCGCTCGGTCGACGAGCCCCTCATCCGCTCTTCAGGGGTCGACTTCGGGATCACGACCTACGAGCTGACCAACCACAAAGCCCTCTCTATCTTTCTCGAGGAGATTCCCGAGGGACTTCTCGCGGACTACCTCCTCGCGAGCGCCTCGTTTCCCGCCTTCCGCGCGGCCGAGATCCAGGGCAAGCGCTTCACGGACGGCGGGGTCTTCGACAACATCCCCTTCCGCATGGCCCGCAGCAGGGGCTACCGGCGCATCATCGTGGTGGACATCTCCGGCTTAGGCTTCAACCGCAAGCCCGACGTAGTGGGCACCGAGACCGTCTACATCAAGAACTCGATAGAGATGGGTAGCATCTTCGATCTCGATCAGGAGTTCATCCGCCGCTTCATGGAGCTCGGCTACCTCGACACCATGCGAGTCTTCGGTCGCTACGAGGGGATTCGCTACTTCGTCGCCCCCGACCCGGAGCTTGCCGCGGAGCTCCGCCGTCTCCTTCAGGAGGGGGCATCGACACCTTCCATTGCCGGCCTGCTCGGCAGCGATCCCGGCCGGACTCTGCTCCGCCGGCTGCGCGAGCACCTCCCGCGCGATATGCGAGAGCATCGCAACATCGTGCTCGCCCTCGCCGAGTGCGCTGCGCTCGCCCTCGATATGGAACGCGTCCGCGCCTATTCTTTACCTGAGCTCCTCGCCGAGATCCGCGCCGCGGGTGCAAGGGTCCGCGGCGAGGAAGGCTCGATCGAGCACCGGAGCCTCCGGCCGGCCTTGCGCCTCGTCAGGCGGGTGCTCCGCTCAGGCGATCAGTCGCACAGCGGCCTGCCGAAGCCCCCCCTTGCCTACGATCTTGCGATCGACCGTCTCGCCTCCGCGCGGCAGCGCGCCATCCTCCGGGGAGCCCTGCGCGGACTCTTTCCCTATCTTCTTCCGGGAAGGGTCTTCCTGGCTATCCTCGATCGCTACTTCGAAAGTCGACCGGCGGGAGCACTCGAGTCGTAGCGAGCTCGCGAAACCAGCGGCCGCTTTCCTTGATCGTTCGTCGCTGGCTGGGGAAGTCGACGTGGATCAGGCCGAAGCGCTTGCTGAAGCCGAAGGCCCACTCGAAGTTGTCCATGAGCGTCCACACGAAATAGCCCCGCACGTCCACACCGTCGTCCATGGCCCGCCGCACCTCGGCGAGATAGTCGTGTAGATAGGAGACGCGCTTGGGGTCGCTCACCGTTCCGTCATCGAGCCGGTCCTCAAAGGCCGCCCCGTTCTCGGTGATGTAGATCGGAGGATTGCCGTAGCGCTCCTTGATGAGCATGGTCGCTTCGTAGATCCCCCTCGGGTAAACCTCCCACCCCATCGAGGTATGCTGGACACCGTTCTCGACATATTCGTGACCGTCAAGGTTGCGCCCCGTCATCCACACCCCCAGCAAAGGAATCCAGGGAGCGAAAAAGGCTCGCTCGCGGGTATAGTTGTTGACCCCGATGAAATCGAACTTCCCCTTGATCGTCTCCATGTCGCCCGGTCGCACGCGAGGGCGGAGGAGTCGGAGCCTCTTCCAAAGTGGCTCGGGAAAGCTCCCGTGGCAGAGCGGGTCGAGGAAGAGATCATTCGCGAACTGATTGGCGATGACGGCGGCTCTCCGGTCCGGCCCGGTGTCACGCATCGGATAGACCGGGATGAGGCTCAAGGTAACCCCAACCGAGCTTCCCGAGGAGCGGCTCTTGATCACCTCGTAGCCTGCGGCGTTCGCAAGAAGGAAGTTGTGGGACACGCGCATGCAGGCCCAGGGATTGCGCCTTCCCGGCGCGTGGTCACCGAAGAGAAAGCCGCTCACCGCATTGACCCACGGCTCATTCAGGGTGATCCAGTGCTTTACCCTGTCTCCGAGCGCATCCACGACGACCTGCGCGTAGTCGGCGTACCAGCCGACGCAGTCGCGCACGGCGAAGCCGCCGCGCTCCTGCAGGCTTTGGGGAAGGTCCCAGTGGTAGAGGGTGACGAAGGGGGTGATGCCCGCGGCACGAAGCGCGTCCACCAGGCGGCGGTAGAAGTCGAGGCCCTTCTGATTGACCTTTCCCCTCCCTTCGGGCATGACCCGCGGCCAGCTTATCGAGAAGCGGTAGGCGTTCGCCCCAATCTCCTTGAGGAGCTCCACGTCCTCCCGGTAGCGGTGGTAGTGGTCGACCGCAATGTCGCCGCGTTGCCCCTGCCAGGTTGCGCCCTTGCGCCGCACGAAGGTGTCCCACACCGAGGGGCCCTTGCCGTCCTCGTCCCATGCGCCCTCGATCTGGTAGGCCGCCGTCGCGGCTCCGAAGGAGAAGTCTCGCGGAAAACGCGCCTCGTTCATCATCGGCCCCTTGTGTGGAGGAGATTTCGGACGTCGTGGTATTCGTGGAGAATCATACAGGCGAGGGGGTAGTTGGGGAAGAGAGCTGTGCCGTGACTCGCGAGCGGCGCGGGATCATTGAGCGGCGAGCCGCGCCCTGCCTGGCGGCTGCGCAAAAGGCGAGGGACGCGCGAGCTTCGTGCTATACGAAGTCCTTGAAGAGCAAAAGAGTCGGGACGCTTACGACGTTGTAGTGGGAGGTCACCTCCGGCTGCTCGTCGGTGTCCAGCATCCAGAACTTGATCCTTCCGTCGCAAGCGGTGGCGAGCTCGTCGAGGATCGGCTCAATGAGCCTACAAGGCGGACAGCACTCGGCCCCGAATTCTACGAGAACCGGGATGCTCGAGCGCACGACCTCTTCTTCGAAGTTGGCCTCGGTTATCGTAATGGCGTGATTCATCCCGGCCCTCCCGCCGCTCAATGAGGCAGTCGCTTTCGAGTCGCTTCAGCCGGTCGGTGAGCACGACAGGGTTGGTGTCGCCGATGCGCCGCTGGATCTCGGTGAAGCGTAGCGCCTGAGGGCGCAGGACATCGACGATTCGCAGCGTGACGTAGTCGCCGAGGAGCTAGAGCACCCACGGCTCGCACTGTTCCTGGGAAGTGGCCGGATCTTTCATGCTGCCTGCAAGTATACGATACCTTCTGCGAACGGGGCACGATACGCGCATCGGCTCCTCATTGACAGCCCGTCAAGGCTTCGCGAAGCTACAGGTCATGGAATGGATAGGCAACGTCGACAGGCCTTCGCTCGGGGAGCGATCCGTGAGCGCTCAAAGCGCGTTTGGGACGATCGAGATCGAGGTCTGCGCTCCGGAGATCATCAACGTGAGGCTCACTTCCCGCGAGGCGTACGGGGAGGCAGAGCGGATCATCCTCGACCACGGCGCATGGGAGTCCTGCCCCGTCCGCATGCGCGGCGAAGAGCCATCGGGTCGGGCCGTCATGGAGACCGAGCGGCTCCGCGTCACGGTGACGGCATCGCCCTTCGTGGTCGAGTTTGCGGATGCACGCGGGCGGCGGCTCCTCTCCAGCGAACCCGGTGAGGCGCTCGGGACGACTCCGGAAGCGCGCGGGGAGATCCCACCCGTGCGAAGAGACTCCCCCGCCGGCAGCGGCCCGGAGGCAGACGCGCCGGGGGGCGGCGTGCACGCGGCCGGAGCCGCCGAGCTCCGTCCGGTGGCGGCGCGCTTTGCGCTCGCGGAGGGCGAACGGCTCTACGGCCTGGGCGACGGCGGCGAGGGCTTCGAGCGGTCAGGGAGGGAGCACCGGATCTGGACTCGTCACAACGCCCACGTCGGCTCGGAGATCCCCTCCCCCTTCGTGGTGAGCACGGCCGGCTACGGCCTCTTCTTTCACAACCCCTACGAAAGCTCGATCGAGGCGACCCCCGGCAGGCTCCTCACCTATCGGGCGGCGCACGGGGCCCTCGACTTCTACCTCCTCTACGGTCCCTCGATGGACGAGATAGTGAGGAGATATTACGAGTTGACGGGCTTTCCGGTCATGCTCCCGCGCTGGGTCTTCGGCTACCAGCAGTCGACCCGCCATTTCATAAACGGCCAGGAGATCCTCGACCTGGCGCACGCCCTGCGCGAGCGCAAGATCCCCTGCGATCACATCACCTTTCTTTCAAGCTACAGCCGCACCTTCATGCGCGAGCAGGGCTGGGACAGGCCCATCGCCTCCTACGAG
Organism: Spirochaetales bacterium; assembly: GCA_027306915.1. Next base: position 89,186 of record DAHUYW010000007.1, on the reverse strand, counting down.
CTCAACCCCTATCTCTTTCCCGAAGGGGCAGCGACCGTGAAGCGGCTCCGCTCCCTGCATTTCACGCTCATGGCCCATCAGTATCCCCAGGCGACCACCGATACGCCCGGCTACCAGGAGCTCCTCGAGCGGGGCCTCTTCGTGCGCGCGAAGGACGGCTCGCCGGTCGCCTACAACCCGGCGTGGGGGAGTGTGTTCATCGATTTCACGAACCCCGAAGCGCGCACGTGGTGGTGGTCGAAGCTCAAGAAGATCTACGAGGCAGGGATCAGCTCCTGGTGGAACGACGGGGGAGAGGGGCCGGAAGAGGGCGACCTCTCTGCCGGCTCCTCCCTGCGCTGCCACAATGTCTTCGACCTCTTTCGGCAGAGGACCCTCTTCGAAGGCCACCGGCGGGATTTCCCTCGCCTGCGCGTCGTGCAGCGCTGCAGGAGCGGCTACGCGGGGCTCCACCGCTATGGAGTCATCGTGCAGCCGGGCGACATGGACTCGGGGCTCGATGTCCTCGCCTCGCAGATCGAAAAGAGCCTGAACTCCGCCCTCTCGGGTAACCCCTTCCGCGCGCCGGACATGGGGGGCCACTATTCCCAGATCACGAGCGACGGCGGCACCCTCCTCGGCTCCCACGCCTACTCAGGCGGCGATACCCGCACCGACGAGATCTACGTGCGCTGGATGCAATACTGCGCCTTCAGCTCGATCATGTGGGCACACGGCCACCCCGAGCGCAGCAAGCTGCCCTGGATCCGCGGCCCCGAGATCGAGGAGATAGTCACGAGGTACATCCGCCTCCGCTACCGGCTCCTGCCCTACATCTACACCTCCGCGTGGATGGCATGCATCCGGGGGGTGCCCTTCCTGCGCCCCCTCGTGATGGACTACCCCGACGACGTGCATGTCGCCACGCTCGGAACCCAATACCTCTTCGGACACGAGCTTCTGGTAGCGCCGGTCCTCGCGGAGGGAGCGACGAGCTGGGAGGTCTATCTCCCGTCGGGTGCCTGGTACGACTTCTGGACGCACGAGCGATACGAGGGCGGCCGGAGACTTACCCTGCCGGTCGATCTCGCGAGCCTTCCCGTCTTCGTTCGCGAGGGGGCCATCATTCCCCAGGGCCCCGAAATGCAGTGGGTGACCGAGAAGCGCTGCGAGCCGATCACGCTTCTCGTCTATCCGGGAGAGAGGTCGGAGGGACTCCTCTACGAAGACGACGGCGAATCCTACGACTACCTCGACGGTTCCTACGCCCTGACTCGCTACCGCTGCGAGCGCCGCACCGACGGCACGACCGCCCTCTCGATCGGCGCCCCGCAGGGAAACTACCGCGAGGCCCGCCGAGCGAAGACTTACGAGATCCGGATCTGGAGCAAGCAAGCTCCGAAGAGAGTATTCGTGAACGGTGCGCCCCTCGCACAGAACGGGCGACGGGAGAGCTCCTGGCGCTTCGAGGAGCCTCACTTTGTCTGGGTTTCGCTTCCGCGGGTCACGGCGCCGGCCGAGGTGGTTCTCGAGCTGTGAGGCGCATGCGCCTACGCGGCCGCGGAGCTCGTTTCACTGATTTCTTAGAATCAGGGGGTAGATTTGAGGCAATGAAGACCATCAATCCCCCTCAGCGCTACCATGGTGCGCTCGTCGCACTTCACTGGCTCATCGCGCTCCTGCTCCTCACGCAGGCGGCCATCGGGCTTGCCTTTCACTTTCATCTGGTCTGGGCATCTCGGGCCACCGAGCTTCAGCTCCACATGATTCTCGGGATCGCGACCCTCGCAGCCGTCCTGATTCGCGTCGGGGTCCGCTTCCTCACGCCGAGGCCGCCCGCTGCGACCACGGGGAACCCATTCCTTGATCTTGTCGGCAAGGCGACGCATGTCCTGCTCTACCTATTCGTCATCATCCTCACGGGGAGTGCGCTGCTCTCCGCTCTCCAGGCGAACATCCTCGGAGCGGTCATCGGGCAGATCGCGCTGCGTCACGGCTATTTCAACGAGCGGCTGCACTTCCTGATCTTCCTGGTTCTCGGCGCGCTCGTGACGCTTCATGTCGCGGCGGCGCTCTACCACCAGCTCATCCGCCGCGACAGGCTCTTCTCCCGCATGGGCTTCGGGCGCGCGCCCAGGCAGGAGGCCGGCGAAAGGCGAGCGTAGACCCGTTCTTCGCACCGCCCGCTACTGTCCGTTGTCGGCGTAGACCTCGTGGCGGATCGTGAGGCCGGTGCCGGCAAGGAAGGTGGCGGCGAGAACGATAATGCTTGCCAAGCCAGGATCGGCTGCCGTCCCTGCCGCGCCGGAGTAGAGGCCGACGATGGACCACGGGACCCAGGGAGCCCAGCCCGTATGGCCGAAGACCGAGGCGAGCATCAGCGTGAAAAAGGCAAAGCCGAGCGGAGCGAAGTAGCCTCGGCTCTCCACGGCAACCCAGGCCACGAACATGGCGCAGGCGAACGACATCGCTGCAAGCGCAAAGAGCTTCGCCGCCGCCGGCAGCAGGAGGGCGACGCTCAGGCCGCCGAGCCCCGCGAACGAGCCGGCGAGGGAGGCTGCCGGGATCAGCCAGAGGGTGAGGCCGGCGAACCAGAGCGCAGATACGACGACCTTGGCGAGCACGAAGCGGCTGCGCGCGATCGGCAGGGCGAGGAGGTTTTTCGCCGTCCCCTCGATGTACTCGCGTCCAAAGACGTAGGCCACGATGATCGAGGACATGACGAGCCCCCCGACTCCCCCCATCTCGATGATGAAACCGAGAAAGGTATGCCAATCAAGGGACTGCCCACCGAAGGCGAAGGTGGCCTTCTGTCCGAGCAGACCGAGGCTTTCGGCCATGCGCGGGTTCCTCATCATCCACAGGAAGAGGCCGGCCACCGCCACCATGAAGGTGTAGGCGGCGAGGGAGAGCCATGTCACCTTGCTTCTGCGGAGCTTGGCGAGCTCGGTCGCGACCACGGTTGGAAATCTCATGACGCGCCTCCGGTCAACCGCATGAAATGCTCCTCGAGATCCTCTTCCGTCGCGACGAGGCGCTCCAGAGCGATGCCGGCGCCGACGAGCGCGCGGGCGATCGGCGCAGGCTTCGCTTTGGGGTCGGCGACGCGCAGCGAGGTCTCCCCGGAGCGCGACAGCTCGACGAGGCCAAGCTCGTCGCGCAGAACGCGCTCTGCCCGCACGATATCGTCGACCTCGATCTCGATGGCGAGCCTCGCGCTCTCGCGAAGCTCGCGGTAGTCAACCTCCTCAACGAGCCTCCCTGCATGCACGATGCCGATCCGGTCAGCGAGATGCTCCACCTCGTCGAGGAGATGGCTCGACATGAAGATGGTGACGCCTCGTTCGTCGGCGAGACGGCGGAGCAGGGACCTGATCTCGACAATCCCGGCAGGATCCAGCCCGTTTGCCGGCTCATCCAGGATGAGGAGCTCCGGAGAGTGGAGAAGCGCCCGTGCGAGCGAGAGCCGCTGCTTGTTGCCGAGCGAGAGTCTCCCCGCTCGTCGGTCGGCATATTCTTCGAGCTTGAGGAGCGCGATGACCTCCTCGACTGCCGATCGGCGTGCCCCCATGAGGCGCCGGTGGATCTCGAGATTCTCGCTCACGGTGAGGTTGGGATAGGCCGCAGCCGATTCGACGAAGTAGCCGACCCGGGAGAGCACGCCCTGGCGGTCCTCGCTGAGCGAGGAGCCAAGAATCGAGAAGCTCCCGGCGCTCGGACGAACGAGCCCAAGGAGCATGCGGATCGTCGTCGTCTTGCCGGCTCCATTTCGCCCAAGAAAGCCGTAGATCTCTCCTCGGCGAACCGCAAGGTCCACGTTCACCACGGCCTGTACGGGGCCGTAATCTTTCGACAGGCCCCGAGCGAGGATGGCCGCGCCGTCCGTGGTCCGGACACCGCCTGGGCTTCCGCTCGTCATGGCTTCCCTCCTGGGTCGCTTGCGCCGGAGGTGTTCCCCGTGCTCGAGGCGATGCGCATCGCAAGCGCTTCTGCAATCAGCTTCACCGCCGGCCGGTAGCTCCCCGACGGAAAATCCTCCTCGTGGAGCGCGATCGAGAAGAGGGCCGGAACGAGTCCCCGAAGGCCATCCATGAGCTCCGGGGCGAGGAGCCCTTCGCGGATCCAGCGCCCGAAGGTCTCCCCCAGAACCCGGTTGTCCTCGGCCTGATGGGCTGCGAGGCGCTCGGGCGGAAGCCGATCGATGATTGTCTGGAGCTCCCTCACGCCGAGGCGCGCGAGACCCGGCTCCCGCTCGAGCATCTCGAAGGCGCCCAGGAAGAAGCGCTCCATGCGCTCGCGAGGGGAGCCTTTGCCCTCTGAGATTTCCCGGATGAGCGCGCCTCGGTACTCCGCCTCCCAGGATTCGAAGACCGTAAGGATGAACTCCTCCCGGGAGGGAAAGAAGGAGTAGAAGCTCCCCTTCGAGATCCCGACCTCGCGCGCGATGTCTTCCACCACGAGGAGACGGAGCCCTACTCGGTTGATCAGGCGCTTCCCCACCGCGATGAGCCTCTCTCGTATCCGCTGCCGTTCGGCATCGGTGAAGGCGCGTGGCATATAATCCCTATGACCGAAACAGCTTAAATGGTCACTCAGAGTATACTACAGGCCCGATAGGATGACAAGGGGAACATCGAGATGCTTCCGACAGGCGACGACAGGAGGGAGGAGGTGGCGCGCGGCGGTTGCGGAAAGTCAACCTTCAGCGCAATCGCCAGATATCGAGCACCCCGCTCAGTGCGCGCCAGTTCGCATTCCCCTCGGGAAGCGCGATCCGCCCGTCGGCGACAATTGGGCTGTTCCAGTGGCCGGCGCCGCAGCTCAAGGTAGCGACCTCCCGTCCGGTCGTCGCCTCGTAGACGTGGAGCCCTCCGCGCGGGTTGTAGACGAAGAGCAGACCGTCGGCAACCACCGGGCTCGTTCCTGCGTAGCCGCTGTGCCACCGGAGCCGGAGGCGGTTCCCGTCGACCGTCCACGCCGAAGTACCCCCGTTGTCCGCCGCGAAGAGCCAGGTAGCCGGACCGTCGTGCAGCACCGCCGGCGCGGTGAAGAGACGGTCTCCCGAGGGAGTGCGCACACGGTCGATCGCCCCTCCTCGATGCGGGGTTGTGCCGCGCATCGCGCTCCAGTCGAGCAGCCGAATCCAGCCGTCCTTTCCACCCTGCGCGACAAGATCACCGCCCAAGAGCACCGGCGAGGCGGAGCCGATGTCGAGGTCATCCTCGTTCAGCTGCTCGGTGTTGGCCGGGGTGTAGTTGCCGAGCACCCGCGTCGCATCCGGGCTGAGCTCGATCACGGAGTCGCCCCAGCTCGTGGCGCCGTCCCACGGCCCGTTGCCCGTTGCGAGGTAGAGATTGCCCGTGGCCGAGTCGATGACCACCCCGGCCCGACCCCAGATTCCGGAGTCGCTCTCTTGGCACGACGCCGGGTCGATGAGCTCGTGGCGGTCGCTGCAGAGGGAGTTCCAGACGTCCAGGAGCGCGCCGGTCGCGGCGTCAAGGATGGCGACATGCCCCTGGTAGGGCGGCTCGTCGCCGATGTAGCCGTCGGTAGTCGCGATCACCTTTCCATCGAAGAGGCTTAAGGGTGATGCGATCTTCTCGCGCTCCGGGAGCCGCGTGATTGCAGTGGCCCACACGACGCTGCCGTCGGCAACGGCAAGCTTTCGGATCATCCCGTCGGGGCCGGCCGCGTAGAGGAACCTTCGATCCGGATCGGCGACCGGCGTCGCGGTCGTGATCCGATAGCTTCCTTTCAAGGCTTCGTAGCTGGCGGGCGTGTATTCCCAGAGCGCCGCGCCTGAGTCGGCGTCGATTGCGATAGTCTTGCCGTAGGTCGTCGTGACGAAGAAGACGTCGCGGGTCGAGCCCTCGACGTTCACGCCGCGCAGGTAGATCGCCGACGAGTCCACGGTCCCGTCGATTGCTATCTGCTGCCGCACCAGCGAGCCGAGGTTTGCCGCGATGACGCCCATCGAGACCGTCGGCGCGCTCGAACGGCCGACGTCCCAGCCGAAGGTCGGCCAGTCCTGCGACTCCGCGGAAGCGGAAAAGCCGATCGCCAGAAGGGCGACCGCACAGGCCGTAACAAAGACCTTGCGCATAGGCGATCCTGGTGCGCGCCCTCGATGGCTGTCAATGGCACGAATCACGCACCGCCGCAGGGGCGGACCGGAGAAACGAAGCCGGTGCGCGCGACCGCCGTTCGATCGCGGCCAAACAGATCGGGGCGCGTGTCTCGACCGCGGCTCCTCGCAACTCTTTAGTGGGCTAAATTGTTGACCGAAAACCTCAGGTAAGGAGACCACGTCATCATGAAAAAGATCCTTACGGTCCTCGTACTTCTGGTGCTCGTCGGAGCGGGCGTCTTCGCCATCGGTTTGAGCGTGGGCGTTGGCGCAAGCGCATCGAGTGCTTCGGGCAACTTCTCATCAACCTTCTCCGGCACAACCGGCACGGCAAAATCCGCCATCACGCCGTTTGGGGCCAAGGCGTTTCTCGACGCGACCTACGCGCAACTCTCGGTCGGCTATGTCACCTAAGGCAGTGTCACCGTTAGCGGGACCAGCCTCACCACGACGAGCTACTCCGAGACCTTGAGCTACCTCACCCTTGGGGGACTCCTGAAGTATCCGTTCAAGGTGGGGCCCGTGACTCTTTTCCCTCTCCTGGGCGTCGAGTATGACGTAAACCTCGTCCACGGGGCAACCGACTACTTTGAGCCTCAAGGGATCACCACTCCGATCACGCCGGACTTCAATCAGTTTTGGATCAAGGGCGGCGTAGGAGCGGATATCTCGCTCGGCCAACGGCTCTATATCCGACCGGAAGCGCTGTACGGCATAAAGCTCCTCAATTCCGCCGAGCAGGCCTATGTCACGCAAGTGCAACAACTCGGCGCCACGAATGTATCGGCCGGCTACAGCACGCTCGATTTCTCGCTGCTCCTCGGCTACAAGCTGTGATCTTGAGCCGCAGTAGGCGCTGATCAGACCTCAAGCCGCCAAGGGGGGTCCGTCCGAGCGTGCGGCTTCTTCGGATTCCCTTGGGGGACGCTCGGGGTGGCAGCCTATCTGGTCCGTGCCGTCCGGCTGTTGGAAGGGTAATGAGACCGTGAGGGACGTCGGCACGGGCCGTGGCCTGCTCTTGATCAGGGCCGCAATGAAGCTGCAGGGAGGGCTTCCCGATCGCCTGATCTGCGCATTACCTTCTAAGCGCTTGAGGAGGCATCGAGAATGAAGACGTCACGTGTGTTGCTGCTCGGCGCGCTGCTCGCTCTCATCCTTTCCGGCTGCGCAACGGTTCCGCCCTACCGGACCTCGGTCAGCCCGGGAAGCATCCTCACGATGAAGGCGAGCGACTTTCGCTTCGACCCGAACACCATCGAGGTGCGGGGGACGGGAACCATCACCCTGACAATAACGAATACGGGGGGCACGTCTCACAACATCACCATCGACGACCCGGAAGGGAAGGTCATCGACAGCGCCGCGATCCCGCCGAGGGCAACCATCACAACGCACGTCGCGTTCTCGGCCCCGGGGAGCTACTACTTCTTCTGCAACCATCCCTTCCACGCCGAGCTCGGCATGAAGGGGCACTTCATCGTGGCAGGCGGTTGAAGGCGGCGCGGCGGCGGTCGGTTCCAGGTGACCCCTCCTGCCGGCGGCCGCTTCCAGGTGGGCACTCGCGCCGGCGGTCGGCGATGATAAAGGCGGATGGAGCAGTCGCGGGCGCAACGCGCGAGGAGCGCGCCGGCTGCCCCGCCTTGAAGCTTATTGCGGGGTCGGGCTAAGCTCGTCTCCATGACCAAAGGCATCGCGCGGCGCATTCCCACGCTTCTGATCGGTGCGCTCTCCCTTCTGGCATTCCTGATCTTCCTCTTCGGCCCTTTCGGCATGGCGAAGGGAAAGACCCCGAGCGACTACCTCTACCTGCTTCTCGTCCTCCTTCACGCCATCTGGGCCTATCGGATCGCGACGGCGGATCGGCGCCTGCTCCTGCGGGCCCTCTTTCGGACCCCCGAGGTGCTCATGGTCTTGACGCTGGTGCTGTTCCTTCTGTCGTACATCTTCGCCTCCAACGCCAACATGAGCTATGTCCAGCGCTTCGCCGCAACCCACGGCAATCTCCGGCTTGCGCCTGATTCGACGATCGAGCGGCTGAACTCCGCCGTGCGCTTCGTTCCGCTCCTGCTCCTCCAGGCCTGGGTCATCGTCTCCTATCGCATCCGCTATCCGCGCACCGCGGTGGTGGTCACCACGGGGAGACGGGGGCCGCGCGCCCGGGCGGCGGAGGCCTCCGGACGCCTGCTCGTCGGGGACTATCCGGCCGTATGGGCGCTGCCCTTCGTGCTCGTGGCAGCCTTCCTCTACGTTCTCACCCTTCCTTCCTTTGTTGATCTTCGCGGGATCGGCTGGCTCGCCTTCTTCTGCATGGTGCCTCTGCTGCTGGTCCTCTACCGGGTGCGCTACGGATGGGGCATCTTCTACGGAGCGGCCTTCGGGGTCCTCGAGACGATGCTCACGAACTTCTGGCTCGGGACCTTCAGCCTGGTATCGCTCCAGTTCGTGACCGGCGTCATGATCATCGAGCTCACGATCTTCATGGCGCTCTTTCTGTGGCTCTTTCATCGCCTTAAGAGGTGGGGCTACCTGATTGTGCCGATCGCGTGGGTCGGATTCGATCTCCTGCGAACGAGCGGCTTCCTCGGCTTCCCCTGGGGGATGCTCGGGGTAAGCCAGTACCGCTTCACCTCGTTCATCCAGATTGCCGCGATCACGGGGGTCTGGGGCGTCACCTTTGTCGTCATCCTCGCGAGCTCCATCCTTGCCCACATCCTCTCGCAGCCGTTCGATCGACCCCGCCGGGCGCTTGCTCCCGCCGTCGGATACGCAGTCCTCTTTCTCGTGCTCCTCGTGGGGGGCAACGTCGCGGCCCTCGCGCAGGGGGTGCAGCCGATCATCCGCACCGTGAGGATAGCGCTCGTCCAGCAGAACACCGATCCGCGCAAGACCGACTACCGCCACACCTTCGAGGTCCTTAAGCGGCTTACCGACGAAGCCCTCTTCTACCGGCCCGATCTGGTGGCCTGGTCGGAGACGGCCTTCGTGCCGAATATCCGGAGGTGGAGCAAGCTCGACCCGAAGGAGTATCCCCTCGCACAGCTCGTCCGGGAGTTCGAAGCCTACCAGCGCAGCATGGGGACCTGGCTCCTCACCGGGAACGACGATTACACCCTCACTCCGGGGCCGAAAGGAACTGAGATTCGCAAGGACTACAACGCGGCGGTCCTCTTCTCTCCGGAGGGGGAGCGCATGCAGACCTATCACAAGATCCACCTCGTTCCCTTCACCGAATACTTCCCCTACAAGAAGCAGCTCCCCTTCGTCTACGATATGCTCACCCACTTCGACGTCTACCTCTGGGAGCCCGGAACCGAGTACACGGTCTTCTGGACGCCGAAGGTGACCTTCTCGACGCCCATCTGCTTCGAGGACGCCTTCCCGAACGATGTCCGTGAGTTTGTGCGCGCGGGAGCGCAGGTCATTCTCAATATCTCGAACGATTACTGGTCGCTCACCCCCGTCGAGGGGATGCAGCACTATGTCAACGCCCTCTTCCGTGCGGTGGAGAATCGGAGACCTCTTCTCTCGGCCACCGCCTCCGGGGTCACGGCCTACGTGGATACGGCCGGCCATCTGGTTCAGCGACTGCCCTTCTATCGGCCCGCCTACATGATCGCGAAGGTCCCCCTCCATCCCGACCACGAGACCATTTACACCCGCTTTGGCGATTGGTTCCCGAAGCTTGCGATCCTCCTCTTTGCCATCCTGCTCTTCGTCTCCTACTCCTCCGCAATGCGGAAAAACGTCGGCCGCCCGTAGCCGCCCCGCTTGACGGAGGTCGCGCTTCGGGTTGGAATAGAGAGTCGAAAGGCTCTCGGGGAAGGGCTCGCGCGGGAGGGGGGATGAAGAGACTGCTAGCGGTGTGGGTCGGCGCCGGCATCGCGCTGGCCGGGTGCGGGAGCGCAGTCCCGGAGCTCACCACCGAGCAGATCGCTTATCTCCAGAAGAAAGACCAGAACAGCCTGGTCGCCAAGACCGTCGACAAACCGGGAAGCACCGAACCCTACGCCAAGGGCAAAGCGGGCGGCACCTGGACCACCGATATCACCGACGACCCCAAATCCTTCAACCTTCTCCACGATCAGGACACCGAGACAAGCGCCGTGGTGGGCGGACTGTACGACTATCTTCTCAATTACGACGTCTACACGAAGCAGTGGAAGCCGGAGCTTGCCTCCTACAAGATCAAGGTCGACGAGAAGGCCGGCACCATGGCGGTGATCTTCACGCTCAGGGACGACCTCTACTGGACTACCCTCGCCGATCCGGGGAAACGGGTGAAGGTGACCTCCGACGATGTGGTCTACTGGTACAACGACATAGTCGGCGACCCCGCCCTCCAGCAGTCCGGCTACGCGAACGAGTTCGTTCAAATGCCGGACGGCTCGAAGAAGCACATCGACATCAAGAAGATCGACGACCGGACGTTCGAGCTGCTCTACCCGCGCATCGTCGCCGAGCCCGAGGAAGCGAGCAACATGAACTTCGGGCCGCGCTACATCTTCGAGCCGGTCAAAAAGGCGAAGGGGGTCGATGGAGTCTTGAATCTCTGGTCGGTCGATACCGATCCGAGGACCATCCCTGCGGTCGGACCCTACTACATCGAGTCCTACCATCCGGGAGTCGAGGTGGTCCTCGTGCGCAACCCCAACTACTGGAAGAAAGACGACTACGGACAGCCGGTTCCCTACATCCATCGCTTCGACATCAAGATCGTCCCCAACCGGGAGACCGAGAAGCTCAAGTTCCTCGCAGGCGAGCTCGACAGCTACAACCTGCGTCCCGAGGACCTCGAGGACATGGTGGAAAGAAGCCCTAAGAACTACACGGTGTACTACGCTGGCCCGGCCTTGAGCGGGGCCTTCATCGCATGGAACGAGAATCCGAAGAACCTCGCTCACAAGTACATCCGCTGGTTCACCAACACCAAGTTTCGCCAGGCAATGAGCTGCTTCTTCGATCGCAGCAGGATCGTCAACGAGGTCTACCGGGGGCTCGCCGAGCCCGCCCTGTACGCCTTCAACCGCGCGAACCCCTTTTTCGACCCCGCAATCAAGGAGCAGTACACCTATGATCCAGAGCGCGGGCGAAAGCTCCTCGCCGAGATCGGAATCCGGCCTAACAAGGACGGGCTCATGCAGGACTCCGACGGAAACATCATCGCCTACGATCTGGATGTCCCGGCCGAGAACAACGTGTCCAACGACATCGCCAACGTCTTCGCCGACGAGATGAAGCGAGTCGGGATCACCATTCGCGTCCACGCGGTTCCCTTCCAGACGATGGTCGACGGCCTCATGAAAACCTACGACTGGCAATCGGTCATTATAGGGCTTACCTCGAGCATCTTCCCGATCGACGGCGGGAACGTCTGGCTCTCCTCGGGGAACCTGCACCTCTGGAATCCCCTCCAGTCGAAGCCCGCCACCCCCTGGGAGGCTCGGATCGACGACCTCTATTGGAAGGGCTTCGCGGAGCTCGACCCGGTCAAGGCGAAGGCGATATGGGACCAGTACCAGCGGATCATCCTCGACGAGCTTCCGCTCATGTACCTCGTCTATCCCGATTCCTTTGTGGCCTACCGCAATCGCTGGGGCAACCTGCGCGTCGACACCCTTGGTTCGCCTGACATGAACTATGTCTATCTGAAGGATTAGCGAGGCGATGATGAATCAGGAAAGCGTCGGACAAGGAGCGGGCTCCGCGGCTCGATCCTCCGCCCGCGGAGCGAACCCGCTTTCGGCTGCGGCGGATCTTCTCTTTTCCCTCCGGCGTCGCCATCCTCTTGCGACCTTCCTTACCGGCCGCTTCCTCACGATGATCGTCGTTCTCCTGCTCCTGGGTCTCCTGGTCTTCGGGCTCATGTCGCTCGCCCCCGGCGACATCGTGGATGAGTACGTCCGCGCCCAGATGATCGGCATGCGGGGCTTTCAGTCCGCAAACAACCTGTGGACCGTCCAGCAAATTGCCGAGGCGAAGCATCGCCTCTGGCTCGATCGCCCCTTCTACCTCCAGTATTTCCATTGGCTGCACCAGGTCATCGTCGAGCACGATCTCGGCCGCTCGCTCATCTCGCGCGCCCCGGTCCTTTTCCTCGTCTCGACGAGGATGGAGAACTCGATCATCCTGAACCTCATCTCGCTCGTCTTTCTCACGCTCTTTTCCTTCGGACTCGGGATCTATTTTTCTTCGAAGGCGGGGACCAGGGTCGATCCGGCGGTCGCCTTCGTGAGCCTCTTCCTGAACGCCTTCCCGGGGATCCTCATGCTGCTGCTGCTGCAGATGTTTGCCGCCTCCACGGGGTGGTTTCCGGTGACCGCCTACCCTACCCAGGACTTCGGCGGCAACGCCTTCGCCTTTTTCACCTCCTACCTCTACCATATCTTCCTGCCCCTCATCGGGGCCTTCCTCGGGGGGATCGGAGGGTCGCTTCGCCTCATCCGTGCCACGATGCTCGATCAGCTCGGCCAACCCTACATCGTGGCCCTGCGCTCGCGGGGAATCGCCGAGCCGCGCATCTACTTCAACCATGCCTTCCGCAATACGATGAACCCCTTCATCACGAGCTCCTCCAACCTGCTTGCCGATCTCTTCTCCGGCTCCCTCATCCTCGAGATCATCTTCTCCTACCCGGGGATTGGAAGGCTGATGTACCAGGCGGTTCTCCAGAAGGACATCAATCTCGTGATGACGAACATCATGTTCATTAGCTTTCTCATCCTCCTGGGGATGCTCATCTCCGACATCGCGCTCGCCCTGGTGGATCCCCGGATCCGGTACGCCGCATCATGAGACGCTTCTGGATACTGCTGCCCGGAAGGCCGATCGCGCTCGCAGCATTCCTCGTACTGGTCATCCTCTACCTGGGGATGATCTTCTGCGAGTTCATAGCCCCCTATGGGCCGAATGAGCAGTTCGTCGGCCATTCCGACCAGCCGCCGAACCTGGTGTGGTACTCGCAGAAGCTGGGTTTCGGGCCCCAGGCCGCGACGATGGTCATGCTGAATCCGGTGGCGCGCACCTATGTCCGCGTGAAGGGCGAAGTGGCCAGGGTGAGGCTCTTCGCCGAGGGCCCGCCGGTGCAGCTCTGGAATCTCCTGCCTCTCAAGACTCACCTCATCGGGACCGACTACGTCGAGCACCGCGCGAGCGGAGCATCGCCGATCTTCCTCTTCGGGACCGACAACCTCGGCCGCGATATCTTTAGCCGCATCCTCTACGGCTCGCGCATATCGCTCACGATCGGCTTCGTCGGGGTGGCGATCTCGCTTACCCTTGCCCTCCTCTTCGGCGGGCTCGCCGGCTACTTCGGGGGGCTCTGGGACTGGCTCATCATGCGCCTGTGCGAGTTCATCATCCTGATCCCCGGCCTCTACCTCATCCTCTTCCTGCGGTCGATCCTGAGCACGAACCTCGATCCGGGGCAAACCTATGCCCTCATCACGGTGATTCTCTCCTTCGTAGGGTGGCCCGGCACCGCGCGCATGATCCGGGGGATGGTCCACGCCGTGAAGCGCAACGACTTCGTCGCCAACGCCGAGCTCGAGTCGATGCCGGCCCTTCCCATCCTTTTCAAGCACATCATCCCGCAGATCTCCTCGATCCTGATCGTGAGCGTAACCTTGGGCATCCCGGGCTTCATTCTCGGAGAGACCATCCTCTCCTACCTCGGGCTCGGGATCTCCGCGCCCGCGGTGAGCTGGGGGAGCATGATAAGCCGGGACGCGACCACCCTCACCAACCTGGTCTCCTATCCCTGGCTCTTCATCCCCGGCATCTTCCTTATCCTCGTCGCCGTCTCCTTCAACTTCCTCGGCGAGCTCCTGCGCGACGCCTTCGATCCGAACTGGAGGGAGCGCCGCCGTGGCTAGCGAGGAGAATCGACGCCGCTCCGCCGAATCGCCGCCCTCGATCGGTCTCGACGGACCGCCGCTTGTCGTACGGGGGCTCACGGTTGCCTTCCCCACACCGAACGGTCCCTTAGACGCGGTGCGGGGAGTCGATCTGACCGTGAAGCGGGGCGAGTGCCTGGGAGTGGTTGGGGAGTCGGGCTCGGGCAAGAGCGTGACGGCCGCGGCGGCCATGGGCCTGCTCGGCCGCGACACGGTCGTGGGGGGGGAGATCCTCCTGAACGGCCGGAACCTCCTCTCCATGGACAGGGAGGAGGTCCGCTCCCTGCGCGGCAGGGTGATCTCGATGATCTTCCAGGAGCCCGGCCGCTCCTTCGATCCCATTTACAGCATGGGCAAGACCTTCGAGGAGACCTTTCGCGCCAAAAACCCCTCCATTTCTCGCGACGAGGCACGGGAGCGCACGGTGCGCCTCCTGCGCGAGGTACATGTCCCGCAGGCCGAGGAGCGCCTTTCGAGCTTTCCCCATCAGCTGTCCGGCGGACTGCTTCAGAGGGTCATGATCGCCCTCGCTCTTGCGAACGATCCGGAGATCCTCATCGCCGATGAGCCGACCACCGCGCTCGACGTAACCATCCAGGCCCAGATCGTCGGCCTTCTCGCCGAGCTCCAGGAGAAGCGCCGCCTCTCGCTCATCTTCATCACGCACGACCTGGGGCTCGTAGGGCAGATCGCCGACCGCATCCAGGTGATGTACGCGGGACTCGTCCTCGAGACCGGGGAGGCGGCCGAGGTCTTTAAGAGGCCGCGCAGCCCCTACACCCGCTCGCTTCTCCATGCCCTCCCGACCTGGGGCAGTCACCACTCCCGCGACTCGCTTTTCACCATCAAAGGATCGGTTCCCGATCCCATGCCCCCCGAGCCCGGCTGTCCGTTCGCGCCGCGCTGCTACCTCGCGGTCGATGACTGCACCCGGGCGGTTCCGCCCCTCGCAGGCGACGAAACGCCGGCGGCGGCCGCCGGACGGGGTGACGGCAAGAACAGCGAGACGGGGGACGCCGGCGCGGGAGCGGGAACGGCGAGCCTCTACCGCTGCATCTTTCCGGGGGTGAAGGAATGAGCCCAAGCGCGGCCGACGGCCCGTCTGCCTTCCGTGGCGCCTCCCGACCGGCGGGCGATGAGGCGCTCATCCGCCTGCGCGACATCACCAAGGTGTTCAACCTCGAAGCGGGGCTCTTTGCCTCGGCGGGCCGCCACGTCTGGGCGGTAAACGGGGTGAGCCTCGACATCCGCCGCGGCGAGACCTACGGCCTGGTGGGCGAGTCTGGCTCGGGCAAGACGACGCTCGCCCGCATCATTGTGCAGCTCGTGGCTCACTCCAGCGGGAGCATCACCTACGCCGCCGGACGCGAGCGGGTCGCGGACGGGCTCCCGGAGCTCTGGGAGATCAGCCGCGCCCGACCCGCGCTCCTTCGCTACTTCCGATCAGACGTGAAGTACGTTTTCCAGGACCCAGCCGCATCGCTCGATCCGCGCATGAGCATCTACCGGATTCTCACGGCCGGGGTCCGCTACAGCCCCCGCGCGATGAGCCGCGAGCAGCTTGCAGGGCGCGTGGTAGAGGTGATGGAGGCAGTCGGCCTGCGCGAGGGTGATCTCGCCCGGCGCCCGTCGGAGTTCTCGGGCGGGCAGCGGCAGCGCATCTCCCTTGCCCGAGCCCTCGTCTACGAGCCGGTCGCCCTCATTTGCGACGAGGTGGTGAGCGCGCTCGATGTCTCGATTCAAGGACAGATCCTCAATCTCCTGGTCGATCTGAAGCGGCGCTTCAACCTCACGATCCTCTTCATCGCCCACGACCTCACCGTCGTCTCCTACATGGCCGACCGCATCGGCGTCCTCTACGGGGGAAGCCTGATGGAGGAGGCGCCGGCGGCCAACCTCGTGAACCGGCCGCTTCATCCCTACTCCCAGCTCCTCTACAACTCGATTCCCCGCTGGGACAAGCCGCTGCCCGCCCGAAATGGGAGCCTCGGCTCGCCCTTCAGCGCCACCTCGATGCCGGTCGGCTGCCCTTTCGCGGGAAGGTGTCCGCTGGTTCAGGAGATCTGTCGGCGGGAAAAGCCGCTGCTTCGGGAGGTCGCCCCGAGCCACCTGGTCGCCTGTCACTTCGTAAGCTGACGGATGGAGGCGGGTTCCTACATCCTGCGCAGACCGCCGTCGGTGTCGGCCTCGAATACCGGGTCAGGTTGGAAGCGCCCGGCGACGAGATCGGGGTAGGTCCGCTCGAGGTCCCGGATCTTGGGAAGATCCCACATCACGATGTAGGGATCCTCGGGATGCTTGTCGAGAAAGTGCTGGTGGTAAGCCTCGGCCGGGTAGAACGCCTTGAAGGGAACGACCTGGGTTACGATGGGGCTCGAGAAGTACTTCGCCCTCTCGATCTCCTTGATGTATCTGTCGGTGAGCTCTTTCTGATACTCGTTCTGATAGAAGACGACCGAGCGGTATTGAGTTCCATAGTCCGGCCCCTGAAAGTTGAGCTCCGTCGGATTCTCTGCGATCGAGAAGAAGATCTTCAGAAGGGTCCCCAAGCCGACAACCGAGGGATCATAGGTGATCTCGATGGACTCGGCGTGGCCGGTCGTACCCGAGCTCACGACCTCGTAATGGGCGGTCGCGGCGCTTCCTCCCGAATAACCGGACACCACGTTGACGACCCCCTTCACCCGCTCGAAGAGCCCCTCCATGCCCCAAAAGCAGCCACCCGCAAGCACGACGGTCTGGGGGCCGCTTGAGAGCTCCGCCGGCACCTTCACGCCCGGGGGATCGGGAAAGGGTCCGCCCGCGCGGGCGCACCCCGCGATCAGAGCCGTAAGCGCCGCGGCGAGCACCGCACCACGAACCAGGCCAAAGGTCGCCTTCATCGCGCACCTCCTGCGGGGCCTGCACCGGCCCTCAGCGCGGCCGCCCCCGAGGGGGATTTTGCCGCGGCGGCTCCTCCGCCCCGAAGCGCGGCTGCCTGGCCGTCGCTTGCCGGTGTCGAGCGCGCTGCGCCGTCGCCGCGAGCGTAGGCGCCGGCAAGGTTGAGCCGGTAGACCGCGTGCGAGCCGCTTATGCCCTTGAGCTCGACGAGCCGTTTCGTGAGGTTCGCCACCTTGCCGCGCAGCCCCTCGATGACGTCCCGATCGGTGCGCACCGCGTCCGAGATGATGACCTCGCCGCCCTCCGCGGTGTTCTCAATCCGTGCGGCCATGTTCACGGTCTGACCGAAATAGTCGAGGCGGTTGTTCAGGTTGACCATGATGGTGCTTCCCGCGTGCAGGCCTACCTTGACCAGGATCTCGTTGCGCAGGTTTTCGCGGCGGTTGTACTCTCCAAAGGCCTCCTGGATGGCGACGGCGGCGGCGACTGCGTCGGCGGGTCTCTTAAAGGAGGCCATCACCGAATCGCCGATCGTCTTCACGATCACCCCGTCGTGCTCCTCGACCGTGCGAAAGAGAATATCGAAGTGATCCCGCACGATGCCGTAGGCGGCCGAGTCGCCGAGGCGGTCGTAGAGCGCAGTCGATCCCTTGATGTCGGTGAACATGATGCAGACCTGCCCGATGCGCAGGCTCTCGCGCAGCGATAGGGTCTCGCTCTCGAAGATCTGGCGGAAAAGGGGGATGTGCAGGCAATCAAGCCCCGAGACGTAGACCTCCGGCAATCGGATCTTCTTTTCCTTGTGGAGCGCGACGGTAACCTTGGTCTGCTCGTCTAGAAACCGCCTGCTCACCGCGTAGAATCGAGCCGAGGGAGTGAAGGTCACCTCGACGTTGCGATCAAGCTGATTGCGGAAATCCACGTTGCAGAGCGGGCAGTGATCGACCGCTGTCACCTCCTGAAGATGACGGTGGGTTCCCGCCACGGCGTTGCACTCGGTGCAGTGGAAGTCCCAGTTCAGGTCGAGCACCCCCTCGTGGACCAGCGCGATGCAGGTCGCAAGAAGCGGGGCGCGCTCGACCGCTATCTCATCGGCCACCTTAAAGGCGTTGATCCGATAGAGGTCCACCTCTTTCGCGCGGCCGATCCAGGAGACCAGCTTCTCTCCGGGGTAGAGCTCGCGGCCCTCCCCGGTCACGATTCGCCCTATCTCGCGAGCGAGGTTCTTTGTGCCCATCTCTGCCTCCCCATTTCCTTCTGTGCTGGTCTGAAGATAGAGGTAGACTATCACGAAAGTATCACGAAAGGTTCAAATCTCACCGCAGCCGATCTTGGGGCTCCGTGACACTTTCGTGACGATTGAAGGGTAGAATCAACCATCATGAAGATTCAAAGAAAATCCTTCGCCGCTCAACTGATAGGCGTCCTCGCAATCGCAGCGCTCATTGTTGTCGCGGTGGTTTTTGCGCACATGGGAACGGTCTCGGCCGAGACGGTTCGT
Source organism: Spirochaetales bacterium (assembly GCA_027306915.1). The sequence continues at coordinate 70,807 of DAHUYW010000007.1, read as the reverse complement.
ACCGCACCGGGACAAGCTGCGGCTCCCCATGGGCCTTCCGCCCTCGGTGCGGCGAGCTCGCCGCAAGTGGTCGGGCCGCGCTTCAAGTTTCCGATCACGCTCACCGATTCCCAATGGCGTGCGCGGCTCACTCACGAGCAGTACTACATCCTCAGAGAGCAGGGAACCGAGGCGCCCTTCACCGGCAAGTATTGGAACAATCACGCCGTCGGCACCTACTACTCGGCTGCCACCGGCCAGCCCCTTTTCAGCTCGAAGGACAAGTTCGACTCGGGCACCGGCTGGCCGAGCTTCACCCGCCCGATCGGCTCCGGCGCGGTCATGCTGCGGACTGACAACAGCCTTGGCATGGAGCGCACCGAGGTGGTCGATTCGCTGAGCGGCTCGCATCTCGGCCATGTTTTCGACGACGGTCCGCCGCCGACCGGAAAGCGATACTGCATCGATTCCGCTGCGCTCATCTTCGTGCCATCCGGTGGAACGCCGCCCGCGGAGCTCTCACCCACGCGCCCGCAGTGATTAGCTCGAGACGACGAGGGCCTCCGCGCTCGCAGCAGCGCAAAGGCCCTCTGCAGTCTACTTTTTGGGATGCACTTGAATCATGCGATCATTCTTAACCGCACGTCCCAGTGACTATCCCATACGACCAACTATAGCCTTGACCAAGCCGAAGTCAACGAAAAAAAAGCGGGCTCGATCGGTACCGACTCCTCCGCTGGAAATCGGTCAATTGCGGCCCCAATCAGGGATCGACCCCTCAATTCTATCTGAAAAATGGTGAGACTTCTGGTATACCATCCTCAGGAATGTCCAACTTGAGGTAAATATCGCGAGATTTGCAGCACATGTGCGAGTCAGGACTGTATTTAGGGGTATTTCCTGCTGCGCTTTCTGATTATTCTCAATCATGACTCCGAAAGAACGACACTTTCTTTGAATTTCCACCGTAGTTTGGGTTGAGATGCTTGACCAAGAAAACAAAACTGGCTACTTTCAGAGCAATCTTGAGTGCATTGTTTCAACTCGAGGAGGAAACATGAGCAAGACACTACGGACCGGCGCTGAGGTCCTCGTCGACACCATCCATCAACAGGGTGTGGAGTACATCTTCGGCTATCCCGGCGGCGCCGCGATCCCGATCTTCGATGCGCTGGTCGACTCTCCGATCAAGCTCATCCTTACCCGCCACGAGCAGGGGGCGACCCACATGGCGGACGGCTTCGCGCGCGCAAGCGGAAAGGCGGGGGTCGTTCTCGTCACCTCAGGCCCGGGCGCGACGAACACCATCACGGGAATACTCACTGCGCACATGGACTCCTCACCCATGGTAGTCATCACCGGCCAGCAGACGACCGGGAATCTCGGCCTGGACACCTTCCAGGAGGCCGACGTGTCCGGCATCTCCTATCCGGTGGTAAAGCACTCCTACCTCGTCAAGGACGCGCGCGACATCCCGCGGATAGCCCGCGAGGCCTTCTACCTGGCGCAGTCCGGCAGGCCCGGGCCGGTGCTCATCGACATGCCGAAGGATGTCTCGAGCGCCACGATCGATCCGAGCACGGGCGATGAGTTTCACCTTCCCGGCTACAAGATCCCTCAGGAGGGCGATCCCGACCTCATCGAGCGGGCGGCGGAGCTCCTTTCCCGCGCCCGCCGTCCGATCTTCCTGGTCGGGCACGGGGCGGTCATCTCCGGGGCCGAAAAGGCGGTTACCTTCCTCGCCGAAAAGCTGCAGATCCCGGTGACCAACACCCTGCTCGGCAAGGGATGCTTTCCCGAGACCCACTCTTTGAGCCTCGGGATGCTCGGCATGCACGGTACCGCCTACGCGAATAAGGCGGTTCTCGACTGCGATCTCATCATGTCGATCGGATCGCGGTGGGACGACCGGATCACCGGAAAGATCGAGGAGTTCTGCCCGGCGGCGACGAAGATCCACGTCGACATCGATCCCTCCGAAATCAACAAGACCATCGTCGTCGATGTCCCGATTGTGGGCGATGCCCGGCTCGTGGTCGAGGCGATCTCCGCCCTCGCCAAGCGCGGCGACACCTCGGACTGGATCGCCCAGATCGATCGATGGAAGCGGCAGTTCCCCCTCAAGTACAGGAAGGAGGGCAAGGTCAAGGCTCAGCATGCCATCGACGAGATCTATCGCCTCACCGAGGGCAAGGCGATCGTCACCGCGGACGTCGGGCAGCATCAGATGTGGGCGGCGCAGTTCTACAAGACCGACAGCCGCTTCCACTGGATCACGTCGGGTGGAGCGGGTACGATGGGATTCGGCTTCCCGGCGGCCCTCGGAGCTCAGCTCGCCCGTCCGGACAAGACCGTAATCGCCATCGTCGGGGACGGAGGCTTCCAGATGACGCAGGCGGAGCTTGCCACCGCAGTCGTCAACAAGATCCCCGTGAAGGTGATGATCATCAACAACAACTACCTGGGCATGGTGCGGCAGTGGCAGTCCCTGTTCTACGAGAACCGCCTCTCGGGAGTCGACCTGGAAGGCAACCCCAACTTCGTGAAGCTTGCCGAGGCCTACGGCTGCAAGGCCTTCCGGATCCGCAGGAGCGCCGACGTGCGTCGCATCCTGCAGGCCGCCCTCGACTATTCGGACGGCCCCTGCGTCATCGACGTGGAGGTCGAGAAGGAGGACAACGTCTATCCGATGATTCCCGCCGGAGCGCCCTACCACCAGATGATTCTGGAGGCGCCCAAGAAGAAGCTGGCGAAGCCGGTCGGAAGCACCTGAGAGAGAAGGAGCAGTGCGATGGCAGACAATGAATCGACAAACGGACAGGCTACCGGATTGAAGCGCCACACGATATCGCTGTACGTGAGCAACAAACCCGGTGTCCTCATCCGCATCTCGCTCGTTTTCGCGCGTCGAGGGTTCAACATCGACAGCCTGGTGGTTTCGGCGGCCCACGATCCGGCCTTCTCGCGCATGGTGATCGTGGCGACCGGCGAGGAAAAGACCTTCGATCAGATCCTGAAGCAGCTCGCGAAGCTCGTCGACGTGATCGACGCACGCGACGCGACAAAAGAGGAGGTCGTGCAGCGCGAGCTCGCCCTCGTCAAGATTCGGGCCACACCGGAGACGCGCGCAGAGGTGCTCCAAGTGGCCAACGCCTTCAAGAGCGACGTCGTGGATATCGGCAAGAACACGATCACCATCATGACGACCGGAAAGTCGGCCAAGATGGACTCGATTAACAGCGTATTCGACAAGTACGGAGTCATCGAGGTGGTCCGTTCAGGCAAGCTCCTGATCGGACGCGGTGACACGATTATCTGACAAGAGCCTAACGGAACAGGAGCCCAAGATGGGAAAGAACTTATTGAACAAGGTTTGGGATCTTCATAAGGTACGCACCCTTGCCTCGGGGCAGGATCAGCTTTTCATCGGCCTTCACCTCGTGCACGAGGTGACCTCGCCACAGGCCTTCCAGATGCTTGCCGACCGCAAGCTTCCGGTGCTCCATCCGGAGCGCACCTTCGCCACCGTCGACCACATCGTGCCCACCTCGAGCCAGCGCCGCCCCTTCACCGACACCTTGGCCGAGGAGATGATGCGCGCCCTCGAGGAGAACACGAAGAAGCACGGCATCAAGTTCTTCGATCTCGCTTCGAACAGCCAGGGAATCGTCCACGTCATCGGCCCTGAGCTTGGGCTAACCCAGCCGGGCATGACCATTGCCTGCGGCGACTCCCACACCTCCACCCACGGGGCCTTCGGTGCCATCGCCTTCGGAATAGGAACCTCGCAGATCCGCGACGTCCTCGCAAGCCAGTGCATGGCGATAAGCCGGCCGAAGGTCCGAAAGATCAACGTCTTCGGCAAGCGCAAGCCAGGCATCTATGCGAAGGACATCATCCTCAAGATAATCGCCTCCCTCGGGGTGAACGGCGGAATCGGCTACGCCTACGAGTACGCGGGCGAGGCGATATCGGCGCTCTCGATGGAGGAGCGGATGACCATCTGCAACATGAGCATCGAGGGAGGGGCGCGGGTCGGCTACGTCAATCCGGATGAAACGACCTTCGAGTACCTCAAAGGGCGCGACTTCGCTCCGAAGGGCGCGGAGTTCGACCGGGCCGTGGCCTTCTGGCGATCGACCGCCTCCGATCCCGATGCGGCCTTCGACGACGTCTATGACCTCGACGTGAGCAGCCTCGAGCCGATGGTCACCTGGGGGATCAACCCCGGCCAGGCGATCGGAGTTTCCGAGCGCGTCCCGAAGCTCGCGGACCTTCCCAACGAGTACCGCGAGGTAGCCCAGCGCGCCTACGAGCACATGGGCTTCTCCGAGGGACAGACGATCAAGGGGCAGAAGATCGATGTGGCCTTTCTCGGCTCATGCACCAACTCGCGGATCTCCGACCTCCGCGAGGCGGCCAAGATCGTAAAGGGCAAGAAGGTCGCGGGGAGCGTGCGCGCCCTCGTCGTGCCCGGCTCGATGCGCATCGCCAATCAAGCAAAGGCCGAGGGGCTCGACGAGATCTTCCGCGAGGCGGGCTTCGACTGGCGCGGAGCGGGCTGCTCCATGTGCCTCGCGATGAACCCCGACAAGCTTTCCGGACGCGAGATCTGTGCGAGCTCGTCAAACCGCAACTTCATCGGCAGGCAGGGCTCGCCCACCGGGCGCACCCTCCTCATGAGCCCCGCAATGGTCGCCTCCGCCGCGATTGCCGGCGAGGTGGTCGACGTCCGGGCGCGGCTGTAGGGCCGGCGCTCCAACAGGAGAAACCATGAACTCAAGCAGCATTTCGAAGGTAAGCGGCCGCGGAATCCCGGTGCGCGGCAATGACATCGACACCGACCGGATCATCCCGGCGCGCTACATGAAGGCGATCACCTTCGCCGGGCTCGGCCAGTACGCCTTCATCGACGAGCGCCTCGACGAGAAGGGGAACAAGAAGGGACATCCCTTCGACGACCCCCGCTTTGCGGGAGCGCACATCCTCATCGCGAACAAGAACTTCGGCTGCGGCTCCTCGCGGGAGCACGCCCCCCAAGCCCTCCGAGACTGGGGCATCACGGCGGTGATCGCCGAGTCCTTCGCCGAGATCTTCGCAGGCAACTGCACGGCGATGGGCGTCCCGGTTGTCACGGTGAGCGAGGCGGATGCGGTGGCGCTTTCCGACCTCGTCAAGGCCGCTCCGGCGACCGAGATCGCCATCGACCTGAAGGCGGAGCGCGTCACCGCCGGCGCGAAGAGCTTTCCCTGCGCCGCGCCGCACGCCTATCGCAATGCTCTGCTGGACGGCAGCTGGGACTCGACCGGCTCCCTGCTCGCGGGGGCCGAAGAGATCAAGAAGACTGCGAGCCGGATCCCTTATCTGAATCATTTTCAGATCGCGTAGCGTCATCGCGACGCTCGCGGCCTTCCGGGTCCTCGGGCTCGGCGGTTCCAGGCTGTGGCCCATTCCCGGGCCTGGCTTGGCCGCCGGGACCGAAGGGTCCGCCACCCGCTCCAGGCGGGAAACCGCCCCCGAACAGGCCCTTGAAGAGTTCCTCCGCCTGCTTTCCTACCTCACGGCCCGTGCTTTCCATGCGCTTGCCGAGATCGCGCAGAGCCGACGCGAGCGGATCCTGGGAGCGCTCTATCTCCTCGCGGTAGCTTCCGGCCGCCCGCTCAAAGGTCGCGCGCAGATCCTCGGTATCGCTCCTGCGCGGATAGTCGCCCGAGAGAATCTTCGCGTAGGCGCCGGAATCGTGCCATATCTTCAGCTCCGCCAGGCGCAGGACCGCGAAGGGGTGCGACTCGCCGATGAGATTGAGCAGCTTGTGCACGCTGTCCACAACGTCGCCGCCCTTCTCGTACTCGGCGGCTTGGGTGAGGAACTCGTCGAGGCTCATCTCCTGGGGGTAGGAGCCTCCTGCAACCTTCATCAACACCGTAAAGGAAACCTGTGGATCCTGCGTTGCGAGAAGGCCCGCCCGATCGGCGCTCATCTCGCTGCGCCGGTCCCACTCCTTGAGCGCTGCAATGACTCCCGCAAGGACGAGCTTGGCGACAGGCACAATCTCGGTCGACACCCTGAGCAGGATATAGAGAAGCGTCTTGTAGAGGACGTGGCCGCTCAGGATGTGTCCAAGCTCGTGGGCGATCACGGCGAGCAGCTCCTCGTCCTCGAGCTGACCGATGAGCGCGCTGTTCAGACCGATGAAAGGGCGATTCACCCCGATCGCCCCGGCGTTCAGGAAGGGACTCTGCGAGACGTAGAGCTCGGGCGGCTCGCGCAGATCGAGCAGCATGCAGGCCTCCTCCCGCAGCCGGTGGAGGCGAGGGAACTGCCTCTCGGTCACCCGAACGGCAGAGCCCAAGGCGATGAGGCGCAGGGACTTGTCGGTGGTCACCGTGAGGATGCGCTTCAGAATCTCATCGAGCCCGGGGATGCCCTTAAGAGCGGCAAGCGCCGCCGTGTCCGCCGGATGCTCCCAGGCTCGCGGACTGATGTCGGGGAGGCTCTTCTTTACCTGTTTCACCCTTCAAGGATAGAGTGGCCATCCGCGCTTGTCCAGGCTTGCGGAAGAGGTGCAATATTCTTCTCGGAAGAGTCATGAAGCCTCGCACCTCTCTGTCCCTCCTGTGGGCCGCTTTCGCGATTGCCCTTCTCGCGCCGCAGCCGCTCTTTTCGCTCCCTGCGGCGCAGCCTGCTCCGGAATCTCCTGCGCCGATCGATTTTCGCGAGCTGCTCCACTTTGCTCGTTTGAATGCCTCGGTGCGCTACGAAACAAGCGACGCCATCACGACCCAATGGAGCCGCACCTACGACGACCTCTCGGTGGTCTGGATACCCAAGACGAACAATCGCTACCTCGTCGGAACGATCGACCCGCAAAAGGTGCAGGAGATTGCGGTGCGCGGGACGACCAATCTTCGCAACCTGCTCTATGACTTGCGCTTCCGGAAAGAGTACAACCCGAAGCTCGGCATTTGGGTTCACCACGGCTTCGAGCTCATGGCGCTTGCCCTCTATCGGAGCATCAAGCCCCTCCTCAATCGCAGTTACTCGCTGCGGGTCTCGGGACAGTCGCTTGGAGCCGCCGAGGCCCTCATCCTTGCCATGCTCCTTTCGAAGGACGGCTATCACGTGCAGCAGGTGATTACCTTCGGCCAGCCCAAGGTGACCGACGCGGCGGGAGCCGCCCGCTACGCCTACCTTCCGCTACTGCGTGTCGTCGACGAGAACGATCCGGTCGCCCTCCTCCCCCCCGCGAACATGTTCTACCGGGAGAACCCCTACGTGCAGTTCGGCGAGGAGGTCGACCTTCTTGAGGGATCCTACTATGCGATCCGTGACCGCGACGGGAGCCGGGCGCCGCTTCCGGGGGCGCTTGTCGACAACCTCACTCTTGCCGGCCTCAAGACGCTCCTCCGGGAGCACAACATTCGCAATTACGTGCGCAGTCTTCGCGACAAGCTGCAGGCTCCAATTCGGGTGCCCTACGGCGAGCGAGAGGCATACGTCGCGCCGCAGTACCGCTACTGACTGGGCGCCGCCGGAGCTAATCGAGCGGCCTCCCGCGGCGTGCAGGAGACGAGCGCCCGAGTCGGCTGCCGGGCTCACCGCCTCGAGTTCATCGATGCGAAGATCTGCTCGAAGTTTCCCCGCGAGCCTGCGACGAGGTTCGTCGCCATTCCCACCGCAATCTCGAACCGATCCTCCGCCATCCCCGCAAGGACCGCCTGCGCTACCTCCGAGGGGGGGATTCCGCGATCCGTTTGCCCGCGTTTTGCCCGCGCCCCGCGGTCGAGCTCGGTGTCGACCGTCGGCGGAATCACCTCGAAGACCTTGATGTTCGTCTCCGACAACTGGTGCCGCAGGGAGACGGTGAAGGAATGGAGGGCGGCCTTGGTCGCACAATAGACTGGCATCATGGCCAGGGGGACAAACCCCAGCGCCGAGGACACGTTGACGACCGCAGCGGGCTGCTTCCTCATGAGATGGGGAATGAAACGGGCGGTGAGATAAAGCGGTCCCTCCAGATTGCAGCGGATCTCGTTGTCGCCCGAGGTGAGTGCGGGAAGCCCGCGGGTGAAGTCCACCATCCGCTGCATCCCGGCGTTATTGATGAGGACATTCACCCCGAGCGAGAGAGCCCAGGTGGCCAGACTCTCGCGGTCCTCTTCTTGCGAGATGTCGCACACCTTGATCTTGAGCGAAGGGAGGCGCTGCTGCGCCTCGAACAGCCGAGCCTCCCTTCGTCCGCAGATGAGGACCTCGTTGCCTTCCTTCAAGAATGCCTGAGCCAGGCTGAAACCGATCCCGGTTCCTCCTCCCGTTATGAGGATCTTGTTGCCGGATGTCTTCATTGAATCCTTCCTCCCACGCGCTCGCCGTTTTTCCGCTTGCCGCTCATGTAATTTTATGTTAAAATAATTATACTGTCAAATTGAATTCTGTTCTACTGGAAAGTGACGCCTGGAGGTTGTGGTGCCGGCGGCAAAATCAATGACGAAAGGGTCCGGTCCTGCAGTTGCGAGTCGCGGGAAGAAGGCCGACAGCGAGCCGAGCGCGGACCGAGAAACCGCGCGTCGCTTTCTCGAGCTGCTCGGGACGATGAAGCGATACGTGCGAGAGGAGCTTCCGCCCTTTCCCGAGCGGGGCATGACCGAGGAGAAGTTCCGCTCCCTCTTGAGCCTGCGCCTTCTCGGGAGGAGCCCGCTTAAGTCTCTGGCGGCCCATGACGGCCTTTCCGCTTCGGCGCAGTGCATCATGCTGAGTCGGCTCGTCGCCGAGGGGTTCGCCGAGCGGGCCAACGATCCAGGCGATCGGAGGAGCGCGCTCTACAATCTCACCGATTCGGGCCTCGTGCTCTTGAATGCGGAGATAGCCCGGCGCACCGATCTTCTCTACGAGAAGCTCGGCCGGCTCACACCGAAGGAGCGAAGAGACATGGCGCGAGCAGTCGAGACCCTTCTCGCCGGACTGGCGAGACTGCGTCGTGCGTAGCACCCACTTTCGATTTTGGACAAAAGAGGTAACCTAATGGCATCGATGAAAGCGGTTCAGGTGAGCGCCCCCGGCGGCGAGCTTCAGGTGGTGGACCGCGAGAGACCGGAACCCAAGAAGAATGAGGTGCTCATCAAGGTCGAGGCATGCGGAATCTGCCACGGCGACGCAATCGTGACGGCGGGGCACTACCCCGGCATAGACTACCCCCGAATCCCGGGACACGAGGTGGTCGGGACCGTCGAGAAACTCGGTGGAGAGGTCGACGGATGGAAGATTGGGCAGCGGGTCGGAGTAGGATGGCATGGTGGCCACTGCTTCACCTGCCCCGCCTGCAGGCGGGGCCAGTTTCTCGCGTGCGAGCACTCGGTTACAACCGGCATCTCGACCGACGGAGGCTACGCGGAGTACCTGACGGCGCGGGCGGAGGCGCTCGTGGCCATACCCGACACGATGCCCGCGGCGGAAATCGCGCCTCTCCTGTGCGCCGGCAGAACGACCTTCGGAGCACTCCAGGGAAGCGGCGCGCGCGCCGGCGAGCTTGTTGCCGTGCTCGGTCTCGGCGGCCTCGGTCACCTTGCTCTGCAATACGCTGCAAAGCTGGGATACCGAACCGTTGCGCTATCGCGCGGAAAAGAGAAGGAGGAGCTGGCGCTCCGGCTCGGGGCCCGCGCCTATATCGATGCGGACGAAGGCGATCCGGCGCACAGCCTCTCGGAAATGGGAGGTGCCCGGGTGATCCTCTGCACCGCGCCGAGCGGCAAAGCGATCTCCAAGGTGCTCGGAGGTCTCGGTCGAAACGGCCAGGCTATCGTCGTCGCGGCGGCGGGAGATCCGATCATAGTGCCTCCCTCGCTCCTTCTCGGTGGGGGCCGCTCCATCAAGGGCTCCGTCGAGGGGAGCATCGAAGAGGCCATCAATTTCAGCCTCATGGCGGGAGTGAGCCCGATGGTGGAGGTGTTCCCGCTCGAGCAGGCCGCTTTGGCCTTCGACCGGATGATGAAGTCGAAGGTTCACTTTCGGGCGGTTCTGAAGATGGGAGCATGAAGCGGGAGGTCAGTTATGGAAAAGCTTTTGACGATGATCCGGAAACGGCAGTCGACCAGGACTGCCTACGATTCCAAACGCCCGATACCGAAAGAGCACATGCATCAGATTCTGGAGGCGGCCCGTTGGTCGCCCACCGCGCACAACATGCAGAACTTCGAGGTAGTTGTCGTCGAAGACATCGAGCAGCTCGACGCCCTGGCGGCGATCAAGGGGCCGGTGTCCGAGACCTTCATCCGGGAGAACTACCTGCAGCTTTCCTTCTCGGAGGAAGAGCTTCGGAAAAAGAAGGTAGGCATCCTGGGAACCATGTTCCCGCCTTCGTGGCGCACGCCGGGGGCGAAGCCGGCGAAAGACTCGGACGCGGAAATCCCGGGCCAGGTTGGGCTCGTGCAAAACAGCTCGGCCCTGCTCGTCGTCCTCTATGACCCGGCAAGGAGGGCGCCCGCATCGGAGGGCGATTTCTTGGGGATCATGAGCCTCGGCTGCGTCATGCAGAACATGTGGCTCACGGCCTCCTCCCTCGGGATCGGTTTCCAAATCCTGAGCTCCTTGAGCTCAAACAACGTGGAGGGCGCCGCGAAGAGGATCCTCGGCGTTCCCGCGCCACTTAAGATCGCCTTCGCCGCCCGTCTCGGCTACCCGCTCTCCTCGCCGGCCTACCTCCGGGTCCGGCGCGAGCTGGAGGACTTCGCGCACTACAACCATTATGGCAACAAGGAGCTCGGCTGAAATGGGTCCCTTCTCACGAAAATCGCACCTGTCTGCCGGTGCCCAGAAGGGCATCGACTACAAATGGATAGCCCTCAGCGTCACAACCATCGGCTCGCTCATGGCCTCCATCGACGCAACCATCGTAATCCTGGCGCTCCCGGATATGATGGTCGACCTTCACTCTGACCTGGTTCAAATGATCTGGGTCATCATGGCCTACATCCTCGTCAGCACGGTCTTCCTCCTGACCTTCGGCCGCGTGGCGGACATGTTCGGTCGCGTTCGGCTCTACAACCTCGGATTCGTGGTCTTCACCATCGGATCGGCCCTGTGCGGCCTGTCGCAGAGCTCGATCGAGCTCATTCTCTTTCGAGTAGTCCAGGGGTCGGGCGGCGCGCTCATGATGGTGAACATCCCCGCCATCAACACCGAGGTCTTCCCGCCGCACGAAAGGGGGCGCGCACTCGGCATCAACAGCATAACCTGGGCTATCGGCGGAATCGCCGGTCCGCTCCTCGGCGGATTGATCCTCTCGGCCGCGGACTGGCGCTGGATCTTCTTCATAAACGTGCCGATCGGCATCGTCGGCACGCTGTGGGGCATCCGCGCCCTGAAAGAGAGGTCCACCCGGAACCGCGCGGAGAGGTTCGACTCAATCGGAGCGCTTACCTTTAGTGTCGGTCTCGTCGCCCTCCTGTTTGCGCTGACGCTCGGCATCCAATACAGCTGGAGCTCCCTCCCCATCCTGTCGCTCTTCGTCCTTTTCGCCGTGATGATCGTGCTGTTCTTCGCCTGGGAGCGGCGCGCGCCAAGCCCGGTTCTCGACCTCAGCCTGTTCACAAACCGTGTCTACAACTTCTCGGTGCTCGCCGCGATGCTCCAGGCCCTCGCGGTCTTCGCCGTCAACTTCCTCGTCATTTTCTACCTCCAGGGAGTCCGGGGCTACAGCCCGCTCACTGCGGCGCTTCTCCTCATCCCGCTCTCGCTCGTCAGCTCCGTCATGGGCCCCTTGAGCGGGCGGTTATCGGACCGCATCGGCGCGCGGGCGCCTGCTACGCTCGGCCTGCTCGTACAGGGAGCCGCCCTCCTCTGGTTCATCACCCAATTGACTCCTACGACCCCCTACTGGGCGATCGCCTTCGGGCTTGTCCTGATGGGGCTCGGCGGAGGGCTCTTCTGGTCTCCGAACACCAGCGCCGCGATGAACGCATCCCCTCGCCACCGACTCGGAATCGCTTCGGCGACGCTCGCTACCCTCCGCCAGACGGGGATGGTGACGAGCTTTGCGCTCGCGCTGGCGGTCGCGGCGGGCAGCCTTCCGCGCAACGTCATGATGCAGCTCTTCGTGGGAACCAACGTCCGTTTGGGATCGGCCACGATGCAGTCCTTCGTGGTCGGCATCAGAAGCACGTTCATCGTTTCGGCAGCCCTTTGCGTCGTGGCTGCGGGCCTATCGTACGTGCGCGGCAAGGAGAACCGGAGGAGCATGGCCGACAGCGCCGCAGGCTGAAACCGCCCCGGGCGCGCGCCTTCGGTTGCGCACCCAGGGCGCCGCGCACGGATGAGCCGCCGCTAGTATTCGAGCTGAGTCGCCTCCCCTTCGACGGCGAGATCCGCCGAGAGGGGGCTTCCGCCCGTGAGGGTGCGGCTGCGGCCGTCGGGCTGGCTGCCGCCGAGATAGATCCGGAAAAGGCCCGGCTCGAGGATGCAGCGCCCATCGTCGTCGATGAGGGCAAGCAGCCTCGAAGTCAGCTCGAGCTCGATGGATTGCCTTTCACCTGCTTCGAGGCGAAACCGCTTGAAGCCCTTCAGGCTCCAGCGCGGCACCGCCACGGAGGCCTCAAGGTCGCTCACGTACAGCTGCGCCACCTCCTCGCCTGCGAGCTTTCCGGTATTCTCGACTTCGACCCGCACCCGCACGCTTTCGCCCGGCAGGATCGAGCCTTTCGAGAGCGAGAGGTTGCGGTAGGAAAAAGATGTGTAGGAGAGCCCGTAGCCGAACGGATAGAGCGGCTCTTCAGTCAGGTAGCGGTAGGTCCTTCCCTCCATGCGATAGTCGCCGAAGGGCGGCAGCTGCTCGACCGAACGAACGAAGGTGATTGGGAGCCTCCCTGCGGGATTGCAGTCGCCGAAGAGCGCGTCCGCGATCGCGGCCCCGCCCTCTTCGCCCGGATACCAGCCGGCCAGAATCGCCGCAACGTTCTCCGCGGCCCAACCGAGGGCTACCGCGCTCCCGCTCATCAGCACGAGCACGATCGGCTTGCCTGTGGCCGCGACGGCCCGAAGCAGCCGCTCCTGGACGTCGGGAAGCCCGATCTGCACGCGGTCGCCCTGCGACTCGGAGGCCGCCGCATCCCCCTCCTCGCCCTCGAGCGCTGCGGAGATCCCGAGGCACATCACCACGACGTTGGCGCGGGCCGCCGCCGAGCAGGCCTCCGAAAAGCCGTCGTCATCCCGGCGGCCCCAGTGGTCCGGTCCCGCCGCCAGGAGATCGCAGCCGCGCGCATAGATCACCTTCGTCGAAGGGGACACCCGGGCGCGAATCCCTTCAAGCACGGTCACCGAGCTCGAAGGGAGGCCGCTGTAGTTGCCGAGGAGGACCGATCGGCTGTCGGCGTTCGGCCCGATCACGGCGATCGCGCCTAGCTCCTTCGGAAGGGGCAGGAGGCGGTCGTGGTTTGTCAGAAGAACGATCGACTCGCGGGCAGCCTCGAGGGCGAGCCTGCGGTGCTCGGGCGAGTCGTTCACCTCGAGCGGAATCCGGGCGTAGGGCACATCCTCGTCGTCATCGAACATCCCCAGGCGAAGTCGAGCCTCAAGCATCCGGAGGACCGAGCGGTCGATCGTCTCCTCGGTGACGAGCCCCTGCCGCACAGCCTCGACGAGACTCCGGTAGTCCTGGCCGCAGCAGAGGTCACAGCCGTTTTCGACCGCGAGCGCGGATGACTCCACCGCCGTGCCGGTCACCTTGTGGTGGAGGTGGATGTCGGCGATGGCGCCGCAATCGGACACGACGCAGCCTTCAAACCCCCACTCGTCGCGAAGGATGCTCTTGAGCAGCGTCGGGCTTGCGCAGCAGGGCTCCCCGTTGGTCCGATTATAGGCGCCCATGACGGAAAGGGCTCCCCCCTCCACGACGCACTCCTTGAAGGCGGGGAGGTAGGTCTCGCGGAGATCCTTGGCGCTCACCCGCGCATCGAAGCTGTGGCGGAGCGACTCGGGGCCGCTGTGCACCGCGAAGTGCTTGGGCGTGGCGACGAGCTTCAGGTAGGTCGGATCATCCCCCTGCAACCCTCGGACGAAGGCGACCCCCATTCGGCCGGTGAGGAAGGGATCCTCCCCGTAGGTCTCCTGTCCCCGACCCCACCGAGGGTCACGGAAGATATTCACATTCGGCGTCCAGAAGGTGAGCCCCCGATAGATGCGCCGATCCCCCCGGCGCTTCGCTTCGTGGTGCTTGGCCCGCGCTTCGTCCGAGATGGCCTTTGCCACCCGTCCGATCAAGGGGACGTCGAAGGTTGCCGCAAGTCCGATCGCCTGCGGGAAAACCGTCGCGATGCCCGCCCGGCCGACCCCGTGCAGGCACTCGTTCCACCAGTTGTATTCCGGAATGTCCAGGCGGGGGATGGCGGCGGACTGATAGGTCATCTGCGAGACCTTCTCTTCGATCGTGAGGCGCGCGAGGAGATCCTTCGCTCGCTCGGTGAAGGAAAGGCTCCTGTCGCGAAAGGATCCGGTCATCGTGTCGTTCGCAGTCGTTTCCTTAGCCATGTTGACGTCTCTGCTCCTTGAAGTTGTGTCGGCCGATGGGTGCGGCGCGCGGATCCTATCCCTTGACCGCGCCGCTGGTGAGCCCTGCCACGATGTATCTCTGCGCTAGGATGAACATCACCACCGCGGGAATCATCGCAAGGGTGAGAAAGCCGAGAATCAGGTTCCAATCCGCCGAGTGCTGGCCCATGAAGTCCATCACCCCCATGGGAAGGGTGAACTTGCCGGCATCGTTGAACACGAGAAGAGGCAGAAAGAAGTTGTTCCAGCTCGCCACCAGCGCGAGTATCCCGGCAGTCGCGAGGATCGGGGTCGAAAGGGGAAGAACCATGAAATAAAAGAATCCGAGAGGACCGTATCCGTCGATGGCGGTCGCATCCTCGAGGTCGCGCGGAATGGAGATGAAGAAGCCCCGGAGGAGCACGATGTTCCACGGCACCTGGAAGGCGACCTGCGGGAGCACCACCCCCCAGTAGCTGTTGACGAGGCCGAGTGTCCGAAGCTGCAGGTACAGCGGAAGGATAGCCACCGCAAGCGGAAAGAGAAGCCCGATGAGGAAGTAGTTGTAGATAAGACCGCTCAAGCGGAAGCGAATGCGGGCGAGGGCGAAGGCGGCCGCCGCGCAGAGGACGAGGTCCAGACCCACGGTGAGGGTGGCAACCAGGGTCGAGTTGCCGAGATCCCGCCAGAAGCTGCCGACCTTCCCCGCGAGAAGGTCGGTATACTGCGATGCGATGAACGGCGATGGGAGGCTGAAGGGCGCAGCCTGCAGCTGGCCCAGACCCTTGAACCCACCGAAAATCGAAATGTAGAGCGGAATCGCGATGACCAGGGTGACAACGAGGGAAACGCTGTATTTGAATACGGAACTCACGATGGTTCCGCGCCGCGTGGTAACACCGCCAATCATACCCTCACCTCTATCCCTTCTGATCGCGAAGCAGAAGCCTCTGATACACAATGCTGAACGCGAGACAGATCACGAAGATCGTAACCGCGACGCTGCTCCCGTAGCCGATGTTGAATCGTTGAAAGCCGAACTTGTAGAGATAGGTCACCATCGTCTCGGCGCCGTTCACCGGGTCCCCGCGCCCCATCGCCCACACGATGTCGAAGATCTGCAAGGAGCCGATGATCGAAAAGAATACGGTGATCTGGATCGTGGTAGCGAGGAGCGGTAGAACGATGAGGCGGATGACCTGAGCGTTCGACGCCCCGTCGATCCTCGCCGCCTCCTCCAGCTCCACCGGGATGCCCTGCAGCCCTGCGATGTAGATCGTCATGTGCAGGCCGAAGTACTTCCAGATGATCACGACGAGAATGGCCCAAAACACGCTGGTGGGGCTTCCCAAAGGAGCAATCCCCGGGCTGCCCGGTGCAAAGAGGTGAATGACAGGGTTTACGAGGCCGTACTGGGGATTGTAGATGAACTGCCACAGCACTCCCGTGATGACCTCGGAGAGCACGAAGGGCAGAAAGAAAAAGGTCCTGAAGAAGACCGCGAGCTTGAAATTTCCCCTCCCCACGATCATGGCAAGGAGGAGGGCCAGGGGCAGCTCTATCACGAGCGAGAACACGATGATCAGCATGGTGTGGAGTAGGGCTTTCTGAAAGATGGTGTCCTTCAGGAGGAAGCCAAAGTTGCGGAGCCCGAAGAAGTGGGTGAGCGGGCCGAGGCCGTTCCATCGGAATAGGCTGTACTCCGCTGCCTGGAATACGGGAACTATTACGAGAAGCGTGAATATGACGAAGACGGGACCGATGAGAAGGATCAGCGTCAGCAGTGTCGCTCTTCTTTTCTTTTGGGCTGCCTTTGACAGGACGATTCCGCTCTCGTATCGCATGTTGAATCGCTCCGGGCTGCGCCTCGAAGAGCGAGGCGCAGCACCGGATTGAATCCCCTTTCCTATTTGTTCATCTCGTAGGTTTGCTGGATCGCGGCCGCGGCCTGAGCCGGAGTCATCGTACCCGCGAAGATCTGCTGGACATTGTCGTTGATCGCGCTTCCAACCGCCGGGGTGTAGAACTGATCCAGGTAGAGCTGGAAGTAGCCGGCCTTATCGACGATACCCTTCACCATCTTCATGAGCGGATCCGTGAGACCGCTGTCGGCCCCGATGGCAGTCGGAATGATCACGCCCGTGGCCGCAAACGTGGCATTGTTCTGCTCATTCGTGATGAACTTGAGGAAATCCACGGTCGCATCGGGGGCGTTCTTTCCTACGGCGTAGCCGTTGCCGCCGCCGAGGACGTCCGTTCCTGCCCCTGCTCCTCCCTCGACAACCGGGAAGGGCGCGGTACCGAGCATGTCGCCGACACCCTTCTTGCTCACTGAGCTAGAAGCCTCAACGCTCGGTCCCCATTGTCCCATGAGCTCCATCGCCGCCTTTCCGTTACCGACGAGGGCCGCCCCGTCGGTCTGCTTCGCCCCCAAGAAGCCCTCTTCGAAGGGACCCAGCTGGGTGAGGTCGACCAGCTTCTGACCGGCCTGCACGAAGGGAGCGGCGGTGAATTTGCCCTGTCCGGAAAGGATGTTGTCGAATGCGGACTTCCCTCCGATTCTCATCGACAGGTAGGCCCACCAGAACATGCCCGGCCACTTGTCGCCCTCGGCGAGCGCGATTGGAGTCACGCCTGTGCTCTTCAGCTTGCCGATCATGGTGAGGAAGTCGCTCCACGTCGTCGGGAAGGAGGAGTAGCCCGCGTTGGCGAGCATTTCCTTGTTGTACCAGAAGGTAACCGCCCCCATGTCGTAGGGCATTCCATACTGCTTGCCGTCATACGAATAGACCGCGATGACCCCCGGAGCCATCGTTTTACCCCCCGCGGTACCCTTCACGTACTTGGTGATATCGCGCAGGAGACCCGCCTGCGCGTACTCGGCCATGACCCCGCCTCCCCAGCTCTGAAACAGGTCAGGCGGGCTTCCGGACTGCATGAGCGTCGTCATCTTGCTCTTGAAGGCCTCGTTCTCGAGAACCGTTATCTCGATGCTGACGTTCGGATGGGCCTGCGTGTACGCATCGGCCAGCCCCTGCCAGTAAGGCTTGTGGGTCGTATCGATGTGCCAGAAGGTGAACTTGACCGGCCCGGTCGAAGGCGCCGCGCCCGGCTCCTTCTGCCCGCCTGCAAAGCTGATGCCGGCAGCGATCAAGAATGCGGCGGCCGCAATAACTGCCGTCTTCATAAACCTCTTCATGCGCTTCCTCCTCTGCTTTTCGGAGATCTGAGAGTGCACGGACCAAGGTCCGGCTTACACCCTTGCTCAGCGTAGATCG
Source organism: Spirochaetales bacterium (assembly GCA_027306915.1). Next base: position 53,033 of record DAHUYW010000007.1, on the reverse strand, counting down.
GGCGCGTGCCGGTGAGAATCGGACAATGTACCAGTATTGGAGTAGGAGCTATTACCGATCCCTGCTCTGAACCCACTTGACGGCGAAGCGCCGGAGCTCCCCCGCCCCGTCGATCCGCAGCTTTTCCTTGATGTGGTCCCGGTAGGTGTTTACGGTCTTTACGGACAGATTGAGCACCTTGGCCACATCGGCACTCCCGTAGCCCTGGCCGATGAGATCGAGCACCTCGAGCTCCCGGTCGCTCAGGCGCTCCACCGACGGCGCCTCGCTCTCGGGGCTTCGGCTGAACATGGTCTCGAGGAGGCGATCCCGCATTGCAGCCGAAACGTAGATCTTGCCGGAGAGGACCGTCTTGATGGCATCGAGCATGACCGAGGCGGCCTCCTGTTTCATGACGTAGCCGCGGGCTCCAGCCTTCAGAGCTCGCTCGGCGTAGACCACCTCGTCGTGCATCGAGATGATGAGAACAAGCACCTGAGGAAAGGTGGACTTGATGGTGCGCACCAGATCGAGGCCGTTCTGGCCGACGAGAGAGATGTCCACCAGGGCGATGTCGGGAGAGGCGCGCTCGAGGGCCGCAAGGGCCTCCGCTACGGTGCCTGCCTCGGCGCTCACCTCGTAGCGCTCGTTGCTCCGGACGAGCGCCACCAGCCCCTGCCGGAAGACCGGGTGATCGTCGACGACGAGAAAGGTCACCTGCCTCGTCACGTCGGCGCTCCCTGTGTCTGGTCCAACCTACAGGATACCCGCGTGCCCGGCTCGAGAAAGTCGATGCGGAGATCGACCCCCGCCTTTTCTGCTCGATAGCGCATGATGCGAAGCCCCATCCCCTGGTGGGGACCGGAATCCGAAAGGCCGATCCCGTAGTCGGTCACCTCCGCGACGAGGACCGCCCGGCTTTCGTCCGCCGAACCCTGGGGAAGTAGCTCTCGGTAAAGCCGCACCTCGACGCGGTCGGAGCCGGAGTGCTTGAGGGCGTTCGAGAGGGCTTCCTGGACGATTCGATACACATGAAGGGCCCTGTCGGTATCCGGGAGCGAAAAGTCAGGCGAGGAGCGAAAGTCAATGGCCGCGTGAAACCGCTGCCGCGCAACGGCGACCATCTCCTCAATGGCCGCGGAGAGGCCGTGCTCCTCGAGTCCCGTCGGGAAAAGTCCGCGGGCTATCTGCTTGGCTCGCGCAATCGAGTCGGCGAGGAGGTTGCCGATGCGATCGATCGAGGAGACCGCGCCTCCGTCGACCTCCGCGAGATCTCCGCGAAGGACGGTCGCGAGCATCGCGATACCGGCCAGATGCTGGCAGAGGTCGTCGTGGATGTCCTGACCGATTCGCTGCATCGTGCGATTGGAGATATCGACAACCTCCTCCTCCAGACGCACCCTTCGCTCGATCTCCCGCGTCAGCTCGGCGTTTGCCCGCGTGAGCTCCGCCGTGCGGCGCTTCACCTCGGCCTCGAGGCGGTGCTCGTGGGTACGCACCTGCTCGAGAAGAAGCGCCCCCTTCACCGCGCTCGCGACCTGATCGCGCAGGGTGTCGTAGAGCGAAAGCTCGTCCGCACCGCCGGGCAGCAGGATGTAGCCGAGCGGCTCATCCTGGAAAATAAGCGGCTCGAGTATCCAGCTCCCCTTCCGCCAGGCGCCGCCCGCAGTCGGCGGAACCAGCTGGGCGGTGCGGAAACGCAGTCCCTTCGCGGACAGAGGAGAGAGCCCGGCTTCCCGGGGCGTCATGACGAGCCGCGACCATTCCGCACTCTTTCCCTTCCCCTCGAAAAGCGCGAGATAGCCACCCCCAATGCCCAGCCGATCGAGCCCCACCTCGAGGCGCGATAGGATGACCGGCATCTCGAAGGAGCCGGCAAGCGAGGCGCAGATCTCCCGAAGGGTCGCAAAACGCTCCTCTGCGGCGGTACGCCGTGCGGTTTGGAAGCGGGTTTCGGTCTCGCCGACGAGCACCCGAGCGAACTCGAAGAGGGGAGACCCTTCCGCCGGCACCCTGCGGCGAATGAGCGAGAGGAAGCCGTTCCAGCGGCTCGAGAGACGCCCTTCCGGCTCGGCGGCGGCGAGGGCCGCATTCAGCCTGACGATGAACCCGTTCCCGTCGTCACGCCGTGCGCGCTCGACCAGCTCCTCGATCGCAACCCGCTCCTCCGCCGTGACGTCTGCCGGCAGCTGCTTCAGATCGGGGTCGTAGCTTCTCGCCGGCGGGCATCCGCACGATTGGCGGATGGCGAGCGCGCAGGAGAGGGTGCGATCGCGAGGCTCTTTGCCGTCGCAGACATCAAGCAGCGCGTCGAGCGCCAGCGAGCCCAGCTCCCGCAGGGGCTGAACGACGGTCGTGAGGGGAGGCGTCACGTACCGGCCGCCTTCGATGCCGTCGAAGCCGACCACGGAAACCTCCTCGGGGACCCTTATGCCTACCTTCCGCAGCTGGCTCATCGCCCCGAGAGCCATCCGATCGTTCAGGCAAACCAGGGCGTCGAAGAAAACCCCCGAGGCCGCAAGCCTTTGGGCAGCTTCTATACCCGAGTCCTGGAGGAAGCTCCCTTGCACCGCCAACCTGGGATCAAAGGGAATCCCGGCATCGTGAAGAGCCCGCCTGAAGGCGCGTGCCCGCTCTTCGCCTTCGGGATGGCCGGGCGGTCCGCCGAGAAGAGCGAAGTGCCGGCGCCCGTGGTCTCGCGCCAGGTGGCGGACCACCTCGACGAGCCCCTCCGAGCCGTCGACTGAGAGGCTCGCTACCCCTGCGATCTTCACCCCCACCGAGACCTGCGGGAGGCCCCCCCTGCGCGCAAACAGCCGGGCGAGCCCCTCCGCATCCAGGAAGGTTCCTATCGCAGAGCTGACCACCACTAGCCCATCGATGCTTCGATGGTCCGCGATGCGGTAGGCGACGTTCGCGGCCGCCTCCGAAACGTTCGCGGAGTCGACCCGGGAGCCCAGAAAACAGACCACACCCACTCCGCGGTCGCGGGCCCGACCCTCGATCCCGCGCCACACCTCTATCTGGTAGGCGTCGTCAAGCTCTGCCGTGAACACCCCGATCAGGCGCTGCCGGGCAGGCGCGCCACGGCTTGGGACGAATGCCGGACTCCCTTCGCCTGTATCAAGCGGAGCGTCGGGACGAGCAAACGGGGTGTCGGGCGCTCTCGTCTTGCGGGCTTTTACCATGGTGCGACTGCCCAGAAGGCGGCCTTTGGCCGAACGTCGTTGTCGAAGAGGAGGGGGCTGTCCGTGCGCCGCATGCCGTGTCCGTCCGAGCGGGCCTCGTTCACCACGTCCCAGCAGTAAACCTTGCCCCGAAAATGGTCAAGAAGGGCGGTGATGTGCTGCTGAAGCCGGGAGAGAACCTCAGCCCTACCCGCCGCGGCAAACAACAGCAGAACGGCGATTCCAGCGGGAGAATGCCCGGGTAGACGCATGAACCCCTCCTCGAAGAGCGCGTCACTTCAGGCTACCCCCTTGGGCGCTCCTTGGGAACCGGCGAAAGTCCTACAAGCCCTTTCGGGCAGGTCACCGCCTGAGGGTAGGTCAATTGTCCGATGGAGCGGGCGGACGCTACCTCTCTCGGACGGCGCAGGAGCTCGTCCGGGGAGTGGAACGCCGGAGTCACGCCCTTTGCAAACTCCCTCAGCTGCGCTATATCGTCTCTATGAAGATCGTGGTAACCGACGGCTACACCCTCAATCCCGGGGACCTTCGCTGGGAAGAGATCGAGCATGTCGGAGAGCTCACCGTCTACGAGCGCACCGCGCCGGGCGAGCTCATTGCGCGGGCACGCGACGCCGAAGCGCTTCTCACCAATAAGACTCCCATCGATGCGGAGGCGATCACCAAGCTCGCGAGCCTCCGCTACATCGGAGTACTCGCCACCGGATACAACGTGGTCGACGTCGCGGCGGCGGCGGCGCGCGGGGTGGTGGTTACCAACGTCCCCGCCTACAGCACCCCCTCGGTCGCCCAGCTTGCATTCGCCCTCATCCTCGAACACTGCCACCACGTTCAGGCCCACAGCGAAAGCGTCCGGGCCGGAGAGTGGAGCAGCTCAAGGGATTTTTCCTACAGCCGCTTTCCCCTGGTCGAGCTTTCGGGAAAGACCCTCGGCATCGTTGGCTACGGGCGAATAGGCGGGGCGATTGCGCGCGTCGGACGCGCCTTCGAGATGAAGGTGATCGCGGCCGCGCGGGGTCCACAGTCCGCGCGGGACGCCGAAGCGCCGGTCGCCCGCGTGCCGCAGGAGGAGCTCTTTCGATCCGCCGACGTCATCTGCCTGACCTGCCCGCTCACTCCGGACACCGCGGGCATGATCAGCCGCTCGACCCTCTCCCTCATGAAGCGCAGCGCGTTCCTTGTCAACGTTTCCCGGGGCGGTCTTGTCGTCGAAGCGGATCTTGCCGAGGCGCTCGCTCGCGGCCAGATCGCAGGGGCTGGTCTCGACGTCCTGGGGGAGGAGCCCCCGCGAGCCGGCAATCCGCTCCTCTCGGCGCCGAACTGCATCATCACCCCGCACATCGCCTGGGCGACTCGCGAGGCGCGCACCCGCGCCATGGAGATCGCGGCAGCAAACCTCCGCGCCTTTCTCGAAGGAAGTCCGCAGAACGTGGTGTCGCGACCGATGTGAGCGGAAGCGCCCAGCGCGAGCGCACCGGTGCTGCCCTTTCCGATGGACGGGCGCCGGCCTGTATGAGACCCCGCGCCGACGCACAGCGCACCCGACCCCCGCCGTCGGAGCGCCGGCTACTTCTCCCAGAGCCGCTCATACTCCGCGCGGAAGCGCTCGAGGTAGCCGCCCGGGCCATGGTAGAGGGCGAGGTCGGACGGATCGGGGGCCTTCGGTGTGCTCTGCGGCAGGAGCCTCCTGCTCAAGGACTCGGCGTCCGGAAGGCCGCTTCGCTCGCCCCCGAGCTCCCTCCGCAGCGCGCTCACCCCGGAGACCGCGCTGCCGAGGGCCGCGCCCACCTTGCCGATCGCAACCACCGGGCGCCTCCAGAGCGCCGCAACCCGCCGCATGATCTGCGGGCTCCCGGTCGCCCCGCCGGTCACCGAGAGGGGCTCCGCGCTCTCGGGCGCAAAACGGCGCGAGTAGAGGTAGACCGCCGCCATGGTGGAATCCACTATTCCGCCGTAGTCCGCGGCGAGCCCCCCTTCCCCGCCGGGGAGCCGTCTCTCCCCAAAGGCGGGAGAGACCGGGAAGGACTCGGTCTCGGGCTGCCAGAAGTAGAGGGAGGCCCCAGGGGCTGCCGAAGCGAGAGACCGTTCAGCCGGCTCGTAGTCGCCCTTCGCAAGGCCGTGCTGTGCGCGGACGCGGTCCCACACCATCGCCCCGTTCGTGCGGCAGCCGAACATGAAGGGACGCCCGACGCCGTCATACATTCCGTTCGCGTAGCCCTCGAGATCAACCGCCTCCCCGCCGGTTGCCACCATGAAGACGAAGCTCGTGCCGAGGCTCAACAGGTCCCCGGAGACCAGGACCTTGGTCTGGGGGTTGTCCCCCGATCCGACCGCGACACGACACTCCTGCGCGAAGCCGTACTTGGCGACGAAGTAGGCGGCGATCGTTCCGACGCAGGTGTCGGGGGCCGCAAGCGCCGGCAGCTTCGCGCGCAGGGCCGGGGCGCCGCCGGGACAGTCCGAAGCGGCTGCCGCAACGAGCTCCTCTGACCACTTCCGCCTGCGGTAGTCCATGAGCGAGGTCCCCGAAGCGTTGCCGAAATCGGTAGGGATGCCCGCGTCTCCCGCGAGCACCGCCGGGAGAAAGCTCGAGATGAGGTGGATCACCGCGGTATTGCGATAGGCCTCCGGAAACTGGCGGGCGACCCTTCGGACGACTGCCCCGGTGAAGCGAAGCGGCGAGTCGGATCCCGAGAGCTCGATCATCTTGGTCTTGCCGCCCACTCCCCGCCGGATCGCATCCGCCTCTTCGACCGTGTTGGAGGTGCGCCAGATTGGGGAGGTCCCGTAGGAAAGGCTTCCTTCGAGAAGGGCGACAAGATCGCTTCCCTTCGCGTCGGCGGATTTAAGGCGGGCGATGAGCTCGCGGGCCTCCGCGCGGAGGTAGAGATGGCCGTGCTGTTGGCCCGAGACGTTCACGACGGCGATCTTCGCGAGCGGAAAGCCTTCGGCGCACATGTCGGCAAAAAGCGCGTCGAGCGATGCGAGGTACATGGCCGGGGGCTGGTCCGCCTCGCCGGCGACGCGCGGCGGGACAAGGTAGCTGCGCCGGTCGATCCCGTAGCCGGCGAGGCGCTCGTCACGGGCGTAGTCCAGCGAGCGCTCGAAGACAACCCTCCCCTCTTCGTAGTCCACCACGACTGCGGTAAGACTCTGCGTGCTCGAGTCAAGCCCGAGCGCATACCTGCCGTCCTTCATCTATTCCTACCTCCGCAGAAAGTGATTATAGCCCGCACCGACCCGGAGTTGTATCCGGCCATCCGGGCGGCTATAGTGTCGACTAGAGGAGTCAACTCACGATGAAAATCGCATTCATCGGCCTCGGCATCATGGGAAGTCGAATGGCCGCTAACATCCTGAAGGCAAATCCGGAGCTCTCGGTTTACAACCGCTCGGTGTCCAAGGCACAGGAGCTCGCGCGTAACGGCGCGCGCCTGGCCTCCTCGCCGGCGGAGGCCGCACAGGGCGCCGATGTCGTCTTCACCATGCTCTCGACGCCGGACGCGGTGCGCGAGGCCGCGCTCGGAACCGCGGCGCGCGCAAGCGCCGCAGCTTCGGGCGGCCGGGATTCCGCCGGCCTGGCCGACGGATTTCTTTTTCGCATGAAGGCGGGCTCCCTTTGGGTCGACTGCAGCACGGTGAACCCGGCCTTCTCCCGCGAAATGGCGAACGCGGCGCGAGAACGCGGTATCCGCTTCATCGACGCCCCGGTTGCGGGCTCGAAGCTCCCGGCGGAGCGGGGCGAGCTTCTCTTCTTTGTAGGCGGCGAAGCGGGCGATCTCGCCGAAGCACGCCCCCTCCTCGAGCGGATGGGAAAGAAGATAGTCCATGTCGGGCGGGCCGGCGCGGGCACCGCGATGAAGATGGTGGTTAACCTCATGCTTGGCCAGGCGATGGTTGCCTTCTCCGAAGCGGTGGCTTTTGCCGAATCGATCGGCCTCGAACGATCGCTGGTCCTCGATACGCTCCTCGGCGGAGCCACTGCAGCCCCCTTTCTCCAGGCGAAGCGCTCGAAGATGGAGAGCGGTGCTTACGACACGGAGTTCCCGCTGCGATGGATGCTCAAGGACTTGGACCTCGTCGCGAGGGAGGCCGCGTCAAGCGGCGCAGTGCTTCTCGCGGGTAGCGCCGCTCGGGAGGCCTACGCCCTTGCGCTGAAGGAGGGGCTGGGAGATGAGGATTTCTCCGCAGTCCACCAGTTGTACCGCAAGGGAGGCAGGTAGTCGCCTGCCGCCTTCGAGCCCGGCGCTCCAGGCTCCGCGACCCCGGCTCCTCTCGTCGCTAGACCAGCTCGGCAACAAGCTTCGCGATCTCGGCAAACCCCGCATCCGCCTTGAAGCTCTGTTTGCCCGAGCCGCTCGCCTTACGGCCGACGACGACCAGGCCCGCCTTCGTGGCGTCCACCTGCTCGACTCCTGCCGCGAGGCTGCTCTTGCCGTACTCGGCCGCCAGAGTACCGTAGAAGAGGCTCTTCTCCTCGCCCGGGGCGAGCTCGACCAGCGTCGCGCTTCCCAGCAGCTCGGGATGGCTCAAGGCGTATTCCAGCCCGTTCGCGTAGGCTCCGATCGCGTTCTCGGTACCCAGGCAGAAGGTGAGGTCCGTACCGCCCCCGTGACCCGCCCACGGTGTGAAGGTGCGCCCGCCGTACTGCAACCAGAGATCGTTGAAGGTGAGGGTAATCTCCTCCTTGGCGGCTGCGGCCGGCCCCTTGAAGAAGCAGAGGTAGAGCGCCCCCAGGTTGGGATTGACCACCGAGCTCCATCCGATCTTCGCCTTGCTTGGGACGGGACCCGTTACGAAGTCGGTGTAGCCGATCATCCCCGGCACGACGCGAAGATCGGCCTTCTTACCGTTGCGCAAGGGGGCCTTTGAAAGATCGCCGAACTCGACGCCCACGGCGAGACGGCCGGTCGGGTCGAACTCGCTCGGCGAGGGAACGGTGCCGTAGCGCTCGGCAGCGAGGTCGATAAGGCAGCCCTTCTCCAGGAAGGGCGAGCCGATGGTGTTGTGCCAGGCTGCATTTATGCGATAGCTCGTCTTGCCGCTGTTCTTAACCTTGATCACTGTGTAGTGGACCGGGTGATCGGGGAGCAGGAGATCCCACTTCCGGTAGGTCAGATCTCGAGGCCTCACCGCCGCCATCGAGGTGATCGCATAGGCCGCGCGGTTGGGGAGCACCCCTACCCGTTCGAGCCGCCACCACTCGTTCGCCGTCGGTCCGTGAACCGGTAGCTCGACCCCATAGGCTTTGCCCGGCGCGCCGAAGGTGGGCAGGCAGGGAAAGTTGCCCGCGATCCCGTAGAGGAGACTCCCGCCCCAGTAGCTGCCGTGGGCGCCCCGGGAGAAGGGACGTCCCGAGTTGCTCCGAAAGTGGGGTACCCAGTGGGTGTTGAGGTAGCCGTTCTCACGCCGGTAGCTGAGCTCCGGGATCATCCCCCCGTCGTCCGTGACCACAAGGCGCATGAGGCCGTTCGAAAGGAAGGTCGCAGTTCGATTTCCGATTTCTCTGATTCGTCTTGCTTCGAGCTCCATGGAGATCTCCTTGCTGTGAGTTATCTGCATTCGCGAGGGGCCGGGCGCGGCCCGAGCGACTTGAGCACCGGTCCGGCGGTCATACTACCATAGCGTGGAGCTTGTGTCACATCGCAAAAAGGTTGCGAAGGATGCCGTTTCCTGCAGGATCTCGGGGCGGAAGTCGCGCCTCCGATCCGACACGCCCCTTGTCAGGCGCGCCTCGCATGAGGGATGATGCGGGGTGACGCAAGGAGGAGGAGATGGCAACGATAGTCTGCTTTGGCGACTCAAACACCTGGGGCTACGACCCCGCGGACGGCGGGCGCTACCCAGCCGGCGATCGGTGGGTCGGGGTGCTCGCAAGCGCGCTCGAGGCGAAGAGGCCCGGCGCCTTCTCGGTCATCGCCGAGGGGCAGAACGGACGGACAACGCTCTGGGACGATCCCATCGAGGGCCCGAAGAATGGCAGCCTCTATCTTCCCCCCTGCCTCGAAAGCCACAAGCCGGTCGATCTTCTTGTCATCATGCTCGGAACCAACGATCTGAAGCACCGCTTCGGCCTTTCAGCCTGGGACATCGCACACGGGGCCGGACGGCTCGTCGAGATGGCGCTGGCCTCCGACTTCGGCCCTGCCGGTCGTCCGCCCCGGGTCCTCCTCGTCGCTCCGCCGCCGGTCGGCCGCCTGTCCAACTTCGCCGGGATGTTCGAGGGCGCACCCGAGAAGTCGAAAGGCTTAGGCGAGGCTTTTGCCGCGGTGGCTGCCGCGCTCGGTTGCGACCTCATCGACGCCGGCCGGATCGTCCGCTCGAGCGACAAGGACGGCATTCACTTTGACCCCGAGGGGCACCGCGCCCTCGGCAAGGCGGTCGCCGAGCGGATTGTCGCGGACCTCCCCTAAACCTCGACCCTTTGATACACTCACCTTCGGTCGGCCGCCGGCGCTTCGCGGCAAAACAAAGGGGGAAAGGATGACTGTACTCATCTATCGCTGGGCGCTCGATGTCCTGTTCGCGCTGGCGGTTGCGGTCTTCGTCGCGCTTTTTTTCCTGAGCGCTCCCTACGGGCGTTACGCCCGCCCCGGATGGGGGATCACCCTCCCCGAGCGTTGGGGCTGGCGGATGATGGAGTTCCCTGCGGTCGCGGTCATCCTTGTCATCTTCCTGGCGAGTGGCCGTCGAGATCCGGTTTCGATAGCCTTCATCGTGATCTGGGAGTTTCACTACATCTATCGAACCTTCGTCTTCACCTCGCTCATGCGCGAGGGACGCCGCGAATTCCCGGTCCTCATCAGCGTGTTCGCGATCTTCTTCAATGTTGTGAACGGCTACGTAAACGGCTGCGGTCTCTATCTGCTTGGACCGACCTATCCCCTTGCCTGGCTCCTGGACCTTCGCTTTCTCTTTGGGCTATCGCTCTTCGCGGCAGGCTTCCTCATCCATTCCAGCTCCGACAACATCCTTCGCGCCCTGCGGAAGCCGGGGGAGACCGGCTACTCTATTCCTCATGGAGGGATGTTCCGCTTCGTCTCCTGTCCTAACTATTTCGGGGAGATTATCGAGTGGGTGGGTTGGGCGTTTCTGACCTGGTCGGTCGCCGGGCTCGCCTTCGCCGCGTTCACCTTCGCAAACCTCTTCCCTCGCGCGATCGCGCACCATCGGTGGTACCGGCGTGAGTTCGCCGACTATCCAAGCGAGCGCAAGGCAGTCATCCCGTTTATTGTGTAGCCGGGCGTAGCTCGCCGGAACACGCGCGTTTCGAACAATCGTTCGGCGCAAGGAGAATGGATCGGAGAGTATGTCGGTTGCGGAAGGTCATGAGCCGGACCTCCGGCGGGGCATAGCAATTGAGTGGATGTCGACGGGTTGGATGGTCGTCGAGGCCGCAGTGGCAGTCGTCGCCGGCGTTCTCGCACATTCGGTCGCCCTGATAGCCTTCGGTGCCGACAGCGTCATTGAGCTCGTCGCCGGCGTCGCGCTGCTCTGGAGACTCTACGTCGAAGCGAGCCACGCCGACACCAACCGCGTTGCAAATGCGGATAGAGCCGCCTCCTGGATCGTTGGCGTCGGGCTGTTCCTCCTTGCGATCTACATCCTGATCGGTTCGGCTCGCTCCCTCTGGCTGCGGGAGGGTCCCGAAACCGCGCCCCTGGGCATCGGTATCACCGCCGCGTCAAGCCTTCTCATGCCCGTCCTATCAGCCGCGAAGAAGCGAGTCGGTCGGCGAATCGGGAGCAAGGCGCTCGAATCGGACGGCTCCTGCAGTATGGTGTGCGCCTACATGTCATGGATCGTCTTGGGCGGGGTCGCTGCAACGGCGCTGCTCGGTTGGTGGTGGCTCGATTCGGTCGCCGCGCTGGCGCTTGTCTATTTCGTGACTCACGAGGGTAGGGAGGCGATTGAAGAGGCGTCGCGGAGACATACGGTCCTACCCTGAAGCTGAAGCAGGATCTACCTATTCGTGGGGGCCATGTCCCGGTCGGCACCTGCGACCCCGGAGTCGTGCGGCCTCCCCTCCTTTTCCCGCCACCAGGCCACGGTGTCGGCGACGGTTTCGCGCAGCAGGCGCGGCCGGTGGCCGAGCTCGGCCGCGGCGCGCTCAGGCCGGAATATCGCACCGGTCTGAAGGATGCGGATCGAGTTGGGGGTATACAGCGGGGTGCGCCCGAGAAGGCGCATTGCGCGGGCAGCGAGCGCCGCGTACCCAATCGCCAGCCAGGGCGGGATCTTCAGGATGGGCTTCCTTACCCCCGAGACCTCGGCGAGCAGCTCCATGAGCTCGGGCACCGTGATCTGAGTGCCGGAGAGAAGGTACCACGAACCGATCCTCCCGCGCTCGGCGGCGGCTATCGCGCCCTTGGCCACATCCCGGACGTCGACGAAATCGAAGGCACCGTCGAGGTAGCCGGGAAGGCGTCGGTGGATGAAGCTGCGCACGAGACGGCCGGTAAGGGAGCTTCCGAAATCGTAGGGGCCGATGAAGCCGCTTGGCGCCACGACTATCGCCGGAAGCCCGCGCTCGCGCACCGCCTTGAGCACCTCGAGCGTCGCAAGGGCCTTCGTCCGTCCGTAGGCCATGATCGTGGTCTCGGGATGAAAGCCGTCGATCTCCGCGTCGCTCACAATCCGATGACGGAGGTCGAGCGCTTCGACCGAGCTGACGAACACGGCTCGTTTCGCCCCGGAGGCAAGAACCGCCTCGATGACATTGTGCGTCCCTTCGATGTTGATCCGCTCGAGATTCGCGCGGTCCGCATTCTGGGTCGATATGAAGGCCGCCGCGTGGATGACCCTGTCGGCCCCGGCGAAGGCCCGCTCGAGTGAAGCCCGGTCAAGGAGATCTCCGTGAACACGCTCGACCGGCAGCCCATCGAGGGAGGGCGGGTCCAGCCTGCGGAGCGCCGCCCGTACGGGAAGGCCTTGCTCGATGAGCATGCGCACAATGGTGTTTCCAAGATGCCCGGAGGCTCCAGTTACGACAGTCATTGCGGGAGTATACCACAGCGGAGCGCTCGGTTGCCGAGCCTATCGATCGTTCGGTATAGTGTCTCGGTATGGAGAGCTTCTGGCGGACCTTAGGGCGCCCCATCAAGGTCCTCGCGCCCATGGAGGACGTCACCGACACCGTCTTTCGCCGCATCGTCGCGCGCTGCGGCAGGCCCGACGTCTTCTATACCGAGTTTACCAACACCGACGGACTCTGCTCCGCCGGACGCGAGGCGGTGATCCACCGGCTTCAGTTCACCGAGGAGGAGCGCCCGATCGTCGCGCAGATCTGGGGGAACAACCCCGAACATTACTTTCAGTCCGCGCGCGAGCTCGCCGCCCTCGGCTTCGACGGAATCGACATCAACATGGGCTGTCCGGTCAAGAAGATCGTGAAGAACGGGAGCTGCTCCGCGCTCATCGAGAATGCGCCCCTCGCGCGCGAGCTCATCCGGGCGGCGAAGGAGGGGGCCGGCGCCCTCCCGGTGAGCGTGAAAACCCGCCTGGGCTTTCGAGACCTCCGCACCGAGGAGTGGGCCGGATTCATCCTGGAGCAGAAGCCTGCGGCTCTCATCGTACACGGGCGTATTGCGAGGGAGATGTCGGACTTTCCCGCCAAGTGGGACGAGATTGCCAAGGTTGTCGCTTTGCGCGACCGGATGGGAAGCGACACCTTGGTCATCGGAAACGGTGACGTGACGAGCCTCGGGGAGATTGAGGACAAAGCGGCGCGCTACCGGATTGACGGGGTGATGATCGGCCGGGGGGTACTCCAGAACGTCTTCCTTTTCGACCCGGAGCGGGCGGGGATAAACCCTCCTCCCCCCGAGCGAATCGCAATGCTCCGCGCACACATCGCCCTCTATCGGGCAACCTGGGGAGAAAACAAGAACTTCGAGGTGATGAAGAAATTCGTGAAGGTCTACATCGCAAGCTTCGAGGGTGCCGCCCACCTGCGGAACCGGCTCATGGAAGCCGCGGACTACGCTGAAATCGATCGCATCCTCGAGGAATGGGCACCGATACACGCATAAAGTCGAAGGCAGGATTGATGATATGGAAAGCAGCCCGAAGAAAATAAGACTCGTCGCTCACCTGGAAACAAACGGCGCGCCCCCGATGGGCGAGACGAAGTGGCGTGAGCTCGGCCGTCTCTTCCCCGAGCTGGAGATAGTCCGCGTCGCTTCGCAGGAGGAGCTCGAGCGCGCGCTTCCCGAGGCGGACCTCGCGGCGGTGTGGCGCTTCCCCGCCGAGCTCTACGAGCGAGCCCCGCGTCTTCGCGCGGTCCTCACCCCCTCGGCCGGCAACGAAGGCACTCCGCCCGACCCTGCCGGGCGGGTCCCGGTGGTTCATGCCACCTTCCACGGCGCCCTCATGTCGGAGACCCTCCTCGGTCTCATGCTCTTCTTCAACCGCCAACTACGCCGCCTCCTCGAGAATCAGGCCGCTCGCCGATGGGAGCGCGAGTTCCTGCTTGCGAGCCAGCAGCTCCGCGGCCAACACGTCTTCATCGTCGGCTACGGCCACATCGGTCGCGCGTGCGCCCGGCTGCTGAAGGCCTTCGACTGCAGGATCACGGGAATGAAGCGATCGCCGCGCGACGAAAGGCTCGACGCGGACGCGGACGAGATCATCACCTATGCGGGGCTGCCCGACACCCTCGGGAAGGCCGATCACGTCGTGGTGATCCTTCCCGGCGGCGCGCAGACCGACCGTATCATCACCCGCGACCATTTCCGGGCCATGAAGCGGAGCGCCTATCTCTATAACCTGGGGCGGGGCAATTGTTACGCCGAGGAGGATCTGGTGTGGGCCCTCGAGTCCGACCTCATTGCAGGCGCCGGCCTCGACGTCTTCGAGACCGAGCCCCTCCCGCCCTCCTCGCGCCTCTGGGAGCTTCCCAACGTGGTGATCCTTCCCCACGCTTCCGCCATATATCCCGGCTTCATGGACCTTTTCTTCGAGGAGCTTTCCGGCCACGTGCGCGAGATGCTCGCTTCAGGAGGCCGGGACTAGGCGCATGGGCTTGAGCTACTCGTTTGGCCGCGTCGGCGAATCGGCGCTCCCTGCAGGCTGCAAGGGAGCCGCTACGAACCCGGCGCTATGCGATCTCGAGGACGATCTTGCCCATCGTGGCGGCTGTCTCGATCTTGCGGTGTGCCTCGCGCGCCCGATCGAGCGGCAGGACCTCGGCGACGCGAACCGTGAGCTTCCCTTTGTCGAAAAGCGCGGCGCAGCGCTCCAGGATCTCTCGCTGGTGGTCGAGCGCCGAGCCCAGCTTGAGGACCTGCGGGGTGAGCATGAGCTCCAGGAAGATCCCGAGATTCTTCTTGGACATCACCGCCCAGGGGAAGGGCTCGGCCGGCGCAAGGATGGAGGCGGCCTTCCCGTAGGGGCGCAGGGCATCGAGCGCGTTTGCCAAAAGGGTGCCGCTCACGGTCGCGAGGAGGTAGTCCACCCCGCCGCCGCCAGACCACCTCGCCGCCTCAGCCGCCACGTCGACCTGGTCATAGCGGAGAATCTGGTCGGCCCCAAGGGAGCGCGCGAAGGCCGCCTTCTCCTCCGAGCCGGCGGTAACGCAAACCTGGAGTCCCGCGTTCTTGGCGAGCTGGATCGCCACGTGACCCACCCCTCCCGTTCCTCCGAGGATCAGGAGACGCGAGCCCTTTTCAATCTCGAGGCGGTCGTGAAGGGCTTCCCACGCCGTGAGGAGCACCAGCGGGGCGGCTGCCGCCTCGGCGAAGCTTAGGGCCCGTGGCTTTCGCACGAGCGAGCGTTCGGGGACCGGCGCGTACTCCGAGTAGCAGCCGCCCCGCTCGCCGAGCCCCCCGTAGCAGAAGTAAACCTCGTCGCCCTCCTTGAATCGGCGGGAGCCTTTCCCCCGCTTCGCCACGACCCCTGCGCCGTCGCAGCCCAGGATCGCCGGAGGGGTTCCGCCCGAGCGCAGTCCGTGCTGACGCTGCTTGGCATCCACAGGGTTGATCCCGGCCGCCCGCAGCCGAACCACTACCTCTCCCTCGTCGGGCTCGGGATCGGGAAGCTCTCTTGTCTCGAGGACCTCGTCACCCCCGAGCTTCGTGACCACAACCGCCTTCATTGTGCCCTTCCTGCATTGACCGCGCGTAGGCCGACAACCTGCCGTGAAAGCTCGTCGATCCGCTCGAGCTCATCCGTCGAGAGAGTAAAGGACATCGCGTGGGCATTGTGCTCGGCCTGGGAGACCTTCGATGCCCCGGGGATGGCCACGATCGTCCCGCCGTGAAAGGTGACCGTCCAGTTGAGCGCAACCTCGGCCGGGGTGACCCCACGCCCCGAGGCGATCCGCCGAAGCTCGTCGATGAGCGCGCGGGTCCGCGGAAGCCGCGCCCTTTCCGAGCGCATGCTCATCGTCCGCATCCGCGAAAGTCCCGCAAAGGATGCGGGGTCCTCGTGAAATCGACCGGTGAGAACTCCCTGGGCAAGCGGCGAGTAGGCGATGAGGGAGATCCCGAGCTCCTGTGCGGTCTCGAGCACCCCGTTCTTCTCGATGTCGCGCTTCAGGAGGCTGTAGAGGACCTGATTGGAGACGAGGGCAATCCCCTCTTCCGCGAGAACCCGGTAGGCGAGGCGCATCTGGGCGGCCGAAAAGTTGCTAACCCCCACATAGCGGATCTTTCCGCTCTTCGCAAGCTTCGCCATCGCTCGCAGCTGGGCGGGTATCGGCGAGAAGCTCGCCGGGAAGTGGATCTGATAGAGATCGATGGGATAGGGCGCGAGGCAATCGAGCCGCCGCGCGATGGTGCGGCCGATCGAGCCGGCGAAGCGCCCAAGGGGCAGCCATTTCGTCGCGATCATCACCTCGCCGGGCTTCGCTCCGACGCCCGCGAGCGCTGCGGCAAGCGCCTGTTCCGATTTCCCGAGGCCGTAGGCTTCGGCCGTGTCGAACCAGTTCACGCCTCCGTTGCGAGAGACGGAGACAATCTCGCGCTCGGTGTCCGAGGACAGCTTCGCCCAAAACTTGCCGATGAAGCCTCCCGCTTTGGAAAACTGCCAGCAACCAAGCCCGATCGGGCTCACCATGAGCTCCGATCCGCCGAGACTCCGTTTGTTCAATGCCACTTTTTTTGCTCCTTGTCGCCTGCCGGCCAATCTCGAGCCGGCCCTCGAGCTATTCTACTGCCAGACTGCCTTTGGTGAAAGCACCCGCCGCGCTGCCCCCTCGGAGCCCTGTTCGCCGGAAGCGGCCCGTCAATCGATCTTTTCTGTTACCACCGAAAGGAAAGGTTGTTATGTTGACGTACCTCCTTTTTATATATTCTCTCTAGCCGTCGGCGGCAGGGCAGAAAGCTCTGCCGCCGCTCCGGCATTCCCCGCGATTGACATTTTCCACCAACTCCGTAGCCTAGCGCAATGAGCCGAATCCCTCAGGAACGCATAAACTCCGCGATGACGCTCAACATCATCGCGGGCTGCGGCGGACAGATGTGGATTGCCGTCGCCTCGCCTCAGCCGATCTTCAACGTTTTTTTCGTAAACCACCTTGGCGCAACGTCCACGCAGCTTGGCCTCTTCGTAGGAATCGCTCAGATCGCCGCCGTCTTTCAGCTCCTGTCGATCTTTATCTATGCTTCGGTCACCCGGCGAAAGCTCATCTTCATCCCCCTGCACATCCTGCACCGCCTCTTCGGCTTCGTGCTTGCGGGAGTGGCCTTCTATACGGCTGCCCACGGTCCGAGCGCCGCCGCCATTCGAGTCGTCTTCATCGGCTTCGGCGCGAGCTGGACGCTCATGAACATGAGCGCCTCGGGCTGGTGGAGCTGGGTCGCGGATCTCTTTCCCGACCGGATCCGAGCCACCTTTTTCGGACGGCGTTCGGCTGTCATCAATTCGGTCTACGTGGTCTGGTTTTTCACGGCGACCCTTCTCCTGGACGTTCTCTCCGCCGACAACATCTTCATCATCTACGGCTGCATCTTCCTCGTCGCCTCCGCTACCGGCGTCGCGGACATCCTCATCCACATCGCGATCCCCGAGCCGCGCCTGCCGGCGCCCAAGCCGGTCCAATGGGCGGAGGTTGTCGAGCCTCTGCGCAACCGCAATTTCGTCGGCTTCTCGCTCGCCATCGGGCTCAGCATCTTTTCCATCAACGTCTTTTCTCCTTTCTCCGCCCCTTTCATCACCTCGCAGGCGATTCATGCTCCAAACACGTGGCTCGGCATCATGTTCGTGATGTCCCAGCTGGCGTGGGTCGGGGTGATCGGTCCCTGGGGCATCGTCATGGACCGCTTCGGTCGAAAGCCCGTAGTCATTCTTGGCGCTCTTTCCTCCTTGAGCTGGATCGGCTACTTCTTTCTCACCCGGGGCAACTACGCCTACGTGCTGCCCGCTATAGCCATCACCGGCGGGCTTCTTGCCCCCTGCTTCTGGGAAGGGGTGAACCAGATGATGCTCACCCTTACCCCCGCCCACAATCGTATCTCCTACGTCTCCTGGTACACGGTGATCGTCGGGGTCGTCTCGGCGGGGGGCGCCTACCTGGGAGGTCGCCTCGACGACCTCCTTTCGCCGGTCGACATTCCGTTCATCGGGCGGCTGCACCTGCACAGCATTCACCTGGTGCTCGTCGTGTCGCTCCTCCTGGTAGGGGTAAGCGTTCTCGTCCTCACCCGGATCAAGGAGGGAAGCGAGAGGCCGGTCTCCTTCGTGGTCGGTCGCCTGGCGCGTCCCGGCGTCTTCCGGACCTTCGTCAACCTCCACGTCATCGGGAGCACGACCCAGTCCTCCAAGGTGGCGCGCGCCCTGCGGTCGATCGAGGGGAGCGAGAGCGACATCGCGATCGAGGAGGTCGTGAGTCGCCTCGACGATCCCGACGGCGAGGTGAGAACCGAGGCCGCGCGCGCCCTCGGGCGCATCGGGTCGCCCGAGGTGGTCGACGTTCTCATTGAGCGCCTCGGCGACCCGACCTCGACCATACGCGCCGAGGCCGCAAGGGCACTCGGTCGCATCGGCGACCCGCGCGCCATTGCGACGCTGCTGCGCGGGCTCGAAGAGCCGGCCGAGGAGCTGAAAGGGGCCTGTCTGGAGGCGCTCGGTGCCATCGGAGGCAGCGCATCGGCAAGCGCCCTTCTCACCTTCTTCAAGAACGGCTCCTCGGAGCGCCTCTTCGCATCGAGTGCGGAGGCCGCTTCGCGCCTTGGACTCATCGAGGCGGCCTGGGAGATCATCCCCCGGATGCACCAGACGGAGAATCCGGTTCTCCGTCGCCAGCTTGCGATTGCCACGGCAAACCTCATGGGCCGGCCGGGGGAGTTTTACCGCTACCTCACCGGGAGCAGCCGCCAGCGGCAGCTCCACATCGACCGGCTTTTTCAGCAGGCGATTGCGGGGATAGACGGCCTGCCTGGCGTGAGCGAGCAGCTCGTCGAAACCTTAAACGGCCGGCTTCGCGCCCTACGCCGCCTCACCACCCACGAGCAGTACGAGATGGGCTTTGCGGTCCTTCTGAAGAGCGCCGAGATCCTCCTCACCGGGCTCCTTCATCGAGCCGCCCCGGCGGCTGGCGAGCCTTCACCGGAGCGTGGGCCGGGTGCGGCTGCAAGCCCTCCCGGCGCTTCAACCGCGCCGACCCCGACCGGGGCGGCTTTCGAATCACCTCCCTCCCCCGCTGATCGGCTCTTCGATGCGGCCTTCCGGCTCGACCAGCGCCTCGGCATCTGGTGGTGGTTTTTGCAGAACGCCTCGGAGTACGCCGATCGGACGCGGCCCGAGTATCTCTCGATCGATATCCTTATCGGAGTCTATTCTCTCACTGTGTGGCTTGCCAAGTTCAATAAAATTGATCGACAGGTTGAATAAATTAATTAAACAGTTGAAATACTTAATAGAAAATAGTATATTATCCGAAGCGAGCGGGGGTGCCTTGTACCGCTCGGGGAGGATTTCCGCTTATGGAGAAAAGGCTGCTGCAGGATTGTCCGGTGTGCGGCAGTTCATTGAAGGTCAAGGTGCTGCAGTGCCCCTCGTGCGACACCCGCATAGAAGGCAACTTTGAGCCGCCCGAGTCGCGGATTTTTTTCCTTTCGAAGAAGGATCTCGAGTTTGTCGAGATCTTCGTCCGGGTCCGCGGCAACATCAAGGAGATGGAAAAGATCCTCGGCGTTTCCTATCCGACCGTCCGCGGGCTTCTGGACGGCATCATCGAGAAGATGGGTTATCCGGTACGGCGCGGGGTCGACGCAAAGAAGCGGAGCGAGATAATCGATCGATTGGAAAAAGGTGAGATCACCGCCGATCAGGCAGCCGAGCTGCTGAAGTCGGGCACGGTCGAGGAGGAGCAGACTGCCGAGTAGCCTGCGACCAAGGAGCTTTAGCATGACGAGCGAGCGCCAGAGAATCTTGAAAATGGTGGAAGAGGGAAAGGTCACCGCCGACGAGGGTGCGCGACTCCTCGACGCCCTCGATGCGGCAGAAGGGTCGCCCGCGAAGGGCGCACGCGGGCCGCAGCGGCAGCAACCGCCGCCGGGCCGCCTCGTGCGGATTCGTGTCCTCGATGCCGCGACCGGCACCGAGAAGGTCAACCTCGGCATCCCCCTCGCTCTCGCCCGACTTGCCGGAGCAATGATCCCTGAGGCCCAGCGGCTCGAGATGGAGCGGCACGGCATCCGCTTCAACGACCTCATCAATGCGGTCGAGTCGGGCCAGACAGGCACGATGGCCGATATCCGCGACAACGATCGGGGGGAGCGGGTCGAGATGACCATCGAGTAGGGAGAGCGCGGCGCTAGTCCGCGATCCGCATCCGAACAAGATCGAGAATCGCCGCCTCCTGCTTGGCAACCGGCCTGATTCTCACGCTAAAGTCGATATCCCGTTGAGAGAGCCGGTACTGCGGAAGGAGCTCCGGGCCGCAGCTGTTCGACCCCAATCCGCTCATCATGGCGTCGAGGTGGACGATGGTCTCGCTGTGCTTCGCGAGCTGGAAGGGATGTGCCGCCTGAGTCAGCTCCTCCGGGGTGTAATGCGATGCGTTGAAAGAGAAGTCGTTCATACCCACGAAGAGAAGCCCAATCCCCCGAGCGTCGGTCACGGCCGCCCATTCGGTGGCGAAGTGGCTGCCATTTTCCTGCGGACGCAGGTAGTCCTCATGCAGCTCGTCGACGGTCGTCATGAAACGGCTCTTCCAGGTACTCCTCCGCTTGTCGATATAGCTCTCGTGCGGCCCATAGCCGAAGTACTCGACCGCCTCGTTGCCGCCTGGCATGACGAGTCGCAGCCCGAAGCGCGGGAGGAAGGGGATTCCCTCGCGAACGCGGGCTCGCGCGCGAAAGAGAATATCCCCGCTCCCGTAGACCGTCCAGGCGGCGTCGGCGTGGAGAATGGGGCGCCTGCTGTATCCGCCGAGCGAGAAACGCCATCCGATCTCCATCCGGCGGTCATCCTCCCGGAGAAGCTCCACGCCGTAGGTGTGCGTCCTCGCGCGATCATATCCCTCGGCCTGCCACTCGGCCTTGACGTACCGGTCGTTGTCGGTCGGCGCCCTCCATACGCTTGCCGCAGGCGGCTCGCCGATGAGCGGGACGCCGCGATATTCCAAAGCGGTGAAGGTACCCCGGCGCTTGTCGAAGAGGTAGCGGAAATCCCTCCCCTCGATGGCGATCTCCCTTTCCGACTGCGTGGAGCGCATGGGCGGAAGGCTCCCCTTGGGAACCGCCTTCCCCGGGACCCCGGCGCCCGGGAGCTCGAGCTGCGCGATGGCGACAGGGTGGCCCTTCGCCGCCCACGGCCTGTCCGCGGCGAGGCGAAAGTGAAGGTTGAGAAATAGGCGCCCTTCGATCGACGAAGTCGGAGCATGGGGTAGCTGCACTGTCCGGGACTGGTGTGGCAGGATAGCCATAGGAGCCAGCTCTCCGGTCTCCAGGGTCTCGCCGTCGCGCTCGACCCGCCAGCTCACGGCCAGGTGAGAGAGGTCGACGAAGTCGTAGAGATTCGTGACCTCTATCGTGCCGGCGCCCAGGTCGACCGGACGGACGCTCACCGGCGCGATGACGTTGGCAAGCTCGAGGAGCCCCGTATGCGGCCTCCGATCGGGATAGACCAGGCCGTCCATGCAGAAATTGCCGTCGTTCGGCTGCTCTCCGAAATCGCCTCCGTAGGCGTAGTACTCGATTCCATCCGGAGTCTTTGTCTTCACCGCGTGGTCGGTCCATTCCCACACGAAGCCGCCTGCCAATCGGGGCTCCGCGTAGAAGAGATCCCAATAGTCTTTGAGGTCTCCGGGGCCGTTTCCCATTGCGTGACTGTACTCGCACAGGAGAAGCGGCCGGCTCTCTTTGGGATCAGCGAGGAAGCCCTTGATCCACTCGGTCGAGGGATACATCCGGCTGTACAGGTCGAGAAACGAGGTGGCTTCAGCGAGCGGCTTTGCGTCGCGGTAGACCCCCGGATGGAAGACCCGCTCGTAGTGGATGAGCCTGCTCCCGTCCCGCTCGCGCGCCCATAGCGCCATCTTGCGGTGATTCTCGCCGAAGCCGGATTCGTTGCCAAGCGACCACATCACGATGCTCGGGTGGTTCTTGTCCCGCTCCACCAGGCGCTGCATCCGGTCGAGAAACGCCTCGGCGAACTCGGGATCCTTCGGCAGCAGGTTGACATCCCCCGCGGGATCGGTCCCGTGGGTCTCCAGGTCCGCCTCATCGATCACATAGAAACCCATCTCGTCGCAGAGCTCGAGAAAGCGCGGGTCGTTCGGGTAGTGAGAGGTTCTCACCGCGTTGACGTTGTGGCGCTTCATGAGCAGAAGGTCTCTGCGCATGTGATCGAAGGGAACCGTGTGGCCCAGCTCCGGATGCGAGTCGTGGCGGTTCACTCCCTTGAACTTTATCGCTGCGCCGTTCAGGCGGATGACGGACTCCTGTACCTCTATCGTGCGGAACCCAAGCTTAAGCAAGATGACCTCCCCCCCGCAGTGCAGGAAGAGCCGGTAGAGCTCGGGCGTCTCGGCGGACCACAGGAGCGGATTGGGGATCTTCGCTGCAATCGTGCCGCTGTGTGCAGTGTCGACGGAGCCCTCGTAGAGAACCTTCCCTCGCGGATCCTCGAAGCGCGCCTTCACCTGCGCGCGGCCGGCCCCGGCTACCTCGATCTCGCAGCTAAGCTCCCCTTTCGAGAGGTCGGCGCTCAAGGAAGTCCGCGCGAAAACATCGGCGATATGGACCCTTCCTCGCGACAGGAGGTAGACCTCGCGGAAGATGCCCGACATGCGCCACATGTCCTGATCCTCCAGGTAGCTTCCATCGCACCACTTGAGGACCATAACCGCGATCCGATTCCTGCCTGCCTTGAGGCTGCGAGTGACATTGAACTCCGAGGTTCCGTGGCTCACCTGGCTGTACCCGGTGAACGCTCCGTTCACCCACAGGTAGAAGCAGGAGTCCACGCCCTCGAATATCAGGTAGTGGTCGCGGTCGCCCGGCTCCTCCACGGAGAAATCCCGGATGTACACCCCTGCCGGATTCTCGTTCGGAACGAAGGGAGGGTCGCAGGGATAGGGGTAATTGACGTTCGTATATTGAGGCCTGTCATAGCCGTGCATCTGCCAGTTCGACGGCACGGGCAGCGTGTCCCAGCCCGACGCATCGTAGCCCTCAGCGATGAAATCACCCTCGACCTCCTCCACCGAATCGTGGTAGCGAAAGCGCCACAGCCCATCGAGGCCGGTTACGTAGGCGGACTCGCCGCGGATACCCTGGATTGCTTTCTGTTCGCTCTCGTAGGGGATGAAGTAGGCGCGGGGCTTCTCGCAGCCCACATGCAGGGAGTGGGTGTCCTCCCAGTAGCGTTGGACAGGAACCATGCAGAACCTCCGGTCTTTGAAAAGACGTTCCTACTTGACCGCGCCGGCTGTAAGCCCGGAGCGCCAGTAGCGCTGGAGAAAGAGATAGGCAAGAGCAAGAGGGAGGATGGAAAGGAAGGCCCCGCTTACGATGATCGAGTAGGGCAACCCCCGTCCGCTCTCGGTTGCCGAGTTCCAGACCGAGAGTCCAAGGGTAAGCGGATAGAGACTGTTCTTGCTTATGATCACGAGGGGGAGGAAGAAATTGTTCCACATTCCGACAAACGTGAAGAGCCCGACGGTCGCAAGCCCTCCCCTTACCATCGGCAGCCCGAGATTCGCAAAGATGTACCAGTCGGCGGCGCCGTCCATGTAGGCCGCCTCGATGAGCTCGGTGGGGAACCCTTGGGTCCAGAAGATGCGCATGAGGTAAATCCCAAAGGGGTTGAAGAGCGACGGCAGAATCACGCCCCAGTAGGTGTTGATGAGCCCCAGATCATGCATCAAGAGATAGATCGGGAGCACGAGCGCGGTAAAGGGGACCGTGATCGTGCCGAGGATGACCGCGAACCAGAATCGGCGCAAGGGAAAGCGAAACTTCGCAAAGGCATAGCCGGTCATCGCTGAGACAATCGTCCCGCCTATTGCCACGGTTATGCCGTAGAAGATCGAGTTCAGGATCCATCGCGGGAAGGTCCCGTTCTGTGCCGAGAAAAGCAGGCGAATGTTATCCCAAAGATGGATAGGCGACGCGAACCAGAGCCCGTAGGTGCCGAAAAGCTCGCTGTCGTTCTTCGTGCTCGAGACGATCACCCAGTACAGCGGGAGCAAGAAGAAGACGAGCGCAAGGACCATTCCGACGAGCGCAAGGATAACCTTGACGCCCACGGGAGAATGTTCCGCCGAATAGCCGCGGCGTGCGGTCGGAGCCTCGTTGAGCGTTGACATCTCTTCAAGCCTCCTCGAGTCGATTGTAGCGGATGAACAGGAACGAGATGACAAAGGTAAGGATCGCGAGGATGATCGCCATGGCGCCGGCATAGTTGAAGCTGCCGTAGCTGAAGGCGCTCGTGTAGATGTACATGTTCGGCGTCAGGCTCGGGGAGACGAAGGTGAGCGCCTGGAGGATGAAGGGCTCGTTGAAGATCTGCGAGGTTCCAATGATCGTGAAGATCAGCGCCATGATGATGGCTGGAAGGAGCAGCGGCAGCTTGATGAACCAGATTACCTGAAGCTTGCCAGCCCCGTCGACCTGAGCCGCGTCGTAGAGCTCCGGTGAAATCGACTGGAGGGCCGAGTACATGATGATCATGTTGTAGCCGGTCCACTCCCAGGTGACGATAATCCCGAGCGACCAGAGCAGGTGATTCGGGGCGAGGAAGTCGGGTTGAATCCCGAGGGGTCCCAGCACCGCGGTAAAGGGGCTCAAGTTCTTCGAGAACATGAAGCCCCACATGAGCCCCGCGACGACGCTCGAGACAGTGAAGGGAAGATAGTATACCAGCCGAAAGGTCGTTCGCAGCGGATTCGAGCGGCGATCGACGTAGAGCGCGAAGATGATGGCGAGCCCGAGCATGACCGGGGCCTGCACGAGAAAGAACTTTCCGATGTGACCGAGTGAGGTAAAGAATTGGCTGTCCGCGAAGACCCGGGAGAAGTTCTGAAAGCCCACAAAGATCTGCACGAGAATTCCACGGCGAATGAACAGGCTCAAGTAACCGGTGTAAAAAAGCGGGGCGACATAGAAAAGGAAAAAAAGTACAAAGAAGGGAACCAGGAAGAGGTATCCGATGAGCGCTTGGCGCCGTGTGACCTGCATCGATTTCACCTCACTCTCGAAGTGCGCGCCCTCCGGCAGGGAAGCGGACCGGCGCCGAAGCGCCGGTCCGATGTGCCATTGCGGCCGCCGCACGGGCTGCGCCGCCCCACCTTGTGTGCGCCGAATCGCGCCTACTGTTGAAGCTTGTAGCCCTGCTGCCCGGCCTGCTTGATGATGTCCGCCTGAGCAGTCGTGAGCCCCTTTTCAATCGAGACCTTTCCCGCCACCGCATCGTTGATCGCCTGGCCCATACCGTTCATCGTGAGGTTGTACCAGGGAGCCCACTGGAAGTTGACATCGACCGCCTTCGAGGCGTCGGCGAAAACCTGCGCGACGTCCTGGCCGCCAAAGTACTGGTCGGTCTTCGAGCTGGTGTCATGGAGGACCTTCGTCTGAAGTCCGGCGACCGCGGCCGGGAACAGGCCTCCGTTCAGCCAGTCGAGGTCAGTAGCGGTGGTGTTCGCGTTGATCCAGATCGAGAAGATAGTCGCGGCCTCCACGCTCTTGGACTGGACCGTGACCGCATCGGTCGATCCGCCCCAGTTACCCGTGGTGAATTGCGAGACATCGGGCCACTGAGGGAGCGGAGCGACCCTCCACTGTCCGGCCGAAGCCGGCCCGAGGTTGTTCGCATAGAGTAGCGGAGACCACGCCGCGACGATTGCCGAGGCGATCTGTCCGTCTCCGAGGGCCTTGTACCAGTCGCTCGTCCACGTGGTGACCGTTCCCACGTAGCCCTTCTTGATAAGATCCGACCAGTAGCTCGCCACCTTCAGCACCTTGGGACCGTCCAACGACTGGGCCCAGGTGTCGCCGTTGAGCTGCCAGATGTGCCCGCCGTCGGCCCAAACAAGACCGAGGAGGTAGGACCCGTTGCCGGAGCCCACGGCGTCGAAGTTGCTCATGAAGACCTTGCCGTTGGTGGCATCGTGGAGCTTCTTGGCCTCCGAGGCGAACTGCTCCCAGGTGGTCGGTACGGTGATACCGTATTTGTCGTAGATGTCCTTCCGGTAGGCGAAGGCGAGCGGTCCGGTATCCTGCGGGATAGCGTAGACTGCATCCCCGCGGCTCACTTGGCTCCAGGTCCAGGGAACGAACTGATCCTTCACCTGGTTCGCACCATGCTTTGCAAGGTCGACCAGCCCGCCCTCACTGATGAAGGTCGGCATAGCCTGGTACTCGATCTGCGCCACGTCGGGTGCACCCGATCCGGCCTGAAGCGCCGTAATCAGCTTGCTGTACTCGGCGGTGCCGTTACCGACATTGTCCCACTTGATAGTGATCTTGGGATAGGCCTTCTGGAACTCGGCGATTGCCTTGTCGATTCCCGGCACCCATGACCAGAAGCTCAAGGTCACCTCCGGCC
The DNA here is from genome assembly GCA_027306915.1 of Spirochaetales bacterium. The sequence goes on along the minus strand of DAHUYW010000007.1, from coordinate 26,874 downwards.
CGCTATAGAGGGGCATGCCGTCCGAGCCGAGCTTGAGCTGACCAGCGGCACCCTTTGCTCCGCCCTTGGCGCTGCAGGCTACGAGGCTGAGCGCAATGAGGAGAGCAATCGGAACGATCGCAAGATGCTTCTTCTTCATCCAATGACCTCCATGAAAGAGAGTGATATAAGATTGAGTTGCTTCACGTGCCGGCGACCCGGCATCATGCTTTCTTTGCTCGATTCCATCAGGAGAGAGTAGACGGCGACATGGTAGTCTCTGTTTCTCTTTGTGCATAGCTGCGTGCTGGGAAAACGTTTTCCAGCATACTATGCCCGTTTCGGCATGCTGTCAAGTTTTTTCGGCTCGTTGCCGCGGCGCCGCACGGATTGGCGGACGATCAGCTCGGTGCCAACCTCCACCGAGTAGGGCGCGCCCTGCGGCTGCTCCATCATCTCGAAGAGCATCTTGGCCGCGATCTCCCCCTGCCTGACCGTAGGAATGCTCACCGTGGTGAGGGGGGGACTGGTATAGGGCGCAACCGCGGCGTTGTCGAAGCCGACTATCGAAAGATCCGCCGGCACCTCGCGGCCCATCGATTCGGCCCCGGCTATCGCACCGACGGCAACAAGGTCGTTCAGCGCGATGACCGCGGTGACCCCAGCGTCACGGGCAAGCAGCTCGCGCATCCCGTGGTAGCCGCCGCGGTACTTGTCTTGGGGCGCGACGCTTCCCGCGATGAAGCGCTCGGGCCGATCGATCCCGCGATCGGCCGCGCTTGCGCGAAAGGCCCGCTCGCGCTCATCCATGGGGCACTCCGGGGAAACGGGGCTGACGATGAGACCGATCTCGCTGTGGCCCATCGACTGGAGGTAGTCGATGACCTTGAGCGTCGCTCCGAAGATGTCGATCCTAACCGTGCTCTTGTCCGAGCTGCGGCCGGCAGGCGCGTTGGTCTGCACGAACGGGATCCCGGCGTCGAGGAGCTCTTCCTTAGAGTCGTTGCAGTAGAAGGCATCGATGATCAAGCCGTCCGCCCCCCGAGCCATGATGGTGCGCAGCGCCGCGCTCACATCCGTTGCCTCATAGACAAGGGTGATGTAGCCCTGCTCCTCGGCGATCCCGTGGATTCCTCGGTAGGTCTCGGTGTAGTACGGGTTGGAGATCTCGGGCACCATGAAGACAATCAACCGCGAGCGGCTCGTCTTGAGCGTCCGGGCGGCCAGATTGGGGCGATAGTCCAGCTCCTGCACCGCCTGAAGCACGCGCTCGCGCAGCTGCGGATTCACGGTCGAACGATCATTGAGCACGCGGGAGACCGTCGAAAGCGAAACCCCGGCGCGCTCACTCACATCGTGGATAGTTATCGCGTTCTTCATGCCACACCGCTCCTATATGCTCCGCGCGTACAGCCGGTGCACCTTGTAGATTCGTCCGCCGAGTGTCTCGACGTCCTTGAGCATGAGCCCGGTGGTCTCGGCGATCTGCGTAAGATCCACGTGGCGGAAACGCCCCCCCTGTTTGGCGGTACGCTCGAGCTCGAAGTACAGGAGAGCGTTTCCGCCGAGCCGCTGGTAGTTCGGAAGAATTCCGGCGCCGTTCGCGATGAGCCAGTCGGTACGCTTGTACTCGCGCAGCAGATCGACGATGGTGATCGGATTCAGGCGTCCCCGAGCGCGCTTCAAGGCCTCCGAAAGATCCGGAAAGCCGAAGAGAAAGCCAACCACCTCGCCGTTGTAGGTGAGAACCTTGATGAGGGTCGGATCGGCAACGGTCATGAGATCCCGCGTCACCTTCCCGACCTCGCGATCCGAGAGCATGTAGGACTCTACGTGGTCGCCGAGCGCGCTGTTGTAGACCCGCCCCACCTCCTGGGCGATCGCCTTGAGCCCCTTCTTCGAAGAGAACTCGAGCACCTTGAAGGAGCCTCGCGCGAGAACCTTTTCGGCCACCGAGCGAACCTTGTCCGGCAGCCGGAAGCGCTCGGCATCCAGGTAGAAGGAGTTGAGGTCCAGCCTCTTGGTGAAGCCCGCGGCCTCGACCAGGTCGCGGTAGTAGGCATGGTTGTAGGCCATCATAGTCATCGCCGCGCGCTGGTCGAAGCCCTCAACGAGGATGCCGCCCCCGCTCGTTCCGCCGATGCCGAGGGGGCCGATGATCTGGTCGAGGCCGCGGGCTCGGGCCCAGTCGAAGGCCGTGCGGAAAAGCGCCATCGAGACCTCCACATCGTTCTCCACGTCGAAGAAATAGAAGTGGGCGCTGCGCACGCCGTGGGTCTCGTTGTAGCGGCGGTTCTCGAGGACTGCGATCCGGCCGCAGGGGCGTCCCTTCCGCCGCGCAAGGAAGAACTCGCCGTCCGAATGCTCGAAGAAGGGATGACGCCGGTCGATGAGCGCTCGGAGATCCGCCGAAAACCACGGAACCCATGACCCGTTGCCCGCGTAGAGCGAAAAGGGCAAGGCGATGAACTCGCGCCCCTCCCGGCTGCGGGCGCGTGGGACAGGCAGAATCTCGATGGTGGCGCCCAAGCTCGGTAACCCCCTTGGCGTGCTTTCCGGGGCGATTATACGGCTTGCCCGGAGCGTTGTACAGCTTTTCTCTTCGCCGTCTCCGTACTATAATCAGGTTGCCTCGATCCCCAAGAAAAAAAGTCCTTACAGTTCAATCTCCCAGGTTCAAGGGGGCGCCATGTCGTACCGGCTCCTTGTCGATCGCTTTCTCAGCCGAAGTCACTCGCGAATCTCCGTCGATCCGCCCCGCGAGAGACTCATCGCCGATTCACTTTCCTGCGGATATGCCCAGTCGCTTCCGAGCGGGGCCCTTGCAACCTGGACGCGGCCCGACTCGACCGGCCGCAGCCCCAAGGACACCTACATCGTCCGCCGTCCCGAGAGCGAAGCTTCGATCGACTGGAGGTCGCCGAACTGCATACCCTGCGAGCCGGAGACGGCGGAGATGCTCCTCGCCGACGCGCTCGAGACGCTCGTGCGCAAACCGCGCCTCTACACCCTCCGCCGATCGGTGGGCGCCGATGCAACCTTCGCCCTGCCCCTCCAGGTTCTCACCGACAGCCCCCTCGCCGGAGTTTTCGTCGACAACATGTTCCGACCGATTCCGCCGGACATCGACCGCAGCATCTTCGCGGGCAAGGACTTCTACCTCATCGCGGTACCGAACGACCGGCTTAACCCGCGGCGCTATGACGGACGGCTGCGCAGGCTTCCGGACGGCACCACCTCGACCCTCGCGGTCGTCATGGATATGGACGAGCGCATCGGGCTCGTCTACGGATCGTCCTATATGGGGTCGATAAAGAAGCTTGTCTTCACCGTCATGAGCTATCTCCTGCCGGAGCGGGGGATTCTCCCCCTCCACTGCGCGGCAAACGAGGGACCGGAGGGCTCCTCGGCCCTGCTCCTCGGGCTCTCTGGAACCGGCAAGACTACCCTGTCGACCGATCCCCTGCGCAAGATGATCGGCGACGATGAGCACGCCTGGAGCAACGACGGCGTCGCAAACCTCGAGTGGGGCTGTTATCCGAAGCTCATCAACCTGAGCGAGACGGCCGAGCCGGAGATCTTTCAGGCAGTCTTCCACGACAACCATCCCTCGCACCACGGCGCTATCGTCGAGAACCTCATGGTCTACCCAGACGGGAGCCACGACCTCAGCGACGACCGGCTCACTCCGAACTCCCGCGCCTCCTTCCCCCTCTCCTATTTCGCAAACACGAAAGAGAGCGCGCGCACGGGCCACCCAAGCGCCATCCTCTTCCTTACGGCCGATGCTTCCGGGGTCCTGCCGCCAGTAGCGCGGCTCTCCCCGGAGCAGGCAATGTTTTGGTTCATGATGGGCTACACCTCGAAGGTCGCCGGGACCGAGACCGGCCTTTCCGATCCTGAAGCGACCTTTTCGCGCTTTTTCGGCCAGCCCTTCATGCCGCGGAAGCCGGACGACTACACAAAGCTCCTGCGCGACAGGATAGGCGCCCACCGGGTACCGGTATACCTCGTCAACACGGGTTGGGTCGGAGGCTCTTTCGGCGTGGGCCACCGGATCGAGATCGCCCTTACGAGGGAGATCGTGCGCGCAGCGCTCGACGGCCGGCTCGAACGAGTCGCCCACCGGAACGATCCTCTCTTCAAGGTGGCCGTCCCCCTGGAGTGCCCCGGCATCCCTCCCGCCATGCTGAACCCCGCGACCATGTGGAAGGACTCAGATGCCTTTGACAGATCAGCACGGCGGCTCGCACAGCAGTTCAGGGAGCACTTTGACCGGGCCTTTGCCGACCAGGTGGACGGGGCTATCGCCAAAGAGTGCCCGTAAGGTAAGATCCCGGACATGAATCAGTTCATGGAAGCCGCGATTTTCGAAGGGCGGGTCGGAATGCGCGCCGGGGAGGGCGGCCCCTTCGGCGCTGTCATCGTTCGAAACGGTGAGATAGTTGCGCGGGCGCACAACGAGGTTCTCGGCTCCAATGATCCAACCGCCCACTCCGAGGTGCTGGCGATCCGGCGCGCGGCCGCCGCTCTCGGCCGCTTCGATCTCTCGGACTGCGAGATCTACTCCTCGTGCGAGCCCTGCCCCATGTGCTTCGCTGCCGTCCATTGGGCGAAGATTCGCACCCTTGTCTTCGGCTGCACGAAGGGAGACGCTGCAAGAATCGGCTTCGACGATGAGTTCATCTACGAGGTCATTCGAGGGACGGCACGGCGGGCGCAGGTATCGGTCCGCCAGGAAAACCGGGAGGAAGCGCTTGCCCTCTTCGGCGAGTGGGAACACATGGCAGGCCGCAGAATGTACTGACAGAGCGGCGCCACCTCAGCTCGATACTCGGTGGACAACGCGATCCGCTGGCTACAGCACCGCATCCGGCCCGATGGCTTCCTTCTTGCTGATGCGCTCGCCGCCGACACGGAGGGGTGCAGCTCCCTGAATGAGCGCGCTGCGGCTGTTGGCGCGCGCAAGCTTGCGGGCGAGGAGCTTCGACAGGAAGATCCCGTAGTGAGGATAGCGCATGATCACTCCCACAAAATCTCGCCGCGAGATCTTAACGAGCTTTCCGGGCATCTCTGCCACCACCGACGCGCTTCTGCGGTTGTTCAGGAGAAAGGACATCTCACCCATGAAGATGTCGCTCGGGGTGAGGCTGCCAACCTGTTGCTCATCGTGATAGACCGCATAGCGTCCGCTCGCGATGTAGTAGAGGAAGTCGGAGGACTCCCCCTCTTGGATTATCACCTGGCCCTGTTCCGGGTTCACGGTCTCGCTGTCGAAGAAGCCGCGCGGAGTCTGGCGCTCCGGCTGTCGGTCGTGCCGCATGAGAAGGGTGACCTCGTTTCCCTTGCCGTTGTAGGAAAGCTTGGTGGCTATCCCCCGCGCCATGAGGATGCCCCTGCCGTGGAGCGCATAGCTCCCTTCCCGCTTGAGCTTCGCTGAGAGCCCCTTTACGTCGAAGCCCTCCCCCTCGTCGCGAATGACAAAGCGCGTGCCCTCGGTTTGGATCTCCCACTCGAAGAAAACCCGTTTGGCCCTGATGTGCGGATCCTTGCACTTCTCCGCGACGAGATCGACGACGCTCCTTCCCTTTTCAAGGAATGCGCTCTTCTCCTCGTAAGTGATGCCGCAGTTGCCGTGCTCGACGCCGTTGATGATCAGCTCAGAGAGGGCGAGCTGGAGGTGCATCTTCAGATCGGGATCAACAAGCCCGCGTTGGGCAAGGGTTGTGGCGGCGATCCCGGCGTAGATCGAGACCGCGAGGGGATCGTTATCGATGACGAAGGAGCCGGAGGTTCGCTCGAAGAGCTTGTCGGAGAGCTCCCGCTGGAAGATGATCTGGCGGTTTTGCTCAATGATTTGGGTAAGCTTGACCACATGGGAGCCGATGCGCGAGTAGTCGATCAAGGCGAGGACGTTGAGGTTGGAAAAGCTCTTCAGCAGCCGCTCCTCGGTGTCGTTCTCGGCGTTGAAGAGGCCGACTATCCCGAAGTTGTGAAGCCAGGAATCGTGCCGGACCTCGTCAAGCACGAGGCGGAGATTGACGTCGGAGTCCGAGAAATTGATTATGACGATTTCCGGAAGGTCGAAATTGAGGAACTCCAGAATCTCCCGTTCCCCGCGGGGGAATTGAAGAATCCAGTGTCCTTCCGGTTTGCGCGAGAATTCCCCCGCGATCCGTGCGTTTAGCTGCTCGTCCGAGCTCACCACGCCGATAAGGCTCATTCAGCCTCCCTAATGGGTCCAATCCTAATGGTTCGCAGGCCTTTTGTCAAAGAAGTTGAGCATTTTCCACGGCCCGGCGATGAGGTGTCTCAGACCGATACCGCGCTTCGGAGACACGAGGCGGCGCGACTGAGGAAAGCGCCGTGATCCTATCGAGCGATCACGGCGGGCCGCGTAGGTAACGCGGCCGGAAAAGCGCGCAAGGTCGCGCGACACTTGACGGCGTCACCGGTCCGAATTAGTATGCGGAGACCTCGTTCCAAAGAGCAAAAAGTGAATGCAGCGGTTCGCTCCGTCGGTTCATACCTTCCCAAGAAGCGCCTCTCGAATGACGACCTAAGCCGGACAATCGATACCTCGGACGAGTGGATCTATTCCCACACGGGAATTCGCGCCCGGCGCATCGCGGCAGATGAGGAAGCAACCTCGGATCTGGCCGTCGCTGCGGCCCGTCAGGCTCTGGATGCGGGCGATTTTCCCGCGGAGAGCCTCGATCTCATCCTTGTCGCTACGGCTACCCCTGACTACAACGGCTTCCCTTCGACCGCGTCCATCGTCCAGGAACGCCTCCACGCCGCAAACGCAGCCGCCATGGACCTCTCGGCCGCCTGCACGGGCTTTGTCTACGCCGTCGAGACTGCCTCGAACTTCATAAGGAGCGGCGCCGCCCGCCACGTCCTCGTCATTGGAAGCGAGATTCTTTCACGAGTCGTCGACTGGCGCGATCGCAACACCTGCGTGCTCTTCGGCGACGGGGCCGGCGCGATGCTCCTCTCGAGCGAGGAAGGGAAGCGCGGCGTGATTCGGTCATTCCTCCGTTCGGAGGGGAAGGGAGCGCAGTACCTCTGCATTCCCGAGGGGGGCAGCCGGAGCCCTTTTCGCGCCGGAGCGACACGGAGGGAGGATCTCTGCCTCCAGATGAACGGGAGGAAGGTATACACCTTCGCGGTGAGCGCGATCGGAGACACAGTTGAGACTCTGCTCGGAAGCGATGTCACGCTGGCCGACCTCGCGTACATCGTCCCCCACCAGGCCAACGTGAGAATCATCGAGGCCGCCGCGGAGCGATTCTCGATCGACATCTCCCGCTTCTACGTCGACATCGAGGAATTTGCGAATACCTCGGCGGCGAGCATACCGATCGCCTTTGCCGAGATGGACCGCAAGGGTCTCCTCAAGAAGGGTGATTTGATCCTCACCGTGGGCTTCGGCGCCGGCCTCACCTACGGCGGGAATCTCATTCGCTGGTAGACTCGGTGTCCTTGTAGGTGAAGATCTTCGCGTCGATGAAGAGGTCGACCAGATCCCTGTCGACGTGATTGTCGTTGGCTTCTTCGAGAAGGATATCGATCGCCCGCTCCCGGGGGACGGCCCGCTTGTAGGGCCGGTCCTGCGCCGTCAGGGCGTCGAAGATGTCGGAAACGGTCATCATTTTCGTCTGGAGCGGCAATTCCTCGGAGCTTTTTCCGTCGGGATAGCCCTCGCCGTTCAGCTTCTCATGGTGCCAGCGGGCAATCATCGGAATGTTCTTCATCGTACCGGTCCATGGGATCTTCTGGAGGAACTCGAAGGTATGGATGACGTGCGACTCGATCTCCCTCCGCTCGGTCTCGTTAAGACTCCCTCGCGGGATGCTCAGCAAAACGCGCTCATCTTCACTGAGGTAGGGCTGAGTCTGTCCGCGAAAGTCGACGTAGCTGCGGCTGGCAATCACGTTCACTGCGCGGGCCGGCTCTTCGGCAAGCAGCTTCGGCTCGTTTGCTTCCAGGATCTCCTTCGTGAAATGGCTTAAGCGCTCGATCTGCTCGCCCTCCTCCTGATCGAATCGCGCGGCTTCCCGTTTAAAGGCCGCCTCCCCGTGCTCCTTGAGGAACTCGAAGCGCCTGCGCATCATCTCGGTCTCGATCTGCTGCTTGATATAGCCGAAACGCAGCTCGATGAGATCAAGCTGGTGGGGGTAGAGCTTTTTTGCCTTGACGAGGACATGCTCGCGCACGCCGACCTTTCCGAAATCGTGGAGGAGGCTCGCATAGCGAATCTCCTTGACCTGCTCGGGGGTGAAGCTGACGGAGCCAAACCTCCCGATCTGGATGCGATCGACCGCCTTCGCCAGACCGACGGTGTAGATGGCGACTCGGTTGGAATGGCCGCTCGTCGTCGGATCTCGAGCCTCGATCGCCTTCACTGAGGCCCTGACGAACCCCTCGAAGAGGGTCTCGATCTCCTGGTAGAGCCGGTTATTGTCCAGCGAGACCGCAGCCTGCGAGGCCAGCGAGAGCACCACCGATTCATCCGCCTTGTCGAAGGGCTCGACAAACTCCTCTGCCGCCTGCTGGCTGGTCAGCCTCAGTCCGAACTCCCTCTTTCTGTTCAACAGCTGGATGACGCCGAGGATCCGCTCCTTGTGGTCGCGCATCGGTACCGTGAGGAGACTTTTCGTACGATAGCCCGTCGTCATGTCATAGTTTCTGTTGAATCCGTAGGGCTTGTTCTTGGGTATCGTATAGGCGTCCTCGATATTGAGGACCTCCCCGGTCGTTGCAACGTAGCCCGCTATCGATTTCGGCGTAACCGGCAGGCGGAACTCCGTGAAGTCGGTCGGATTCGAGTCATTCTGGGAAATCTTGAAGAGGAGCGTGCGCTCGCCGGTCTCCTCGTTCTCTTCCAGGAGGTAGAGGCTTCCGGCGTCCGAGCGGGTGATCTCCCGCGTCTTGTAGACTATCATGTCCAGGAGCTTCTCGTTGTCCCGCTCTGCGGAAAGCGCTATGCCGATGCTCAAGAGCTCGTGGTTCAGCTTCTCCGACTGGTGAAGCTGCTCCTCTTTCATGCGAAGCTCGCGGATGAGAAAGAGGTTGCGGTAGAGATTCCGCAGCGCTCGAAGAACAAACTCGGGCTGGCCGGCCCCGTAAAGCTCCTGGTAGATGAGCTCCTCTGCTACGTCGAAGTCTTCGAATCGGCCCTCGGGGTTCCACAGCAGGATCGAGCCCGGGAGGACTTTCTCGCGAGTCAGGAGGTGCCCATGCCTCCGGAGGAACTCATGGTCGAGAAAATAGGCGACCAGCCTGCCGTCAGGGGCACAGGGCCTAAAGCCCTGTTTGAGTCTTTCGACAAGGAGTCCCTCGCTGAGCTTCTCCAGGTTCGGGAGGTCAGGGACACCATCCGAGATACCTAGATAAAGCTTACTCATTCCGTCCTATTCTACTCCTTTTCATGGGTAGATTCAATGAATTCGCACCCTGTTACCTCTATTCTCGCGCGTCGAAGCCAAAAACTTCATCGATTGCGGAAGATTATCGCTTCTTTCTGCCTTGCGCCATCCTCTGGCGCAAGATAGACTGCCGGAAGACATGCTGGCGAAAGGTTCATCGGTCTCTATTGCCATCGACATCGGAGCAGGGCTCGGCGCCAAGATTGGCCTTTTTCGGGAGACCGGTCTGTCGTTCGCAGAGAGCCTTCTCTCGGTCGAGGAGTACGGAGCGGGTTTCGACAGCTTCGCCGATGCGCTCATCCGTCGCATCGGCGAGTTCCTCGAGCAGCATCGGATCGATCGAGGCGAGCTGCGCGCGATCGGGGTCGCCTGCCCTGGGATCTTGAACGGGGATGGCTCCTTTCGACTCGTACAGAACCTCCCCACCTGGAGCGGCCGAAACCTCAAGGCGACGCTGGAGAGCTTCTTCGCGGTCCCGGTGGGGATCGAGAACGACGCGAATGCAGGCGGGCTCGCCGAGTGGAGCGTCCTCCGCCTCGAGCTCATCTACTGGGTTTTCGGGGGGGGATGGGGCGGAGCCTGGATCTCGCGAGAGGGAGTGGTGCGCTTCCCTGCTGTGGACTGGGACGGGAGGGACGAAAGCCTCCACTACACCAACGAGCCCGGTTATGCCATTCCTCTCGACAAGCTCATGCTCAGGCCTCTCTTCAACGAGGTCGGCGCCTCTTTCGAGCGCTTCGACAGGCTTGTGACCGAGGAGCTGGCGCCTGCGGGCGGCGTGCTTACCGGCCCGTGCGGGAATCCCGATACCCTGCGCGCCGAGGTGATCCTCTCCGGCCCTGGGAGGCTGCGCCTCTTCCGCACCCTCGTGGGCGATGACGATTTCTACGAGCGCTTCCTCGACGATGGCGAGAGCACGGGGCTTTCTGACCCGATGGTTGCCGGCCGGCTGATCAGCAAGCTCTCGAGCATGCGTGTGGAGGCGGCCGTCAACACGGACCGACTCTACGGAAAGGTTCTCGGGATGGCGACCCGCATCATGCTCAAGGCCGCGCACAAGGACGGGATGCCCGAGAATCTCCCGATCTGCCTCGGCGGCAAGCCCTCCTATGCCCTGCCCTACTTCGGTCCCTCGGCGCAGCGTGCCATGGGGAGGCTTGGGATCCTCAACTACCTGCGCCCCTCGGTCATCGACGAGCGGGGAAGCAACGCCAACCTTGTGGGGGCGGCGGTGCTCGCGCTGAAGACCTTCCACGCCGTCCAATAGAGCCGCGCGGTCTCGCGCGTTTCGCCCGCGTTCCCGACGCCTCCCGGCGCGATCGCTCGACAGGATCGCGCGGCTTTCTCCGCTCGCGCCACCATGCGCGTCGACTATGCGTCGGGAACTGGCGGCGTCTTCTCTGCTCCCGCGAGCAGGAGGGCAGCGAGGTCGGGCTCGCGCTCGATCTCCACCGCGAGCCCCCCGCGCAGATAGTAGAGGTAGCCGGCCACCTCTCGCCCGAGCAGCTCGGCCGCCGCTCTCCGATAGACCTCCATCTGCACGTCGTACGCCCCCTCCGTGACCTCGCGGTCGGTCTTGAAATCGACGACGCACGCAGGCGCCGGATCCGGAGGAACAAAGAGAAGGTCGAGCTTTCCGCTCACGAAAAAGGGACGACCGCCCGCGTCGCAGCGGTAGAGGAAGCTGCTTTCGCTCTCGCGCGCGGTCGCGGCGAGCGCCGATTGGCCCAGCTCGGACGAAAGGAAGCGCGCGGCCAGCGCAATCGCCTCCTCGGCCAGGCGCTCGCGGTGACGCTCCGGCAGGAGCTCCCGCAGTCGAAAGGGAAGCGCGGCAAGGAGAAGGGAGCGGGAGAGAGCGGCCGCCGCTCCCGCAGGGAGAGGTTCCTCTCCATTGCCTCGGCTCCTCGCCGGCGCAAGGGCAAGCTCGAGGGCGAAATGGCAAAGGCTTCCGAAGGGTTCCTCCAGATGCTCGGCTTCGATGATCGGGTCCACGGCGATCGCGGGAAGCTGCGAGCCCGGCACGCCTCGAAGCCCATCGAAGGGTAACTCGGGCTGCTCGGCGCCGCGCAGCCGCTCGCGCGCGAAAGCGTTGAGCGCGGTGGCCGTCCACGAGGTGCGCGGTAGCCGCCATTCGATCGTCGCCGCTGCGGCGTACCGCCGGGCAATCTCCCGCGCCTCATCGAGGTCGATAGAGCGGCGGGCGGCCCGCGGCAGCCGGCCGTCTCCTTCGGTCGCGGGAGCGGCCGGCCGGATATAGAGCTCCTGCTCCTCGACATCGGGGATGATCTCGATCGGGACTTCGGCATCACCGGCGAGCATGGCGGCCGGCCGGCCCGGGCTGCCCGCGGCGAGATCGCCCAGCGCCTCCGCCTGCAGATCGAATGCCGACAGCACCATGTTGAGCAGGGCATCCTCCCCACTTCGGTTGTTCCGGTTGTGACAGCCGGAAATAACGAGATGGGAGCGGGCTCGGGTCAGCGCGACGTAAAGCAGCCGCTTGGCTTCGGCACGCTCCTTGCGGGCGTTCTCTTCCTTTCCCATGGCGTAGAAGTAATTGCCTCGCTTCGAGAAGCGTAAGGTCAGACCGTGGGCGTCGGAGAGGTAGTAGGGCTCACTCGCCTCCGAGGAGCCCCGCCCGCTGTTTCCGGCGTTGGCGAGGATCACGATGGGAAACTCCAACCCCTTCGCCTTGTGGATCGTGAGAAGCTGCACCCCCGCGGTCTGCTCCTGGAGGATCGACAGCTCAGGAAGCCTCTCGTAGGTGCCCAGATTCGGCCGAATCGAGTCAAGAAAGAGCGCCAGGGGGGCACCCTGGCGGTCCGCCCGCTCGGCGAGGCGCACGAACCAGTCGTAATAATCGAGATAACCGTGATTGTCGCGATCGCGGAGGAGTAGGTACCGATATCCGTACTCGTACCAGATCAGACGGACCAGCTCGGTGATCGGAACGAGATCCGCCTTCGCGCGGAGCTCCTCGTAGAGTCCTCTCCCCCTCGCCCATTTCTCGCGGTCGGAGGGGGGAGCGCCGGGGAGGTCCTCACCCTCGGCGAAGGCTCCCTTTCCGGCGAGGAGGAGCCGAGCGACCGTTTCGTCGGACAGATTGACGAGGGGTGAGCGCAGCAGTGCGGCGTAGGCGGCGCGTTCCTCCGGACGGATGACGAGCTCGAGAAGGCTGTAGAGGTCGTTCAAGGGGGCTTCGAGAAAGAGCGTGCGGACGTTCTGCGTCGTGTAGGGGATTCCGAACCGGCGGAACAGGCGCTCGTAGCGGATTTGGTTGCCGGTCGAGCGAAGGAGAAGCGCGAAGTCATCGTAGGTCGGCGCCCGCTCCTGCCCACCATCCTGAATCGTGAGTCGTCTGTTCGCGACCGAATCGTGGATGAATCGCGCGATGTACCAGGCCTCGGCGTCGTCGCTGTGCGCCTGCTCGTCGCCGCCCCCCTCCGGATCGTAGGGTTGGTAGAAGAGCCGCACCGGCGCAGCCTTCGCGTCGGGGTGGCTGCGGTCCGCAGCCCGCCCTCCGGCTGGGGACAGCGGCTGCCAGCGAGCCTCGAAGGGGGCGGCTGCGCCGGCCATCACCCGGGGAAAAAGGAAATTGAGGAAGGCGATCACCTCCGCGCGGCTTCGGTAGTTGACGCCGAGCGAAAGCGCCGTGCCGCCGCTTTCCGTGATCTCCTCCCCGAGCCCCTTGAAGACGCTCACGTCCGCTCCCCGGAAGCGGTAGATGGACTGCTTCTCGTCCCCGACGAAAAAAAGCTTGTCGGGGGCGAGCTCTCCCGCCTGGGGCACCCCCTCGCCCTCGGCTCCCACCCGCTCGGAAAGCAGATAGAGAAGGCGTTTCTGCAGCTCGTTGTTGTCCTGAAACTCGTCAACGAGGATGTAGCGGAAGCGCTCCTTGTAGAAACGCCTCAACGGGCGGTTCTCGATGAGGATGCGAACCGCAAGCTCCGCAACGTCGCGGAAGCTCAGGAGACCGCTTCGCCTCTTGCGCTTGAGGACAAGCTCCTGGAACTCCGCGAGGAGCTCGAACATGCCGGAAAAAAGCTCCTTCACGGCAAGGGCATCGACCACCGAGAGAAGCGTCGAGGCCTCGGCGAGCGCCGCGTCGGCAAGCTCCTTGTATTCGACTACTGCGCCGGATGCGGAGCTCCCGGTCCGCATTGAAAAACGCGCCAGAGAAAGCGCGGAGCGCAGCTCTTCAAGCGAGCCCCCTGCGGCAAGGGCGGAGAAACTCGGCAGGCGATCGATCGTGGCGTGCGCCTCAAGGATCGCCCTCGCAGCGCGACCGTCGAGGGCGCGAATCCGGGCAAGGAGCCCCTGGAGCTCCACGACCCCGGCATTGAGGACTGAGGACAGCTCTGCAAGCTGGCTACGCCCCATCTGCCTGAAATCCTTCTCGTTGGCTATCGAGAGGTAGTCCCTCGCGATGGAAGCGAAAAGCCCGCGATAGACCCGCTCGAAGCCGTTTACGCGGATGAACTCCGTGAGCGCTGGCCTCTCCCAGTTCTCCAGGAGGAACTCCAGGGCGACGCTTTCAGCCTCGTCCCCGCGCTCTTCGTCGGCGATCGCGAAGCTTGGGGGTACGCCGAAGCGCTCTGACCAGCCTCGCGCGATCTGGGCGCAGAAGCTGTCAAAGGTCGAGATCTGCGCGCGGTCGAAGAGGGCGATCTGCTCGGCCATGCCGGGAGAATCGCGATCCTCCAGAAGGAGGGCGTAGATGCGCTCGTGCATCTCGGCCGCTGCCTTGCGTGTGAAGGTCAGGGTGAGGATCTCCTCGACCCCCGCGCGACCCTCCCGCACGATGCGCGCAAAGCGCTCCGCGAGGACGGTAGTCTTGCCCGAGCCCGCCCCGGCCGAGACGACCGCATTGCGCTCAACGCCGACCGCAAGCGCCTGCTCCGGATCAAGCTTTCGCCGCATGCTACCTCACCGCGTACCGCTTGCGGCAAATCGAGCGAAGGGGACAGGCTTCGCAGCCCATTTGGGTGTCCGGGGTCTGAAAGGCTCCCGCCCGCAGGCGAGCTGCCATCTCGGTGACGCTTGCGTCGAGGACGCCGCGCAGCTCCGTCATCTCGTCGCGGTCGAGCGGGACCTGCCGGCGGCTTCCGCCTGCATCCCCTTGCCCGGAATGCGCATCCAATACGGGGGAGTACCTCCCTTCGTCGATGTCGTAGTACCCCGCCCAGCCGACCGGCGTTCCCCTCCTTTCGAGCAGATGGATATAGAATGGGATTTGGAAGGACGCGGGCCTCTCGCCGTCCTGCCCGCGGATCTCCCGCAGGGTAGGATGCCGGTGCTTTTTGTAGTCGACCACGAGCGCCTCTCCGTCGCGATAGGAAACCCGGTCGATCTTCCCTTCGAGGAGGACCCCCTCGATCGGTCCGTCCGAAGTGAAGCCCTCCTCGAGCTCGCCAACATCGAATCCCGGGAAGCGCTCGCGCTCCAGGGCGAGAAGCGAGGCGAGCGCCTCGCGGATTTTACCGCGCAGGTCGCGCCATATGGGAACCAGAAAAAGCCGCCCCTCGCCTTCCCACCGCGTGAAGACCTCCTCGATCGCCTCGTCGAGCCATGCCAGCTGCTCGACCTCGCGCCCCGCGAGGAGGCTCCCATCCCGCTCCCCGATGCGCTCGAAAAGAGCCTTCAGGGTTTGGTGCATCAGGGTGCCGACGATGAGGGGATCCTCGAAGGCAGCCTCCTCCCCTGGTCGCGGTACCCGGAGGAGCCTCTCGAAAAGAAAAGCAAAGGGGCAGGCGAGGAAGCTTTCGAGGGAGGTTGGGGATAGCAGGATTCGCTCCTCGCTGTCGCTGAGCTGTCCGAGAAGCTGCTTCACAAGAGCGGGGTCGCCCACGGCCGATCGGGTAAGATCGCTCGCCCGGCGGACCCAGGCGGTGGCCGCGACGTGGTCAATCCCCCGCTTCTGGGATGGAAAGAGCGGCCCCTCCGCCTCCCCGCCTGCCGTCCACGCGGCGCGCTCCCGGACAAACCCATCTCGCAGGGAGAGCCGCTCCGTTCCCTCGTAGTCCTTTACTCCCCCTTGCGAGACGAACAGACCAGGCGCAAGCTGTGGTCCGAGGAAGTCCTCGCGGCTGTAGCTCAAGCGCACCTCGCCGCCGGACTGAGCGTACAGGGCGAGAAAGTCGTCCGAAAAGGCCCGCTCGGTCAACCCGAGACGCCGGCGGTCATCTTCGCGTAGAAAGGGAAAAAGCGGCCACTCCACGCGTGTTGCGGTCTGGCTCGCCCCCACGACAAAGTGATGGCGGGGTCCGATCCCCGCTGCCACGCGGTAGGGATAGACCGGAATGCCCTCGAGGGTCGAGCGCTGGACGTAGATGCGCTCGTCCAGATGGGCCCTCCAGAGGGCAAAGGGCGAGGGCGCGCGTGCCCCCGCGAGGGCCGCCTCGGTGTCCACGAAATCGGTGAGCGACTCCAGGCAGTACTCGAAGACACGGCCGCTTTCCTCGGACCATCGGCTCACATCGAGGCGCGCGGAGGCGAAGGCCAGAAGCCTGGCCTTGAGCTCCCTGAAGCCCGGCGCGCTCACAACCGCGGAGAGCTCTCGGCGCAGGCGGCTGTAGAAAGAGAGGAGGCGGCGCTCGCCCAATCGCTCGAGGTGGAAGCGCCAGGGGTCGCGCACGGTCCCCCCGTCGGCGAAGGGTCGAAGACACTGGTTCTCGATTCCGAAGCCGACAAGCTCTTGCAGAGCTGCCCCGTCGCGCCAGGGTATGGCCCGATCGAGGAGGAGCGCCTTGACCGACTCGAGACTGTAGCCTTCGGCTTCGCACGCGCCGATCGCCGCGAACAGGCGCCCCGCGGGGTACTCGGAAAGAGGTCTCCCCTGGCGAAAGTCGAGGGGAAGCCCTCGCAAGGCCGCCTCGGCGCGAAGATGGGGCTCCCATCGGGGAAGATCGGCGGCCGTGACCGCAATCTCGTCGGCCCGCATTCCCCGATCGAGAAGCTCGGCAAGGTCGACACAGAGCGCGCGGAGCTCCTGCACTGCGTTCGGAAAGCGGACGATCCTTGCCGGCGGCTCGGGAGGGATTGGAACGAGCGCAACTCGCGGGCTGTCGAGCCATGGAGCGAAGGCTCGGTAGTCCTCGATAATCTCGGGAAAGAAGAGGTGATATCTCCGCGTGAGGTGTGAGATATCGATGCGTTCGCCCGAGGGCTCGAAGAGCCCGTTGGCGGACAGAAAGCGCCCGTAGCGGTCAGCGAGGACCTCGAAATCGCGGCGAAGCTCGGGGGCGATGACCGCGCTTCCGCCTGCGACTTTCTCGGCCGCGGCAAGGACTTCGCGGAGGCCCGCAAGCTGAGGGAGGAGGCCGGAGAGCTGCTTGAGGAATGCGCCGGAATTGTCTGCAAACTCCGGATGGATAACCGCGCGCAGCAGAGGCTCCTCGCCCGGCTTCCGCGCGGCATTCTCGGCGAGGAGCGTGGCCGCAAATAGGGTGCGCCCGATCCCGTTGATCGGACGCTCCCTCCGCGTCAGCGAAAAACACTCCTCTTTGAAGCGATCCCAGGAAAGGAAACGCGCATCCCTGACCGCCCGCCGCCCGGTCAGCTCGAGTGACCGGCGCTGCCAGAAGCGCGCGGCCACCTCGGAGGGAAAGACGAAGACGCTTTCGTCGTCGTCCAGGCCCATCGTTATGATCGACTCGATGCGATCCACCGCTCCATTATGCACACCGCTCGTTTTTTTCCAACGCGGAGGGCGCGTTCAGGTTGCGCCGGGCCGCCGGCGCTGTGGGGGGTCGCCTTGACATGAGCGGATTCTGAGGACTAATATGAAGCCTGAACTGCCCGGGGGTGTAGCTCAGTTGGCTAGAGCGCGTGAATGGCATTCACGAGGTCGCGGGTTCAATTCCCACCACCTCCATCCTTGGCCCAACCAATTGGCGATCAGCGACGCGGAATCGACGAGAGCGAGGGAATTGAAACGAGCGCGCGCCGGGTGGAGGGCAATTCCCACCGTCTCTATGTTTTTCCTTCCAGATAGGTAGAATGGATGGCCGAGAACGGGGATTCGAGCAAGGGTGTCTTCTCGGGTGAGATCGATCCCGAAATAGCAGAGCTCATTGGAGTGGACGAGGAGGAGGCGAGTCCGGCTCGCCGCTACGCCGATTCCGCCGGACCCAAGGTGCTCCTCGCCCCGGAGCAGACCGATACCGAACGGGAGGCCTTTGCACCCATTACGGTTTTCGAACAGGCACCCAAACCCTACTTTGCCGACAAGAACTACTACAAGATCGCTCTCGGCGGCGAGGGTGAAAACGCCCAGCGCGCCCACAAGCTCTTAAGCGACTTTCTTGCCTGCCAGGATCCGAAGGATAAGTCAGTCCTCCGCAACAAGCTCATCTCGGCCTATTGGAATCTCGCCGAGGGAGTCGCTGCAAAGAGCCACACTTCGCTTCCTATGCCGAAGGTGATGCTCCTGCGATTCGGTGTGATGCTCAACACCCTCCTCTCCGATGAGCAGCGCCAGATGCTGTCGCGTGTCATCTTCGACAACCACACCGGCGAGCCGATCTACTACGTTGATGAATGGCTCAAGAAGATTGCGGGAGGGCAGATCTCTCCCTCGACGACCGACGAGGTACGGCCCTCTCAGCGCTCGGAGCCGGAGCGGATCCACTCCATGCTCGAGAAGGCTCGCGGAGCCCGCGATGTTCAACTCGGTCTCGTGAAGGGGAAGCTCATCGAGATAGAGAATGCCGAAGCGGCGCTGCAGGAAAAGGTCTCCGTGCTGCTTGCGCACGAGCCGCGGTCGGGCTTCGAGGAGATGAAGGCGGAGTACAACGGCGGCCAGCGCGCGGCCCTCGGCGACGTAGCCAACCTCGCCCGCTCCTTAAGCCTTCTCGACCACGAACTCGGACGCCTGTATGGGGAGCTTGAGAACGCCACCCGACAGCTTGCCGAGCTGAAAACCAAGTCGGCAGACCTAGGGGAGCAGCCGACAGTCGACGCGCAGACCGTCGTCAACGAGTTCAACACCGTTCGGCAGATGGTCAAGATGTGCGTCGGCCGGCAGGGAAACCACGTTCCGATCCTCATGAAGCAGTACCTGCGCACCAACATCAAGGATATCGTCACCCGGGAGAACGCAATCTTCGTCATGAGCCAGGTCGAGACCATCGATCCCGGTCTCTTCAAGCGCACCTTCAAAGGCCAGACGAAACGGATCGTGCCCTACGTCATCCTCGCTCCCTGCTACGGCGACCAGGGCATCTGTTGGGAGCCCTTCGAGCGCTTCAATCGCGCGACGAGCCGAGGCCGGATCGCAGTGCCCATGTTCCCGACAAAGGACGTACAGAGCGCGATCATCACCGCGCTCGCCGACCTCCGATGGCAGGTCGAGAAGGAAAGGGCGCAGCACTACTGGATGGAAGAGGGTCTCACCGGCAACTACTACCAGTGGTTTAGCGCTCAGAAGCTGAAAGGGGACGTGCGGGAGTACTTCATCCAGGACTACCTCGTGTGGATCACGAAGGAGAGCGAGGGGATGCAGAAGCTGAACCGCGACGTCCGAAGCATCTTCTGGCGCTACGTCCCCTACCCCGACGAGATCAAGGAGAAGCTCAAGACGCGCGGATTCGTCTACAGCGAGCTCGCAAAGAAGGATCGCAACCGGTCGTTGTCGGACGGGTATTGAGCTGGCCTCGGACCGTTTGCCGCGGACGGCAATCGGCATTGTCGGACGGGTATTGATTCTGACTGGGTTCGCCTGCCGCTATCGCTTCCTCGGCCTGAAAATCGGATGGAAATACTTCTCCATGTCCACATGCTTCGTAACGACTTTCACGATCTGATGATAGATAAAGAACGAGCCGGCAATCGCGACAAAGAAGACCAACAGGGTGAGCCCCGTCTTCACCTGGGTGTTCGCGTTGGGACCGAGGGAAAGGCTCACCACGACGAAGCCGACGATGACGAGCAGGATCATTATCACGATGTTCCCGATAGTCGCCCCAATGATGAAAAGCGCAGTGTTAACCTTCTTGTTCATGTTTCCTCCGCTCATCGATAAAGAATGCCACGAACAGCAGAATCCCGCAGACCACGACGCTTGAATCGGCGACGTTGAAGGTGGGCCAGCGCTCGAGACCGAAAATCCCAAAGAATCTCACATCAATGAAGTCGACGACGCCGTTCGGCCGAAAGAGCCGGTCGATGAGGTTTCCGACCCCTCCGCCCAGGATCCCCGCAATCGCCCATCGCTGGAGACCCGAGAGCCCTCGCGTTCGAAAGTAGTATACGACGAGAAGGGAGAGCACGACGATGGGAAGCGCCGCAAAGAAGATCGCCCGCAGCTCCGAAGGCAGCCCGCCCCCGACACTGAAGGCAATCCCGTGGTTGCGGGCCTGGATGAGGCGCAGGAATCCCCCCCCGATCGAGAACCCCACGGTGTAGGGGCGGATGAGCTCGACGACCAGCGCCTTGGTTATCTGGTCGACCGCGATGATGGCGGCAGTAAGTGAAAAGGGCAGGAGCTTCAGCTGTACGGAACGACTCACGCGCGCACCTCGTTTCATCAATCTCACCGGTCAGAGCCCGGTCGGAACATCTACGAAGAGGGTCCGAAGCCCCGTGTCCTGCGCCAGTCGGTCAGCCAGAAGGCGAAGGCCCCAAACCTCGGTCTGATAGTGCCCACCGCAGATGAGGTTGATCTTCTCCTCGAGGCAGGAGTGATAGACCGTGTGACTCGCCTCGCCGGTTATGTAGAGGTCCAGCCCCTCGGCTATCGCCTGCGTCACCTCATGGAGTGCGCCGCCTGAAACGATGCCGACCGTTCGAATCTCCCGCGGCCCGAAGGGAAGAAGCGCCACGCAGCTCCGTCGATCGATCCCAATCATCCGCAGCACACCGTCAATGTCGGCGGACTCCCGCAGACGCCCCTTGAAGCCGATCTTCACACCCCGATAGGCACCGAAGGGCTCGATGCCCTCGAGGTGCAGCGCGGCAGCCATCCCCGCGTTATTCCCGAGGCCCGGATGAAGATCGAGCGGAAGATGCGCGGCATAGAGGGCGATGTCATGCTCGATGAGGAACTTCACGCGCCGGTAGTGTCCCCGCGTGAGGGCGATCGGCCTGCCCCAGAAGAGCCCATGGTGCACGAACTGCAGGTCAGCCCGCGCCTCGGCGGCGCGCTCGAATGAAGCCTGGCATGCGTCGACGGCAAATGCCACCGTCGCAAGCTCCCGGTCGGAGCATTCGACCTGCAAGCCGTTGAGCGAGCTGTCGATGGACTCGACCTCCTCAAAGCGCAGGAGCTCGCGAAAGTAGCGATCCAGTTCGGCGAGACGCATGGGGGATTATAGCCCGCGGCGCAGGCGCAGTGGAAGCGGTTGCCTTGACAGCGTGAAAAACCGGGCACTATACTCATACGAGCGCTTCTTTAAGGTGGTCGTGCATGGCTCCAAAGATTGATGTCGCGCAGATCAAGAAGGCGGCTCAAAATTCAATCCCGCTGACCTTCAAGACTTTCACCCTCCCGCACGAGACCGAGCTCTTTATGGAGGAAGTCCTCGGAGTCTTCCTGAAGGAGTTCGGTCAGGAGCAGCTCAAAGATCGCCTTGCCTATTGCATGAAGGAGCTCGCAGTCAACGCAAAAAAGGCGAACACGAAGCGGGTCTATTTTCTCGACAAAAGCCTCGACATCGCCAATGCCGACGACTACGAGCGGGGGATGCTCACCTTCAAACAGGAGACCCTCGACAACATCGATCATTACCTGCAAAAGCAGAAGGAGCAGGGGCTCTATATCAAGGTCCTTTTCCATGCCAAGGGAAAGACCCTGACAATCTCGGTTCGCAACAACGTCGAGATCTCACGCAAGGAGCAGATGCGGGTCTACGATCGGATCGCCCGCTCCCGCGCTTTCGATTCCATGGAGGAGGCCCTTTCGTCGGTGCTCGACGATTCGGAAGGGGCCGGCCTCGGAATCGTCATTCTCGTGCTCATGCTAAAAAAGATGGGCCTGTCGGAGGACGCCTTCGACATCGACGTCGACGGCGGCGAAACCGTTGCCTCCATATCGGTGCCGTTCGCGGAGGTCCACCTCGAGAATCTGTCGCTGCTCTCCAAGGCGATAGTCGCAGAGATCGATGCCCTGCCGCAATTCCCCGAAAACCTTGTCTTCCTCCAGAAGCTCATCGGCGATCCGGAGTCCGAGATCACCGACATTGCCCGCCAGATCAGCATGGATCCCTCACTGACCGCCGACCTCCTGAAGGTGGTCAACTCGGCCCAGTTCATGCTTCCGAAACGGGTCGACAACATCGTCGAGGCGGTCAAGCTTGTCGGGATGCGGGGCCTGAAGAATCTCCTCTACTCCTATGGGAGCATGAAGATCCTCGACCGCGGCCAGCGGTGGCTCTGGGATCACTCCTATCGGTCGGCTTTCTATGCCTACAACCTCGCCAAGAACTTCAAGAAGAAGGACATTCTCGACGACGCCTACGTGGGCGGCATCCTTCATGACATGGGAAAGATCATCTTTTCCGACGTCCACCCCGAGCTGCTCGAGAAGATCACCAACTTCTGCAAGGCGCGCGGAATCGGCAAGAGCTTCGTCGAAGACCTCTCGGCCGGGTTGAACCACGCGGAGATCGGCGGAATGATTGCGGAGAAATGGAACTTCCCGCAGAGCCTCATCGAGGCGATCAAATACCACCATCTGCCGACGGAGTGCAGCCCCGAGTATACCGACGTCGTGAACACCGTCTACCTGGCCAATGCCCTGTGCTCCCTCGAGAGCAAGGAAATCGTCTTCGAGCAGCTGGAACCCCGCGTGCTCGAGGACTTCGGCATCGCGACCGAAGAGCAACTTCGACTCATCGAGCAGCGCCTCTCTATGGCCTTCGAGAAAGAGCTTGAGCGAAACGTCCAGTCATAAGCGGCGCTCCGCCTCGGTAGCCCGAAGACCGGGAGCCTCCTCCCTTTCCTCCTTCGGAGCAATCCGGCTCATCGCCCGCTCGGCGAGAGCCGTGATCGTGAGCGAGGGGTTGACCCCCGGATTTGCCGAGATCATCGAGCCGTCACACACGTACATGTTCGCGTAGCCGAAGACTCGGTTGGAGGAGTCGACTACCCCCTCCCCTGCGTCGCGGCCCATGGTAGCGCCGCCGAGGATGTGGGCGGTGGTCGGGGTTCCGAGAAGCGTCTCGGTCAGGAGGACCGTCGGTCGACCGCCTACGATCCCGGCGTAGCGGCGCGCCAGGTCATGGGCGCGCGGAATGAAGGCAGAGGGCGGAGTCCCCTCATCCGGGGCGCTTCGCATCCGTTTAAGCCGGCCCCGCATGAAGCGCAGCGTGCTCTCGGTCGTCTGCATGAAGAGAAGGATCTGCGTGCGCTTCGCCCAGTCGTCCACGAGATAGACCTTGAGGTTTTCAATCGGGTGGCGGAGGATCTCGGCCAAAGCGCGGGCAAGTCGCTCGAGGAAGCTCCTCCCCGCGGCGAGCGGCGACATGAGCAGGCGCCATGCGCCCGAGCCCTCCCCGTAGCGGACCGGCTGAAGATTGGTGCGCTCGTCCGCTTGGAGCATCGAAGCGATGGCAACCCCCTCCGAGAAGCGGGCCTTGCGATCCGCTACGGTCACGCCGATGAGGCTCTCGGAGTTGGTGCGCACCGAGCGCCCCACGCGCTCGGAGAGCCGCGGAAGGGACCCCTCTTTCAAAGCAAGCAGGAGCCTCACCGTCCCGAGCACCCCACCGGCGAACACGATGCCGCGACAGGTGACGCTGCCTCCACCGCGCCCGAGAAGCCGGGTCGCCGAGCGCCAGGATACGCGGTAGCCGTGCGAGCCGTCGAGGCCGCTCGATTCGCGAGCCGGCCGTTCCGCCCGCGTGCTGCCGCCCACGCTCGGCGGTAACGCTCCTCCAGCCGCGGCATCGGCCGCTCCTCCTGCCGGCTGGGTTCCGAGCGGGCGGACGTCATAGACCTCCGACTCCGCCTGGATCACGGCGCCCTCCTGCTCGGCAAGGTGGAGGTAGTTCTTGTCGAGGGTGTTTTTCGCGCCGAACCGGCATCCCGTCATGCAGCCGCCGCAGGCGGTGCAGGGGCTTCGCTCCGGTCCCCGCCCTCCGAAATAGGGGTCAGGGACGGAGGCCGGGTGCGCGGGCGCGGCATCCTGGACGGCGGTCTCGCCGAAGAAGACGGCAACGGTCGTAGGCGTGAAGGCATCGGGGCGCCCGATCTCGATCGCGAGCTGCCGGAGCGCCTCGTCGCCGGCCCCAAGGCGAGGGTTGACGGTTGCTCCCAGCATCCGCCGCGCGGTCTCGTAGTGCGGCGCAAGCTCCCGCTCCCAGTCGGCAAGATGGGCCCAGCTCGGGGCGGCGAAGAAGTCGCGCGGCGGCAGCGGCAAGGTGTTGGCATACACCAGTGAGCCCCCGCCGACTCCCACCCCGCTCAGGGTTGTCACGTGGCGAAAGAGGGTGATCTTGAAAAGGCCGAAGAATCGGAGCGCCGGAAGCCACAGCCAGCGCTTCAGGTTCCAGTTGGTGGCAGGAAAATCCGACGCGCCAAGCCGCCGCCCCTTCTCGAGCACGAGCACCGAGTAGCCCTTCTCGGCGAGGCGCAGGGCAGCCACCGAGCCGCCGAAGCCGCTGCCGATGACGACCCAGTCGTACTGCGGCTCCCTCGCCGCAGGGTCCTCCCGCCGCGTCCGCTCAAGCGGCTCACTCCTCATCGTCCCGCCTTTCGGCAGACGAGGGCTGTGCGCCCCCGAACGCTGGATCCGCTTCGGCGGCCGCCGCGCCGGCGGCGGCGTGCGGTCGGCTCCTGAGAAAGGCGAGCACTGCCTCCGCCTGCACCTGGCTCAGACCGCAGCGGTCGGCGATCTCTTCGCTCGACGCAGCGAGGATGCCCTCGAGCGAGCCGAGTCCCTCGAGAAGCAGCCGGCTTCTCCGCTCACCGATCCCCGGCACCTGCTGCAGGAGCGAGAAGGAGAGATCCTTCTCGCGAAGGCGCTTATTGAACGAGGTGGCGAAGCGATGGGCCTCGTCGCGCACCGACTGCAAGACCTTCAATGCCGGCGAGGTTTCCGGGAGGCGTATCGGATCGCTTCGATGCGGCAGGTAGATCTCCTCGAGTCTCTTCGCAAGCCCCGCAAGCGGCAGATCGGCGAGCCCGACCGCGTCGAGGATCTCGCGCGCGGCGCTCACCTGTCCCTTGCCGCCGTCGACGAGAATGAAGTCGGGCCGGTCGAGGTCTTCGTTGATGACGCGCGTGTAGCGGCGCGCGATTACCTCGCGCATCGACTCGAAGTCGTCGATTGCCCCTTTTAGGCTTTTCACGTGGAAGTAGCGGTAGTGGCGTTTGTCCGGGAAGCCGTTGTGGAAGGAGACCAACGAGGCGACCGTGTGCTTTCCGTGCAGATGCGCGATGTCGAACCCCTCAATCCTGCGCGGGAGCTTCGGCAATCCCAGGACCCGTTTCAGCTCCTCGAGCGCAGGGATGTTCTCGAGCTGGTGCCGGCGATTCTCGATATCCTGCATGCCGTTTTCAAGCGCCATCCGCACCACGGACCAGTGCTTCCCCTCGCGGGGGAACTGGATGTCGACCTCCTTCCCCTTTTCGTTGCGGAAGAAGGCGGAGACGAGTGCGGTCTCGAAGGGCAGGGAAACGAAGAGCTGGGCGGGAGGGGTGTGCAGGGTTCCATAGTATTGGAGAAGGAACTGCACCATCGCCTCCTCCACGCTCACGTACAGCTCGCTGCGGAACAGATCACGCCCCTGGAGCCTTCCCCCCCTCATCTGGAAAACGATGAAGGTGGCGAGCTGATCCTTGTGCGCGAGGGCGACGTAATCGCGGATCTCGGGGTCGAAGTCGACAACCTCCTGCTCCTTGCCCAGGGTGCGGATCGCCTCTATAGCGTCACGCAGCTGTGCCGCCCGCTCGAACTTAAGCTCTCCTCCCGCCTCTCCCATCTCCGCAGTGAGCTTGGCAACGAGCTCTTCGGTTTCGCCGGAGAGAAGCTCCTTCACCTTCTCGATGGTTTTCGCATACTCCTCTTTGGTGATCTTGCCGATGCAGGGTCCGGCGCAGCGCCCGATGTGATAGTAGAAACAGGGCCCCTTGCGCTTCGAAAGGTCGCCCGGGCACTTTCGCAGGGGGAAGATGCGCTCGATAAGCTCCAGGTAGGTGTCCACCATCCCCGCGTTCGGAAAGGGGCCGTAGTAGCTCGAGCCGTCCTGGATGATGCGCCGGGTCCGGTAGACCCGAGGGAAGTCCTCGTTCGTCACCCGGATAACGGGATAGGTCTTCCCGTCCTTCAGGTTGATGTTGTAACGGGGCCTCCATCGCTTGATGAGGTTGTTCTCGAGAAGCAGCGCCTCATACTCGTTGCGCGTGGTGATGTGGTCGATGGTGTGGATGCGCGAGGCGAGCACCCGGGTCTTGACGTCGCGCGAGCCGTTAAAGTAGGAGATGACCCGCTTGCGGAGGCTCTTTGCCTTTCCGACATAGATGATCTCCCCTCGCTCGTCCTTCATCAGGTAGACACCAGACTCGACAGGGAGGCGCTTCACCTGTTCCTTCAGTTCCTCGTACATGGCTCGATTGAAATGTACACAGGCCGCGGACAAAATGCCAGAGCCGGCGGTCGTGTTGGCCGCGCATTGCCCGAGGTCGGGCAATGCGGTAAAATGTGCAACCCTACCCGCAGCGGGCTTGTCATACTCATGCGGGGTGAAGCGTGTCACGTAAGGAGAGGCCGAGCGATGCTTTCACAAACGGGAATCGAGGCTACGCAGACGAATGGGTTCGTGAGCATGAGCCCCGCAGCCCAGGTCTTGATCGCCGCCCTTCCGTTGGTGGCGGTCGTGCTTTTGGCCATCCTCACCTTTTTCTTTGTGCTGTGGGATCACCAGAACAACCGCATCATCATCGAGCGCGGCGAGCGGCCGGTGCCGAGGAACATCGACGACAAGATCCTGCTGCTTGGTATCGTGTCGCTCTTCGTGGGAGTGGGTCTCCTCGCCTTCTTCGCCCTTCACAATGGCGTAACCAACGCCCTCCTTGGAGGGATTATCCCTGCGATGACCGGTTTGGGGATCATTACTCACTACGCCATCGTGCACAGGGACCGAACTCGGTAACGTGGAAGGCGACGACAACGAGCTGGTGCGGCGGGTCCTGGACGGCGACCTTGCCGCCTATCGTACTATCGTCGAGCGACATGAGGGGCGGATCTTCTATATCGGCCTCAAGTTTCTCCACAGCAACGAGGACGCGGAGGATTTCGCACAGGAGGTATTCCTCAGAGCCTTCGAGCGGCTTGGAAGCTACCGGGGAAGCGGATCGTTTGCCGCTTGGCTCTATCGAGTCGCCTTCAATCTTGCCGTCAACCGCTACCGCGGAATGCGTCCGGCGATGGTCGAGCTCGCCGAAGAGAGCCTGAGGCTGTTACGCGAGGAACTCGGCTGCGAGTCGAAAGAGACCGTCGAAGGAGCGCCCGATCTCGGACTTGAACTGC
>DAHUYW010000079.1 GCA_027306915.1 Spirochaetales bacterium | reverse complement strand
GGCCCGAAGCCTGTGACGGGTTGAGCGTGGGGGTTTGCGCCGAGAGCCCTCCGCGCGCGGTGAGTTTTCCGATGAGGTCGATGACCGAGTAGACCGCGCTGTACCCCAACGAGAGGCCCAGCACGAGGAGCACTTCGAGGCGGAGGGTCCGACGGCGGTCCGGACGCGCCGGTTGTTCGGGGATCGACATATGAGGAGCATCTTGTCCCACGATGCTCTTCGTGGCAAGGCGCGGGCGCCCCCGGCTGCTCGGTCGTGCCAAGCGACCCCGCCGAGCGCAGCCGGGCTCCTCCGAAAGCGACCTACGCCGTGAAGCAGCTTCCCTTCTCGAGGTCCGCGAGCAGGGTAGGATGGGTGGGGCGCCCCTGTGTGTCAACGTAGATGTCGTAAGTTTTACTGGGAGGCATCTATGCGATACAGCCAGGGATTCAAGGAATCCATCGTGAAGAAGGTGCTGCCGCCTGAGAACGAGGCGGGTGCGGAGGTGAGCCGAGAAACCGGGATCGCGGCATGTATGATCTACCAGTGGAAACGAGCGGCTCGAGACGGCAGACTCACCGACACAGGAGGGGAGCTGCGCCAGGAGCTGGCCGAGACGAAGAAGAAGCTCAAGGAGAAAGAGCGTGGAAATAGCAAGTAGTTTTGATCACTTTGTGGAAAATAGTTTTGACCACCCAGGCGAAAGAGGTCACTCCTCCTTATTTCGATTTTGCATGCGGTACGAGTCACCGCTGAGGCTGAATAGCTGGGCGTGGTGCAGGAGCCGGTCGAGCAGTGCCGTGGTCATGACCGGATCGCCGAGCATCTCCGCCCACTCCTCAAAGCCTTTGTTGGAAGTCACGATGATCGACGATCGCTCGTAGACCTCGCTCACCAGATTGAAAAAGAGATTTGCCTCCTTTCGGTCAATAGGGGTATAGCCGATCTCGTCGATGACGAGGAGGTCGGCCTTGAGAACGCGCGCCACCCGAAACGTGCTTGAGCGTTGCACGGGCGCCGTGGAGAGCAGTCGCACCAGGGTGCTCATCCGCTCGAAGCACACGCTGTAGCCTGACTGGATCGCCCGCAGTCCGAGCGCGATGGATAGATGGGTTTTCCCGATTCCGGGCGAACACACAACATAATGCTCATGTACCAACTGTTCACGTTTACTATCGGTATCATCCCCTCTTTGGAATGGAGGTGCGCTGCGAGGCGACGAAGCGCTTTGCTGGCGGGATTGAGCTGGTCATCGTGCTGGATGACGGGACGAAGACCCTCATTCCGGAGTGGATGACCGAACCGGCGGCCGAACCGATCGAATGCACGGACAAGCCGTCGATCTCGATTCGATCTTTGAGAGAGGTACTCGGTTTACTGGACGTCATGTTTGGATTCAGCCATGGTGAGTTAGACACTATGCGCGAGGGAACAAACGATGACAAAACGAACCGAGCACCAAGTCGATCTGTTCAGGAGGGAAGAGGTCGGGATTCAGGTCGCCAGGAAACTGCCTGCAGAGACGATTCAGAAGACCGTTGTGCTTCTGGGCGAGCTGCTTCTCCAGCACTTCCGCCATCTACGAGAGGTACCAAGGGGAGGAGGCGATGACAGTGGACAAGATAACTGAGAGTCACCTCCGCAGGGCGGCATACGTGTATGTCCGTCAGTCCACGCAGGATCAGGTCAACCACAACCTCGAGAGTCGCCGACGACAGTACAATCTGAGAGACAAAGCGCAGGCGCTCGGCTGGAGGGAGGTGCACGTCATCGACGAGGACCTTGGTAAGAGCGGTTCCGGAAGCGCCGAGCGAAAAGGCTTCGAGCGGCTCTTGTCGGAGGTCTGCCAGGGAAAGGCTGGGGCCGTGTTCGCGATAGAGGCGTCTCGGTTTGCCCGCAACGGCCGTGAATGGCATACGCTCCTTGAGATGTGCGGATTGCTCGAGACCCTCATCATCGACCACGACGGAGTCTACGACCCGCGTCAGCCCAACGACCGGCTGCTTTTGGGGATGAAGGGCACGATCAGCGAGATGGAGCTCTCGATTCTACGCCAGCGCTCGGAAGAAGCGCTGCGGCAGAAGGCACGCCGCGGTGAGCTACTCACGACGGTCGCGGTCGGGTTCCTGAGAACAGTCGACGATCGGATCGAGAAGGATCCCGACCGGCGAATGTGTGGGGCAATTTCCTCGGTCTTTAGAGCGTTCCGCGAACGAGGCAGTGTGAGGCAGGTACTGATGTGGTATCGAGGTGAGCAGCTCACGCTGCCAGCAGTTGAATATCACGATGGAAAACGGACCGTGGTCTGGAAGCTTCCGGTCTACAATACCGTCCTGAAGTTCCTCCAGAACCCGATTTACGCAGGAGCTTACGTGTTCGGGCGGACCTACTCGCGCGTCCGGGTGGAAAAGGGACAGAAGCGGATCGTGCGAGGCAACAGACGTCAGCGCGAGGAATGGCCGATCTTGATCATCGATCATCACGAAGCCTATATTGGCTGGCAGGAGTACGAGCGCAATCAAGAGCTGATTCGGCAGAATGCGAACATGAAGGGCATGATGGTGAGGGGATCGGCGCGGAAGGGGCCCGCATTACTGGCGGGGCTGTTGCGGTGTGGGCATTGCGGGCGCAAGCTCCACGTGACCTATTCCGGCACAAAGGGAACAGTCGTACGCTACGGATGTCGGGGAGCCATGATCAATCATGGAACCGGGGCGTGCATCAGTATCGGAGCGATTCGGCTGGAACGAGTCGTCAGCGAAGCCGCCCTGGAGGTTCTTTCTTCGTTTGGAATCGATGCGGCCGAGCAAGCGCTTCGTGAGCGGAACCGGAGCCGCACTGAGCGACACCGACAGAAGGAACTCGAACTCGAAGAAGCTCGCTATGAGGCGGAGCGCGCCCACAGACAATATGACCTTGCGGAGCCGGAGAACCGACTTGTGACCGCCGAGCTTGAACGTCGATGGAACGAGCGGCTGCATGCGGTACGGCTTGTCGAGGAGGAACTTGCAAAGGCGGGGACCGATGAGATTCCGCTAAACGACGAAGAACGCCGCCGACTGCGTGACGACGGCCGAAATCTTCATGATGTCTGGTGGCACCCGCAAGCCGACCCACAACTGAAGAAACGCATTCTGCGGACGATCATCGAGGAGATCATCATTTCCATCGAAGAGCAAACAACCGTACGTCTTGTGATCCATTGGGCCGGAGGCGAGCACAGCTGCCGACGGTTTGCGAAGAATCGCACCGGCGGTCATCGCTGGGCCTCTGATGAACAGACCCGTGCACTCCTCGGAAAGCTCGCTCGGATCGCGAACGACCAGGAGACCGCGATCATCTTGAATCGCTTGGGTCACAAGACTGGTAGAGGCCACGGCTGGACGGCGATGCGGGTTGCTTCCTATCGTAACGATCACGCAATCGACTGCTTTCATCCCGACGAGCTTCGCACACGCGGGGAAATGCTGATCAATGAGGCCGCCGAGTTTCTGGGCGTGTCGAGATTGACCCTGTACAAACTCGTCCGCAACAAGGCCGTTGCGGCCGACCAAGTCTGCAAGGGGGCACCATGGGTTTTTCGCCGTGAAGAGCTTGAAAAACACCGACGTATCGGGCCGTGTACCGCGGACCAGCAGGAGCTATTTCCTGGATGAGTAAAGACATAGGGAGGTGGTGTAGTATGTCGCTGGATCGGGTGGACCGAGGAAAATGAGATTCTCGTGTTTGTCGATCCAGCGGAAGTCAACGAGGTTGGCGAGCTGAGCGGCACTGATGCCCGTGACCCGATCGAGCTCGAAGGCCTCCAGGGTTTTCTCAACTGGAAAGTGTGCCCCTGCGAGGGTGCGCCGCACTCGCCGGTCGCTGCGATCGGTGAGCTCCGCCTGCAGCACCGTCTCCAGGAAGTCCGCGTAGGAGATAGTGTCCGCGTTTGCCGTGTCCAAGAGGTGCTCGTAGTGACGGACCACTCCCCGCAGCTTTAGCGTCGAGAGCATCGTCATCGTCGGGTTGGCGGTACTCATAGGGCAGCGCCGAGCATGCTCACCAGGGAGCTGTAGTACCCTACGGCCCGCTTGGCGACGACGGCACGATGAACCGATGAGGGCGTGAGGATGGGAGCTAACCGACTCAAGGCGTCGGGAACCTCCGCCTGGCTCGCTGCGCTCAAGTGCAGGTAGGTATCCGAGAGGTTTGCCGCGCTCACCGTGTTACAGTCCAGGCAGAAGGCGATGGCCTGATGCAGCAGCTGCCGGTCCTCGACGAGGGGCATCAGACGCTTGAACCCGGCGTACTGCTCCTTCCAGTAGCGATGGTAGCGCTCACGGTTGCGCGCGAGGAGCGTGCCCCATCCCGGATCGTCGTCCCAGCTGCACAGCGCCTCGTAGAGCTTCGCGGGTTCCCTGCTTGCCGGAGCAGCATGTCCTTTCGAGGTAACGACTTGCCCGGAGAGCATCGAGAGCGGATGACGGGCGATCTCCGCCGCTCCATGCGCAAAGATCACCAGTTCCCGGACACCCACAAAAACGTCGACGGTGGTGCCGCGGTACTCCGTCGGTACCGAGTACCGATTGCCCCGCACCGAGATGAGTCCTTTGGAGTCGACCAGACGGGTGTCGCGCACCTCGGCTGATTCGGCCTGAAAGATACTCGCCCGCAGCGGTCGTAGGCTCAGGCGTTCCACTTCAAGGTCCGCCGACGGGATGCGCATCGTCGCCTGGCAGATCTTGCCGTTGGCACGTCGGCGCAGCCACTGGCGCAGCGGCTCGTGAATCTCGGCCACCGTCGCGAAGCTCCGGGCTGAGAAGAAGCTCGTCTTGACGAACTTCACCGTGTTTTCGATCTTGCCCTTCGACTCGGGGTCCGCTTTCCTGCAGACCCACGTGGACAGCTCCTGCTCTTCGAGCAGCGCACGGAACTCCACGGTGAACAGGATGTCGCCGGCATTCTCGGCGACCATCAACACGCGGTCTTGATCGAACACCAGCTGCTCTGGCCGCCCTCCGAAGTAGCTAAACGCATCCAGGGTATGCCGGATGGCGTCACGGCTGCAGAACGGATGATCCTGGACCGCTACATAGCGGGCGCGGCTCGCCGAAAGCAGCGCCGCGTAGATGTAGGCAGTTTCACCGCCGGCAAGTTTGTAGGTTCCGAAGTCCATCTGCATCTGCTTGCCATAGGGTAGAGGTTCGACCGAAGCGTAGGGACGCGCATTCGGCTGCAGCACCAGGGTACCGCTTTCGCGCAGGTAGTTC
>DAHUYW010000078.1 GCA_027306915.1 Spirochaetales bacterium | reverse complement strand
GCCCTTTTCCTGACTTCGGCACATGGTATTTTCCATCGTAGTCCCAACTGCGGTGATGAACAAGTGGATCGTCAGGAAACTGGCACACGGGCGTCGCATGTGAACTCATGGTAGAGGTTGAAGAAATCGAGGCTCGCGCCGGGGGCCTGCCGCATGCGCAATCGAACGATCGGGACCTCGTGACCGATCGTTCCGCCGACCGACACGCATCTGCCCCCGAGCTCGAGCTGCGTCATCACTTTTGCGAGGGACGGTCCGCCCAGCTGATCGACGATCAGGCAGTAGGGGCCGGGCTCGGCCGAGTCAGCCACATCCTCGCCTACTACCACGCGGTCCGCACCGGCCTCCCGCACGAGCGCCTCGTTGGCCCGCGGCGCGGGAGGATTGACCGTTTGAAAGCCGATGCGCTGGGGCTCTTTCGGATCGACTACGATTGCCTGCAGAACGAGAGGATCGAGAGTTCGTTGGTGTACCGGCAAGGCGCTCTTCGAAGCACGCTAACTGGGCCGGCTCCCTGACCTCGTCGAGCGATGGGTCGTGCCCCATTTCTGAGACCGCTTACCGAGGAGAACGGCAGCACCTCCCGGCCGCCCCCGTCCACGAAGGCCCGGGCTCCTCGGATCCGGAACGACATGACCACCGAGGTGATCGGGAAAACGCGTTTCAGCTCGCAGCTGTCGCTCTCCTGGACGAGGATAGTCTGGACGGAGGGCTCGAGCGCAGTGCAAGGTCGGTACGATTCGGTCTTCATCACGGTCGAATATGTGCTGTGGGCAAATCGGTCGTCAACGGGCGTTCGTGCTCCTGGGGTGACGCCCGACCCCGGTTTCCTTCTCCTGTGCCTGCGTCCGCCGCCAGCCGTCGGGACGTTCCATTCGTGCATGTCCATCGTCAGCTATCCAACAGCACAACGCCGAGCTGCTGCAACCTCTTTCGATCGGCGATCAGCTCGATGTCGACAATCCGTTCATCCCTAAACGTGAAGCTGAACGCGACTCGCGCCTTTCCATTCGGAGCCCAGGCTGCCCCAGCGACGCCGCCTATCGTTGCGCGGACTGCGGCCGAAGCGGCGCCGTTGAAGAAGTCGGCCACGTTCGTGCCGCCTTCGATCTTCTTTGGCGACCCCAATAACGACGCAAACTCGTCCGCCCTGAGCACGCATTCTGGATCGAGCACGGACAGCAGCGCCTCGAAGTCCCCGCCGCGTGCCGCCGCGAGAAACGCATCGACGATCCTTCGCTCGTCGCGTTTGTTCTCCGCGTTGCCTGCCACGCGCACTCCGGCGCTGTCGATCTCCGCACGCCCTCTCTGCGCTCCAGCCGCGCCCGGACCATTGGTCGCCGAACCGCGCGCAGCCGCACCTTCCGCCGAGCCTCGTACCCGGCGGCGCGCGCGGCTTGCAAGCTGCCGGGAGGCGCCCTCCGAGCGCCCGATGATCGGCGCGATCTCCTCGAAGGACAGGCCGAACATGTCGTGCAATACAAAGGCGACGCGCTCGGGAGGAGTCAGCAGGTCGAGCACGACGAGCAGGGCGGGGCCGATGGACTCGGCAAGAATCGCGTCCCGCTCAGGATCGACCGCATCGTCATCAGCGATCTGCGAGGGACCGTCAGAGTCCAGCGATTCTACGTGCCGGGCCTTTCGCGAGCGCAGCATATCCAAACAGATGCGCGCAACGACTGTCGTCAGCCAGCCCGTGAGATTGTCAATGACACCGGCATCCGAACGGCTCAATCGCAGCCACGTCTCCTGAATCGCGTCATCCGCCTCGTTCTCGGAGCCGAGCATCCGGAATGCCACTCTTTTCAGATGGGTCCTATTCTCCTCGAACTGCCGCGCAAGCCAGGTTTGCTCATCCATTTGTTACATTCCTCCCGATGATACCGTCATAGGGATGACGAACAAAAGCTACTCTTTGTGACAAGGCGAGGACAATCATTGATCCTATGCCAAGCCTCGCGGCCCTCGCCTTCCGGGAGTCGTCTGCCGAGGGGTATCCCGGAAACTAATCCGTGCGGATTGCGGAGTGCCGCACCCCGGCCGCGCGCAGGCCGATTGTGGCTGCCGCCTCGCGGATCTCATTCTTGAACGCGACCTGATCCACGCGACTTGCCGCGGAGAGGAGCACGATATCGCGTTTCTCTCCGCGGTCGGAAAGGTACTTGAGCATGCTGCGAAACGGGGTGATCCCGATCCCTCCGGCGATGAACGCAAGCGGTCGGCGCGCATCGCGCGGCAGCGTGAAGTTGCCGGCCAGCTCGCCGGCCGTGATCAGGCTGCCAGGTGTCATTGCGAGCATGGCCTCTTTGGACCGGCTGACCGGCGTGGGAAGCGAGCAGCCACCATGATCTCCCCCTCCGTGGGTGAGAAGGCGAGGCTGAAGAAGGGACGGACGCCACGCGAGTCGCTAGGCTCAAGCGGCAGACTCCACTGCATGTACTGGCCCGGTCGATGCCGGACCCAGGCGGGCCGCTCGAAGGTGAAGCTCACGATCTCGGTGCCGATGGTCTTCCGCTCCTTCAGTGAGAGGCGAAGCTTGTAGCTTGGGCTCACGAGATTGGAGGAGAGGTTCCCGGCCATGAGCGCCCGGTCGGGCGTCAGGTTGTGGCTCATGATGACAGGCTGCGGCTGATAGAGGAAGGCAACGATGCCGGCCTAGAGGGCCTGCATGGAGAAGCGCTTGGGAGATGTCATCGGCTCGGTGAGCATGACCGTCGCGAAAAACAGTTCGGTGCTCTGGCTGACCACGATCAGGGTGCTCTGCAGGATGATATCGGGCCTGAGGCCGTTGATCAACGAAAGGGCCGTATTGAGCGCGAGAAACTCGAGCAGGAATAGACCGACGAGACGGAGTCCCCTCATTTTGCGGGCGAACACAACGCCGCCTAGCGCCACGAGTGGGAGCATATGTGGGCTTCCCACCCACCAGCATGCAAACCTTCCGAAGTCGAGCCTCGAGAACAGCGCGGCGATGGCCGCTGGGTTGAACAGGTGCTGTCGATGGAACGCCAGTAGATACTTGGATGCCATGGCCACCGCGCCTGCCAGTGCCACTGCGAGCACGCCGTGGATACTGGTCAGCGGAGAAGCCGGGTCCATAATATGAGAGCGAGGGTCAAAGCGGTAATGAGGCTGGACTCGGGGTTCGATTTGATGCGCCACACGGCGGCCATCAGGGCGTTCACGCCGAAGCAGACGACCAGCAGGATGGCCGTGTTGGAAACGATGGCCTCGGGCCGGGCCGAATCAGCCCGAACAGGCTCAAGGAGGATCCGAACGCGACCAGCACGATGAGGTAGTAGAACGTGAGCCGATACATCGTGAGCCGGTCAAGGAGCGAATCAACGAGCTGCATCATGATGCAAAGTACCTCGCGAAGCCGGGGGTGAAGGTGGCCACTCCCTTGGCGTCCACCAGGTAACCGTGTAGATCGATTAAGCGCGCCAGGAACCGGAGGCCCTCTTCTCCCACGGCAAAGGCGGCCGTCGCGAGGCGATCCGCCTCGTAGACATTCGGACCGACCACGGTCAGGCTGGCGATCTCGGTGGCCGCGGCGCCGGTCCTTGGATTCCAAATGTGCTCGCCTCGGACCTAGGTGCCCGAGGTAGCGATACCGCAGGAGCTTAAGTGGAGCGTGCGAACCACGAGCGACATATCGAACGGGCTCCCGATTCCGACGAGCCAGGGTTTCCCGTCTTCGTTGGCGCCGCGCACCTCGATATCGCCGCCGGCCTCGATGCAGAAGCTCCGAAATCCGTCGTCATCCAGCAGGAGTGCAGCCTTCCGGATGGCCCAGCCCTTGACCAGGCCGCTCGGGTCGAACCTCCCGTCGAAACGCACGTCGAAGTAGCCGTCCGTTGCTCGCCGGGCCTCCTCGGACAGGCGCAGCACCCCCTTCATCTGGTCGCTCGCAAGCGCAGGGTTAAGCTCGCCCGATCGATGCGGGAGGTCTAGTTTGCCTCCTTGTAGGGGCTGAACCGTGCGTCTACTGCGCGGAAGCTCGCGAACACGGCATCCGCTACGGCGTCAAGCGTAAAAAAGCGGGCGTCCCGCGCGCGATCCGGCGATTCCCGATCCGGGATGACCATCGTGATCGGCCTGCACCACGCCGCCCTTCACCACCGTGCTCACCCGAACCCATCCGTAGTATGCGTATTGTCGGCTGCCCGCATACGTGCCGCTGCGTGCCGCGAGGTTCGTCGCTTGGGCCGGGCGCCAGCCGAGGCGCTCATTGCCAGCCCTACCACCGAAGCGGCGATCTTTTTCCATTTTCTGTCTTGGATCGTGTCCTCCCTGCGCCGATTTTCACCGACGTACCGTAGGGTTATGCCTCGGCTCCTCAGAGGGCTGCGACTGACCGTGAGTTACTGATTCGACTCCTGCAAAACAATCCACTGATTCCCATCAAGGTCCTCGAGGCTGAACCACTTGACGCCTGAGTCGGGGCCGTACAGGTCGTTACCGATGTCGCCGACCTTGACGTCTTTCCTGCTGAGCTCGTTGTGAGCCGCTTGGATGTCCGGAGTCGAGAGGTAATGCTGCATTGTGCCCGGTTTTTGTTTCCTGGATTATCCGTCAGGGTGATGGGCGTGCCACCTCCTTGCGGAACGACGGTCACCCACCGCAGGCCGGCGGCTCCATAATCCTTGGTCACTTTGAAGCCCAGATCATCAGTGTAGAACGCCTTTGCCTGTTGCACGTTGCTCACGATCGTCGTCGTCATCGTGATCCTGTCAAAGAGCGGTTGGGAATAGGCTGCGGCCGAGGCCGCCAGCGCGAAAATCGAAGCAAGAAATAGGAGCTTGGTCTTCATACGCAACTCCTTTGAACTAGTTTCGCCGACCGATGGGGTAACCGTCCCGCAGGGGCGTGCTTTCATGAACAGTGACGACCCGGGCCGGATCGATGTGACAGATCGGATCGGCGGAGGATCAGCAAACAACGCGTCGGACGGGCAGCAACATGGATAGGGAGGCAATTCCGGGATGGGGGGACTAGACGTTCAGTCTATTTTATTTGTAGCGGAGGAGGCTGGGTCAGATGTCGGACGACGGTTGCCGAAAAAAAACGAGCGCGCCACCGGCGATACCTTTTCCGTGCCGAACCGACGGCAGCGCTCCCGGGATGCCGCTGAAGGCTCGCCCTACCCGCGCTTCAGTTGCGTGACCTGAATGAGGTTGCCGCACGTGTCCGAAAGCTGGGCGATCTTCGAGCCGGTCGCGTCGGTCGGCGGCATGGTGAACTCGGCGCCGCGCGCTTTCATGCGCTCGTAGTCGGCCTGCAGGTGGCTTGAGAAGAACATGGCCGCGGGTTGGCCCTGCTGGAACAATGCCTGTTGGTAGGCTTT
>DAHUYW010000077.1 GCA_027306915.1 Spirochaetales bacterium | reverse complement strand
TCGCGGCGTCGGTGCTGCACATCCTTTAAGATCCGGTTACTCATCACCACAGTTGGGAGTGCGATGAGAATCACCAGGCGGCGGAGTGGAGAGAAAGACCGTCCGGCCAAGCCGTCTTGTCCTTGGGGCCTATCGCGTCGTCGGCCGGCCGAGATCACTCTTCCGATCAATCGGCTCATTGCACAATGGATTGTTCGCACTTCTCACATCAGCACTCCGGAGGGCCACAACGACTTGCACGCACAAACGATGAAGACACGCCCGAAGGTTTCGTCCCTTGCGGCTGGAACGTGGAAGCGCGGGACGAAGGCGACTTGAACAACGACGGCCTACCCGACCTGCTCCTGCTGCTGCGGCAGGAGGATCCCAAGAACGTGGTAACGAACGATCCCGAAAGCCCGGGCACGGATTCCGTCGACACCAA
The DNA here is from genome assembly GCA_027306915.1 of Spirochaetales bacterium. Next base: position 4,985 of record DAHUYW010000077.1, on the reverse strand, counting down.
CCCCCGCATCCTCGCGGTGGCCTTCGCACCAAAAAAGCGGATGGGCTGGGTGGCTGCGGCCGGCGCACCCTCGCCTCTCCCCCCTACCGCGTTGCGATCCTCAGAACCACGACCGCGTCCGCGGGCATGTCGTAGGTGAAGGAGGGCCCGACACCCCGCACCGCCGAGGTGACAGGAACGACGTTCCGACGCTCGGTGATCGAGTTCGTGGCGTCCGGCTTTGCGGCCAGGGTGATGGCGGTCGCGGTCGGCCGCACCGAGGAGAGACCGGCGAGCACGATGTGGATCTTCGACGGCGAGTCCTCCGGATTCACCAGATGGAGATAGATCTCGCCGGCCCTGCTGTCGAGGGTCGCCGAGCCCTGAATCTTGGACTTCCTGAAGGCTATCGGAAGGATCTCGTTTCCGAGGTTGCTGCTGAACATCTCGATGGCGTAGTAGCTCGGTGAGCCGAATACGTGCAGCCCGTTGAACCCGATGAGGTCGGGACGCCATTGGCGCGCGCCCGGGTTCACATTCACGAGCAGCGGCGCATAGGCATTCATGATGACCAGGTCGGAGTTGCGCTCCATCGCCGTCGTCCAAGCGGCATCGCCCAGCGCGGCAGCCATGTCTGGCGTCGGGGGCTCCTGCCGCGATTGGGCGCTCCACGGCGGGAAGGTCGTCTCGTAGGATGCCCACTCCCCGACCATGATCTTCGGTCCGCTCCGATCGTAGTCCTTGAAGTGATTCTGCGCATGGACGATGAACCACAGGTACCACTCGTAGTAGTGCTCATCGAGAACGTCAGGCGTCACGCTATCAACCCGTTGGTAGCTCGGCTCGTTGGTTCCGATTGTGGAGATGATCTGAATGTTCGGGTACTTCGCCTTGATGGCATCATAGAACTGCGTGAAGCGCGCGTTGTAGGAGCCGGACTGGTCGAAGAAGTCCTCGTTGCCGATTTCAACATAGTGAAGCGGGAAGGGCGCTGGGTAGCCGTCCTGGGCGCGGATCGCCCCCCACTTCGAGGTCACCGGCCCCGTGACGTACTCTATCTCATCGAGGGCACTCCGTACGAAAGGCTCGAGCTCCTTGCCCGGGGCGACGTGCTTGCCGTCCAACGAATACCCCGCGTAGACCGCGAGCATGGGCTCGGCATGCATGTCCTGGCACCAGAGGAGAAACTCGAGCAGCCCCAACCCGTCGCTCGATCGGTAGCCCCAGGGACCTTCGTGACCCGGCCGGTCCTTGAGCGGCCCAATCGTCTTTTTCCAATCGAAGCGATCGGCGATCGTGTTCCCTTCCAGATAATTGCCGCCGGGGAAGCGCAGGAACTTTGGATGAAGGGCGATGAGCATCTTCATGATGTCCGGGCGAAATCCGTTCGGCTGATTGTCAAAGGTCGGCGGGAAGAGCGACACGATGCTGAACCAGACCTCTCCCGGGCGATCTATCGTGAGGACGTAGCGTGCCTTCGTGGTCTCGGTGAGCTCTCCGGTCGTGAGGGTGACGTCGTAGCGCTTCCAGCCCTGCGAAAGACCGGCCACCTCCCCTCGAGCGTAGATCGTGCCGCCGTCGTCGCTCTGAAGCGAGACGGTTACCGAGCCGTCGAATCCCGGCGCCGCCTTCGCGTAGAAGGACGCGCGGTACTCGGTGTCGGGTTTGACTGGGATGCCCCAGTAGCCGTCGTTGGCGAACCCTGCGGGATGGTCGGCCGAGGCCTTCGTGACGTCTAGCTTGAGGCTCGTCGGTATCGCCCGGTCCAGTGGCTGATTCGGATCGAGGGCGATCGTCGCGCCGCTGCCCTCTTCCTCCACGACCGACCAGTGCACCGGGGCGGTCGCGCTGTCGAGGAAGGCCCGGTTTTGGACCAGCTCCGCATACAACCCCCCGTCGTAGGAGTGGTTGATCTCCTCCGTCATGAGGCCGTAGAAGAGGGGGCTCACCGTCCCCGAGGGATGCGCGGCATCAACGGTGAGCGTCGCTTCGGTGGTGCCGGCCGCCCACAGCGACGCGGCGCAGCCGACCATCAGCACGAAAAACAGCTGTTTCTTCATACCAGAATCTCCGTTAGCATACGATGCGCCATGCGTTCGACTCCCCTTTCTTTGCAGGATGTAGCAAGATCCAACCCTATCACTCACCACGGAAATCGTGAAGCTCAACAGAATGACAGCCAGGAAGCGCCCCGGCCCGACCGCGAGGTGCTCGTCCTCGGGGGCGGCGTCCTCGGTGTGGAGCGCGCGGAACAGCTCCGTCTCCTGGGCGCGCACGTCACCATCAGCGCCGTCGGTGGGTGGCTCATGCCGCGGCATCTCAACGAGCACGCCACCGACCACCTCCGAAAAGCCATGGGAGAAAGCGACATCACGCTCACCATGCATTGCCCGAGCCCGCACAAGCTCGATGAGAGGCTTATGATGGCCTGCATCGGATCAAGCCCGGACATCGCCTTTGCGAGTGATTCCGGAATCGCCGTTGGGCGCGGGATCCTGGTTGACGGCCACCTGCAGACGAACATCGGGGGGTCTTTGCCGCGGGAGACGTCGCCGAGCACCGGCGAGAGGTCATTACCGGGCCCTGGCACGCCGCCGAGTATCAGGGGCGGCTCGCCGGGCGGAATGCCCTAGCCTCCGCGCGTGGCAAAGAGGGCAGCGGTCTCGAGTCGGGCGGTTCGTGCGCGGCATCCGGCCCGGTCGCCTTCGACAATCCACCCTTTAGGATGAAGTGCGAGGTCTTCGGCCATTACTACATTTCAGTCGCAGTCATCCCCGGGGTCACCGCCTTTTCAGCTACCGCGATGGCCGTCTCGTCGGCCTCATCATAATTGACGACCCGAACCGCGCAAAGGAGTACGAGAGGGCGGTACCCTAGCATTGGGAGGGGCAGCGTTCTCCCCAGGCAGACGGGCGTTCTCGCTGAGGTGAACTGCGCCCCCTGCCGCCTTCAGATCCTGCCCGACCGGGTATCGTTGATGGTTCGTTCTGCCAGGTTGACATTTCGATAGAGAAAATCCACGTTCCCGACCAAGGTCGCTATCCATGCTCCGGCGTTCACCCACGGCCCCCACGAATAGAAGTCCACAACGACCGGCGACCGGTCTGTTGCAAGCTTGTGCGCCACCTGGGCGATGCGGTCGATCGAAAAGGGGGCGCTCTCGCGATAGTAGAGCCCGAAGTCGAGGTCGGAGGTCGCGGTTGCCCTCCCGGAGGCGTGCGAGCCGCCGAGCGCGATCGCGACCAAGCCGGGCACGGGCGAAAGAGCAGAGAGGACCCTGGAGACAAGGAGCTTTTCTTCTTTGGAGAGATGTGGCAGGTTGATCATCGGCGCATCGTCTCACCGCCCCGCGGGAGGCTCAAGAAGGAGGATTTCGCCCATTGATCGAGGTTGTCACGCTTCTGCATATCATCGATGGCCGGCTTCTCATGGCAAGAAGCAGGGGCAAAAATGGCTTCTATCTCCCCGGAGGTAAGATCGATCCGGGCGAGACGAAGATCGAGGCCTTGCGTCGTGAGATTCGCGAAGAGCTTTCGGCAGAGATCGCCGAGGGCAGCCTCGCCTCCTTCGGGCACTATGTCGAGCAGGCCTTCGATCAGCCGGACGGCGTGCTGGTGTCCGCACACGCCTTCGTGGGCTCGCTCACCCAAGACCCAACTCCCTCCAGCGAGATCGTCGAGCTTCGATTCTTCAGCGCCGAGGAGTACGGAAGGGAGGCCCATCGCGCCGCCACCTCGGAGGCCGTCATTCGCGATCTCAAGAACCGAAGGATGATGGAGTAGCGGTGCGGCTTGACGTCGAGCACTCAGCGTGCCAACCGTGCCACCGCTGAGCGTACCCCGTGCTGTGCAAACGCGAGGGCCGCGTTCTCCGCCTCGACCCGCGGGCAGCCGGCCGTCCCCGGGACAAGCTACCGGCGCTCCACGCGTGAGAAAAGGAGTGACGGCATCCTGGTATAGGGACTAGCCTGCATTTCTCACGAATGAAGTAGAAGGGGCCTCCCTTTCTGATGTAAGTTATTGCTGCTAACCTGGATTTCTCACACGTGGCGGGCTGGTTGGCAATAGGCGGCCGACGGGGGGCTCCCGCGCGCCGGGAGGTTGCGCGGGCCTACGCAATCTCGAAGCTCGCCTGGATCCGGGAACAGCGCGCGAAGCTGCAAGCCCGGGCGCGGGAGACTCCGCGCCGGTTCATCGAGCGCGAAAGCCACTACCTCTGGGGGCGGCGCTATCTTCTTTCAGTCGTCGAGGAGGACGCAAAGCCCTGCGTGCGGCTCACTCACCGCACGATGACTCTCCGCGTTCGCCCCGGCACCGGCACCGCGAAGCGGGAGGAGGTCGTGCATGACTGGCACAAGGCGCTCCTCCATGAGCTCGTTCCCCAGCTGATCCGGAAGTGGGAAGCGAAGCTCGGCGTGACGGTGTCCGCCTACTTCCTGCAGCGCATGAAGACGAAGTGGGGAGGCTGCAATCACCGCGCGGGAAACATTCGTCTCAATACGGAGCTCGTAAAAAAGCCGAAGGACCTGTTGGAGTACGTGATTGTCCATGAGATGGTCCATCTCATCGAACCGACGCACAGCGAGCGCTTCGTGGCGATTTTCAGTCGGTTCTACCCGACGTGGCGGGAAGCGCGCGCAGAGTTGAATGAGCTGCCGCTTACCGCCGAGGTGTGGAAGGAATGACCGCCTTCGCGGGAGCTCCCGTTGCGCGTCCTCTCCTTCGGCTCAAACGCCGAGGCGGCAGCTCCCGCTCACTTCCGAGCGTGCTGGAAGGAGGAGATCGGGAAGATGGCGGTCCTCTTCACGAGAGGCTGACTATCTCTTGTACAGCATCCGCCGGGAGACGGCGATGGGCATCCTCACGCCTGTCCCGCAGGATGAGGGCAATGGCCTCTGCCACGTTCTTCCTGCACTCCTCAAGGCTCTCCCCTTGACCGTTCGCCCCGGGAATCTCGGGACAACACCCCATGTACCACTTGCCGTCACGCTCGATGATGGCGGTGAA
>DAHUYW010000076.1 GCA_027306915.1 Spirochaetales bacterium | reverse complement strand
TGAGAGCCGGTTTCAATCCACGCGCCCACGGGGGGCGCGACCTGCGACCAACCGTAGGCGCTTGCGGCCGTGAGAACGAGTTTCAATCCACGCGCCCACGGGGGGCGCGACTGTGCGTTCAGCATGTTGTTGCGTTGCAATGGGATAGAAAGTGCTCACCGCGATGCCCCGCGAACGCTGCAGGAGCACGGATTTGGCGGGTAAGGAGATTCCGGTATTTCTTTGCGGAACATAGGCTTGTGCATTGCGCGAACCGGCGTGGCTTTCGATGTGAGCTCTGGGTTCGCGGTCCGGATGGGCGCACGTTGCCGCGAGGCGGCAAATTGGACGGCTGCTTGCGACTAGTCTCCTTCTCTCCCATTTTCAAAGATCACCCGGTCGCGGGCGGGTCACGCGATAATGGTCCCTTCGGCGTCATAGGTGGCCTTGGCGCCGATGTGCTCGGCGCGGCGTTGCCAGTTTGCGCCAAGGTAGTAGAACCGGAGGCTGTCATACCGCGGGTCGATGACCCGCGTGAGCTGGCTCTTGAGTGACGCCCACTGAGCCGGGTCGACGAGGCACTCGAAGACCGAATACTGCACTCGTTGTCCGAAGTTTTGGCAGATTCGTGCCACCTTCCGCAGCCGTCGCTTGCCGTTCTCGTCCTCGGCGACATCGTAGCTCACCAATACCATCATCTGCGGCTACCTCCAGAGAAAGGGCGCGTACGCCTCGATGTCGCCCCGGATGAAGCGCGCCATGAGCAGGGCCTGCGTGTGAAACAGAACGCCGATGTGCATGTTCTCCTGGACAAACGGGTGCATGATCGCCTCCTGCTTCCGCTTCTGGTATGCGGCGACAACTGCCTTTCGCCCGGCATCGTTCAGCAACACCGCACCGGACTCGGAGACTGTGAACGATCTGCCATCGACCTGCCTCAGATTGATGAGCGAGAGCACCAGGCGGTCCGCGAAGAAGGGCCGCATCTCTTCCATAAGGTCGAGCGCTAGGGAGTGCCGGCCTGATCGATCTCGATGAAGGAAGCCGACGGAAGGATCCAGTCCACAGGCTTCCGCCGCGGACCGCATGTCGTGATAGAGAAGCGTGTAACAGAATGAGAGCAGGGCATTCGCTCGGTCGAGTGGGGGCCTGCGGCTTCGATTCTTGAAGCTGAAATCGGCCTTCTGCGCGGTGATGAGCTCATCGAATACCCCGAAGTAGGCGTGTCCCATCTCGCCTTCGATCCCCCGCAGCTCGTCGACCTCGACCACGGAGGCAAGTCTTCCGAGCTCCCGGTCGAGGCCTGCGATGACCTTTTCCACCTTCGGTCGGTCGATCTTCTCGCCGTGGTCACGCACAGCGCGCTGCAGCACGGTCTTGCAGTTCACAAGCTTGCCGGTAAGGATGTTCCGCACAACCGCCGCTGTGCATTCCGGATCGTCCGCCATGCGGTACTGCGAGCGTCGTAGGAGAACGTTCCCCGAGATCGGCCCCTCGATGCGCGCGAGAAATCGCCCGTAGCTCGAGAGAAAGCTTATACTCACGCCCCGCTCCGCCGCGGCCCCGGCAAGGAACGGACTGATCGCGACATTGCCGAAACAGACGATGCCCTGGATCGCGAGAAGCGGCACGCGCAGTTTGACCTCCTTGTTCACCATCACGGTCACCGTCTCACCGTCCTTCTTGAGGTAGGCTTTCTGAGTCATCACGAACAGGGCATTCAAGAAGCGCTTCATCCCGGCTCCTCCGGGCCCAGCTCGGAGGCTGACACGCGGCTGATGTAGCGCTCCACGTTGTGGGTCTTTGAAAACACAAGCGGCAGGCAGTCTTCGACGAGCGAACAGCGTTTACAGAGCGGGGTGTACACCGGTGGGGGAGTGATTCCATGATCGATGAGCTCGTGGACGCGGGCGGCGCTCCTTCGCGTGAGCGTGCGAAGCTCCTCGTCGAACGGCACCACCTTGCGTCGCCGCTCTTTCCCGTAGAAGAGGGCTCCCTCCGGTATGCTGACGCCAAGCGTCTCCTCAAGGCAGAGCGCCTGTGCGCAGAGCTGAACTTCGTCGATCATCCGCGCCTTGCGCCGCCCGCGCTTGTACTCGACGGGATAGAGGCTTCCGTCGGCTCGGAACTCCACCACGTCCGCCATGCCGGCAAGCCCCAGCTCAAGCGAGCGGATCGGCATGCCGAACTCGGTCCGCACCCCCGGGCGCGACTCCCCCCGTTTGGAATGGGCGCGCTCGTGCATGATCTTCCCCTCGGCCGTGAACTGATTTTCCCGCCACACCTGCTCCACATGGATCAGCGCGCACTGCCGCTCGCAGAAAAGGAGGTGTTGGAGCGCCGAGATCGGCACTAGATCGTCCTCTGCGTGCATCCCATCCTCCTGTGGGGGGAAGTCTCCCCCCTTGAACCGGGCCTCCTCGCGCGCATCGCGCTGCGGTGTCCCGGCCCCCCCTCCAGCGGGGGCACCTCCGAGCGCCCTCCCGGGCGAACCGACCGTTCAGCTCCCGCGGCCCCTCTCCCGCCCCCGCAACGCCTCTCGCCGTGGTCAAGCGCGCCAGAAGGGTGTCAGAGCATCTCGATAAGCTCTACAGTTGCCGGCTTTCGGTCGTTATGAACGACGACCTCATAATCGGAAAACGCCCGAGGCGGAATGGCGCTGCCGGTTTTCCCCCTCACTTCGACGAGATCGAACAGCGCGTGGGATGGGGCGTTGCCGAGCATGGTTTCGTGCTTAAACACAAAGAGCTTCCGCGCCGCCATCTTTCCTCTGGCTGCCGAGTGGTCGTGCTCGAACATGTTGGTCAGCGCTTCCCAGAACAACTGCAAATCCTCTTCCGAAAAGCCCGTCTGCTGCGCCAAGTGTGCAGAAATGTACCCCTCGGTCCGGTAAAGACCGTAAGGGACGATATTCTTCTTGCCCATCGTCCTGTTGTCGCCCTGCTGGCTTTCGGCCTCCCGCTCCGTTGCCACTGCCATTCTCGTGATGGTAATCTCGCGCGGGATCACCGGATCTATACTTTTCCCGAAGTTGATCTGGATAGGTCCACGTACCTGACCGCAATTCACCCCAAGGGACATGACCGCCCCGAAGGTCCTCACGTCGTAGAAGTTCTTGCACATCCACATCCGCGCTCGTTCAACCTCGTCCCCGGTGCCCTTTCTCTTCTTGTCTCCCGACTCGGCCGCTCCGATCGCCTTGTGCGCCCTCTCATGTGCATGAATCAGAACGGCTTTCTCACGCACATAGATCTCGAACGGCGACTCATCGTTCTTCACGATCTCGACGTAGTTCCGCACCTTTCGCTTTAAACAGACGTCAGTCACGATGCCATGGTTTGTCTCAGGATCCACCCGCGGCAAATTCCCCGCGTCGGGATCGCCGTTCGGATTCCCGTTCTCTACGTCGAACAAATATACGAACTCGTACCGATTCTTCACCTCGGACATAGCAGCCTCCTTATCAGTCATTCGTCTCGGCTAATCGTTCCATTCTATGCCGTTTCCCTCTTCGTAAAGAGCGCCTTACGCTGGTGGTAGTATCCGAGAGCGAACATACCCTGGTCCTCCAGCATCAAATGCGCCGGAAAACCATCGATCCCGCCGATGATTTCTTGGATCATGCGCTCGTTGTGAATCTTCGGCCCCTCGTCCAGCTTCGCGATATGGTTTTGCGACAGACGCAGGAGCTGGGGAAACACCACGCTTGGGGTCGCCGAGGCCGACCCGTAAAACCGGTCCTTGATCGTTGCCTTCGCCGTCGGAATGGCCTCCTGCTGCGTCTTCTCGAGAACCGCAAAAAGCCGCCCGAGCCGGTAAGCCACGTTCGTCGATGATTCGTTGAGCACTCTAGTCACCTCCGTTGGTTGCGACTGAATACGCGCATTTCTGCACAGAACGCCCTTAATGAGCGCCGCGCGATAGTAACCGATTTCGTGATCGGCCCTAATCCTCTCCATGATCGCCGTGAGCAAGAAAGACGGATAAGCTGCGCCCGTCAGGATCGAGCGCATCAGGGATCCCGCGAGTGTTGGGTTAATGTTGTCGCTTTTGCGAAGCAGCGCGGTTTCGATAAGCAGGTGCCAGATACCGGGGAACTCGATCTGGTTGTCGAACTCGCGGATGATGTCGAGGTCCTTGAAATGTTGACCGAGTGAACGGTCGAGATTTCCGACCGTCCCTGCGTACCAGAAACGAACCGCGATGCGGGAAGCGTTCGCCGATAATCCCAGTATGTGGAATCGAATAGACTCATCGATTCTTGCCGGCTTTTTGCCCGAACGAACGGCCTCCAGAAAGTCAGCGATCTCTCTCCTGGCCGCTGCATCTGGAAGGTTGGTGTCTCGCGGATCGAGGATAAAACCCAGAAAACTCTCAACCGGCGACGCCTGCTCAGCCCAGAATACGTTCGTTGCGTCGCCGATCTGGATCTTCTGCCCTGATCCATAGCGCAGAAGATAGTTTAGAGCAGTGGTGTAGGCGAACGCCGCCTCGTGGCTGATCGGAGCGTTGTAGTTCTGCTCCTTTCCATACGAACAGAACGCGTCGAGATTGAAGGAGACGACAGCCGCACCGGTTGTTTGCGCGTCCTTCACTCCCTTGATCTTGTTGTGCAGCCTTGCGATGGTTGCCTGCTTGCCGGTGACCAGGCACATCCCTCGAATAACCGAGCCAGAATCGTCCATCGGATCTATGCCCTGGGCGGTCGCCCATGCGTCGACGACGAGTGGCCTCTCGTGCACGAACCGGCGCTCTCGTTCCAGTCGAAAGACAAGATTCGCGCCGGCAACTTCCTCCCACACAGCGAGAGTCGCCGCGTCAGCGGGATCCCACGTATCTAGGAAGGCAAGCACCGCGCGCATGCCCTCGTCGTCTACCGAGTCGCCGATCTCATGTTGCCGGGAGACAAAGGCTTCGAAGGTCTGCCGTGTTCGCTCGCCCTTTCCCTTGTTATCCGCTCCGAACACGTACCCTGTGTTGTCCCAGAGGAAGTTGGGGACGACGTTCACGGAACGAATCGCAGCCTCGGGGACCATCATCGCGACGGGTCTCGGCTTTTTTCCCGATCGGTCTCTTATATCCTGGATTTGAACGAGTTTGCCGGCCCCGTCAAGCACGACCGCGAACGAGATTTGCTGTGGAGCGAAGCCTGGCAAAGCGACTCCGGAGTTCGGATCGTTTCGCAACCTCATATGATATGAGTACAGTTCCTGGAGAATCATGATCGCACTTCCCTCCCGTCGAACGGCGGTACGTCGAGCACGCCATCATGTAAGACCGCGTGGAAAAAACGGGGTGTCATATCGTGGCGAAAGTCGATGTCGTGGAGCATCCACCCAAGATCTCCATTGCCCAAAAGTGGCGACTTCGGAATCTCCGACGTCTCTGTCAATGCGAAGCTCGCGGAGAATTCTCGTGTTCCGAGGTAAGGATGATGGAAGCATTGTCCCTGCCTTGCCC
>DAHUYW010000075.1 GCA_027306915.1 Spirochaetales bacterium | reverse complement strand
GTAGTCTTCATCCGTGTTCCCGAGCCCATATCGGGAATCGGGAGCTACACGGTCGTTCCTGAAGGGAAATCGGGCCGGCACGGCCTCGAGCCGGGGACTTACGTGCCCATCTGCTACTGGGATGTCGGCGGGCTCACGAGCGCGGTCGGCGGAGGGTGGCGCCTCGACGGACTAAAGGGCCCGGAATCGCTCTACGGGAAGGTGATGTGATGAGCCTTGCGCGGCCGACAGCGCCGGCTTCGCGAAAGACTTGTCGCAGGAGGCGCAACGACGCGCTCAATTAGGCGATCAGTTGCGAGCTGGAGGATTTGGACTATAATCAGCGGAAGATGGAAACGGGTGAAATAGCGGTGGCCGAACAGAAAGGGGTATTCATTCACATCATGCAACAATACGCAAAGCTCCGTGCTCTCGTGGCCTACCTGGGCGAAAGCGCCTCGCCGAAGTGGTGGGACACCGCCTACCTGAACGATGTGGGAAAGAAATACCTCATCATCAACTTCCCGCGAACCTCCCTGGCTGCCGGAGTGAACGGAGCAGGGCTCGCCGCGAAGCGGCTCCACGACGAACGAATAGGACGCACACGAGTCTATCACCTCTTCAGGTTTCCATAGGACATAGAGGAACGGGTGCACGATGAGCTGATCACCTCTGAGCAAGAATTGATATGGGCAATGATCGCCAATCGGGAGACGGCACTTGAGACTTTGCGAGGGCTCATCGACACCGCGCTCGATGCGCCCGAGGGGCCCGTGCAGGTCGGTGTTGAATCGGACATCACGGCCGCAAGAGGAGTCGCAGAGACTGCGAAGCATTACCTCAGCGCCTTCGAATCTGGGCGGGTCTCGCTCCCCTATTTCCGAGCGGAAGGCCGACCCGAATGATCGCCACGGGCCCGACCTACCGCACCGAGCTTCTGAAGGTCAGCGGAATTGTCTCGGAAACGATAGCCCTCCTCGACCTCTGGGAGCCTGGGATGACCGCGCCGGAGCTCGCGAGGGTCGCAGTCGAGCGGGATGTCCTCGGCAAAGCTACGGCGAGCCGCGTCAAGGATGTCATCTACCAGGGATTCGCCAAACGCTACCTCCGACCGAACGAAGAACCGGCGAGGCTGCTTCGGGAGCTCGCGCAGAGAAAGGTGGAGCTCCACACACTGAAACAGCTCTTCTTCCTCTATACCTGCCGCAGCCAGCTCATCCTTTCGGACTTCGTGACGCTGACCTACTGGCCGCGGGCGAAAGCAGGCCTTCATGAGCTGTCCGTGGAAGAATCCCTTCACTTCGTCGTCGGATCGTTCCGGACTGAACGCCTGCCGGGCAGGTGGGCGTCGTCGCTCGTGAAGAAGATGTCGTCCAACTTGTTGAAGACTCTTGCGGATTTCGGGCTCCTGGGTCCATACAGGCGCTTTGCGCGCCAGTTTCTTCCATTTCCACTCTCGCCCTTTGCATTTCGATTCATCTTGCACGAGATGCATTTCGGTGGGAGGAGCGACACCGCGATCGTCGAATCCTCGGAGTGGCAGCTCTTCGGGCTTGATCGGGCGGAGGTTGTCGACCTCATCCGCCGCGAGGCGGCAGCGACGGGCGCCTTCATCTTCCAGCATTCCGGTGATCTCGCCCGTTTTTCATGGAAGTCGAAGTCGATGGAGGAGTTCCTCGGTGCCCACACCTGATGAAAGCTTCACGGAGCTCAAAGAGTTGCTCCGGTTTCGCAGCCGTGTTTCGAACAGGGGCGACGATCCCATCTACTACCTCATTTTCTCGCCGTCCGAGATGATCCACGTGAAGACTCGACTCGGAAAGATTTGGCTTCACCAGCTTAAAGAGGTCGAGGGGTGGAACCCGCTTGTTGTTTCTCTTGGAGAGAAGATTCAGGCCTTCTTTCGCGAACACAAACGGCGTGCGCTCTGGCTGGACTACGAACGCGAGCATCCGCTGGATTTCAGAGCGGTGAACTCCTCGCTCGGCGAGGCGCTGACCAAGGACAATCAAGTGGGCAGGTGGATTGAGGAAAAGCTCAAGGAGGCGTCGGTGCTCCCTCACGGTCTGGTGATCGTGACGGACATCGAGGCGCTTCACCCCTATCTCCGCATTGGAGCCATCGAACAGTCCCTCCAGGGTCGCTGTCCCGTTCCCCTTGTGATTCTCTACCCTGGGAAGCGATCAGGCTCCGCCACGCTGAAGTTTCTTGGCGTCTATCCGGAAGACGGCAACTACCGCTCGATCCACATTGGAGGTTGATGCGCAATGAACACCATTCGGTCGCTCTTTGATGCAACCAAGAAAATCGATCGGCGGATAGAAAAGGTCATCCAGTACGGGACCTCGAATGAAGAGCTCCTGAAAGAGGAGATCAGCGAGTACGTTGCCACCGAACGCCTTGAGGAGAGCTACTATAAGGTCCTCGACCAGATCGATATCGGAATGTCGGCTGACAGCGAGCACGAGATCGGGATATGGATATCGGGCTTCTACGGCTCGGGGAAGAGCTCGTTCACCAAGTATCTTGGGCTCGGGCTCGATCCAGATCTCCGCCTGGGAGAACGTCCCTTTTCCGAATGGCTGAAAGACCGCTTTCTCAAGCAGGCCACCAAACAGCGCCTGTCGACGCTTCTTGCAAAGCGGCAAATCACCGTCATCATGCTCGACCTGTCCACCGAAGCCCTTGCCGGCACCGGAATGGCCCCCGTCTCGACCGTGCTGTACTACAAGGTTCTCCAGTGGGCAGGATACTCGCGCGAAAAGAAGATCGCGCTCCTCGAGCTCATGGTGGATCGGGACAACCGGCGGGGTGAGTTCGAAGCGAAGGTGCAAGAGCTTGCCGGCGAGTCGTGGAGTGAGCTTCACGACGACGTGATTGCCGCAAGCACCTACGCCGCGAGAATTGCGAGCGTGCTCTACCCGAAGCGCTGGCCGACCCCGCAGGATTTCGACTCATTCCGAGTCGATCTTGCGGAGAAGGAGGACGATCGAGTCCGCCAGATGCTTGATCTGATCGAGCGCAAGAGCGGGCGAAGAGACGTGCTGTTCGTGCTCGACGAGGCCGGGCAGTATGTGGCGCCCGAGGAAGATCGCATCCTGAACCTGCAGGGCCTGGCCCAGAACCTGAAACGGCTCTCGAAGGGGCATGCGTGGATCATGGCGACGGCTCAACAAACCTTGACCGAGGACGACTCCAGGACGGCCATCAATTCGGTCAACCTCTATAAGCTCAGGGACCGCTTTCCCATCCAGATCGATCTTGAAGCGAGCGACATTCGCGAAATCTGCTACCGCCGGCTCCTCGGCAAGTCACCCCAGGGACGGAAGACCTTGGAGGGACTCTTCGCGGCCCATGGGGAGAAGCTCGGTCACATGACGAGGATCACCGGCGCGCGAGGCTACGGCGCCGTCACCGAAAAGAGCGAGTTCGTCGATCTGTATCCCTTCCTTCCGCACCACTTTGATCTTCTGCTCCGGGTGCTCGGACGCCTTGCCAAGGCCACCGGCGGTGTCGGCCTCCGTTCTGCGATCAAGGTCGTGCAGGACACGCTCATTGAGTCAAACTCGGGGGCAAAGGCCTTCGCCGACCGTCCGGTGGGAACGCTCGTAACGACGGTCCGACTCTTCGACATTCTGCGGGCGGACATCGAAAAGACCCTTCCCTATGTCGTGGAGGCGGTCAGGCGTTGCGAGCACGCCTTCGGCAACGCGACGATCCATGCGGAGGTGGCAAAATCGGTGGCCTTTCTCCAGATACTCGACGACTTTCCCTTGAGTCGCGAAAACCTCGCGGCTTTCCTGCACGAGAAGGTGGACGGCGACTCACGCCTTGAGGAGGTCAAGAAGGCCGTCGACGAGCTCATGGCTGAGCCCTCGGTTCCCCTCGTGGAGGTAAACGGCGTCCTCAAATTCATGAGCGAGAAGGTGAACGAGCACCAGAAACGCCGCCGAACCCTCGTTCCGACGCGCGCCGATGAGCGCATCGTCCTGAGCGGCGCCCTCCAGAGCATCCTCAGGTCGGAACCGAGCGCCGAGCTTCGGCGCACGAAAACCGTGAAGGCAGGGGTTCGCTTCACGCTCGAGGGGAACACGCTCCCGATTCTCGGTGACAAGGAGGAGATCCAGTTCGTCGTCGACTTCGTTCCCGACCAACAGATGAAGGCCGAGCGGTCCGCTCGCACATCCGTTTCGATTACGGCGGATGGGCAGAAGCTGATATACCTCCTGGCGCTCCGCGACGATTCGGTCGCCTCTCTCATTGAGGAGATCTATCGAAGCGAGAGGATCGCGAACGACCTGCGCGGCCAGCGAGCAGACAAGGATCTCGACGACTACGCGACGAGCCAGCGCCAGCTCGCCGACCGTTTGCGGCGGGAGCTGGAGTCAAAGCTTCGCGACGGAATGCTCCAGGGCTCCGCGATCTTCCGCGGCAGGGAAACCGCGGTGCGCGGCCTTTCGGAGGACCTCCTGGAGGCCTTTCGCCGAGCGCTCTCGAAGGCCGCTGAGGAGGTGTTCGACAGGTACTCCTATGCCGCCGCTGCCAACGACCCGTCGCTCGCCGATCGGTTTCTCAAGACGAAGGAGATATCCAAGATCGCCTCCAATGACGATCCCTTGGGGTTGGCCAAGGGCTCCCCCTCCTCGCCGATCAACATCGCGCAGCCGGCCCTCTCCGCTATCAGGGACTATTTGGAGATCAACGGAACGGTTGACGGCCGGCGTCTCGTGGATCACTTCTTCGCCGCTCCGTACGGATGGTCGAAGGACATCACCCGCTATCTCATCTCCGCGATGCTCGTTGCGGCCGAGATCGTCATCAAGCTGAACAACCGCGAAGAGACCGTGAGGAACGCACAGACGATCGAGGCCCTCAAGAACACGGCCAACTTTAACAGGGTCGGGATCGCCCTCCGGGAGAAGAACGTCACCCCGGATTGGATGCAGCGAGCCGCCGAGCGGCTTCTGGAGATCACCGGCCACGAGGTCCTTCCCCTCGAGGAGAACATCGCGCGTGCTGTCGACGAAGACTTCCCCGACCTCGCCACCCTCCTTGCGCCGCTTCCGGTGCAGCTTCAGAACCTCGGGCTTCCAGGAGCGGAGCGGGCAGCCGAACTCCAGCGCGATCTCCATGCGCTCATGGTTGCCTCCGGAGAGATCGTGGAGCGGCTTGGTGCCCCGGAAAGCGAGCTGTATGACGACGCCAAATGGGCCCTGCAGATTCTCAAGGTCTTCAAGAACGGAGCGGATCAGACGCTCCGGCAGGCCACCCGGTTCGTCGAGGAGCTGCCGCGCCTTCCCGAGATTCGAGCTCTCGACGAGCTCAAGACGCGCACGGAATCCGATCGGCTGGCCCTCCGAGATCTTCTCGAGGGGGAGAGCTTCTATGACCACCTACCCGAGATCCAAGGACACCTCTCCGCGATAGAGGGAGCGATCCAAGAGACAGCGAAGCAGCTCTCCGCGGGCCACGAAAAGAACGTTCGCCTGGCGATCGACCGAATGCATCATGCGGTCGTCTGGCAGGCTCTCGCCGAGTCGGATCAGAAGCGGCTCGAAGGACAGCTCGCGCAGATCCGCGTCGACATCAGCCGCGATCTTTCGGGCATTCGATCGGCGGTTGAGCTCGAGCTCGCGCTCATCGAGCGGGAGCGAGCGGTGGAGGCGGAGATGCGCCGCCTCTCAAAGGAGAGCGCCGCGCAGGACGGTTCCGGTTTCACCGAGGGAGAGCACGGGGTGACCGTGATCCGCCTGCACTCACGCATTCACGACCTCCGCGAGCTTGAGAAGCTCATCTGGAGTCTGCAGGATGCCCGCGCTTTGCTCGAGCAGGGCGGGGCAGTCGAGATCAGGCTGGAGTAGCGGATGGCCATCGAT
>DAHUYW010000074.1 GCA_027306915.1 Spirochaetales bacterium | reverse complement strand
AAAGAAGAAACGGCCGGCATGGCCCCTGAGAACGGGTGATTTCCCGGGGTCAGCGGCGATCAGCACTCAAGCAATCTTGTCTGGGTGGACCTTGCGGATCCAGGCCTCCACCGCCCGGCGAACCTCGACCGCCAACTCGCCTGCCAGATCCGCCTCCCCCTGAGCCACCAGACCATAGTCGTCGTAGGCGCCGGTGTTGCGCTTGCGGCGCAGGGCGTCGAGCTTGGGGATGAGCTTTCTTGCGGGATCGATCGAAAACTCCAGAGCCTCAAGCGTGCGATAGTGTTCGCCGCCGCCGCGGACAACGCGATAACCGGCCGCCCGCAATGCTGCCGTCGCCGAGGCACGGATCGCATCGTACGCCAGGCTCAGCTGCGCGTCTGCGGACATGTCGCTTTCGACCGCCTTCTTGTAATCATCGAGATGCCCGTCTGCATTCGCGAGAAGGCGCTCAATCTCCTCCCGGTCGGACTCAAGCTTCTCAAGCCACCGGTTGGCGGCCCAGTTCTCTAAGGTCATTTTCGTCTCCAATCAGGAAAAGTTTCTTGCCGCCCAGCACCGTTTTCAGAAAGTTTCCGCGCAGCTTGCCGGTGAATTCCCTGGCCGTATAAACCGTCGGGTTAATCTCACGGTTGAGCGTCTTCTGGGCGTCTGCGATGCGGTCGACCACATCCGCGAACCCGGCCGTGCCCACGACCATCAGATCGACATCGCTCTGCTCAGTCTCGCCGGCACGTGCTACCGACCCATACACAAAGGCTAGGTCGATCTTCTTTTCGAGAGGACGTAATGACGCCAGGAGGACGTCGTGCATCCCGACGGTCTTCGCCACGAGGCTACGCATCTCGGCAAAAACTGGGCTAGCCTCGTTGGCTGTGAACAGAGTCTGTGTTCCTTGGGTCCTCTTCGTCACCAGACCTGCGTCTACGAGCTGGCGCAGTTCGCGCTGTACGGGCCCAAGCGCAATCCCCGTCATGCGGGCAAGCTGCCTCAAGTAATATGTTTCGCCGACATGACCATACAGCACGGCCAGCACCGCGCCGCGGGTGCGGCCGAACAGGGTGTCCGAAAGCGTAATAGCTGTACCCATTACGGGGTCAATCGTACCCGAAAAGGATACAGAAGGCAATCCCAAAGGCACAACACTGGCTGTTCGAAGTCTGGGAGACGCATGTGTAAAGGTCAGCATGCCCCAAACCCAAGCTGCTCCTGATGAACTTTCCTACGCACATCTCGCACACCAGCCCAGCCGCGGCATCGCGGCGATCACAATAGCATCCGTCCAGGTCGGCTGATGCCGGATCAGCATACCGTTTAACTTGTCACATGGGCGTTATGAGGACTAATCGTTGCGAAATTCCTAAGACTCGCTCAATTCAAGCATTGGCCGGAGCGTTCCCCGCATCATCGAGTCGGCGAAGTCGCTATAGAGGCGATAATGAGGGGAGATGGCCTTTGTATCCAACTCGGCGCGCGATGCTGGGCCCACGATTGCCGGCTTCTTTTACCAGGTGAATATGTCGATCCTCCGATGGATCGATCTGGAGCCTTCGCAGCGAATCGAGCTCGAATGCGGCGAAGATGTCGACACCGTGGAGGGCGATGGAGAAAACGGCGCAGAAAAGCGGCTGTTGGAACAGCTCAAGCTCCGAAGCGGTCGCTCCCTGACCTTGCGGAGCGTGGAAGCGCTGGAGGCTTTGGCCAACCGTTGCGTACACGTTGAACGGAACCCGAACACCCAGCTTCTGTTCCGGTATCTCACCACTTCGGCAATCGGCGAGGAGACTGATTGGACCGGCGCTGAGCCGGGTATCGCGACCTGGCAGGCGATTCGTGAAGGTGAATATGGCGAAGGACCCCGTTCGGAAGCTATCGCGCGATTGCGTTCGTTCCTCGCGCAGTTGCCGCGCCCGGCCAAGATTGAGGAGCCGCCGTGGGCGCTGCTGCAGGCTGCCGTCGCCGACGAAGATGCGTTTTTTCGTCTGGTGATGGGCTTTGAGTGGGCGACCGGACAGCCCGGACTCGATCAAACCGAGGCGGAAATCCGATCGGTCTTGCTTCAAGGTGGCTATGCCGGCGACGACGCCGAGGCCGGTTTTCTCTACGAGCATCTCGTCGCATATGTCTTTCGGAGCTTGAGCTGGAAGGGCCGCGCGCCCTTGACCGCCGCGGACTTGGCGGCTACCTGCGCGCAACGAACCCGGAGCGCCAACGATGACGAGCTCATCACGCTCATCCGCGCCGACATCGCACAGGTCAACGCGCGCATTGAGGAAGTGGAGTCTACGGTAGCTGAGCACTCGACAGAACTCACGGCCCTTCGGGACGCGATGCAGCGTATCAATCAGAGCATGGGTCTCGTCGCCGCCGTTTCGATCTCTGCGGCATCCTTTTCGACCGAAGTCCCAGATCCGGTATCCCCTCGCGTGAGCAGGTCGAGAGTCATCAGCGTCGTTCGGGAGAAGCTGGATAGCCTCGGTGCGGCGGTTCTCGTAGCAGAGCCGGGATCAGGAAAAACCCAACTACTCCTGCTCGTCCGCGAGCAGGAGTCCCGTCCGCTCTACTGGTTGAATATTCCGCGCGACGCATCCGAGGCGCAAGCGTGCATTCTCCTGGACGCCTTCATACGTTCCTTGAGCCCCAGCCTCGCGGAGAAACCGTTTCGCGAGGTCTTGAGTACCGCCGGAGGAATCCTGCGCGACGCAATCCTCGCGATTGAGGACCTACCACGCACTCTTCCGGGCGGGAGACTCGCCACCCGTGTAGGCCAGCTCTACGAAACGCTGTCCGCGGCTGGGGGCAGGTTGCTCGTCTCCAGCTACTATCGGCTCACTGCCGCGCTCGAAGACCGTCTTGGGGATGTCCACTGCGACGTGCCGCGTTTCGACGCCGAGGATGTTATCGAACTGATGCAGGTCTCCGGGGCTCCCGACGCCATCCGTACCGAAAAGACTGCCGAGTTTCTGGTCACCGTATCCCAGGGATTGCCGGTTCTCGTATTGGGCGCGGTGCGGTACCTGGCCAGGGAAGGATGGGCCTTGACGTTAGCAGAGTTGGAGCCGATATTCCGCGGAGAATTTGCGGTGTCCAACCGACATGAGGCTCTGGAGTCGTTGCGAATCACGGTGCCGGACCCGCTGGAACGTGAGCTCATCATCCGCATGACTCTGGCAATCGGCCCTTTTAGCAAAGAGGACATCGAGAGAGTTGCCAGGGTGCCCTCCGCCATTCCGTTACCGGGAGAAATCGTAAAACGCTCCACTGGCGTCTGGTTTCAGCAGGTTGGCCCGGATCGCTACCTGTATTCGCCGCTTCTCGGCCCGGGTCTCGCGGATGCGCTCGATTCGAGGACGCGCAGAGGGGTTCACTTCATTCTGGGCACACGAATTCTGGCGCGTGACATCATCGCGCCGATTGATGCGTTCGCTGCCGTAAACCACTTCATGATGTCGTCGATGACCACGTATGCGGTGCTGGTCACGATCAATATGCTGACGGCCTACATGGAGCTGGACGAACCCTTCACCGATGAGTTTGGCTTCTCCCGCATGTGGTCGGCATCAATGGATCGGTCTGAAGTCGACCTGAATCTGGAGCTCTATCTGCGCTCCGTGCAGATCGTGGTCGCCGCGAAACTCGGTCGGGACATTGATCCGCAACTCGCTCTCTTCGACGCCCTCGTACACGAGGCGGAATATAGCGGTTGGGGCGTCGCGATTGGCGCTGGGTATCTCGCCATTCACCTTGTTTGGAAGTTCTCGGCAAGCGCCAACAAGTATCTGTTGTATGCACTCAATGCATACAAGAACGCTCGCCTTCCGGACGGGTCGCCGTTGCCGACCAGCGACTACCCACTGGAAATCATGGCGTTGATGTCGGCGAACAGCTGCAAGTCCGACGCCGATGTCGATGCATGGCTCTCGACCATCAAGCAGTTCACGAGGGAGCAACTGAACGTTCTCGCGAACTCAGAGTTCGCGGAGGATAATGTTGTGATCGTCTGCGACGGGATTTGGAGCAGGGAGCTTGCTAAGCCCAGTGAAGATCGCGACTGGGAACACGCCAAGGCCAAGCTGATCCAGGTAGAGGAGACGGCGAAGGAGATCGACTTTCCTCTCCTCGAAGCGGCTGCCATTCGGGGTCGGATTATTGTAACCGCCGAATTCGAGGAGCATCTCGACATCGCGATGGAAACGAGTTCGAGCGCTCTAGCGACCATCACCAACGACACCGCTCGATTCCTCCTGTTCGAAATTACTGGAAAGCAATTGGTTATCGCCGACAAGGACGAGGACGGGCGCGGTTTCCTTCTGCAGGCACTGGAATGTAAAGGCTTCAAGGATGCGCTCCTGCGCAGAAATGTCCTGGTGATTCTCGCGGGGATACAAGATGAGACCTCGAACCCGCTGCCGACGTTCTATACAGCGCAGGCATTGGAATTGGCGCGAACCGGGAGGTTGATCCCTTCCATCCTCGTCGGCACCTTGGCGGAGCACGCCATTGCCCAATGGCGGATCGGCGATCGGAGCGGGGCTCTTGCCACGCTGTGTGAGACCGTGGATCTGGTCATCAAAATTCGCGAGGAAACTACTGGGTGGAAGGCGCTCTGTTACCAGGTCTTCACCGTCCTCACGGTCTACAGCAATGTGGCCCACGATGGAACCGCCGGGGTCGGTTTCTCCGAACCGCAACAGGGATGGTTTACGGCCGGCCACGAAGACCTGGCAACAGGATTCAAACCAGAGCAGATTGCTTACATCTGCATCCGAGTAGCAAAGTTTGCGGACGGCGTTCAAGCGTTACAAGTGGCAAGTGAATGGACCTGGAAAGCGCTGTCGCTCGCTGAAGGATATCCGCAAGCGTGGACTGTCGTTACTCAGTTTGTTCGATATGGTCTGCCGTGGGAACTGCTCGAAAATCGATTTGAACGGGCAGGCAAGCTTTGCACGTTCAATATCAAACTTGGGATTCAGGAGCTTTTGGCGAACCGAAAGCCGGAGAACGATACCCCGGAACAGCAGGCCATGCTCGCCAATGTCGTCTCCAGTGGCTCCGTGCCGGCCATGTCCTTTGCGCGAGTAACGACGGTAATTCCGATCGTCTTTCGTGTGGCCACGCTGGTTGTGCAGGGCTCGACTTCGAGTGAGTTGGAGATGGCAATCGCCGCGCTGGAGGTTGAGACCGATACCTGCAACGAGGCGGAAGGGTTTGCCGGCTCTCTGCGCCGATGCTTTCTTGACGCGGCTGATGGCCAGACTCTGATGAATGAAGCTGTCGTTGCGCATAACTCATCCGAGTACGTGAAGAGCTACACGCTGAGGGTTGGGGCTATCGTGCGCTTGCCCTCAGCGCAATCGCTGTATTCTCAGATTCGTCTGATGCAAACCTTGTCAGGCATGTTTTTGGAGCGATCCCACCTCTTTGGCTCCGTGATAGCAACTTTCTTCGTCGAATACTGGAGGGCGCAGGCAGGACGTGTGCTCCATCCATTCCGCACGGCACAGTCACACACACTTCGTCAGCTTGAACTGTCCGATGGAACGATTGCCGGGACGCGGAAGCTCCTCAGTGCCATGCGCTTCTGTTTGGGGGCGGACCTGCCATCCGATGCGATGTCTTGGCTTGCGTCGATCGACGCCTAGTGTATCGAGTCATTAATTAACTAAACAAATAGTGACAAGGTGTGTCTAACATGACAGGAGCGAGGTCATGAGACGAGGGCGCCGATTGCCGCTGTTGGAACTGAGCCAGGAGCAGCGCACAACCTTGCAGGGATGGACGCGGAGAAGGACGACCGCCCAAGCCCTTTCGATGCGCGCGCGGATCATCTTACGCGCCTCCGAGGGGCTGACCGCTACCGCCATCGCCGCTGAGACCCACGCGTGTATCCAAACGGTCAGCAAATGGTGGCGCAGGTTTGATGAGCTGGGGTTGGACGGCCTGCTCGACGAACCGCGTCCCGGCCAGCCACGCAAGCTAAGCGACGCGCAGATCGAGGCGGTGATCGTGCGGACTCTGGAGAGCAAACCGCCGGCTGCTACTCATTGGTCGACGCGCACTATGGCACAGGCCACGGGCATCAACCAGACCGCCATCAGCCGCATCTGGCGCGCCTTTTCGCTGGCCCCGCATCGCGCAGAGACGTTCAAGCTGTCCAAAGATCCGTTGTTCATCGACAAGGTGCGCGACATCGTGGGACTTTACATGAACCCTCCCGAGCGCGCACTGGTCT
>DAHUYW010000073.1 GCA_027306915.1 Spirochaetales bacterium | reverse complement strand
TCACCTCATCTGTGTAGCGCCTGAGCTGGTCCACTCGCTCCTGCATCCACGACGCCTTCGGCCCCAACCGTTGAAGTACCCCCGCGCGTCTGATGCCGATGAGGCATTCAATCTTGAGCAACATGGAGGAAAGCCGAACGTCCACGTCATCCCAATGGATCGCAAGGAGGTCGACGGGTTGCTGCTCGAGGACGCTTGCCAGGAGGATGCTCGAATCGTAGTAACAGACCATCAGTCCGCTTTGATGCCCTCGATGAGAGCACCCAGATCCTTCAGGGACGGCGCATGCCCCGTCGTCGCCCGTGTCACGCTCCCTCTCCGTAGTTCCTCGTTCAGAAAGAGCGCCCATCGGCTCACATTGTTCGCGAAGGAATAAGTGGGCGGGTGGATCTCGGCGATGACTTCATCCCGATCCGTCACGAGAATGGTTTCGCCCTCGCGAACCAGTTTCAGGTACTTGCTGAGATTATCCTTGAGGACCTTTGTCCCGACAGCCTTCATGAGATCAGAGTAGCTAACTTAGCCACCGGCGTCAATATCCGTACCGGTTTGCCGAGGAAGAGGAGGGTCGCAGGATGGTTCACGACAGGTCCCTTCTGAGTGAAATCTCGGGTGTCTGATCGCTCTGAGGATGACAAAACATCGAAAAGCCGTTCAGATGGCTGAGTCGCTCTTTTCCCACGCGAACACCCACAGGTGAACGCATTCGATCGTTGTACCCAGAATGTGCCCGAAACGGGTTTCGACACTCTATGTCGTTGCGAGCATCGAAGATGGCTCCTACCGAGTTCAATTCCTTGTGGTGGAGGAAGATCACGCGTCATCATCGGTTATCATCGATGCGCACTCATACCCTCGATAAAGTCTCATAATCCGTCGGTCCCTGGTTCAAGTCCAGGTGGGCCCAATAAACACTTACATGATAAAGAATTATTCAGAGCTGCCTTTGGCGTTTCTCGCAGAATATGTGCACTGTACCCGGTATTCTCGAGAGTGTACATCGGGGAGGCGATTTGTTCGCTGTCCTTGCGGCCGACCACGATCACAGGTGCGGCGGAGGTCGACACTGGCAGGAAGATCCTAGGGAAGATCTCTAAGTTGCCCTACTGCGCAGAGAGCGAGAAGGAGAGGAGCGGTTCGGATTAGCGAATCACTCCTGAGGATTTCCTCGTCACTTGAGCACCGGTGGCCCACCCGAATCCGCCAGCCTAGTCGCGCCGCAAGCTTCTTACTCTCGGCTGGATGGGGGTTTGTCGCGAGCCGCTCGATCGCCGCGATGAGCTGCTTGTGGGCCGAGCGCTCCAGAGCCGCAAGCTCCCTTTGCGCCCGTGGACCGAGCTCAATCCGATAGACCAAGCTTGCGCTTTACCTGTTCCAGCGCAACGTCTTCCCCGCCTTCAGCCTTCGCCTCGTCATAGGCCCGAATGTCTTCCAGGTCCTCCCAGGCGTCCACGAGCCTCTCGTACACGTCGACGGGAATAACGACGAGCTCCTTCTCTCCGGCCTCGTTGACGATATAGCGAGTACCAGGCTCCTGGGTCCTCATGGCCGAACTGCGCTCCCGCGCGACACTCATCTTCTTTCTCGCCTCCGTCAATCAGTCTACTCCTCTCGCGGTCGGTTCGTCCGCGGCGGGACGGAAGCGCGTCTGGAGATTGGGAAGCTCCGCCCATAGCTCGTTCTTCCGAGGGGATCTACGACCTGTTTCAGACGGATGCCCGCAGTGAGGAAGTGGATGGCGCGGCTGTTGCTGGGGACATGAGGACTGATTCCTTGTGGCTCGATGCCCACCGCCTCGAGCCGCACCTTGAGCTGCCGTTTCACGATGTGTTGACGGAGCGCAGCGCCCTGAAGGATGACGAGGTAGCGCTCCGGGTCGGCATCGGGTGAGCCGGCGAGCTTCGCTTCGCCTCCTGAGAGGTGGCGGCCGAGGTGTTCTCAGAGCTTCGCGCCGAAGGGCAGGGAGCGGTCGCGGCGTCTCGACAGGTTCCTCCTCCACCAACTCGGAAGCCCGGGGGCACCTTCACGGTGAACCGCCCGCAGGCTGGCGGTGATTGGTGAGATATCTGTCGCCTCCTCTCGTGAAGGACAGCCGAAGAGGGGGATATCCCTTGAGTACCACCTCGTCTTTGAAAATGCAACCACGGCCCGCCACGAGCAAACCTTCTTGAGCGTCGATGCTCATGCGATTCGTTCCTGCTCTTCGAACGCTCGCTTTGCCTTGCGGGAGGCAGGGTTCAGGCTCGCCTCCCTGACAGGCTCCCAGTTTCTGATTGAGCGAGACCCTCGACTCGGATTCCTGCGCTTGGCCTCCGTGTAGGTTTGGGAGCGTGTCGCAAGCACCCGTCCTTCTACCGTAGCACGCGAACGAACCCATCGGGAAAGGGTCGACTTCGGGATCCCGACTTCCTTCGCTAGGGATGTCGCGCTGCGTGTCGGAGGCGACGTCATCTTCGCGACCATCGAATCAATAAGATCCTCAGGATAGTACCTGCTCATCGCGTGGCTCCTGTGCGACCCGAAATTCCCCCAGGGCTAGCCCTGGGGGCCTCCACCGAGACGCGACAGATACCCTGACATAGGAGAATCCCTCACGTTTCACTTGCCGCCACACCTTACGAGCCGCACAGACGCTGAGATTATCCTCCCACACTCTGCGGATCTGCTCACAAAGGGCAACATCTCGACGCGCACGCTGTGGCAATCGTTCAGGGTCGGTCTCACGGGATTTCTGCTGGTCAGCGGTCGAGCTCCGCCTGCGCGAAATACGCCAACGCCTCTCAAAGGATTTCGTTCGCTCGCCGCAGTTCGCGGTTCTCTTTCTCCAGCGCCTTCAGCCGCTCACACTCGTCGCTCGTCATTCCCGCTCGACGACCCTCGTCCCGCTCGATCTGCCGAACCCACTTGCGCGACGCCTTCCGAGAGCACCCCGTCTTCCCTACGATGGAGGCAATCGCTGCCCTCTGCGATTCATGCTCTCCTTCATGCTCCAACACCAGCCGAACTGCACGCTCACGAAACTCCGGTGAATACCTGCTTCGCTTTCCCATCCGACAATCCTCTCACAAGTTTATAGTCTCCGGGAAAGCCGGGGCGGTACAAGTCTCTTTATGCGGTCGAACGGGTCACAGCAGATCTCGCGATCGATATCACGCGAGAGTAGGTACAAGGCAATCCGAACCACCGGTACCGGGGATCATGATGTGGGCAGTTGAAGGGCATCCGCGCCGACTTGTGGACCGCGTCAGCATTTGGTTTCAGGTGGCTTTCTGCGACTACAGCATCCGCTTGTCCATCGTCCCCGTTGGGTGTACGCTGGGTGTTACCATGGGGCGGAGTCGAAAGGCAGGCCGTCGGACCACCTTTTCCAGCCGTCGCAGCCCGATGTGTGCCCACGGCCCGAGGTCAGTCTTCCTTACGGCAATTCAGTTTTCCTATCAGCTATCAGCCATTAGGGAGCCAACGGCCAACCTTGAATGTCATGCACACAATCTCAGCGGGGGCAAGCCGAGTCGAGCAGAAGAAGGACGTGCCGGGAGGTGCGAGGAGCGCATGAATAAGCAATGAAAGCAGCCTACTTCATGGAGCATGGCGGACCCGAGGCTATGCGCTACGGTGACCTGCCCGACGCCGTCGCCGGACGCGGCGAAGTGCTGGTCGACGTGCACGCGGCGAGTGTCAACGGCGCGGACTGGAAAGTACGCCGGGAGACCTACGCGCCGATCGCCCTCTTTCCTTACGTCCCAGGCCGCGATTTCTCGGGAGTCGTTGCCGCGCTCGGCACGGGTGTACGTGACTTCGCGCCCGGCGATCCGGTCTTCGGCGTTTGCGACGTCGGCCAGGAGGGCGCCTACGCTGAGAAGATCGCGATCAAGACGGCGATCATAGCGAGAAAGCCCGCGAGCCTCTCGCATGCCGAATGCGCGGCGCTCGCCCTCGCAGGCCTCACCGCGTTGGTCGCGATCGAGGATACGCTCGAACTGAAGTCCGGCGAAACTATCCTGATTCACGGTGGCGCGGGCGGTGTGGCGAGCATCGCCATCCAGCTCGCCAAGCACATCGGCGCGAAAGTGATCACCACCGCAGGGGGCGGCGAACCACGCCTACGTGCGTGTGCTCGGCGCGGACGTGGTCATCGACTCTCGCACGCAAGACTTCACGCGCGAAGTAACGAACTGCGACGCCGTCTTCGACACGGTCGGTGGCGAGGTGGCAACGCGTTCTTTCGCGGTCTTACGCTCCGGCGGACGCGCCGCCTTCATCGCTTCCGGCACCTCGGCTCCACCTTCGCCCCGCCTGGATGTTGTCTCGCTGCGGCCGAAAATCGGGCGCGACCGCGCCCATCTCGAACGCCTGCTGGCGCTGGTCACTGCCGGCGTGGTGCGCCCTCCCGAAATCACACTCTATCCGTTATCACAGGCAGCGGCAGCACACGCCGTGAGCGAAGGTCGTCACCTGCGTGGCAAGCTGATATTGATGGTGCGCTGACCCAGTAGAAACCCTGCAAACTGCAGCCATGGAGAACGCCGAAATGTCGGGACCGGTCGTCTCCCGCTTGTCAGCGATTTGGATTCCGACACGCGGATCGCGGGTTACCTCGCTACCACGTTGCTTTCGCATAGTGAGAGCAAATCTTCTCATCCTTAAAAACTAACGCCACTCCCGCAAGGTGCGCATGGGCAATGTATATTGACCCCATGAAAGTCAGGTCCATCGACAAGACATGGTAAGATTGGAGGAGAAGGTCGACAATTCGATGAGTGACGACAGTAACGAGAACATTCAGCGGTGGACAACCAAGCGTAAGGCTGCGCTCATTTTGAGTATCAGGAAGGGCGAGACGAGCGTGACGGAGGCTGCGTGACTGCACAGAGCCTCGCCGTTGCCGAGATAGAGGACTGGAGGGAGCCAACACTCCTTGGGAGGGAAAACTCACTTGGCTCTCGACACCAAGGCCTCCGAAGCAGCAATGTACGCATTCACGCGGCTTTCGGTTAGCTCTGGCGACGGTAGAATTGCGAGGCCTTTACGGTCAAACATTGCGCCACTGTGCCCCTCGAGATACGGAAAGACGAGGAGTGGCGCTCGGCGTAGGTTTCGCCGCTGAGGGACATGAGCCCGATCATCCATTCAATGAAACGGTATCGAAGAGTGTCCGCGCCTATGAGGTCGCTGCGGCTATTGGTCTCGATGAGTCCGGGGTTCATACCGAAGAAGCTCGCGTTCGGGTAGCGCCTTGCCGCGTCGAGAACGAGCATTTCGTTGCCGGCGACGGTGTCCATGTGTACCGTCATGCTGCTATAGGATTTCTGGGAGACGAGATCGTCGTGGTTGCCAGTTTGGCCGTTGGCGGAAAAGCCCCAGATGAATGCGCGCGGCCTTATAGGAGCCGCAGGCCGATTCTTTCCCAGACGCGGAGTGATCTCGCCAACGAGTACCAACCTGCTCAAGTAGCTGACTGCCATGTCCCGCTTGATGCCTTCCACGGTTCCCTGGCGCTTGGGCGCGGCCATGATCCCCGTGGTGAAGGTGCAAAGGTCCAAGGTGTCCGCAGGCATCAGCGCGGCGACGCACTTCGCCTCGCGCAACAAGCTCAAGACCGCTTTGATGAACTCGACTTCCGGAAGGTCGGAATCGCGAAAGGTCCGGCAAACGACCAGAACGCTCGCGCCGCGCAAGGCCACGAAAAGTCTCAACGCGCGTCTTATGCCGCCCGTGCCGGAGACGATCGCAATCCTCATTCCTTTGAGGTTGAGGCTTTTGGCATCTACCGGATGCCAGGTAAGATTCTTGTCTTGCTTCAGGTCTCTGCATCCTCTCCAATACGGAGAATCTCTCAAACTGGACTAGTGCATCTCGCCCGCCACGAACTCCCGCTCCGTGGCGGGCTGGATCGACGGGTACCGGTCATTCATTAGCTCGTCCGGCGTCCCTTCGCCATTGAGCATCGAGCGATAGTACATGAGTGGCAGGTAGGTTCCTAGGTTGGCGGGATCTGACGTCTCGAGCTGATGGATGCGTGCGTCCAGGTCCTCATGCGAACCCAACGGCTCGACGTGCAGCTTCTTGCCCGATCCGGACCCGTAAGCTCGGACGAGGCCTTCGAAGTCGAGAACGTCACCTGAGACGGGGAAAAGGCAGAAAACGGGCAATTCGTCGACCGCAACCTCTGCGGTGCATCGCGCTGTGTCCGCATGGGCGGTCCAGTCCATCGGCTTCTCGCCGTCGTCCCAGAGAAAGGCTCTCTGCTTCTCGACGTCGATGACGCGAATAAAGCCGAATAGCACGCTACGATCGAAGAAGCCGCGGTTCAGGACGTCGACGACCTCGACCTTGCCGCGCTCGGCGTGAGTCACCCGACGATTTT
>DAHUYW010000072.1:287-6381 GCA_027306915.1 Spirochaetales bacterium | reverse complement strand
GTACTTGGTCTCCCACTCCTTGTTGCGATTTTCCAGAGCCTCGATGTAGGCACGCACGTTTGGATCTTCGATGCCCAGCTCTTCGAGCGCGGAACCCATGGAGGCGTTCTACCAGAGCTCCGCCGAGATGGGGAGCACTTTCTTTCACAGAACGCTCGAATACGAGAGCTTCTGATGCGCCTGCCAGAAATCGACCCCATCGGGCAGCATCTTCAGTTGCTCCACGGTCAGCTCGCGCGCTGCGCCTTCTGTCCGTGGCCAGGGGAACGTGTCGCGCTCAAGGCGCTTCTGCCACAGGCAGAAGCCGTTGCGATCCCAATAGAGCGCTTTCAGGAGTCGTCGCTCGTGATTGGCGAACACATACTGGTTGCCCGACATCGGGTCTTGCTGCATGTCGCTCTGAGCGATCACGGCAAGGCCATTTGATCTGCTTACGGAGATCGGTCGCTCCCGGGCGCACGAACACCCGAACCCGCTGCCAATCAATGAACATCGCTTTCATTCCCGCATCGCGCGGATCAGGCATCGGATGATCTCTTCACTGTTCGGTCCAGACAACTCCAATTCCCCGCTCCGGGTGATCTTCACTCGTATTGTGGCCTCCGATCTCGACGGAGCTCGCTCTTTCGCCAATTCCACCAGCGCTGCGTCCTCCGTCGAGCGCCAAAGGCGCTTGGCCCAACGTCGCATCGACTCGGCGCTCACCCCCTGCTCGGCGCACCAGCTCCGGCGGCTCATGCCGCTCCGCTCCCACGCTACCACAAGCTCGCGCCATTGTGCTGCGCAGCGGTGGCGCTGCTTCGTCCGTATCGTGTCTCCTTCCACCTTCCTCCTCCTGTTCGCGAAGAAGTATCGCGTTCAGGATGGCAGAGGCTGCCGCAACTCATAAGGTGGGGGAGATTTGGCGCGTACACAGCCTGATGGTGGGGCGGGAGATCTATGAGTACGACCTGTAACGGATGATTGTTTTTTCCATTGTTCTGCCGGTCGCTTCTCAGGTTGGGCGGGCTAGCCACTCCGAGCCTCACCTCTGTTTCAGGTTGGATCTCGATCCGCAGAAGATCGCACAGCTGGTCTTGTGCTTCTTGCCTGATCGCAACCTTCGGATCGGCAGGCCCCCGGCCTCCGGGAACGGCACGGATCGAGACTGCGCTCGAAGGGGATCCTTCAGAGCATTGCCGTCGAGTCCCCGCGCCGATTGATTGCCGACAGCTCGGTCATCCTCACCGGTCAACGACTGCGTTTCAGCTTCCCGATCGCGCGGTCTGCCGCAAGCTTTCCGGTAAGGATGGCTATCGGCACTCCAGAAGGGCTGTAGGAGCACTGACCTGCCTGTGATACGTGGGGCAGCGGAGTCCGGGTGGCTGCTGCAATGCGGGGCAAGCGGTTCTCTGCAGGCATTTTCGCGTTAGTGAACGCCCAGCCTGTGATGGCCCCGTCGGTGGTGCCGGCGATGCGAGCGATCGATAGCGGGGTCGAGGAGAATCGGTCGATTATCGACTCGCGGAGCCACGGGTAGATGGAACCGGCCAGCGCCCCGATAATCAGCGTCTCGCACAGCCTCTTGAAATCATCGTACCATCCCATCTCCTGCGCCCGATGCGCCACGTCGAAGTCGAAGAGCGAGCTGATGACGAGTCCCGTCCTTCCGGGCGGCGCGAGCGACGGGTCGCGCAGGACCGGGATCGATATCTCATACGTCGTCAACGCGAAATAGAATTCGAGCCAACCCTCC
The DNA here is from genome assembly GCA_027306915.1 of Spirochaetales bacterium. The sequence continues at coordinate 4,646 of DAHUYW010000072.1, read as the reverse complement.
ATCTCCGCCCTGGACATGACGGTCTGCCACGCAGGAATCCTCGAAAGTCCCGTCTTTGCCGGCGTGTAGAAATAGTGTCCGGTCGAGATTGCGGCGAAACGCTCCGGCGGAAGGTCCACCGCAAGGTACAGCGTGAGCACCGAGTCTCCTCCCCGCTTGTCCGCTAGCTTCCGTCTCCGCTCAAGGACTCTTCGCTTGAGCTTGGAGCTCCGCAATTCGGCCGTGTCCACGGATTCGTAGAGCCGACGCGAGTCCGCGGCCCAAATGAGCTCGCGGTTGCTGAGCCTCTTCCCGGCCGCATCCGTGACCGCACGGCTCTCCAGATGGACGGCAGCCACTTCGGTTCCCGGGCTGAGGGTTACGCCCTGGCTGGTGCAGCAGTCCACGAGCTTCTGCGAGAGTGCGCTTGTCCCTCCGAGCGGGTAGTGATAATCGAGGTACAAGGAGAGGTAGCTCATGGCGAAGAATGTAGGTGTACCGCGAAAGAAATGCTGGGCGATCATGTCGATGAGTACGTGGTTGCCTGTCCGCGTTTGCAGGTACTGGGCGACCGGCGCCCTGAGGCGTGCGATTTTCGGTGCTGTGAACAGGTAACGAACTATCCACGGCAAGACCGATTTCACCAAGTACCTTCTGTCAATCTTCAGGTCCAGGAAAGCGGGATTCTCGGTCCCGTAGAGAACATCCAAGTACTTCATGATCCTGCGCACCTCATCGGCGATGGCGTGTACGTCCCGCTCATCGTTCGGAAAAAGATCGAGAAGGAACCGCTCGTATGCCTCGGCGCTTCCGGCACGAGGGAGGCGAACGGTGCGGTCTTCGATCCCCAGTGTCACGCTGCTCGTGACAAACTCAAGCTCGATACGGAGCTGCCTCAGCATGGGAAACACGATCCCCGAGTTCTCTATTGCGCGGATCCCCGCATCGAATACGAAGCCGCCGCGTTCGAACGACCGGACGAGCCCACCGAACACCGGCTCCTTGTCGCAGAGCAGGACCGATCGTCCGGCACGCGCAAGATACGCGGCGGCCGTCAGCCCTGCCATCCCTCCGCCGACGACTACGGCATCGTGGATCTGTCGACTCACTCGCCCCCTCCATCGTCGAGCCCCGTCAGTTCCCGGCTCAGTTTCCATACCCAGCGCCCGAGATCTCTGTCCAGCGCTTGAGCTGTCGGCTTTTCTTCTATCGTCAGATTGAAGAATCGCCCACTTGTATCGGCCATCTCCGGTGCGGCCGCCAGGTAGTAGATCGATTCGCCGGAAATGGCCGGATCCTTCAAAAACGGCTGTATGACTGCTTTGGAGTACAGCCGGTACAACGGACCGTTGTTGCTGCCGATGCGCCTTCGTACCGCTCCCGGATGTACCGCGTTGATGGTGACGCCGCTTTCGGCAAGACGATCGGCAAACTCCCATACGCAGAGAAACTGGGCGGTCTTGGAGGCCCCGTAGCCGCGGAGGCCCGTGCCGTGTCGGCGCTTCCAGGTCAGGTCGTCGACGTCGAGCCCGCCAAAGCGGTGCCCCTCCGAGTTGACTTGTATGATCCAGGACGGCGCGCTTGCCTTGATCCGCGGAAGCAGCAACGAAGTCAGGAGAAACGATGCCAGGTGATTTACGGCGAAGGCCGTTTCGTTTCTGTCGGGAGTGAGCGAGCGCTTCGTACAGTGAACACCCGCGTTTTTGATCAGGACATCGATTGTGTCGCGCTGTTCGAGGATAGAGGCGGCTGCACACGAGGACGAGATCCGCGCCGCCTCGTGCGAGGCGACGCGCTGTGCTGTACCCGACGCCGGAGGTCGCTCCCGTGATCACGCAGACCTTGCCGTCCAGACGTGCAGTGGTCATCTTCTGCGGGGCACGGGCATTCTGAATGAAGTGCAGCTCCTCGGGCCACCTCACTCCGCTATCCTTCCTCTCCGGCGTCAGTCTTCGAGCGATGTCATGACATTATCCGAAGAACCTGCGCATGAATCTGCGGTAGATCCTGCGCCAGCCGGGGATTCCATTGAAAATGTCTCCCCACAGGTCGAAGTAGTCGCGCTGCTCCACGATTCGTCCATAATCCCCCAGGGTGAGCTTGGTGCAGCCGAACACCGGGGTGCTCGGGCTTTTGCGGAACATCATCACCATCTTCCACTGAAGAAAGATGTCCCTCTCGGCTTGAGCTACGGACAGGATGTCCATGGAAAGCTCGTCGCAACGCTTTGTGAGGCGCCTGCACATGGCTTTGAATTCATCGATACCTTCGATCCGCTGGATGCTGTCCTGGAAGACGATCCTCTCATGATAGTAGGGAAGAATATGCGACCAGTCCGGCTTTCCGTGGGTGTTGTACGTTCTCGACCACAGATGCCTGACGGTCTCCAGGGTGAGGGGGAGCAGCTTCAGCTTGAGTTCGTCGGAACCGTTCACGACCCTTTCTCCTAGTGCCGGCATGACTTTCGCCGGCAATCGATCAATCGGATAGGTGATATCGGACCGTCGCCGCGCTCTGGGCCCGTGCGGCAGGGTAACCTGGTCGGCCTGCCTGCGTCTTGACTTCGGCGCACGGTAATTCCTCTCGCATTCCCAACGCAGGTGAAGGACAAGTCTGCTATTCCGTAATTGTAATATGAGCCGCGCGGATCCGAACCTGCCCCTCGCCCGCCTGCGCGCCCGCGACCTTTCGCCTGCTGCAGCGACCTTCCCGCCTGCACCGGTCTCCCGCGTGTCAAAAAACAACACTCCGAAAGACACTTTCGTGTCTACGCGCCTTCGGGGCGGAATCGACATACTTGCTCTGACAATGGATCAGAGGAGGAATTCTATGGACACTTATCGACGATCGGGAATTGTGACAGGGATCTTGTTCATCGCAGCTACTGCAGCCGGCACCCTTTCATTGTTCGCACGACTCATTCTCGACACCCCTGACTACCTCACTAAAATCTCGGCGAATGAACCGACGGCGCTCGCAGGGGCCTTCCTGCTCTTCATTATGGGATGGGCCGGCGCCGGCGCAGTGCCTCAGCGAAGAGCCACATGAAGTATCACATACGGATCGAGGGCGAGCTAGGGCCGGAGTGGGCGGACTGGTTCGGAGGCCCTGCCATCTCTCGAGAGGGAGACGGCGTCACGCTCCTGACCTGCGCCGTGGCCGACCAGGCTGTGCTGCATGGCCTGCTCAGGAAATTGCGCGATTTGGGCTTGCCCTTGCTTTCGGTCAATCGCATCGACGACTGCCCCGACGGAAAGCCCGAGGGAATATCGGAATAATTGTCGCGGCATGGCGAGACCACCGCGACCAGGCAGGAGGTTACAATGAAATCTATGGATGTTCTCAGGGTGGCAGGGCTCGCGGCTGCGCTCTTCGCCGCGGCGCTCCTGAGCTCGTGCACCACGACCAATCTGGCGGGCAACAAGACTGGGTGGTCGGATTACGCGACCATCGCGATCAAAGACTACACCGTTGTCGGAATCGTACGCGTCGTGAGCGAGGAGGTCACGCGGCGCGGCTTTCTTGGCATCGCCTATTCCCATACGGGTTCGCAGATCACGTACGACTTGCTCATCAATGAGGCGAAGAAGCTCGGGGCCGACGACATCATCAACGTCAGGATCGATCGCACGGACGCGAGCTATCACGGATTCTTCGATTGGCTCGTCGGGCACACCGAGAAGTACGCGTACAACGCCAACGCACTGGCGATCAAGTACACGCAGGCCACTGCGGGACACCTCGCCCACGCCGGTGCCAGCGGTCCGTCCGGCATGGGCGGAGGGCCCGGACTCACCGAGTAGGCTGCTCACCGGGGGCATGCTGAAGTCGATACCAATCCGGCGACTCCGTGCCAGTAGCCGAGACCGGCCGCGGGAGCGGCGGTCGGTCACAGTAATGAATCGCAAGACCGGACACACGGGCCGTTGGTGCAGCGATCGGAGGCGCCCAATGAGTAACCGGATCGTCGAAGGATCGCCAGCGTTCAAGAAAAAAGGAGACCTACAATGAACACTTACAGAAAGACCGCAATAAGCGTGGGAGTATTGTTTATGATTGCAACGGTTCTGAACGTGCTGGGTAATGGTCTTCTAAAACTTGTTCTGGATGCTTCGGATTATCCTGTCAGAATTTCTGCAAATGAAAAACAGGTAATCAGAGGAGTCCTCTTGGTTTTACTCTCGGCTTTTGCATCTGCCGGAATCGTAATTGGGCTGTATCCGGTCTTAAAGAAGCATCATGAAGCGATGGCCCTGGGTTCTGTTGGGAATGCTCTACATTGTCGCTCTGGTCGGCGTGCTGTCACTGCTCACGTTGAGTCAGGAATATGTTGAGGCAGGAGCCTCGAATGTCTCCTTCCATAGGGGAGCGGGAGGGCTG
>DAHUYW010000072.1:0-277 GCA_027306915.1 Spirochaetales bacterium | reverse complement strand
CCAAGGAGAAAGCAAGTATGCTCAAAGCAGGTTCGACCGTCCTCTCAGTCAGGAGCGGCATCAATTTTCTCCTCGCCGCCTTGATATTGGCCAGTGTCGTCATTTTCAACGCAAACTCCCCGCTTCTGGTGATGGTGTTTGAAAAATCTGAAATCGCCGGCCTGGATGCCAAGATCATTGCATCGCTCAATGCTTTGACGATCCTGTACAACTCTTGCTCGGTGGTCCTCTCGGTGCTGGTGTGGTTGCTCATCCGAAAAAGCCTGATCGCCGGTCA
>DAHUYW010000071.1 GCA_027306915.1 Spirochaetales bacterium | reverse complement strand
CTTGCTTCCTACCTTCCGGAGAAGTTTCATCTCCTCCCAGCTCCCTCAGACTGACAAAGTCGATCCTGGGCGGAATAAGATCCTTCTCACCCGCGACGGCTACGAGGTCGCCACGGCAGAAAACGGCCGCGAAGGCTTGAAGCAGGTCGATATCCTGCACCCCGATCTCGTCATAACCGATATCACCATGCCCGACATGGAAGGAATCGAGCTTATCACCATCCTGCGCAAGCAGCATGACGATCTCCCGATCGTCGCGATGTCGGGCAACGTGGTGGGGCGAAGCTTTCTGAAGGTCACCGAGGTCCTCGGGGCGGCCGCGACCCTCCACAAGCCTTTTTCTACCCAGGAGCTGGTCGACGTGGTAAGGACGGCGCTCCCGCCCTCTTAATCCGAAGGATGAAGCGGCGGCCGGGGTTCCCCGGCCGTTCGGCGGGCTATCGCACCTCGGTCAGATCTCGCTGTGCTCGAGGAAGGAATAGTAGCCTCGCGTCGAGAAGACGATGTGATCGAGCAGCTCGATTCCGAGGGTTTCTCCCGCCTCCTTGAGGCGGCGGGTCACCTCACGATCCTCCGCGCTCGGCTCGACGCTACCGCTCGGGTGGTTGTGCGCGACGATGACGGCCGCTGCCCTCTCTTTGAGCGGGTCCGCGAAGACCTCGCGCGGATGGACGATCGTGCGATTGAGGAGACCGATCGACACGACGCGGAGGCTCATCACCTCGTGGGCGCCGTTCAACGAGAGGCACAGAAAGTGTTCCTGGCTGCGGTCGGCATAATGGGCGATGATAGGTACGACGTCGGCGGGGTAGGAGATCTTCTTCGACCCGGGGCAGAGCCTGCGGCGGGCAAACTCGAGCGCAGCGGCGATCTGGGTTGCCTTGGTGGCCCCCATGCCGCGGATTGCCATCAGGTCGCGAAGCTGGATCGAGTCGACCTGACGGTCGAGGAGGGCAACCACCTCGGCCGCGATCTGCCCGAGCGGGGTCCCCTTCGTGCCGCAACCGATGAGGATCGCGAGCAGCTCGCTGTCCGACAGGTGCGCCGGGCCGCTGGCCAGGAGCCGCTCTCGCGGCCGCTCTCCGACCGGAAGGGAGTGAATCGGCTTTATCACAATGCGTTGCCGCATACCTCGAAGCTACGCCCCGGGATCGAACGGCGCTTCAGGCACTCTCCGACCGGGCGAAGTCCTACCGGGCGATGTGCGCCTTGAGGTAGTCGAAGCTCATCTTGAGCGACTTGAAGGGATCGCCATCGATCCAGCCGCCGTCATGCTCGACGATGAACCAGCGGCATCCCGATCGCTCGGCGGTCTTGATGATCTCGGTCCAATTGAGGTTTCCCTGGCCGATCTCACGGAAAACGCTCTGCCGATCCTCGCTTACCCCCACGTCCTTGAGATGGAGAAGGGGAAGCCGCCCCCTCATCGCGCGGCACCAGGCTACCGGATCCCCTCCCCCGACCTGAATCCAGTAGGTATCGAGCTCGGCTGCGACATAGCGAGGCTCGGTCTCGGCGAGGATCGTGTCGAGGATCGTGCGGCCCCCGACGCGGCGAAACTCGATGTTGTGGTTGTGGTAGGAGAAGCGGATTCCGGCCTCCGAGAGCGCCCTGCCGGTCGTGTTGAGCCGCTCGGCGAAGGCACGCACCTGGTCCATCGTGTCGAGGGTGACGCCCCTCGGAAAGGGATAGGCTGCCTGCGTGCATCCGAGCTTCTTCAGCTTCTCGATGGATGCCTGAGGATTTGCGAGGAGCTGCTCGGACGGTTCGTGGGAAGAGCAGCAGCGCAGCCCCTCCGACTGGAGCAGGCGGGCCAAATCGTCCGGAGGAAGCAATCCTTCTCCGAAAATCTCTATCGCCTCATACCCGATCTCGCGCAGCCGGTGCAAGGTCGCCTTGACCTCATCCGGCGTCTTGAGATGATCCCGAACCGAGTAGAGTTGCACGGCCAACTGGCTGATCTTCATACTTCCTCCTGCTTGAGCACGCTCGGTTGGGCATAGTAGCATGCCGCCATGAAGCTGTACATCATTCGCCATGCCGACCCTGATTACGAAAATAACACCATCACGGAGAAGGGCCATCGGGAGGCTGAAGCGCTTGCCGAGCGCCTCCAGGCGGAACGAATCGACCGTATCTACTGCTCGCCCATGGGGCGGGCCCTCCACACAATGCGCTACACTGCGGAACGCCTCGGAATGGAGGCGACGATCCTGGACTGGATTCAAGAGATCTCCGCGACGGCGGAGTATCCCGGAGAGGGAAGGCTCGGGGTATGGGACGCTCCCGGCGAGATGATCTATGCAGAACCGCTCCGGCTGGACGGCGACGGATGGGTCGAGCTTCCCCACCTCAAGCAGATAGGAATGAAGGCCAAGGTCGACAGGGTTCGCGCCGATTCCGACGCTTTCCTCGCCTCGCTCGGTTACCGGCGGGAGGGAGGGCGTTACGCGGTCGAACAGACGAATCGACTCAAGATCGCCCTTTTCTGCCACGGCGGATTCGGGCTCACCTGGCTCTCCCACCTCCTCCACGTAGCGCCGATCATCATGTGGACCGGCTTCTGGCTTCCGCCAAGCTCGGTCACCACGGTCTCCTTCGAGGAGCGCTCGCCCCTGTGGGCTGTCCCGCGTTGCGTGGGCCTTGGCGATGTTTCGCACCTCTACGCGGCGGGGCTTCCCGTCCAAAGGCGGGGGATCTATGGGAATCACGACTAGGGCACGGTGATGGCACGGCGCACCGCGGCCGCACCTCTCCTTGCGCAATACGCAGCGTCTGCGCTACACTGCCTGCCATAGCTTCGGAGGTAGCCGGTCGACACACGGCGCCGTTGCGCCCTGCCGCTGCAGTTTCCGTACACCATGCTGACAGAACAAGAGAAATCTCACGCTCGCGTTGTATCTATATTTGAGGGAGTTGCCGCAACCATCTGGGGTCAGTTCACCGGGGGATTCGGCGGCAACTCCTACCTGGCGGGCTTCTTCCTTTGGATTGGAGCATCTCCTTTCGCGATGTCGCTCTATGGCGCCATCGTGCCCTTGGCGAATGTCTTTCAGCCCATTGTCCTGTGGGCGTCGTCTCGGGTGGCGAGTCGAAAGAGACTTGTCATCGTGCTCTCGGGGATCGGGCGCCCCACCTTCGTTGCGCTTTCCCTCTTCGCGCTCGTCAAGAGCGGCCTTCGGGTTGAGTTCGCGCTCGCGCTGTTCTTCGTCTTCGAGCTGGCAACGTCGGCGGTCGGCGCACCGTGGCAAAGCTGGATGAGCGAGCTCGTCGATCCCGAGCTGCGCGGGAGCTACTTCGGGGGGCGCAACCTGACCACAGGGCTGGTGGCGGTTCCTTCGGCATTGCTTGCGGGCTACCTCCTCGACCTCCTCGGCAAGCGCTTCCTGGCCTTCCTGGCCCTCTTTGCAGTCGGGTCGATTTTCGGGGCGATCGATACCATCCTGTTCACCCGGCAGGATGAGGACCGCCATCGCCGGGGAGGCTCGATCCGTCTCGCAAGGCTGCCGCGCATCCTCGCCCTGGCGAAAGACTACCGGCAATACCTCGGCGGGATGGCCCTGGTAAGCTTTTCAGGCTCCCTCATGGGACCGTACTCTACCGTCATGTTGATCAATCGCTTTCACTACAACTACGCCGAGCTTGGGCTCCTCGCGGTCGGCGGGACGCTTGCGGCGGCGATCTCCCAACCCGTCTGGGGACGGCGCGGAGATCGATATGGGGCCCTGAAAATGCTGAAGCTGGCGCTTTGCGCGCGTCCCTTTCTCTCGCTCGCGTGGGCGCTAGCGCTGCCCTCGCTCGCATACATGCTCCCGCTGCAAGTCTGCATCGGGGTGATCGTGACCGCGGGTATGGGGCTCATGGGGTTCAACGTGCTCCTCTCGGTAGCCCCCTCCTTCGGCAAGGTCGAGGCGTTCTCATTGTACGCAAGCGTCACCAACATGGCGGCTGTCGCGGGCAACATCGTATCGGGCATCGTGTTGCTGCCCTTCCTTTCCATATCGGGCCATCTCTCCGTGTGGAGTCTCAATCCCTATCGTTTCGTTTTTCTCGTGAGCTTCGTCGGGCGGCTCGTCGCCGCCTTGTACATCATGCAGCTCAAGCTCGAGCGCGCACGATAGGAACGGCGTGTGCCCGCGGAAGGCGGCGCCGGGCTCGGGAGGTCTTTGACCGCGGCATACTCAGAGGTAGATCCGCTCTGATCGCTCTTGCAGGCGAGAGTGGCACAGAGAATGAGCTTGGGTTCACGATAGGATGAGTCAATAGTCCGCGGTGCAGCTGACATGTCCAAGGTCAATAACGTAACACGATGGCTTGACGCCCATGGCATCCCGTACTCTGTTTTCGAGTTGCCTGCCGAGAAGCTTGGAGCGCTCGAGACTGCCCGTTTGCTGGGGGTCGACCCGGCAATCGTGTTCAAGTCCATCGTTGTCACTCGGGAAGCATCGTCTCGCCAAGGGAGCAAGGGGCTGCTGCTTGTGCTTGTTCCCGGAACCTCCACGGTGGATTTGAAGGTCTTGGCAGCGGCTCTCGGCGAGAAAAGGTTGAATCTCCCTACCGAGCGTGAAGCCGAGAGCCTCACCGGCTTGCAGGCCGGGGGCATCTCTCCCCTGGCTCTCATCAACAAGGGGTTCGAGATCATCATCGATTCAGCGGCTCGTGATCACCCGGAGATCCACGTCTCCGGGGGCCGTCGCGGGCTGAACATCAAGCTGAAGGTTGAGGATCTGGCAAGGATAACGCGGGCCCGGTTCATTCCCGCCGCTCGGACGGACGAAGCGTAAGAGGGACGCGAGATTATCCTTCGCCGCTCCCCGGCACCATCGACACTCGATGCTGTGCTTCCTTGCCGAATCGTGACGGCGGCGCTCATGGCGCTGCTCAGGGTCGCAGACGAGTGTTCTTCTCTGGAGTTGTCGTATCGGGCGGCTCCGAATACGCGATTCCTCGCGCTGCTGGTAGCTGTCTAACGTTGCCTGTGCTTGCGGAAACCAAAGAAAAGATAGCAGAAGGAGGACTCCCCCTTTCTTAGAGTTGATATCTCTTTATGCATTAAATAGTTATGAAGCATCTGAACCTCAAGAGTAACAAATGGGCAACAGCAGGGAGCCAACCATGGGCAACCAAAGGCAAATCACAGTCTCTGAAATGGTCTTTGTCTATCGCTCAGGAAGGTACGATTGCGGCACAATTGCCGTCTTGAAGTTCCTGTTCAGCCTGGCCTTCATCATATTTCTTTCGGAATCGACTTGAGAAGTCACCACTGATTTCGCGAATTGAACCGGGAACCTCGCCTACGTTTCGAACTCAGGTCGGTCAGTCGTATAGCCCGATTATCGCCGCAGTGGGTTGTGACTCGACTGCATTTGAGTCACAACCGCTCTGTACTAACTATCGTGGCGAGAAGTCTCGGATGAGAATGCAGATGAACTGGAGCGGATTTGTGGGTCTTTGGAACTCGTTCCAGAAGTATCTGGAAACCTCGGATGCTGTTCTGACTGAGGCTAATCTTCCTCCTGGCCTTCGGGATCTCTCTCCTGCCCATCCAGTACCTTTGAGCTTCATCGAAGCCTACGGAAAGGAACGTAGACAGTTCCTCATTCTTCTGCGGCCAGTCTGCCAGCCACTTGGGTCGCAACCATGCCTGCGATAGCGTCTCGCAGTTTCTCCAACCGTCACCTGATCAAACGACCCATCCTCCTCGCAGTTTTGTGGGCAACTTCCGATTCAGCCTTTATCTCCTTGATCGTGACCGTCGGCTTATTGATCATCATGTGGATGACAAGAGACCACACTTGGAGCGAGGTTGTGGTTGCTTCGAAAATCGTTCCGACCAAAGGATGGATGTGAAGCCGACATTGGTCGCAACTCAAGGCTTTCCTGCTCCCAATGAGATGATGCTTCGTGGGCTTGCCGCAGTTCGTGCAGAGAATGTCACCGGTGTAGCGGCTGTCGCAAAGAAAGTGGAGGCAGGCTTTCTCGTCAGGGAAGTCTTTTGCGAAGTGTTCGAGTGTGTAGAACTGCATCGGATTCTCCCGCACCGATACGTGCGCCGAAGGGATTTAGGCTCTTTTAGTTAGTTCTCCGGGACGGGTACGACCAGAACCTTGCTTGCACGCTTCTTCGCCGCCTCGCCTCTTCGATCATAGTTGGCCGTAGTTTGCACATTTCGATGCCCGGCCATCGCGGCGACGGTCGCTATATCGACGCCAAGATCGAGCAGGTTTGAGATGAATGTCCTTCTCATCTGTTGTCATAAGGGGTTTCGGCATACGTAAAATATAGAAAGTGACAAGGCGCAACTACACAGAATCTTCAAGAAAGGGAGACCATGGTTGAATCAGGAACCTGAATTCCACCGTGACGACGGTATTGGGGGGTAGGAGATGACAAATTCCCGCGACGGAACCTTGCCCGTCTTCACCGGCTCTCCCTCCCATGTCGCTGAGGCTCAAGCCCTCTTCCTCTCCCACGTCCGCTGGCTCCGCAATCTCGGGCTCTCGGTTCGACTCCTCTGGTTCGTCGGATCGCTCAGCCATGCCGCCGCCCTCTGCATGATCGAGGCCATCAGGGACACGCTTGTAGAGCTCCGAGGGATGACGGACGCCGGGGAGTATGTGAGGGAGGGAAGGGAGGAGGGGTTCTTGCCAAGGCTGCTTAAACGGAATCTC
>DAHUYW010000070.1 GCA_027306915.1 Spirochaetales bacterium | reverse complement strand
GGTCGAAGCATGGGAGGGAAAATGATCCCGGCCGGTCGGCGTGCTCTAAGCTCCGGCGGCTGGGAAATCTGGTCGGACGGTCCTTTTCTCGATTTCGGCACATGGTAATCCCATCGATCACGACAGATACCGAGCCGTGAGGGAATTTCCGGCGGTCAAAAGATCGCGAGGCGTGCCTTGGAACAACACCGTCCCCCCTTTGTAACCACCCTCCGGACCCATGTCGACAACCCAGTCGGCGTTGCGGATGACGTCGAGGTTGTGCTCGATGACGATCATCGTGTTTCCCTCGTCGACGATGCGATTGATGATCTGCAAAAGATGGGCGATGTCGGACATGTGAAGTCCCGTCGTGGGCTCGTCCATGATGTAGAGGCTGCCCTTCTTGTGAAGCTCTCCGGCAAGCTTGATCCTCTGGCATTCTCCGCCCGACAAAGTGGCAAGCGGCTGTCCCAAGCTCAAATAGTCCAAGCCCACGTCACGCATGGCTTCGAGGACGGCGAGCACCTCTTTGAGCGTGAAGTACTCTAAGCCTTGAGCCACGGTCATTTCCAACACATCGGATATGGACTTGCCGTCGAGCTTGTACCCCAACACCTCGTCTTTGAACCGCTTGCCCCCGCAGACCTCGCAGGGCAGCTTGACCTCGTCGAGGTAGGCGAGGTCCGTGTAGACCACGCCCAATCCTTGACAGTTATCGCACGCGCCCTTCGAGTTGAAGCTGAACAAAGCGGGCGCGACCTTGTTGGCGCTCGCGAAGGCCTTGCGTACGCTGTCCATGATGCCGGTGTAGGTCGCGGGGTTGGACCGCGAATTGGCGCCGACGGCCGACTGATCGATGACTATTGCGCCGGGATGCTGCGGCACGAAAGACTGGTGCACGAGGGAGCTTTTCCCTGATCCCGCGACTCCCGTCACAACGGTGAAGACTCCCGCAGGTATATCGACGCTCACGTTTTTCAGATTGTTGACCTTTGCCTTGCGGATGGGAATTGAGCCCTTTGCCTTACGAAACTCGGCCTTGATCGGCATGGCCTTTTTCATGTGGCGCCCCGTGAGCGTGGGGGCCTTGAGCAGGGCATCGAAGGATCCCTGGAACACCACCTCCCCTCCCTTGCGTCCGGCGAGGGGGCCCAAGTCCACCACGTAGTCGGCTATCTTGATCACCTCGGGATCGTGCTCGACGACCAGGACCGTGTTGCCCTTGTCGCGCAATTTCCGCAAAAGCTCGTTCAGCCGGTGCACGTCTCGGGGATGCAGCCCCACGCTCGGCTCGTCGAAAATGTACATCACGTCGACCAGGCTGGATGTCAGATGCCTTACCATTTTGACGCGAGCCGACTCTCCACCCGAGAGGGTGTCGGTTTCGCGGTTGAGGCTTAGATACTCCAATCCAATATCGCACAGGTGGGTCAGGCGGTTTTCCAAGGCTTCGAGAATTGGATCGGCTTCCGGAGCCGAAAGACCGCGGACTACTTCCACCAATTCGTCGACTTCCATGTCCTGAAGCTCGGCGATGTTGTGCCCGCCGACCTTCACGCCGAGTGCCTCGGGGCTCAAGCGGGCGCCCTTGCACAAGGGGCAGGACCCCATCGAAAGATAGGGCTCGACGGTTTTTTGCGTTCTCGCGGAATAGGTCTTCAAATCCTTCTTGATGTACTTGTTGGTCAACTTCTCGATCGCGCCTTCGTAGGTGAGGTTCACCGTCTTGCCGCCGAACTTGAGCGAAACCTTCTGCGCTTTGCCGTACAACAAGAGCTCCTTTTCCTTCTTCGTGTAATCGGCAATCTTCTTGTCCATGTCGAAGAGACTCGACTCGTTCAGAATGTTCCATTCCCAATTGCCCGGTGCGTACCCGGGATACAAGACGGCCCCTTCGTTGAGGGACTTCGACTCATCAAGAACGAGGTCCATGTTGAAGCCCATCTTTCGTCCCAATCCGTTGCACTCGGGGCACATCCCTTTGGGATCGTTGAAAGAAAACCGGTGCGCGCCGCCGATGGAGGGCCTACCTGCCCGCGAGAACAAGAGCCGCAAGATCGACGAAATATCCGTTACCGTCCCGACTGTCGAATGGGATCCGCCCCCCAAACGCTTTTGATCGATCACGACTGCCATGTTCAGATTGGCCAGTGAGTCGGCTGCGGGCTGGGGATACTTGGGCATGAAACCGCGAAGGAAGGTGCTGAAGTTCTCGGCGAGGAGGCGCTGCGCCTCCATCGCGATGGTGTCGAAGACCAGGGAGGACTTGCCGGACCCGGACACGCCGGTAAAGACGGTGATCTTCCTTTTGGGAATCTTGAGGGACACATCTTTCAGGTTGTTTTCGCGTGCGCCTTTGATTTCGATGTACTCTTGTGCCATTCTCGCCTCTCATAAACTTGAGTGTTTCTGTTCCCTAAGCCTTATGCACGCTGCTCCGACACGTCAAGGCCGCAGACAGTGGAAAACTTGAGGCCAACCATACGCTTGCAGAAACCGACAAGATGACAGATCGCGGGCCGTCGGCAACAGCTGGACTCCAAGGACGCGGAACTTGGTCGGACGACCTTTTTCTTGACTTCGCCACAGGGTGATTCCCCTGGAACGACAAACGCTACGAAGGCAAACACCCACCCATTGTCAACCGAGCCGCTGGACGCCCTGTACGTCAAGCTTCAAAACCGCATTGGCCAGATTTACTCGGACGAGGTTGACAGGGAAATTGACGGAAACTACTAGTTCACGGTCCTTGTGCGGGCTGTTTCAGTAACCCCTCGACTCCGTATTTGCCGGCCGCAGGCCCATACACGATGCGTCATTCAGCCGAGCAGCACCGAGTTCCTCAGAGGCTGCCCGTTTCGGTATCTGCTCCTCGCTTGAGTCAGCCGGTGTAACTGAAAAACTCACGACAGAGCCGCAGAGACGCTCTTCTCTCGTCTGACGGCGGCCACGCGTGCCGAGATCCGGAGTCCTCGTATGGCCACCAAGGCAACGACGGGCCGGAGCCAGCGGGGAATTGCGGAGGCAGCCCGCAGGAGCACGTGATGCCCAGATTTCGCGATTGGCGGCCCTCCTTCGATGATCTTCGACCATTGGCCGCCCAGATCCTCACTGAGGAAGATGTCCCCGTCGGTGTCGCCGACGAAGACAGAGGTTCCCTCGGGAGAGGAGACGATGGTCATGGCCTCGAAGTTCGCCCGGCCTCCGGCGGGCAATCCCCGGTTCGCGGGCTCCCAGCTATTGCCGCCGTCACGGCTACGCATCACCGTGGCTTCGGCCTTGCCGGTCTTGAACCAACTGAACGGATTTCCCCGGGCACCGGTGACAAGGAGCGTGTGGTCGTCGTGAGGGGACGCGACCATACAGTCGGGATAGCTGATCTCCCGATCCAGCTCCGGTATGTGCTCCCAGTGCTCGCCGGCGTCGGTGGAGCGAAAGCAGCCCACCCCCCCGTTCGCCAGGAACAGGAGGTCGGAAGTCCACGGTGCCTGGACAATGCGATGGACATCGCGGTTCAGCCGCTCGATCGAGCGAGCATAATCATCCAGCTCGATCCATGACTGGCCGCCGTCATTGGTCCTGAGGAGCGCGCCCTGCTCGACGGCCGCATAGATTAGCTTCGGGTCCTGAAAGTCGATCGTTAGCGATTTCGTATGGGCGTCGTGCGGTGGCGGCGGGAACCACCATTTCTCCCTGCCGGGCATGCGCCCGATCGCGGGCGGCGTCTCCCAGTGATCGCCGAGATCCCGGCTGCGAAACAGCGAGACCGGCTCGGTGCCGGCATACAGGACCACCCCGGAGGGTTCCTCGGCCATCGCCAGCGAGTACACGTGACCGATAGTCAGGCCCGCCATCGCGGGCTGCCACGTCGTTCCGTCGTCCTGGCTCCGGTAGATCCCGCCCCGGTAGATGCCGGCGAAAATGTGACCGGAAGGCAAACTGATCATCGCACTGATGTACTTGCCCTTCAGGCTCCGCTGGTCGATCCGCCACGCGCCGCTCGACTCCGACCGGGCCAGGCTCATGACGCCCTCGGCCGTCCCGACCATCAGGCGGAGAGCCCGCGCGGGCAAATGATAGGATGTCCGTCCGTTGGGGGAGAGACAGGGGATCAACTTTGTCATGAAGAACACCTCCTCCGGGCCATGGCCCCGGCCGATTCCTCGATGCGCCTATCGCCAACGTGATTGGGCAAGTCGATACGTGGTCATGTAGGCTTTCTTTGCGAGACCACCCACTCCTCAAATGTCAGAGAATCCTTGATGATTCTTCTGCAGTGCTGTAGGTCGGCCTCGTGTCCATGCTCCCTGAGCCATCTGAACATCTTGCCCGCTTCGCCGGGAACCACCAGAGGGATTGCCAGGCCGAACCCCTTCCTGCCGTAGACTCTCCCGTAAACTCCCCTTGCCTGCTGATAGTTCAGCTCGTCGCCCGCGATCTCGATTTCCTTATTCAGGAATTCAGCGGGACGAGAGAACGCCAGAGCCACCCACTTTCCGATGTCCGCCACGGCTATCATCTGAAAGGAATTCCCCTTGACGAAACTGCGAAAGGTGGTCAACACCATGATCCGCGGAAGCTTGCTGAAATTCTCCATGAAGCTGGCAGGGCGGAAGATGGTGTAAGGAAGCTTCAGGCTCCTGATATGCTCCTCCACTACCCATTTGCTGTCGAAGAAGGATATACCCGTTTTCTTCTCCGCGCCTCCGGCAGAGCTGTAGACAATATGTTTGACTCCCGATTCCTTCGCGATATCGGCAACCCGCTTGCCTTGTTCGATTTCTTTCCGTACGCCGGTGCTGTAGGATTGAACGCTATAGACGCCGTACACGCCTTTCATCGCGTTCTTCAACGAATCGGTATCGTCAAGGTTGCCCTTTGCCAGTTCTATTCCAGCCCCGGAAAGGTGGATTGACCTGTCGCTCTTGAGATCCCGCACGAATGCGCGGATGGAGAATTGCGCCTTTTGCAGCGCACTGACTACTGCGCCGCCCTGGCGGCCTGTCGCTCCGAGGACCAGTATCGTTTCGTTCATGATTGCGTCTCCCCTTTTCTTGGTCCACCAAGAGCGCTCTGAGCGCTGCTTTCTTTTTTCTTGCGGACACTCGTTTCCTTTCTCATCTGCTCCAGCAGCACTTTCATGTTTTTCTTCAACTGCCTCATGATTCTGAAGAAAGCCTCCCGATCCGCTTTCGAGGACCGTTCGAAAAAGTCCCGCATTTTCGTCTGCGCCATGCTCTCAATCTTGGAGAGCGTCTTCTCCCCTTTCGAAGTAAGGGCGAGCAAGACAACTCTTCGGTCAGATTCGTCGTACTTTCGCTCTACGAACTTAAGACGTATCAGTCTGTCCACTACTCCCGTTGCGGCCGCTGGAGTCAACAATCTCATTCCAGCAAGGTCTGACATCGTGCACGGCTCGCCCTTGCCCTGGTCTCTGAGGGTCTTCAGCGTTAGGGCCTGCGCGAGCGTGATTCCTTCGCTGGCAACCAGCAGCTCAAAAGCCCGAGAGAACAGAACCTGAATCTCGATTTGCATGTCAAAGAATTCCTGGTGTCCGATGCTAAATTCAGCCATCTTGACCTCGGAGAGCCCCCCATCGTTTTCAAATCAATACATCACGATGTGAAATATACACAATCTAAACTAATTAGACTATAAAAAGTTTGCATTCATATGCCTCTTGCGGAAGAACCGGATGGACGGCGCACGTCTCCAGCTGCTCTTCTTCCTCATCGATGAGCCCAGACAACTCACTGTTTGGGGGAGGCGAGCCGCCTATCATGGTCGAATCCCTGTCGATAGGAGGGTCAAGGAAGGCTACTGATCCTTCAGGCGCAGCCCATGACGGCCTTGGCTGCGCCGACCGGGCTTCGGTTGCGGAGCTTCTGAAGAATCCCTTCTACGCCGGCGATTTCTTCTGGGACGGCAAGCGCTACCAGGGCAAGCACCCGCCTATCATCGACTAGGAACTCTTCGATTGGACGCGCGAAGCTCCGCACCAGAGCGCCCCGGAGGAGGCCGTCGAATAGATCGGCACGCACCGTCAGCGACAGCCGTTTGGTGCCGAGCGACGGCGGCGCTGCCGAAGTGCTGCTGGACGTCCGCCCTACCTACGCATCAGCTGGGTGACCTGGATGAGGTTGCCGCAGGTGTCCGAAAGCTGGGCGATCTTCGACGCGGTCATGTCGGTCGGCGGCATGGTGAAATCGGCGCCGCGCGCTTTCATGCGCTCGTAGTCGGCCTGCAGGTCGCTGGAATAGAACATGGCCGCGGGTTGGCCCTGCTGGAACAATGCCTGTTGGTAGGCTTTGGCAGCCGGGTTGTCGCCCTGCGCCAGCTGCAGCTCCGTGCCCTCCGGTTCGTCGGGAGAGGTAACCGTGAGCCAGCGAAACGGCCCGTTGCTGAAGTCCGCTTTCTTCACGAAGCCCACCACTTCGGTGTAAAAGCGCAGGGCTTTCTCCTGGTTATCGACATACACGCTGGTCAGTTTGATCTTCATCGATTCCCTCCAAGATTCATTGTTGCTACTCTACTGCGAGTATGACGAAAATGAGCGCACGAATGTGACAACCTCGGGTTATTTCTTGCGCTCTAGGTTCAGCGCAACGGCCGCTTGGATAAGCTTCTTAAATGCAGCCTCGTTGATCTTGTCGCCTTCATGAAGGTCGATGGCGCGCCTTACGGTCCCAGGCTGAGTGAACAGGCCTGAAGGATCCTTCAATGAAGCACCCTTGAAGAAGGTGAGCTTGACCGCACTCTTGTAGGTCTCTCCGGTGCAGATGCCGCCGTCGTGGGACTAGACTGGAATTCCAGGCGACGTCGCTTTCGCCCACTTCCACTCTTCGACGATCTCCGGGTCCGCCTCCTTGATGAGCCTTCGCACTCTTTCAAGCGCCTTGCCGCGCCAATCGCCCAGCTCTTTGATCCTCATGCTGATGAGCTCGGATGCGTTCTCTTCTTGTTTGGAAGCTGAGCTGTTCATGTCTCTCACTCCTTACCAAGAACGTTGCCGGACCTCTAGTTCACGACTTCGCCACCTGGCATTTCGCATCGTACTCCCAACTGCCGTCATGAACAAGGGGATTTTGGTGGATTTGAAACATCGACCCCGAAACACGACATCGAGCTGCTGCAGCCTCTTTCGATCGGCGATCAGCTTGATCTTGACAAACCTTTCATCCCGAAACGTGAAGCTGAACGCGACACGCACGTTGGCATTAGGAGCCCAGGCTGCCCCGGCGAGGCCAGCTGCCGGGAAGCTGACTGCAGCCGCGACGAGATGGCGGTTCGAACCTGATTCC